>NZ_CAJYOJ010000061.1 GCF_913776295.1 uncultured Pedobacter sp.
GTCCGAAAAATTTGTTAGGCCGGACTTAAGTAGAACGGAGACCCAGTGCGAAGGCCTTGTTGGATGGAAATGCATATTTCATAAGTATTTAACTATCAAATAATTACAAAATAACGTCAATGGTAGCGCAGCGAAGGATCTTTTGTAATTTAAATCTCAAAGGAGTGTAGCCCAAAAAAGGTCATTTGAAGAGCAATTACAGAAGCTCTTTCTAATGTTCATCCTGCTTTCCATTTCAAGTCCTGGCTGCGCTGTGGGCTTTCCATTTCAATCAGGTCTAAAATGGCAGTATCTTTGCTGTTATTAAAGGGGTGAATAGCATAGTCTGTCAATATGTAGGTGTTTTTCGCCATCACACAGCCCCGAATAGTATTGCTGGCTTAGCCACCTAAACCCGGATCGAAGTGGTTCCGATGCTTACCGGTGACTTACCCGTTATTGGATCAATCCACATTAGAAGGAATGGAGAGCGGGACTGCAGCAACCTAAACGCATCTGCATCTGATTTCCAAAAAAGGAAGTCAGTTTTTTAATAATATGCTGAGTCGCGATGTTAGAGGGGTTTGAGAAGTCGTTCTGACCCGGTAGCTACTTGAATTCATTTAACGAACTATTTTGTCAAAAAGATGAGACTGTCATAAGTACAAAAATCGTCATCCTGAACTTGTTGAAAGGCCTTGATAATGCCTTTTAGGGCGTTTCGACAGGCTCAACGTGACAAAATACAGATGAAGTACAAGTGATAATATGGCCCTATGACGAACTGCCTGAGATAATGGTAGTAAAAATGTCTTTAAACAAAAAAAGATCATCTTTCAATGATCTTTCCTGTAAATATGTTTGGTCGGTTTTTATTTAACTTTTTCCTGTGCTCTTGCAATGTAAGCATCAATTAATTGTGCTTCTGCACTCTCCGGATATTGTGTTTTTACTTTGGTATAAGCTTCAACCGCACCTTTATAATCATTTTGGCTTTCGTTAACCAATCCTAATTTTTTTAAGAACATTGGTGAAGTAAATTTACTTGCTTTATCGGCAGCTTTTTTATAATAGGTAGACGCTTGTTTATAATCTTTCAATTCGCTGTAGGCATCGCCTAACAGGCCTAAAGCCAATGGGTCTGCAACCGGGCTTCCGGTAGCGCTGTATTTGCTCAAAGCCTCAATTGCTTGTTTGTATTCGCCTTTGCGTAAGTAGATGCCACCTAAATAAAGGTTAGCCAGGTTTGCCGACTTGGTGTTATCATATTCCTTTGCAATCTGCTCGAAGCCTGGGTAGCCACCTTCGCCTTTAACTGCTCTGTTCGATAATGAATCTACTCCAACAAATTGTTCTGCTTTGTACATTTTGCTGGCGGCTTCCTCAGCACGACCTTTTAAATACACGCCTTGATACCAAAGATATATTAACACTAATAAAACTACAGCACCTGCGATAAACAGTAAGCTCTTATTATTCTCTTGTAAAAATGAACCTTTTTTAGTTGGTTGAATTGTCTGGTTATCTGTTGTAGACATGTTTGTTTAAAAAATTTAAGATTGCAAAAATACATTTTTCAATCAAAGTATCAACCTTTATTTTGAAGTATTTAATTAAACATTAGTTGTTTAGGGTTCCATAATTGCAAAATTGTCGTGATCATTAACGTAACAAGCTGATTAGTGTATTAAACCAGGTTTGGTTATCGCTAAAAATACCGGTATGGTTAATTACCAGGTATACGGTTTGGCTTTCAGAGCGGCTCACAATGGATTTGATTCTGATCGGCTGCCAGAATGCACCAAAGTTTCTGGCTGATGAAGCCGGAAATAAATCGTCGAAACCCATATAAACCTCTTCTATATGGGATAACGGAAGTTCCAATTGTTCATCTCCGGTAATAAAGATTCCATTAGAGGCTAATAAAATCTCACCCTCGTGATTGTGAACGGGCTTTAAAAATGAAAATAGACCTGCGATTTTTTTAATCCAGCTCGAATTTTTATCGTTGTTTAGTTCATGATCATAAGACCATAGAACATTTCCTTCTAACATTTTTTGTGCAACCATTATTTTCTCGTTGAGATGAAAGTACAATTTTTTTAAATGTTATTAACGTTAATTTTAAACAATGGGTTTTAAGAAGCTAAAAAAGGGTAAATTTGTGACATATTTATGTGGTTAAAAAATATTACCCTTCTAAATTTTAAGAACTATACAGATGCAGACCTCCATTTCTCGGAAACTGTAAACGTATTTACAGGTAATAATGGCGCCGGCAAAACGAATATGCTTGATGCGATTCACTACCTGTGCCTGTGTAAAAGTTACTTTAATCCCATCGATAGCCAGCAGATTAAAGCCAGTGAAGAGGTTTTTATGATTCAGGGCGATTTTGACCGCAATGAAAAAAACGAAAAAATTTCCTGTGGTGTAAAGCGAAATCAGAAAAAACAATTTAAGCGCAATAAGAAAGAATATGAAAAACTGGCCGATCATATCGGCCTCTTTCCGGTAGTGATGGTTTCTCCCTATGATGTAAATCTGATTATGGAAGGTAGTGAAGAACGGAGAAAGTTTATCGATAACGTCATTTCGCAGACCGATGCACATTACCTGGATCAGCTGATTACCTACAACCGTATTTTGTTGAACCGGAATGCTTTGCTTAAACAGATTGCCATTACCAGAAAATATGATCCTACACTGCTCGAAATTTTAGATGAACAGTTGGTGATGGCCGGCAATAAGATATTTACGGTCCGTAAAGCTTTTATGGATGAGTTTATTCCGCTATTTAATCAATACTATACTTATCTTACCGAAAACAAGGAAACTGTAGAGCTGAACTATCAATCGCGATTGAATGATGCAACTTTTGAAGAATTGTTGAAAAAATCGGTAGAAAAAGACCGCGTACTGGAGCGGACCACAACTGGTATCCATAAAGATGAACTGGCTTTTGTCATCAGCGGTATGCCGTTAAAAAAGTTCGGTTCTCAGGGGCAGCAAAAGTCTTTTTTAATTGCCTTAAAATTAGCACAATATGCCTATCTGGCTAAAAATAAAGGTTTTAAACCTTTGCTTTTGTTGGATGATATTTTTGATAAGCTCGATGATAACCGCGTTCAAAAACTCATGCAAATGGTTTCACATCATGATTTTGGACAGATATTTATTACCGATACCGGAAAGGAAAGAGTAAAATCAATTTTTGAAAAGATCGAAGTTGATGTAACTTTGTTCGAAGTAGATAACGGAAACATACAAAATGCGTAAACCCAATGATGTTACCTTAAAAGATGCGATCAGCAAAATGCTGGATGTGTATCGGTTGCGCCGTAAATTTGATGAAACCTCAATTTTATCTATCTGGCCAGAAATTATGGGGACTGCGATTGCCAACAGAACCAAGCAAATTTATATTCACGATAGAAGACTGTTTTTGAGGATAGAATCATCCGTAATCAAAAATGAACTGATCATGGTGAGACAGGGAATCATTCAGAAGTTGAATGAGCACGCCGGAAGCGAGGTAATTACCGAAATGGTGTTTTTATAAGGCATATAAAAGGGCAAAAGTTTAAAATTTCTGCCCTTTATATTCAATAGGGATGATCTTCCCGACTAAGGAATATAGACTTAGGACTCAAGACTAAACTAACCCCGGCCTCCGCCAAATATCTTGGCCAAAATCCAGATCACCAGCGCAACCACCACTACCACTACAATTACGCCTACCCAAACGCCGGCTTTAAAGATACCTTCTACCAGTTCACAACTGCTTAAGGTGGTGCATAAAAATGCAATCAGTACTAAAGGGAATGCTTTTTTCATATTCATGTTAATTTGTAATAGCTAACATTGAATACTCAGGAAAGTTTTAATAAATTCCCAGATTCGCCTTGCTAAACTTGTTTTAGCATCATTAAATGTGATGTCAGATGTTTCCACCTGACATCAGAAGGCCGTTTTTAAATGTGGTGTCAGATGTTACCATCTGATACGATGTAAAGTCGTTTTTTTAGGTAACTGTGATTTTACTGGTGTCGATGCCTCCATTTGATTAATTCAGTAGATTTCTCGACTTCGTTTCACTCCGCTCGAAATGACGGACTAAGGATTATTCTAAAAAAAATCGTCATGCCTTGCTGCTTGCGCTCCTGAATGACGATTTTAAATGTGGTGTCAGATGTTACCATCTGATACGATGTAAAGTCGTTTTTTAGGTAACTGTGATTTTAGTGGTGTGGATGCCTCCATTTGATTAATTCAGTAGATTTCTCGACTTCGTTTTACTCCGCTCGAAATGACGGACTAAGGATTATTCTAAAAAAAAATCGTCATCCCTTGATGCTTGCGCTGCCTGAATGATGATTTTAAATGTGGTGTCAGATGTTACCATCTGATACGATGTAAAGTCGTTTTTGTAGGTAACTGTGATTTTGGTCGTGTCGATGCCTCCATTTGGTTAATTCAGTAGATTTCTCGACTTCGTTTCACTCCGCTCGAAATGACGGACTAAGGATTATTCTTAAAAAAAAATCGTCATCCCTTGCTGCTTGCGCTCCTGAATGACGATTTTGGTGATCTAGCTGAGATGTCACACGTTACATTTTCCGTTTTACATGCTCCATCTTCCTTTTAATCTATTTTCCGTTCACTTTTAACAGCTCTACTTCAAAAATCAAAGTGCTGTAAGGCGGAATATCCTGTCCTGCACCACGTTCGCCATAGGCCAGGTTGTACGGGATAAAGAATTTGTATTTTGAACCTGCCGGCATCAGTTGTACACCTTCTGTCCATCCCGGAATCACGCGGTTTAGCGGGAAAGAAATCGGCTCGCCTCTGTCGTAAGAGCTGTCAAATTGTTTTCCATTTAATAAGGTGCCTTTATAATGTACCAGTACCGAATCGGTAGCCTGTGGTTTAACGCCGGTACCGGCAGTTAAAACCTCATATTGTAGGCCACTCGCAGTGGTTTGTACACCCGCACGTTTTTTGTTCTGTTCTAAGAAATCTTGTCCTTCTTTCATAATTGGTGCATATTTAATTTTGTTTGCAGCTTCTTCAGCTTTGTTTTTTATGGATGATGCCTTTGTGATCGCTTCGCTTATACATTGTTGGGCCTGCTGTTGCGTTAACAAAACCTCATTGCCGGTAAATGCATCTTTCAGGCCTTTTAACAATACATCGTAATTTAAGGTAGAAAGGCCGGTTGTTTTTAAACTGGCTCCGATTGATGTGCCAAAAGCGTAACTGGTGGAGTCTAAGGCCGATTTTAAGCCACCCATTTTCAAAGTTGATGTTTTGGTTACTGCGGTCGTTTTTTTTACAGCTGGTTTTTTTGCTGCTGTTTTGGTTTGCGCATAAGATGCACCAGCGATACCAGATAAACATACCGCTAATAAAATTCGTTTCATTGTTTGTTTTATGTTGTAATTAATTCCAGCAGTTATAACTGATGGATCATATTTAAGGCCGAAAGATACAAAATAGATAAAACAATAAAACCCCGAATATTCGGGGTTTTATTGTAAATTTTTTGTGTTGGCAGTTAGAAACGTTCGTCTGCTTTGAAGAAGAAGTTACCTTCAATTTCTGCATTTTCATCAGAATCTGATCCGTGAACCGCGTTTGCATCAATCGATTTTGCATATTTCTGACGGATTGTACCTTCAGCAGCTTCAGCCGGGTTCGTAGCGCCGATCAGTTTTCTGAAATCTTCGATTGCATTGTCTTTTTCTAAAATAGCGGCAACAATTGGTCCTGAAGACATAAAGCTTACTAAATCTTTATAAAACGGGCGCTCAGCATGAACGGCATAGAACTGACCAGCAGTTTCGGCTGTAAGTTTGGTATATTTTAATGCAATGATTTTGAAACCAGCATTAGTAATGTCGTTAATGATTGATCCAATATGGCCATTTGCTACTGCATCAGGCTTAATCATGGTAAAAGTTCTGTTCGTGCTCATCGTGTTTTGATATCAATTTTTTTTGCAAAACTACGTTTTAATTGATGAATAATCAATAAACCGCTCAGCTTACTATTCCGAATATTTATATATCTTTTAAAATACGGGCAGGCACACCCTAAAATCTTTAAATCCTAATCAAAATTTACTTAGCTTTGCAGCGCAAAAATATATGCTTACACTAACTGAATTAAAAACATTATTGGCTACGCCACAACGTATTGTGATCACTACGCATCACAAGCCTGATGGTGATGCGATGGGATCATCCCTGGGTTTGTATGGATTTTTAATTCAGAAAGGCCACCATGTTAAAGTAATTACCCCAACGGATTATCCTACTTTTTTGCATTGGATGCCAAATAACAGCGATGTAATTATTTTTACAGAAGCACAGGAAAAGGCTGCACAACTGGTGGATGAAGCCTCACTCATATTTTGCCTTGATTTTAATACCTTAAGCCGTATTAATGAATTAGGGGAATTAGTTAGGGCTGCCGGTGCTAAAAAAATTATGATCGATCATCATCTGGAACCAGAAGATTTTGACGATTACCGTCATTGGGATATCAATGCCTGTGCTGCCGCACAATTGGTTTATGATTTTATTGTGAACCAGTTACAGGATGGCGAGTTGATTAATAAAGATGTAGCTTCTTGTCTGTACACAGGAATCATGACCGATTCGGGATCTTTCCGCTTCTCATCAGCAACAGCTGAAGTATATCGCATTGCGGCAAATCTGATTGATCTGGGGGCCGACCAATCGAAAATACATGAATTGGTATACGATAACTCCAGCGAAAACAGATTACGTTTTTTGGGCTACTGCCTATCTAATAAACTGGAGGTGTTAAGAGATTACAATACCGCCATTATTTCGGTTACAAAAGAAGAATTGGCGCAATACCACAGCATTACCGGCGATACGGAAGGCGTGGTAAACTATGCGCTGTCCATTAACGGCATCCGTTTAGCCGCTTTAATCATAGAACGTACTGATAAAGTTAAATTATCGGTAAGGTCTACAGGCGATTTCCCAGCCAATGAAATCTGTAAGAAATACTTTAATGGCGGTGGGCATAGAAATGCGGCCGGTGGTGCATCTGAAAAACCTTTAGCTGATGTAGTGAACGAATTTAAATCGATATTAGCAGAATACAAAGAACAACTGATAGCTTAGAAACAAAGAAATAAAACAATAGAAATTTTAAAAAGTCAAATTAATAAATGAAAAAGGGAATTATTATTCTAGCGGCAGCCACTTTAGGTTTAGCAGCATGTAAACAAGAAAAAAAAGGAGCTGGTGGCTTATTGTATACGATCCATCACTCGGCAGGTAACGAAAAAATCAAGGAAGGCGATATCGTTAAAATGAATTTTATTCAAAAAAATGATAAAGATTCGATTTTAGCAAATAGCTTCGAAAGTGAAACGCCTGCACTTTTTCCTGCGCAGAAAAAAATGTACGCCGGCGATATGAACGACGTTTTAACATTATTTGGAGAAGGCGATAGTGCAACGTTTAAAATAAATTTAGATACTATGGCATTTCATAGTAAACAACCTAAACCAGAGCAGTTCAAAAATGATAAATACTGGACTTTTACCGTAAAAATCGAAAAAGTATTTAAGAAAAAAGCTGGTGAAGCTGATTCTACTTTTAACAAACGCGCTCAGGAATTTTTCCAGGCTGATTATAAAGCAACTTCTGAAAAAAAGAAAGCTGCCGAGCCTGCTAAATTAAAAGCTTACTTAGAAGATACTAAACTGGCTACTAAAACAACTGCAAGCGGTTTACACTATATTATCGAAAATCCGGGAAGTGCAGAAAAACCAGCTTTAGGTGATACTGTATTAATTGAATATACTGGTAGGGTAACTAAAAAAGGAAAAGACGGTAAATACAAAATCTTCGATACCAGTGATGAGAAACTGGCTAAAGCAGAAAACGAATTTAAACCAGGTAAACCTTACGGCCCGCAAAAAATGCCGGTTGGTGGTACAATTCCAGGATTTACTGAAGCTTTACAATTAATTGGCAAAGGTGGTAAAATTAAAGTGATTATCCCTTCTAACTTAGGTTATGGCGAACAGGGCGCACCACAAGTAGGTATCATGCCTTTTAGCCCAATTGCTTTCGATTTAGAAATTAAAGATATTATCAAAGGAAAACCAGCCTCAGCTACTTCAGCTACAGGAACGACCGCTCCGGTTAAAAAGTAATTTCTCAACTATATTTTAAATCCTGCTTATTCATTTAAGCAGGATTTTTTTTGCCTTTTTTATGACGCTGAACAAAGAAATAATATCTTACAAAGATGCTCAAAGACTTATTATAGCCTATCTTTGTATGATCAGATAAAGTAGCTTGCGATCCAAAAATGGATTTCAGGTGAATTTTAATTAATATATTAAATGAAAAAAGGAATAATTATTTTCTTGGCAGCATTAGGACTATCTGCCTGTAACAAGTTCGAAAAGGGTGAGGGAGATATGACTTACAAGATTTATCAAAGTGAAGGTAAGCCAAAAATTCAGGAAGGCGATTATGTAAAGTTAAATGGTGTTCAAACCGTAGAAACTAATACCAATCCCGATTCGGTAATGGTAAATACTTACGATAATGAACGTCCTGCATTCTTTGCTATTAGCAAATCGATGTTTAAAGGCGATTTGGCTTCCGGATTAAAACTGCTTGGTGAAGGCGATAGTGCCGTTTTTAAATTAAACCTGGATTCGATGGAGAAATATTCTGGTCAGCCGAAACCGAAAGGTTTAAAATCAAACATCGCATCATTCACCATTAAAATTGAGAAGGTTTTACACAAAGGAAAAGATCCTGACTCTATTTTTGAGGCCAAGAAAAGGCTCTTTTTTGAATCTGAATACAAAGCATTAAACGAGAAAAACAAAAAGGTTGAACCTGCCAAAATAGCTAAGTATGTTGAAGAAAACAACTTAAAGGTAACTACCGCACCTTCTGGCTTGCAGTATGTAATTTATGCCCCTGGCAACTCAGAAAGAGCGACTTTAACTGATACGGTTTTAATGGATTATACCGGCCAGTTTACCAATAAAAAATCAAACGGAACATTAAATGTTTTTGATACTTCAAATGCTAAAATTGCTAAAGAGGCAGGAATTTTCTCCGAAAACGTACAATATGTACCACGGGGCTTACCATTGGGCCAATTGCCGCAAGGCGTAATCCAGGGTATTCAAATGATTGGAGTTGGCGGTAAGATTAAAATGATTTTGCCATCAAAGCTGGGTTTTGGCGAAAATGGCGGCGGACCGATCAATCCGTTTACACCTTTGGTATTTGATGTAGAATTGAAAGGTATAATTAAGCCAAATACAGCTGCACCATTAGCAAAATAAGTTTATTAAATCTAATAGGTTAAAGAAGTCAAGTTTTTGAAACTTGACTTCTTTTTTTGTGAATTAAGGAGATCATTCAAGAAAATATTCCAAAAGCAGGTTAAATGCTGCGAGGTCTTTTACTTTAAACCCAATCCTTAAAAGGCCTAACCCTTAAATTGGAGTTATAATATTTTTCCTCTTTAGTCACTTCTTTACCTACCCAATCTGGCAGATCGAATGTTTCATCTTCACTTTCCAGTTCAATTTCGGCCACAATCAAACCCTCGTTGTCGCCAGCAAATACATCTACTTCCCAAAGTTTGCCGTTAAACCCAATTTCGTAACGGGTTTTCGAAAGTTCGGAGACAGAGAAGTTATCCAATAATTCGGTGGCTTCACCAACAGGGATTTCATATTCATATTCCAAGCGTGTGGCGCCAATGGTTTCACCTTTTATGGTTAAAAAACCTTGGCTTTCTGTTGCCCTTATTCTTATCGTTTTGGTTTTATCTGTTAACAGATAACCCTGCCTTAAAAGTTTTCCTTCAGGCTTAGTCAGGTTATCCCAGTTTGGTTGATGAATCAAAAATTTTCGCTCTATTTCTTTTCCCATTTTATCTTGCCCTTTTCTGTAAATCTGCAACAGGGATACTGATCAACCTTCCGATAGGCTGTTTGCCGCGATAGGTGATTACGCGTAACATACTGGCGTCTTTAGGTACCTGTAACGCAGCGGTGTATTTTGGGTAAAAGCGATCGGGCGTAGAATTGTCAAAGCTGTAATAGATATCCAAACCATCTATTTCTGTAGTTAGTTCTACCATCAGCTGTTTATCAGCACTTCGTTTTATGGTAAAAATAGGATCGTAAATAGCAGGTGAATACTTAATCTCTGCTAAATCCAATCGCTTGAAATGCTGTTGTGTACGATCCACAAAATTTGTCCAGTTTTTCTTTTCAATCGGACTCCAAATGGATTCGGCAATGGCAAATGCACGTGGATAAAGCATGTATTCAACCTGACGGAAGGTAAAAATCTGCTCTGTCCAAAGGTTGGCCTGTGCACCAATAATGTAATTTGCATTTACGCCTGCAGGAACGGGATTAAACTGGTAAGCTTTATTTAACCTGAGCGAAGCATACACTTTCGGCTCCGTAATGGCATCAGCCTGCATATAATCTAAATAGGCAAAATCAGTCGGACTCATCACCACGTTATGTTTATCGTTAGCGGCCTGGATACCATATTTCATGCCTCTCCAGCTCATTACTGCAGCTGTTGGGGAAACGCCTCCCTCAAGAATCTCATCCCAGCCCATAAATTTTTTACCTTTTGAAATCACGATCTGTTCTACACGTTTTTCAAAATATGCCTGTACCTGTGGCATGGTTTTCAAACCTTCGCGGAGCATTAAAGCTTTAATCTGATCGTTCTTTTCCCAAAAATTATGCGGAGCTTCATCGCCACCCATGTGGATGTACTCGAAAGGAAAAAGTTTAGCAACCTGGGTAATTACCGAATCTAAAAATACATAAACCTTTTCATTGGCAGGGCAAAGTGTATTGTCAATCAAAGCCGTTGGTGGCGCACCACGGCTCCAATCCATTATTTTCTCTCCTGAACGGACTTTATAGTTTACTGCCTCTGGGGTGCAGGATAATTCCGGATAGGAGGCAATAATGGCTAAACTATGCCCTGGAACATCAATTTCCGGTAATATGTTTACAAAACGTTCTTGTGCATACTGAACGAGTTCTTTAATGTCTTCCTGAGTATAAAAGCCGCCATATGTTCGGGGCTCATCCGGCGTAGGTGGAGTAAAATCACCGAAAGTTCCGGTTTTTTTAACGCTCCAGGCGCCGATTTCCGTTAATTTTGGTAAGCCTTTTATTTCAATCCTCCATCCTTCATCATCTGCAAGGTGTAAATGTAAGAGGTTGAATTTATAACGCACCATGCCATCAATAAACTGTTTTACTTCCTCTTTGGTAAAAAAATGACGGGCAACATCGAACATTAAACCTCTCCAGCCTAATTTCGGATAATCTATTACATCTACGCAAGGTGCTTTCCATTTGATGCCATTTACCAGCTCTGTACTTTCTATTTCGGCAGGGAAGAGCTGAAGTAACGATTGAACGCCATAAAAAATACCTGCCGGCTGATTAGCTGTGATGACAACCTGTGTAGGATTAACGTTCAATTTGTAGCCTTCCTTGCCTAATTGTGTATCTTCTTGCGTGTTTAAAATGAGTTTAATGGTAGGGTGGGTTGAATTGCTTACCGAGCTCACGAATTTACCTGTAGCCTTAGTAATCCGGTCAGATAAATAAACAATGGATTGTTTTAATTCTGCACTTTTAACCGCCTGTACAATTACATTTTCAGGCAAAGTAAATGTACCAGCCTTTTTTATCAATGATACAGGCTCAGGTATAATGGCAACGGGTGTTTGTGTTATCTCACTATCAGTATCACCAATTTCAGTTTCGGTAACCATGTTCTGAGCGGAGATGTTAGCTGCGAAAAAACAGCAGGAGATAATCAGGAATAATTTTTTCATGATAATATTTACAGCGGACTGACCGGATAAGTATAATCCGCAATTTATCAAAAAAGATTTTAATCGGAGAGATTTGTTTTTGCAATTTAACCACAAAGGTCAAAGAGAATGGCACAAAGAGCGCAGAGTCGGAGGCTGATCAGCTGGTGATTTGTAAGTCTGAGCGGAGCCGATGACTTGACTGCAAAATATTTGGTGTGACCAGATATTGAGCCATTTCAACTTACAAAAAATGCCTTAACCATTCCATGGCTTTCTTCTCATCAGTGAATGACTTTATCGGAATAGGCGGATTTTGGAACTTAAACAAAATCTTCACAATCAATTGTGCCAAACCAGGTTTTGAAACCATGGCCATGGCCTTATAAATTTGAGGCAACTGTTCACCTGAAAATTTTCTGGTTTCTTTGTCCGGTACGGGAGAATTTTTTAAGTAAATTAATAAGGGAACTTTTTTGTTATTGGTGATTTTCTGCACCAGCTCAATATTGGCCTTAATATTCTCAACGGTACGCAAGATGCTTTTACTATATGAAATCAATATGCCTTCGTCCGTTAACAAGTAATCGGCGATTTCGCCTTCTATCAATGTGTTGTCGCTGTCACTTCTCATATCATTACCTCCTTAAATCACTTTATTTAAATCGTTGATATTGATATAATACAATATTTCGAACCTAATTACTTTCATTCTTAAGCTTAGTCTTAATGGCATGAACAAAGGCCTCATGTACGTTTTTGCAAAATGGGCTTTGCTGATCTTTCAATCGCTCCGGATGCCATTGTACAAATAGCAAAAAGGGTTTTCCTTTAGGTTCAATCCGTTCAATGGCCTCGGCAACCCCATCAGGAGAAATGGCGCTCACTACAAGTCCTTTTCCAGTTTTATCTGTACTTTGGTGGTGATTGCTGTTTACCAATCCTTTATCGGTATTCACAATCTGGCTTAGCCACGATGAGGGGTTTACGATAAGCTCATGATAGCGGTCTGATTTATCGTGCATTTTCGAATGATCGAATTTGCCCCATGTTGGAATGTCGGGGATTAATGTGCCGCCAAAAAATACATTTCCCACCTGCATGCCCCTGCAAATACCTAAAACAGGAATAGAATGCGCTTCGGTATAAGTTAATACCTTAAATTCGAATTCATCGCGTTTTTCGTCTATATCGTCATCATAACAGTAAGGATAATACTCCGGTTGGTTATAAAAACGTGGATGCACATCTTCACCACCAGTTAAAACAATACCATCACATTTTTTGATCTCGTCGAAGTTATTCAGCTTATATCCAAGTTGAATTACGGATACATCTTTATCGTAAGATAACACCCAGTCGCGGTAAATTTCATATTTACTACAATCGGTAACACCAATAATGATTTGATCAGCCATATTATAATTATTAGAGATTTATCAGCTTTACTTCAATGCTATGCGCATTTGAACGGTATCAATTAGCTCTGCTATTAGAAATTGCAGGTTTTATGAAGTAATTTCATAATACCTGCTTTAGTTTGGACGTAGTTATTTAACTGTCCTGATCTTTGTTTTTATGCACAATCTGGTTGTCCCTTGTGTTTTTCTGCACCGCAATCGCGCCGAAAAGAGAAAGCAAAAAGGCAAAAGCGTAAAATCCTTTTTCACTGGGTAACAAAGTGGCATTCCACAAACCGATTACCAATAGCGTAATGGTTAATAATGTAGAAAACCAACTGATGCCGTAATAAATTTCTGTTACCGGGATGCCTTCCAGTTTATCGCGAACAGCTTTCTGCAAAGAGATAACCGCGAAAAGGCCAAACATCAATACGGTAAAATAATATCCTTTTTCATTAAGAAGCATGTCAGAACGCCACAGGCCCACAATAAAGCCAATCATTCCAGTGCCCAGTGCAATCCAGGAGGCTGCCACAAAAGCATTCGATGGTTTTTGATTCATATTTTGAGATTTAATTTAATTCGATAGACAACGCTAACGGTGGGTAAAAGGTATAAAATTAAAAGCAATTGCTATAATTGTTTTAAAATCTGTTATCATCAGAGGCAAAAATCAAACAAAATTCAATCTTATGCATTATAGCTGTATACTCTTATTTTAGTCATATGCGAACATTGCTTACTTCTGCACAAATGCGCAGTGCTGATCAGTTTACCATTGCCAACAAGCCCATTGCATCCATTGATTTGATGGAAAAAGCCGCCAGGGCCTTTGTGCAATGCTTTTTAAGAGATGAGTTCAATACCAGCAAGAGCGTCGCTATATTTTGTGGGAAGGGAAATAATGGAGGCGACGGACTGGCTATCGCGCATTTGCTTATTGCTAACGGGTATGAAAATTTAAAAGTTTATGTGGTTAATTTTAGCGAAAAACAAAGCAGCGATTTCGCGATCAACCTGCAGCGGATGGAGGAAATGCGCTGTAAGAAAACAATCATCAATCAGGCTTCAGATTTAAAAAGTTTAAAGGCCGATATCATTATTGATGCCATTTTAGGTTCTGGCTTAAATAAACCGCTAAGCGGAGAATTTGAAGCGCTTGCGCAGACCATAAACAAGCTGAATAAAAAAGTATATGCGGTTGACGTGCCTACAGGCTTTTTTGCCGAAGGTAAACTGCCTAAAGATTATAAGGGCATAAAAGCCTATAAAACCATTTGTTTTCAACGGCCGAAGATTAATTTTTTCTTTCCTGAATCGGCCATGGCAACTGAAAAATATGAAGTGGTTGATATTGGCCTGGACGAAACTTTTATCCAAAAGCAAGAGGCAGATTTCTATTTCTTGGAAGCGCATGATATCGAAAAGATTTTGCAGCCCCGAAAATTGTTCAGTCATAAAGGTACTTATGGTCACGCATTAATTATAGCAGGGAATAGTTATACCATGGGCGCAGCCTTACTTTCTGCTATGGCCTGTTTACATACCGGAGCAGGGTTAACTACGGCATGTATTCCACAGGCTGGATTGACCGCCTTAAATGCTTCATTGCCCGAGGTAATGGCTTTGACCAGGGATGAATACACCAGGATAGAAGACCCTAAAAAATATCAGGCAATTGCTATTGGCCCTGGCTTAGGTACCGAAACTGATCCTGAAAAACTATTGGAAAGTTTAATTATGGCAAAATACCCAATGGTTATTGACGCAGATGCGCTGAATATTTTAAGTGAAAGGTTCGATCTGTTGGATAAACTTGTTGCAGATACCATTATCACCCCGCATCTGAAAGAATTTGATCGGTTATTTGGAGAACATGATAGCTGGTGGGACAGGGTGCAAACGGCCAGATTACAAGCCAGGAAACAAGGAATCGTTATCGTGCTCAAAAATCAGTACACTTTTATCTGTTTGCCAACCGGTAAGGTACTGATCAATCCTACAGGTAATCCGGCAATGGCACAAGGTGGAATGGGCGATGTGCTTACCGGCATCATTACAGGTTTTAAAGCACAGCAATACTCGGCAACGGATGCTGCTATTTTGGCCTGCTATATTCATGGAAAAGCAGGGGATCATTTAGCGGAGGAACAATTTGTGATTCCTGCATCACATCTTGCTGCTGCTATATCAAAAGAAATTAGAGCCCTCATATCTCAGTAGTCTGGTCAGCATTGTGAAAAATATTAATTTACTATGCTTCTCATTTATAATTTATAGCTTACGGGAATATAAAATAGCAGATATCATAAACACGGAAAACAAATTATTATGGCACAAAGAGAATACACGCTGAACGAACTGATCCAAGAATCGGCAGAGAATCCAAATGAAAATGACTTTTTTGAATTGGAGAAGCCGGCCATGCTGGAGGTAAATCTGAAAAATCAAAAAATCCTCGCAAAGGCAGGTTCAATGGTAGCGTACATCGGAAATATCGATTTCAAAAGAGAGGGCCTATTGAGTAAAGGTTTGGGTGGATTATTGAAAAAAGCGATATCTGGCGAAGGTACCTCACTCATGCATGCCGCAGGAACCGGCAAATTATATCTGGCAGATGAGGGGAAGAAGGTAAAAATCATCAAGCTGCAAAACGAAGCCGTTTTTGTAAATGGTAATGATGTTTTAGCGTTAGAAGAGAATATTAAAAATGAAATAAAGATGTTAAAAAGCATTGCTGGAATGATGAGTGGTGGTTTATTTCAGGTCAAACTATCTGGCAGCGGTTATATTGCCATCACCACACATGGCGAACCCATTTTATTAAGGGTAACGGCTAACCAACCGGTGTATACTGATCCGAATGCTACGGTGGCCTGGTCGGAAAATCTAACGCCGAACATTAAAACCAATTTAACTTTTGGTTCTTTTATCGGTAGGGGAAGTGGCGAGTCTTTTCAGTTGGAGTTTTTTGGCGAAGGATGGGTATTGGTACAGCCTTACGAAGAAGTGAAGTACGCTGCGAAGTCTTAAATATTTTTGGTTCGTGGAGACACGAACCATGGCGATCAGGGATTGAAACCCAAATCTATGCGTTAAGGCTATCGTTTTATTTGCAAGAGGCGGTGGGTATTTGAGCAGCATAAAAGGGAGTAATGTATGCAGCGAAATCATCGTAATGTTTGGTTAGCGGATATGCTATTTGGCATCAGTGAAATATGTAGGTCGTCATGCTGTCCGATAGCTAGTTATCAGATTTATTTGAAAAATAAAGGTAGTATTTTCACTTGTTTTGTAGCGACTACGTGTTCAGCATCTTTACTTCAGTTACAACCCGGAAATAAATTACTTTCGGTGAGCCAGCTTAAGGCTCGGTTTACTACGTAGCTTTCTTCTGCGCTATAGGTCAGGGTGACGATCGTTAAATAAAAATCCCGGCATTTTTTCGGTGCCGGGATTTTATAATCAATTATTTAATTACAACAGTTATACACCACCCATAACGGTTAGTTTATCCATTGTCGGATTAACGCTTCCGCCCATAGGCTCTAAGGTTACGGCAAAAGCCTGTGCCTCCTGGATAGCTTGCATTTTTACCAGCGCTTCATTTTGGGTGGAATCTACTTTCCCGAAAACACCTAAACTTACCGGTTTACCATTTACCATCGCCCATAGCTGATATTCATGTTCGGAATCTGTTTTTGGAAGATCCATTGCCACATAATTAATCAATACACTTTTATCTTTTTTGTTCCAGTAAACCTTCATTTTAGAATTTGGGCTAAAAGCCTGCCCTGCCATACGGATGGTTGCCCATTCTTTGCTATCGGCCATTGCGGCCATATTACCTAAGCCCTGGTTTTCAAATTCAAGTTTGCTTACTACACCGGCAAATTTCTGTTTATCCAGGTTTAAGCTGGCAATCTGATCATGCGCAGCATTCAACTTATTGTAAGTGATAAACAATGCTACTGTACTTACTATCAACAAAGCTACGCAGGCAACTAAAGCATAACGTAAGGTTCTCAATTTGCCATCACTCCCATCTAAACGTACAATTCTGGCTTCTTCTGTATAAATTGGTTGTGATGGAACATCTACCTGCTCTTCAACTTTATTTAATCCCAGTTTTTCAAATAATCTGGTTTCTATATCTGCAGATGGTTGCACGGCGTTTTGCATAGCATATTGTTCCATAGCTTGCTCAATGGCGGCTATTTCATCTCTTACCTCGGGGTATTGTGATGCTATTTCCTCCACCCGCGATGTTTCTTCCGGTGATAAATCACCCAGAACATACAGTTCAAGTACTCCAGATTCGATATATGCTTTTAAATTTTCCACGCTCAATTAAAACTCCTTCTCAATTCAATAATAGCCAGTCGGATCCGGGTTTTCACCGTACCTAATGGCAGATCTAACTTTTCTGCGGCTTCCACATGGGTGAAACCCTTGTAATAAACTAAATCAAGAACTGCTTGTAAATCCGGTTTAAGGTTATTTACAAGTTGCTTAACACCAAGAACATCGGGGTTAAACGTAACCTTGTTTTGCTCATCAACAAAACTTACGTTATTTTCTATATCTTGGTTTTTGAGTGAATTCTTAAAATCTTTAGAACGTAATTTGTCAATCGATAAATTGCGTGCAATGTTCATCATCCACGTGAATAAACGTCCTTTGGTATGATCATAGTGTGCAGCAGATTGCCAGATTTTTACAAAAGTTTCTTGTAGTACGTCTTCAGCAAGCTCGGTGTGGGTAATAATCCGTGAAATAACGCCATAAAGTGCTGATGAATACATACTGTATAGCGTTTTTAGTACCGCAGGATCTTTCGATTGCAGTGCTAGCACAAGTTCTGGCTCAGTTAGGGTTAATTTTTTAAATGCAGTCACTATGGTTACTAAGATACAATACACAACAGCAAAAGCAAAAAAAAGTTTTATAAACACATTCCGCTCAGGAATACGATTATAAAACTTTATATTGGTAATTGAGGAAGTGGACTATGCTATCCCTTCAATTGGAAAGAGGTGTTTTTCGGCATGGTAAGATGAACGCACCAGCGGGCCACTCTCTACATACTTCAAGCCTTTTGCCAAACCAGCTTCCTTATACATGGCAAAGGTATCCGGATGGATCCAGTCGACCACAGGATGGTGATTGCGGGTTGGTTGTAAATACTGGCCCAGGGTTAGGATGTGCACACCATTGGCCACTAAATCGTCCATGGCTTCGAAAATATCTTCTTCTGTTTCGCCCAAACCCAGCATAATGCCGGTTTTGGTTCTTAACCCAAATTCCGAAATTCTCTTTAGGGCTTCTAAACTTCTATCATATTTAGCCTGGATACGCACTTGTTTTGTTAAACGCCTAACCGTTTCCATATTGTGCGAAACCACTTCCGGGCGTTCTTCCAAAACGCGGTATAAATTATCCCATTGGCCCTTAAAGTCGGGAATTAAAGTTTCTAATGTCGTAATTGGACTTTCTCTACGGATGGCTTGTAAGGTTTCTGCCCAGATAATGGAGCCACCATCTTTTAAGTCATCGCGATCTACCGAAGTAATTACGCAATGTTTAACACCCATTAATTTTACCGAATCGGCAATGCGGTTAGGCTCATCAACATCAACAGCCAAAGGACGGCCAGTTGCAACAGCACAGAACGAACAACTGCGGGTACAGATATTCCCTAAAATCATGAATGTTGCCGTACCTGCCCCCCAACATTCGCCCATATTGGGGCAATTGCCACTTTCGCAGATGGTATGGAGCTTGTGTGTGTCTACCAAGCTGCGAACCTGGGCATATTCTTTACCAACGGGTAATTTTACACGTAACCAATCTGGTTTACGCTTTACTTCAGTCACAGCAGGTACTACTGGTAAATCAATCATGGTGCAAAGTTAACGAATAGGATTGAATTGTTGCAATGTTGAAATGTTTGAGGGTTGTAATAAAGTTCGCTAACTGGTTTAGTTTAACTGGTTAATTGTATAAATCGGTTAACTGAAGTATAAGAGCCTAATTTCATAGTGGCGTCAATAGTGGTGTCAAACATTTCTATCTGACACTAAGAAAATATTCAGTTCTATTTCAAACTTAATCAGACATTTATGCGCTTTAAAACCAATCCGTTCGTAAAACTGATGACTTTCCGTTCGTTTGATATTGTACCTAACCTTTAATTTTTTAACCTGATGCCGCTCTGCGCAAAGTTTTATGCGGTCTGTTAACTGTTTTCCGATTTTTAGATTGTGGTAAGCAGAACCAACAATCAATCCTGCAATTTCTACAAAAGGATCTGACGCCATTTTTTAGGTATGAAAACCATGAATCCAGCCAACCACTTTTCGGGTAGGGAAATATAAGCTTCGTAAGTTTACTATCCCAAAAGCGCTAATCCCTGCCACGTAAACCCTATTGAAGCGGCAGCTCCCGATTTTTCCATCGGGACTATAGCGGAAAGAGGGACTTCCGTTGCCGATAAGCACTACAGCACCTTTCCAGATCACAATATAGCAATTTAACCATCCAGCAAAGAAAACAACATATCTTAATCATTCTGCCGGGTAGCTAAATGTTAGCTAAAAATCATATACCCAACAATACTATTTTAAAGGTTTTAACTTTCTAACTAAATCTTACATTTGCAATATGGATACTGGCTTACAGCTTTACAATACGCTTTCGCGCAAAAAAGAACTTTTTCAACCCTTAAATGCTCCCCATGTTGGGATGTATGTTTGCGGGCCTACTGTTTACAGCGATGTGCATCTGGGCAATTGTCGCACATTTATCTCGTTCGATTTAATTTTCAGGTATCTTAAATATGCTGGTTACAAGGTGCGTTATGTTCGTAATATTACCGATGCCGGCCATTTGGAGGGTGACAGGGATGAAGGTGATGATAAGTTCGCAAAACGTGCGAAACTGGAACAGCTTGAGCCGATGGAGATTGTACAGAAATATACTATAGGCTTCCATGATGTATTGCGCATGTTTAATACACAGCCACCAAGTATCGAACCCACCGCTACCGGACACATTATTGAGCAGATCGAAATGATTAAGATTATTATAGCTAATGGTTATGGTTACGAAGTGGATGGCAATGTATATTTTGATGTAGAAAAATATAGCAAGGAATACAATTATACGATTTTAACCAACCGCAACCTTGAAGATATGCTGAACAATACCCGCGAACTGGGTGGGCAGGATGAGAAACGCGGAAGGTTAGACTTTGCTTTATGGATAAAGGCAAAGCCAGAAACCCTGATGCAGTGGCAATCGCCATGGGGCATGGGTTTTCCGGGTTGGCATATCGAATGTTCGGCCATGAGCGCTAAATATTTGGGAGCTGAATTTGATATTCATGGTGGTGGAATGGATTTAGCTGCAACGCACCATACCAATGAAATTGCACAATCTGAAGCTTGCAGTCATAAACAACCTGCACGCTATTGGATGCATACCAACATGCTTACGGTAAACGGTACGCGCATGTCTAAATCGGCTGGTAATGGTTTTCTTCCTTTAGAATTGTTTACGGGAGACCACCCTTTGCTAAAAAAAGGCTATAGCCCGATGACGGTGAAGTTTTTTATGTTACAGGCGCATTACCGAAGTACTTTGGATTTCTCTAACGATGCATTGGATGCCTCTGAGAAAGGTTTCCGTCGTTTAATGTCGGCAATTGGTTTGTTAGATAAATTACCAGTATCTGAACAGACCGATTTTGATATTGATGCATTGAAAGAAAAATGCATTAATGCAATGAACGACGACTTTAACAGCCCGATTTTGGTTGCCGAATTATTTGAGGCGGTTAGGATAATCAATACCGTTTACGATGGTAAGGGAAAAATTTCTGCTGAAGCTTTAGCGAAACTAAAACAATTGATCAACGACTTCGTATTCGATATTTTAGGCCTCAAAGATGAGGATGCCGGAAGTAACGATTTAAATGGCGTTTTGGAGATGGTCATCAATCTGAGAACGGAGGCTAAAGCGAATAAAGATTATGCCACATCTGACCGGATCCGTATTGGTTTGCAGGAACTGGGCATTCAGCTCAAAGACGGTAAAGAGGGGACTACCTGGAGTAAGGCTTAGGAAGTTTTAAATTCGGAAAGCAGAGATTAGAGCTCGGTTTTATGCTGACAGGCCATGATTTCGAAGTGAGGTAAGTTTGTATACGAGATAATTTCTAAACCATTTAAGTTCATCAAATGCTTGTACCCCATTGAATGGGACAAATTAATTTTCAAGGAAATTAGGCAGGTTTAATGTGTAATTGTTAATTACTTTTAAGGTCACACATTAAAGAAAATTTTATATTCGCCAAAACATATTATATCAATTAATAATGAAACACTTATTTTCTACTGCAATCGCTTCGCTTTTGGCTTTAGGCGCCTTTGCTCAAAAAAGCGATGGAACAACCAAATCTTTAATAAATGCTGAAAAGGATTTTGCTAAGTCAATTGCCAAAAATGGGGATAAAGAAGCTTATATAGACTACTCAACCACCAGTACTTTGGTGTTCAGGCCAAACCCGATAAATGCTAAAACTTTTTATGCAGGTAAGGCAAATGCAGAGAATGATGTTACATGGACACCAAACCTGGCGAAAGTATCGCGCAGTGGTGATTTAGGTTTTACCACAGGGCCCTACGAAATTGGTACTTCAGAAAAAAAATATGGGCAATACTTATCAATCTGGAAACCGGAAAATGGCAGATGGAAACTAGCTATTGATTTGGGAACGGAAAGCAATAAGCCTTTGGCCAAAGTTACGCCATCGTTTGTAGAGCCCAAAGATCATGTGGCACCGAGATTTTTGAATGAAAGGGAAATTAAGGCAGGGAAAGAAATTATCTTAACCACTGAAAAAACGTTAAATACATTATTAAAAACACATGGAATTGCGGCATTTGGCGGTTTTTTAACCAACGATGCACGTTTGCTTTTCCCTGGTAACGAAGCCATTGAAGGGAAAGGGAAAATTATTGCTTTTTATAACAGCATGATCAGTAAAATTAACTTGAAAACAACTGGTGTTGATAAAGCAATTGGTAGTGATCTGGCTTATACCTATGGTGTTGCCACTATCGATTACAAGGCCGATTTACGGGAAAGTTTTAATTATGTTTTCGTTTATGAAAAGGCGGCAGATGCCAGCTGGAACTTAATTGTACAGGCTTTTGTACCAGCAGAAAGATAAATACCAAAAATGTGAATTAAAGAGGGGCTATCTGTAAAAAAGAGGCCCTTTTTTTATTTTCAGGGATTTGCGTGGTTTGCTGACTGGCTCAGGCGTGGCCCTAATCCGAAAACCATCGGATGAAGCGGCATCCTTGTAGCGCAGCGGAAAGATATAACAGAAAGCAGGAAAACCGTTAAAAACAGCACTGTAACTGCGCTACGAAAGAAAAATATCGCCAATAAAATTGTTTATTTTACGTTTAAAAATCATGTATAAAAATTTACTTATCTTCTCTGTCCTCCTTTTACTTTGTTTTAATGTTTCGGCCCAAAAGAAAAGATTCGATATACAGGGTAAAGCCGGTGCACGTGGTATTATGCCCGAAAATACCATTGAAGGCATGTTAAAAGCGATGGATTTAGGCGTTAACACTTTAGAAATGGACGCTGTAATTTCTAAAGACAAACAGGTGGTTCTTTCGCAGGAACCTTATTTTAACAATGAAATTTCGCTACAGCCCAATGGAAAAGCGATAACGTTGAAAGATCAAAAGAAATTCAATATGTATCAAATGGACTATGAGCAGATTAAAAAGTTTGATGTGGGCAGTAAAAATCACAGTCGCTTCCCCGGACAAATGAAGTTTAAAGCTTACAAGCCTTTACTTTCCGAAACCATAGATGCCGTGGAGGCTTATGTTAAAGCGCATAGGCTCGCCAAACCAGTTTACAGTATTGAAACAAAAACGATTAAAAATGGCGACAATGAATTTCATCCGGAGCCTGCAGAATTTGTAGAACTGATTATGGATGTGATTCAAGCAAAGAAAATTTCAAAAAGAGTAATTATCGAATCATTTGATATGCGTACACTGCAATATCTGCATGAGAAATATCCGAAAATACAAACCTCTTTATTAATTGATGAAAAAGAGCCTTTTGAAGATTATATTGAGAAATTAGGTTTCAAACCAACTATTTATAGTCCTTATTCGGTATTGGTTGGTAAGGGCCTGGTAGACCGCTGCCATGATATGGGGATTAAGATTATCCCCTGGACCGTGAATACAGCAAAGGAGGTAAAATATTTCAAAAGTTTGGGTGTTGACGGAATTATTACCGATTACCCTAATATCATGGGGCAATTGGATAACTAACCAAAGTTTATCTGTTGGTGTCTGTCTGGCCGGTATAAAAGTTTAGCTGGTTGGTGTAATAGCACCCAGTAAAAAAAAGCGCTGGTTTGCAGCGCTTTTTATGAGATCCTTTCTAATGCCTAGTGATGCGATTCAGGAGCTTCTGTGTGGTGTGCTTCAGTTTTTTCATTTGAAGAAGTTTCTTCTCCATGGTGAAAAATTGGTCTGGTGAAGGCCACAAGCAGGATTAAAACAATTATCCATACCGTTAGTGGCAATGCCCAAATGCCTTTTGTTTGCTGAACCGGTGCATGTGAATCGTGAGCTGACATATCGAATATTTTTGATTTAAAATTTATGCTTTGTAATAGTGCGGTAAAGATAACAACAAAATTAAAATAACAAGGGTAATTTGGCGAATAGTATTTTAAGGTCAGCCTGTTATTTAGCAAGGATAAGGGGCAATACCAATTATCCCTGTAAATCATAAACCATCACTTTAGTGCTATTTATTTTGCTTCTAACGCGGGTTTGGTGCTCTTGTAATGTATTTTGCTCTTCCTGAACGGCATTAAAGAGTTCGGCTTTCTTAAAATAGTTTGCAGCTGCCGCAAAATTTTGTTGCTGCTCTGCATGTAAGCCTAAACATTCGTAAATATGCGATTCGCAAACGCCAGGTACAAGTAAAGCCTGATTCGCAACCTGTTTTACCAGTTTATGCATTTTAAGGGTGATCACAAGTTTCAAGTAGGGTTTGTATACTTCGGGGAAATCAGGATCCAATTCGATGCAACGTTTGTAATAGTAGCCTGCTGTTTTATAATCTTTAAAATGGTTCTGATAAAAATTGCCCAGCTGAAAATAGGCCCTGGCATAGTCAGGGTCAAAAACAATAACTTCGTTAAAATACTGGAGCGCCCTCGGTAGTTCGCCCCAGTGCAATTCTTCAATGGCCTGTAGATATTTTTCTTCTACAGTAGTATAAATGTCCATAACGGATATTATTAATTTTGATAAGCGGTAATTGCTTAGCAAATGTGTAATAAATTGATTTTAAAATTGGATTTTAAAGTGTTGAAAACTTAAAACCGACTAAGGGTTGGGAAGGAAACTTAAAGCAATACCCAAGCCCTTTATGCCACAAGACGGGCTAAAGCTTAACTGCTGGATATGTAATTTACGTAGCATTTCTGTAATTTTGATGCAAAGATATTTATTTTCAGCGAATTGCAAATTATTTTCATGAACGCTCTGAAAATTTCTGATTATTGTGCATTCCGCGACCACTTAATAATCAGCGAAATTAAATTAGCTTCAATAGATATTCACAATCGGGATTACAAATCCCGACTAGCTAGGATCAGAGAGATTAAACTAGCTGCAAATAAGTATTCACAATCCGGATTGTCAATTCCGGCTAGCTAGCTAATGTTACAATAAATCCTTAATGATTTTTTCGATGGATAAACCTTCAGCCTCTGCGCGGTAATTACGCACAATGCGGTGGCGTAAAATAGGCTCGGCAACCGCTTTTACATCCTCAATATCGGGTGAGTATTTTCCGGTTACGGCTGCATGGCATTTGGCACCAAGCACCAAAAACTGCGAAGCACGTGGACCTGCACCCCAGCTAATGTATTTATTTACTGCATCTGTAGCAAATTCCGTATTCGGACGGGTTTTCGCTACAAGTTTAACAGCGTATTCCAATACATTGTCTGTTACGGGAATCTCACGGATCAGTTTCTGGAAATATTGGATATCGTCTGCATGGATAATTTTCTGCAGTTGGGTGGTTTTATTACTGGTGGTATTTTTTACGATGTTCAATTCATCTGCAAAAGCAGGATAGTTTAATTGGAGATTGAACATAAAGCGATCTAATTGCGCTTCGGGTAGTGGATATGTTCCTTCCTGCTCAATAGGATTTTGCGTTGCCAAAACGAAAAATGGCTTCGGCAGGGCATGTGTTTGCCCCGCTGCTGTTACCGATTTTTCCTGCATGGCCTCTAACAGAGCTGCCTGTGTTTTTGGAGGGGTACGGTTAATTTCGTCAGCAAGGATAATATTGGAAAAAACAGGCCCTTTTATAAATTTAAAGTGCCTGTCTTCCCCTAAAATTTCTGCACCGATAATGTCGCTTGGCATCAAATCTGGTGTAAACTGGATCCTGTTGAAATCCAGATCGAGAACAGACGCCACGGTTTGTACAAGTAAAGTTTTAGCCAATCCGGGTACGCCTACCAACAAACAATGTCCGTTGCTGAAAATGGCAATTAAAACAGATTTTATGATGTCATCCTGTCCAACTACGATTTTGCTTATCTCGGCTTTAATGTTGTTGAAAGATTGATGAAGTGCATCAACAGCTTCTACTTCGTTTTTATACTGCATTGGCGTTATTTTGCGGCTGTGGTGGTTTTAGTCCAGATTTTTAATTCGTCGCAGGTATTAAATTCGTCGTCGATTTTAATGTATGTACTTTCACGACGTTTCTGAAACCATTCGCTTAAAGTACGATTAATTTTATCACTTTGTGCAGCATCTCTGATTTTTGGGAAATCTTGCGCTAAGTTGGCCTTGTGAGGTGGAATTTTAGATTTTAGATAAAGAATTCGGTAGCCTTGTTTCCCGTCAGCTGCAGTAAATAAATCAGGTTTAGAAATACCGCCCACTTTCATACTATCGATGACCAGAAATACAGAAGGATCCAGTTTATCAACAGGAATAAAGGTACTCCTTGCCTGTACATCCTCGGCATTCATCATCATGCCACCATTGTATTTACTGTCTTTATTATCAGAATAAAGGTTTGCTGCGGCTGCAAAGCTTAATTTTTTGGCCATAAGGTTGTTGTAAATACTATCTGCATGTAATTTTAAACGCGTTAAACTTTCTGGTGTAGTTTTAGGCATGATTAAAATATGTCTGACATGTACCTGCTCACCCCGGCGCTCTAAAACCTGTAAAAAGTGAAAACCATAATCTGTTTCGAACACCGGCGAAATTTCTCCGGCTTTTAATTTAAATGCCCAGGCTGTAAATTCTTTAACCATGGTGTTCCTATCAATAAAACCGTAATCACCACCATCTGAAGCAGAGCCCGGATCTTCGGAATAGGTTTTGGCTAAAACCCCCATATCCTCACCGCTTTTAACCCTTAAACGAAGTGCTTCAATTTTATCTCGGAATTTTTGTTTTTCTGCTCTGGTTAACTTTGGATTTAAAATAATTTCACCAACCTCAACTTCCGTATTAAATTCCGGAAGGCTATCGCCCAACGATTTGAAATATTTTTCCACTTCCATTGGCGTAACGTTAATGTTTTCGGTGATTTTTTGTTGCATTTTATGTGCGATCAATTCATCCTTTATTGATGGCCTGATTTCATCTTTATACTGCAATACCGATTTGTTTAAGAACTGCTCTAATCGCTCTTGTCCACCGGCACGTTGCATGCTATAACGCATACGCTTATTCACTTCATCATCAACAGCACCGTCTTCAACCATTACAGAATCGATTTCCGCCTGTTGTTTCAGTAACTTCTGTGTAAGTGTTTGTTGCAATATCTTACATTTAATATCATTGTTTGGCTGGTTTCCCTGATAAAGATATTGAGTGTATTGCTGGTTTAAGTCAGATAGCAGGATAATATTATTCCCTACAACGGCAGCAACTTTATCTACGGTGTGTTTTTGAGCAAAACTGTTTAAAAACAGGCAAATTAAAGCGATTGCTACTAAAAAAACTTTCTTCATTCTATTTATTATATTTTCAAATTTAATATTTATCATCAAAAAATAAGAGCAGTTATAACCTGGCAAGTTTCTTCAGCTCGTTTTCATTGATTTTGATCTGATATTTCTGTTTCAGGCTTTTTAGCCATTTTTCTTCTAAACTTTGCTGGTAATCAGCAATTACCATCGCTCTTACTTCGCCTAAAGGTTTATTATAATTTTTTTGGTTTTGGACATAAAATTCATTTACGGCTTGCTCATCTTCCTGTACCTTATTCCATATTTTTTTTTCTGAAACATTGAACATTAAAACACCTTCCCGATATTCATTCAGTAAGAAGTCATTGTCTTTGTAGTTAACTCCAGCTTTTTTATGTGTCGCCAATGCATCCTCATATGTTCTGATTTCTTCCTGGTAATCTGCGCTTTTGTCCAATCCCATTTCGCGGGCATCTAAAACCTTCAGCTTAAAATTTATGTAAAGGTTTAAATAGGCCTGTAAAGTATCGTACGGTACATTAACATTTCCATTATGGCTTTTTTTGTATGCCCACATTAATTCTTTAGCACTTATCGATTTTCCGTTTACCACAGCAACGTTTTGTGCAAACGAAATGCTATACATTAAGCAGAAAAAAAATAAGGAGTAAGCTTTCTTCACACAGAATACTCTATAAGTTTTAAGGGATAAAAGTAACAATTAGCGGGGCTATTATAAGATATTTAACTAATTTTAACAGAAATTATTATCGGACAAAAATACGAATGGAAAACCAGGTTACCAACAATGCGAATGCTTTACGTTTATTTTTTACCGACGAAGTTTTTATCCTAAAGGATGAAAGCGTAGAAATTATGCCCTTACGTAATGCTGAGCCGGTTTCTGCTATCGAAAATGCTTCCGTTAACCCCGCGGAAGTGCCTGGTTTAAAGTCAGAAATAGCACAGATTCCGGAGATTAATCCTACAAATTCCCATAAAGTTTATCCCCAAACTCCTGAAATTCCGCACCATGTGGCAGAATCTGTCCCTGAAAAAACATTTAAATTTTTAGGCGGGAATAAAAAATCTGTACTCATTTTAGTTAATGATAGTGAGCATGAAGTAAGTACCGAGCAGGGTAGGGAGCTGTTGCGGAAAATTGTAAAAGCTGTAGATTTGGGGACGCCCGATTTTGCGCTCCTAAATTACTCAAATTACAAAGGAACAGATTTTGTGGAATTGCACCGCTTTTTCAAACCCGCCATTATGTTATCTTTTGGTGTAGCTTTTGCTGATTTGAGATTGAATTTTACCTGGCAGAATGAAATCATTGTTCATGAAACTACCAGGATCATCTATGCGCCACATCTCCATCATTTGGATAGCGATTTAAATGCAAAAAAAATATTGTGGGGGCACCTTCAGAAAATTAAATAGCTTATGCGGTATCGAGTAATTAGTATTAAGTAATTAGTATTAAGTAATTAGTATAAAGTATCGAGAATGAAGATGTGACACTTACCTCAATATATAAACCTAAACCTTTCCATATTCCAGTTTTTACCTTTCAACCTTTACCAATGAAAAAAATTGTTTTTGCCACCAATAACCAACATAAAACTGAAGAAATACGTGCTGCTCTTGAAGGTAAATATGAAGTGTTGAATCTGGCAGACATTGGTTGTTTGGTTGATATTCCTGAGACTGCTGATACTTTTGAGGGCAATGCAACTTTAAAAAGCAGCTATGTATTTGAACATTTTAGCTTGGACTGTTTCGCTGATGATAGCGGTTTGGAAGTAGAAGCCTTAAATAACGAACCTGGTGTTTATTCTGCCCGATATTCCGGTAGCAGGGATAGCCTGGATAATATTCACATGGTTTTGGCAAAGCTTGAGGGGAATCCAAATAGAAAAGCGAAGTTTAAAACGGTGATTTCTTTGATGCAGGATGGTAAAAACCATATTTTTGAAGGGATAATAGATGGAACAATCAGAACAGCTTTGTCGGGTTCAAAGGGTTTCGGGTATGATCCGATTTTTCAGCCAGATGGTTATGAGATTACTTTTGCCGAAATGGATTTGGCACATAAGAATAAAATTAGTCACAGGGCTATTGCGCTAAAAAAGATGTTGGATTTTTTGAAGGAAATTTGAGTTATCGTTAAATAGATTAATAAATTTCGATAGGTCGTCATTTCGACCGAAGTGGAAAAATCTTGTAACATGATTCAGAGATTTCTCCCCGTCTGTTCGGGCAGGCCTGTCCGAACAGGCGGGCATTCCGCTGCGCTCCAGTCGAAATGACGATCACATTTTACCAACTGACTTTTTCGACTGAATCGAGTCTTTTTTCGGTAAGATGGGTTTAATGCCAAAATTGGTCGTATCTGTTGGTTTTGTTTGAGGCAATTTCTGATCAACTTTTAAACTATCTTTCCCTGAGGTAATTTTGGGATTAACGGCAGGTACCGTTATTGAGGGTTTGCTTGTGGCGGTTGGTAATGGTTTTGCACTTTTTACCGTTTTGCCCGCAGTGGTTTTAGCCTTTGCTTTCGTTTTAGGTTTCCCGGCTGAACCAATAGCGTCTTTCTTTGACTTCGGACGTTCGGTAGGTTTCCAAGAAAAACCTTTTAATACATGGTCTTTGGCGATGGTATTTTCAGGATTCAAAGCTCCCTCTATCCCTTTAATGTACACAATTTCCTCAATCGCATTTTCCTTATCCTTAAAGATGAACTTTATCCTGCTACTGAGCGTTTGGTTCATCTCTTTATATACCTTTGTACTGTCATCCTGGGTATAATAAATACTTTCGGCATTGCCATCCACATATAAGGTTTTGAATTTTCCATTGGTAAAGAACCCCGTCATCAACCTGCCTTTGATCTGGTTAAATCTTAACGAATCTTTTGGCGTATTCACCAGAAATGCGTTCCTAAAAGCCTGTAAATTATTCAGTTTTTTATTCTTAAACTGAACAAATATAGTGTCGCCAACCTGTTGCGAACCTTCCGACCAGATGATTGGGTTGTTGTAGCAACGTAGGGTAGAATCGGCACTGGTGTAAAACAGGCTGTCGGTTTTGGCCTGGATATTTGTTTTAAAGATCTTTACACCATGATAAGCCTTAATAATACGCGTCTGGACGGTATCAGCCGGATTAAATTTGGTCGTATCGGTTTTTAATGCTCCCGCTTTTAAATTTCCAAGAACCTTAGTTAAACTATCCTTAGTGCCGGGTTTAATCATCTTTTTTTGTAAACTATCGATTTTGCTTATCGATGAGTTCTTTATGGCCGGGTTAGTTTTGCCAGCAAGTTCTTTGAGACTATCACTTTTTAACTTAAGCAGGTTTTTACCAGTTGAATCGGTTTTTCCTTTTAAAATGTTGTTTGTTTGCAGACTGTCCAAATTAAATTTTGGCAGCCCTTTACCAACTGAGTCTGTTTTAGACTTCAGGCTATCAATATTTTTATCTTTCAGATTAAGCAGGTCAGTGTCGGTACCGCCTTTGTTCTTTTTCTTATTTTCGGTTTTGGTATTACGCTTATTCCTATCCTCTTTTTGGCCTAAATCCGCTTCTGGTTTATATTTGGGTTCTCCTTTTTCTTTCTTGCCTCCGTCTTCATCATCTTCTCCAACCTGGTTGTCAGCTTTAATCGAAATTTTTGGTACTAATTTTAAGGTTTTTTGCAATACCATTTTTGTTTCCAGCGTATCTGCACCCATCCATAAACTATCGGGCCTTTTTTTATTCTTTACCATTACCGAATCGTCGGTACCTATTCCCAGATAAGCATTTCGGGTAACCAAAGTCCGTTGATCCAGTTTATAATAGTAGCCTAAATCGCCAAACATTTTCATTTTATCTTTCGTATCAGAGAAAACGATGTTTTTAACCGCCTTACCCACACCTTGTTTGCCATAATAATATAAACTATCACCTTTTAAAGATCGTGTACCTTGTGTGTAAAGATTTTTCTTTCCAAAAAAAGCGTCTTCTGTTAAAGTGTTGTATTGGCCATTTTCGGTATACAGGTTATCATCTTTGCCCTTAATATTGGTTGGTCCGTAAAAATAGGTCCATTTATCCTGGGTATTGTAACTCATGGTATCGGATTTAATGGTCGATTGAGGCGTAACCACCACCACATCATATTTAAAATAGGCTACATTTCTCTGACTAAAATAATATCCATTTTTACTGGTTAGGGTTACATCCTTATTTACAATTTTACCACCACTGGTATAAGTTCCGATTTTGGTGAGTGTGTTATAATCCAGAATATTAGTGGTTAACACTGAAGTAGGGTCAACCATTCTGACGTTACCGGTTAAATGTGCATGTTTCTTATTCCCATCATATTCTAGCTGATCGGAATAGATATCGGTGGTAAGCTGGTTGATATGAACGTTTTTAAAAGCTTCGAAATAGTTACGCTCGCTATAAAAAACAGCACTATCGCAAGCAAGTGTCGCATTATCTTGTTGAAAAACTACGAAATTGAGATAGGTTGCTTTCTTTTTTATATCGCCAGAGATATGCTGATAAGAAACAATTTTAATTTTCGAAGCAGTTTGCTGGCCGAATAAAAAGACCGGACTGATTAAAAGGAATAAAAAGACAAATAGTTTTTGCACACTACAAAGTTAGTTTTTTGTTCCGAACGTTCGGAATACCAGTTAAAATTAAATATTTTTGATGGATGTTACCCCTTAGTCAATTTCAGGATTTTATTGAACAGCAAAAATTGTTTGTTCAGGGCAATCGCATTCTTTTGGCGGTAAGTGGGGGAAAAGATTCGGTATTAATGTTGCATCTGTTTAAAGCAATAGGTGTTGATGTTGGTGTGGCACATTGTAATTTTAATTTGCGTACCGATGAAGCACAGCGAGATGAAAGTTTTGTTGCCTTGTTGGCCAGAAATTTTGAGTTACCTTTTTATGTAACGCATTTTGACACTAAAAAATATGCGGCTGATAATAAAATTTCTACCCAGATGGCAGCACGCGATTTGCGTTATAACTGGTTTGAAGAAATCAGGCGTAGAGAAGGATACGATTACATTGCGCTGGCACAACACCAGAACGATGCGGTAGAAACGGTACTCATCAACCTTACCCGTGGCACAGGCATCAGTGGATTGCATGGCATTTTTCCTAAACGTGATTTGCTGATCAGGCCTTTACTTTTTTTAAACCGACAGCAGATTGATGAAACCGTAAAAGCTAATAATATAGACTTCGTTGAAGATAGTTCAAATGCAAGTACAAAATACACCCGGAACAAAATCAGGCTGCAGGTGGTACCGTATTTGCAGGAGATTAACCCTAACCTCGAAAAAACATTCGCCCAAAATATTGCTCGCTTTTCTGAATTAGAAACTTTTTTGAATATTCAGGTGCAGAAACTTGCTCAGGAGATTCTGGATAAAAGGAATGATGGTATTTATATTTCTTTAGCTGAAATTTCCAGATTAAATCCACAAAAGTTACTGCTTTATGAGTTGCTTAAGCCGTTTAATTTTGGTGAGAATGTAGTGTATGAGATTATAGACAATTTAAATGCTTTGAGCGGTACACATTTTTTTAGCACCACACACCAGGCCATTATTAATAGAAACGATATGGTTATCGTAGAAAAGCATGCATTGTTTACAGCTAATCAATTTATCCATTCCACAACAGAAAACATTGTATTTGGCAACGCAGAAATCTCCTTAATGTTTACCAGTGAAGTAAAATATGAAGTGAATCTGAACAAAGCTTTTGTGGATGCAGACAAATTAATTTTTCCATTAGTACTGCGGAACTGGCAAAATGGCGATAAATTTATTCCATTGGGTATGCGTAAACCTAAAAAGGTAAGTGATTATTTTATTGATGAGAAAGTTCCCTTGCATTTGAAAAGCGTTACGCCGATTCTGGTTAATGGGAACGGTGAAATGATCTGGATTGCTGGTATGCGGCAGGATAACCGATACAAATTAACTACGGCAACAAAAAAAGTTGCTATATTCGAACTCAAAATTAAATAAGTGGAAAGCAAATACGCCTATATCGAAAAACAATACATCGGCCGTGATTATGTTCGTATTTTCATCAGACTGATTATGGCTGCGTTCTGTTTCGCCGCTTATGTTTACGAGCGCGATCGTGACAATACGCAAGACCTGTTCCTGGTTGTGGGTTTCGGAATCATAGGTGTTTCTATGCTTTTGCTTTTCCTGATCCAGTACAAAATTGTGGTCGATAATGGGAGTATCATCCTGGATGGCCTTTGGACGACTAAACGCGTTAAAATCGACCTGAATAGTATTGTAGATGTACGTAAGGCTACCTATAGCCGTTATTTTTTTAATAATCCGGTTTACAACCTGCACACAAAAGGTACCATCCGCTTTTATTCATCCGGTAAGGATGCGGTGGTGTTAACCGATCGCGATGGCCTGGAATATTTTATTGGTACCCAAAGGCCTAATGAACTTTTCCTGGTTCTAAAAGAAGAAATGAGAAATCTGAAATAGCTTTGAAGATAGGCTGATTTTAAGATCGAAAAAACGTTCGTTGTAAAGACAATCCGGATGCTGCAAATCTTTTGGGAAGCAGTTGCAATAGATTACGGGGCAATCCTGTCCCGCTATCGCTGCTGGTGCCGTTGGAAAGAACGGCGAGCATTCGTTTGGTCGGGTTTAGGTTTGTTGGGTTTGTGCTACTAGGTCTGTTTTCTCTGCTACCGCCTTAAGTTTTAGCCCTGATTGCAGCGACAGCCCCGAGGTACGAGGGCTATAGCGTAAAGCAGGAACTAGCTTTAATAAGCCCGAAAAGCCCTGCGCTCCAAAATAAAGACATGAGCTATTTTAAACGATAGATAATCATCCTATAATTTCTTTAACGGCACTATTAACATTTCCGAAAAGCATAAGCCAATAAAGCCCCCCGTTTTTATTGCAATAAACCGACACGCATTATAGATTAAAATCGGCTACATTTGCGGTAACAACAATACATTTACAATGAAGATAGGAATTGTTTGCTACCCCACTTTTGGTGGTAGTGGAGTAGTTGCAACAGAACTAGGTAAAGCGCTGGCTAATGAAGGTCACCAGGTTCACTTTATTACTTACAGCCAGCCTGCCAGGCTCGATTTCTTTTCTTCCAATCTGTTCTATCATGAGGTATCGGTACGGGATTATCCACTTTTCGATTACGCCCCATATGAATCGGCTTTGGCCAGCAAACTGGTAGATGTTGTACGGTTTGAGCAGTTGGATGTACTACATGTTCATTATGCCATTCCACACGCCTCTGCTGCTTTTATGGCGAAGCAGATTTTGGCAAGTTATGGCCTTCATATCCCCGTGGTTACTACTTTACATGGTACCGATATTACTTTAGTGGGTAAAGATCCAACCTACAAACCTGTGGTTACTTTTTCTATTAATCAAAGCGATGGGGTAACTACCGTGTCGGAAGATTTAAAAGAAGATACCTATAACCACTTCGAGATTACAAAAGAAATTAAGGTAATACCGAATTTTATAGATTTTTCGCGGTTCAGTTTACAGGCCAAAGGGCATTTTAAAAAAGCAATTGCGCCAAATAATGAACGCATTTTAATCCATACCAGTAATTTCAGAAAAGTGAAGCGTACAGCTGATGTGATCAGGATTTTTGAAAAAGTACAGGCTGTTATTCCATCGAAATTATTAATGGTAGGGGATGGACCTGAACGTGCTTACGATGAGCAGTTATGCCGATCTTTGAATATTTGTGAAAATGTAAGGTTTTTAGGCAAGCAGGATGCGGTAGAAGAAATCTTATCGGTTTCGGATCTTTTTCTGATGCCTTCGGAATCTGAAAGTTTTGGTTTGGCTGCATTAGAAGCAATGGCTTGTAAAGTGCCTGCTATTACCACGAATGCCGGTGGTTTGCCAGAGCTTAATGTGGATGGATTTTGCGGTTACATGAGCAATGTCGGTGATGTTGAGGCGATGGCTGCCCATGCCATTGAAATTTTAAAAGATGACGAAACGCTTAACCGTTTTAAAGAAAATGCGTTTAAAAGGGCGCAGGATTTTGATCTGAAAAAGATTCTGCCAGTTTATGTTAGCTATTATAAAGAAGTAATTGAAAACTCTTTGCAGGTGAAATATTAATTACCTGAATCTTCCCTGTATTTTAATTATGGCCAAAAGAGATGTCTACAGATCTTATCCGTACTGATCTGCATGCTTGTATTTTAAAACTTAATTATCACATAGGAAATCCTCTGGCTGATCATTCGTGTCGGCAATATTAACAAATTAAACTTTCTCAAAATCAAATGATTATAAATTGTATCTTTGCATCTTGAAACGGTTTGGTGATTAAAAAAATCCTGAATCATTTTGACAAAAATAAAAGAGGTTATCCCAAATGAAGAAAATAGTTGACTACAGAAAGCTTTTGAACGTAGATAAAAATGCTGAATTAAAAGAGCTTAAATCTGTGTATCGTACATTGATGAAAGATTGTCACCCCGATAAATTTCAGCAGGAAGAAGAGAAGTTGGATGCAGAAGCAAGAAGTAAAGAGATTATAGAAGCTTATCATTTCCTGGTGAGCATTGCGCCAGAAACACGTGAACAGCATATCGAAATCTACACACAAACGACTACCCTGTCGAATATTCAGGATTTCGAATACAAACAACAGGTTTTAAATATCCAGTTTTTTGATGGAAGTGTTTACGAATATTTCGATGTGCCGAAAGCAATCTACGTGAAATTGGTTAATGCTGATTCGCCGGGTCGTTTTGCCCGCAGACATATTTTTAATGAATTTCCATATCGTAATGTGGCCAGGGTTGCAGAACCGGCATAATAAGCGATCATATGTTATTTTAAAGGCTCCAATGAAAATCGGGGCCTTTTTTGTTTCGTTTACAGCTATAGTTCAGTATTTATCATGTTATAAGATTCTGAAATATTTAATCACAGTATTATTCTAACTCAAGATATTCTGACCAGCTTAATTCTTTAGGTAGTATCTGATTGCTAAACTCTAAATGAATTACCCTTCTTCTTTTATGATTGCTTGTTCTGCTCGAACTATGAAGAAGCAAAGGTTTCATAATCATGATGCTGCCCTTGGCCACATTACAGCTTACTTCATTTTCTATACTCCAGTCAATTGTTTGAGGTCGGTAAATACCTTTGCTGTGAGAACCGGGGATTACTTTTAATGCCCCATTCCGTTCGGTAGTATCATCAAGATGGATGCGGATAGTAAAATTGCCTTCAAGGATATTAAGTGGCGGTTGTACAGCAAATTGATTGTGTTTTTTTGTATAAGGACCAAAGCCTGCTACTTCAGTCTTTTGATCAACTGAAATGGTTAAATCCTGATGGTAGGAAACAAACCAATTTGACGTTTCGGGTTTGTCAAAGTAGATTGATTTAACCACAAAATAATCTTTTCCAAAAAGAACTCCTACAATGGCTTTTAGTTTTTGATTGAATATAAGATCAATGGTACCAGGTACCTCTTTTAAAAACTGGCGTATCGCAAAAAGATCGTCTGATTTTCTAAAGGTTTCTTTGGCAGAATCTGTCTTGCTAATGGCCTCTAAGATATTTTCAACTTCCTGATCTGTATATATATTATCTATTACGGAAAATCCTGCTTCGTGAATTTCTCGTTTCTGTACCGCAAAATCCATCACTTCAATTATTCAACATCGGTTTAAAGCGGTTATCCTTATTCCTTAAATCCAGACCGCCTTCGTAAACTGATTTTAAGTTGATGAGGTAAAAACTCCAGCCGTTATGGCAGCCCAGGCGGATATTTCTTTTTGAATGGTCATCTGCCGGAATGTTTTTTTGGGTAAGTTCAACTATCGTATATTCAAACTCTTCACGGAGTTTAAGATCCACTAAACATGCTCCGGCAAAGGTGAATTGAAAATAGTCATTGCCATTCGCTTCTGTTATTTTTCCAGTTTCGATATCGTCATACAGATACCAGACCCATCTGTACCGATCACCTTTAAGGGCCTGCTGATTTTTATCAAGCAAAACCTCATTTTCATCGGTAAATGAGGCATCACTTAAAAACCATTTTTCAATTTCGCCGGCTTTTGTCCATGCATGGTAGATGTCCGCAAGTTTAGCTTTTATGGCAATCCTGAGCGTAAATTTTGTCCAATCGAAATTTTCCATGAATAAAGTTGACTTTTTAATCAAAAGCTAAACATACCGGAGCGCCAACGTCGATTCTTTTGCCGCTATCGGTTAATTTCCCGGTGTTTTTATTTCGGTCAAAAATAACAATGTTATTGGTGTACTGATGTCCGATCAAAAGAAATTTTCCGGTCGGATCGATGGTGAAATTTCTTGGCCCTTTACCTAAGGTGCTTACGGTTTCAATAAATTTTAGTTTACCATCCGGCAGGATTGAAAAGGCAGAAATGCTATTGGCATCTCCCCGGTTGGTTTCATAAAGAAATTTTCCATCAGCAGAAACGTGGATGTCCGCCCCATCAATTTTTCCGGTAAAATCTTTTGGGGTAGTGCCAATTTCCTGGATTTTGGTTAAATTTCCATTTGCGTAAGCGAAAACAGTTATGCTGCCGTTAAATTCATGTGCCAGATAGGCAAATTTCCCATTTGGGCTAAAAGTAATGTGCCGCGGGCCTGTGCCGGCATTGGTTTTAAGAACCGATTTTACGGTCAACAGTTTTTCTTTTGCAGTTGGGGTATAACTGTAAATGTAAGTCTGATCTTCACCAAGATCATTCACGATCAGGTATCGATGATCTGGTGTAAATTTAACCATGTGTACATGGGCACTTTCCTGCCTGCCCTTCGGATCAATGCTTTTACCTGTATGTTTAATGATCTGTAAAGCTTCGGTTAAAGAACCATCTGCTTTTCTTGAAAATACCGCTAAACTGCCGCCGCTATAATTAGCTACAATTACATTTTTGTCGTCAACGGTTAGGTAACATGGATCTGCACCATGACTATCAACCTTGTTCAGAAAAGTCAGGTTTCCGCTTGCTGCATCATATTTAAATGCGCTAATTGTACTGGTTGCCCCGGTTTCATTAACGGCATAAACAAATTGATGATCTGGTGAAACAGCTAAATAGCTTGGGTTTAAAGTGCCTTTTGTAATACTTTTGATAGCTGTCGCAGCGGTTTTAGCATTAAAATTATAGATGTAAATCCCTTCACTTTTTCCGGGTGCGGTGTAAGTACCAACAATTAGGTTATAATTGCTTTTTTGGGCAAATGTTAAGGTAGATAGTATAGTGAGTGTAAGCAATGAACTAAATTTTTTCATGAAAAGATGATGTTGATTTTAACAAATATAAAGAAAGTTGGTAACGGAGTCATAGAAAACACGTAAGATGCTTCGTGTTTTATCGTCCCGATTTGCAATCGGGATGCATGAGAATGGCGATTTTATCGCTATCGGATATGTATAGATGTAATGTTTATCCTTCTTCTTTACAAAACAGGTTGATGCGATTCCCGATATGCTTTGTTTAAAAAAAACAATAAACTAAAAAAGGCAGCCAACCGGCTGCCTTTTGCTATTTAATTAAATGTTTAATCTGGATCAATTCATGTTCTTCAAGATAACGCCATCTGCCGCGAGGTAAATCTTTCTTGGTTAAATTACCATAAACCACACGATCTAATTTTTCTACGTTATAACCTAAATGTTCAAAAATACGGCGAACAATCCTGTTTTTTCCACTATGGATCTGAATACCGATTTCTTTTTTGGTTCCACCTGCAACATAAGAAATATTGTCGGGCTTAATCAAGCCATCTTCAAGCTCTAAACCAAAAGCTATTTTGTTTAAATCGCCCTGTGATAAAGATTTATCCAATTCAACGTTATAAATTTTAGTAATACCGTTTTTAGGGTGCGATAATTTATCGGCTAAATCGCCATCATTGGTCATTAACAACAAGCCTGTGGTATTGCGGTCTAAACGGCCAACCGGATAAATACGTTCACGGCTCGCTTTGTCAACCAGTTGCATTACGGTACGGCGTTCCTGAGGATCGTCGGTGGTGGTAATGTAATCTTTTGGTTTATTCAATAACACGTAAACTTTTTTCTCACGTTTTAATAACTCTCCATTGTAGCGAACTAAATCTTTTGCCGGGTCTACTTTGTGTCCCAGTTCGGTAATAGCTTCGCCATTAACGGTAATAATACCGGCAATGATCAGTTCGTCGGCTTTACGACGAGAGCAAATGCCTGCATTAGAAATATATCTGTTCAGGCGAATTAAGCCTTTATCTTCATTTGTTTTACGGCTAGGGGCAATTACGGTGCGTTGCGGGCGGTTAAATTCCGTATCCCTTGGCTGCGCCTCTTCGCGTTTTCTAAACGGGCGGGTATCGCCTTCCCTTGGCTCTCTGGGTTTTACATCTCTTGAACTTCCTGCACTTGGTTTGAAGTCAGATTTGCCCCTTGACTTGTAATCTTTATAGCCGCCTTCTCTCGGTTTAAAATCGCGCGAATCTCCATCCTTAGATCTGAAATCACGTTCTCCTGTTCTTGGCTTATAATCTCTTGCACCACCTTCTCTTGTTTTAAAATCTCTTTCTCCTGTCCTTGGTTTGTAGTCTCTCGATTTGAAATCACGGTCGCCCGTTCTGGGTTTGTAATCTCTTGATTTGGAACCGCGATCTTCAGCATTTGAATCTTTAGACCTGAACTCACGATCGCCGAACTTGAAACTCTGTGGTTCCGAATCTTTCGATTTGAAATCACGTCCTCCTGATCTGGGTTTGAAATCTTTTTGGTTTCCGAAAGATTTTGATTTGAAATCTTTACCTTCTGTACTTCTGGATTTAAAGCCGTCTTTTGGATCGGATGATCTTTTGAATTTGCTGTCTTTATCGTCTGACCTTCTTCTGTCAGATCCGGCCGAATTGCTTCTGCCTTCTGTTTTCCGACCGCCTGTTTTGGACTTGTCATCCCGACTGTTCCTGTTGTTTTTATTTATCATGATACGCTTTTAACGCATTAAAAATGCGGGTTGCAAATTTATGAAAAGTTGGTGAATATAACAATTATCCGAGCGGAAAAAGTAGATAAAAAATAGCCTCTAAAATAGGAAAAATCGTTTAAAAATCAAAATTTAAAATCCGCGTTTAAAGTGGTTTAAAGGCTGTTTTTTGCACTTAATTACGTAACTATTTGATAGTGTGCTTATTATTTTTTAGCTTTGCCAGCGTTTTTATTAAGTTTCACCAAAAAAAGGAGGAGAATGTTAAAGAAACACATCGTACCATTTTCAGTAGTGGCAACACTATTTATTCTGGCAAAAGTGTTCACTTACCAAATGCCCTTAACAAAAAAAAGTCTTTTTAAGGAAGAAAAATTAAGCTCTACAATAACAAAAACTGATAGCATAAAAGTTGAAGACGTTGTGAAACCTCTTTCTTTAATGGCCCAGTTAAATTTCGCGGATGAAACCCTGCCTTTGGGCGATAAAAGGGTGGAAAGAAAAATGAAGAAAATTTTGGCCGCACACAGTTACAAGAACACACAAACCAATCTTTTGCATCAAAAAGCAGCAAAATGGTTCCCGATTATTGAACCCATACTTGCCGCTTACGGTATCCCAAACGATTTTAAGTATTTGGCTTTGGTCGAATCTGGAATGACTGAAGGGACTTCGCCTAAAGGTGCAGCCGGAATCTGGCAGTTTATGCCGGGTACTGCCCGTAATTATGGATTAAAAGTAAACGGGAATGTTGATGAGCGTTATAACCTGCGCAAATCTACAATTGCAGCCTGTAAATACATTAAAGAAATGTATAAGGGTTTAGAAAGCTGGACATTGGTGGCTGCGGCCTACAATGTTGGCGATGGGCGTTTGCGCAAGCAGATCAATAATCAGAATCAGGACAATTACTACAAAATGAGGTTAAACCGCGAAACCGGTGGCTACGTTTACAAGGTAATTTCCATGAAGCAGATTATGGAACACCCGAAACGTTACGGTTACAAAAAACCGAGGGTATTATTGGCTTATAATGGCGGATAATATCATTAAGATAAAGACAAGCATTTGGTAAGGCGTCCCGGTTTCAATATCGGGACGCTTTTTATTTAAAGGTGATTTCACAGATTATTGGATTCCACCGATTCGTTTTGCATCATGCCGACCAATGAACAAGTGACAAATGAACCAATGCGCTTTTTAGCCACGGCAGCACGGATTAACACGGAATGGTTTTACCATATAAGAAATGTAAGGTCATTTAGCGTATGTATATCTAAATATATTTGATCATTATTATAAATTTCTATTATACAAAACACAGGTTTCTCTGATCGGTGTTTTTCCTAAACCCTAAACCCTAAACCCTAAACCCTAAACCCTAAACCCTAAAAGTTTCCATTTGGCGGTTTGCAGTTATCAATGAACAAATGGCTAATGAACCAATTAACAGTTTAGGATTTGCATTCACCAATGAACTAGACCAATGGACTAATAAACTAATAATTTCCTTTCTTTGTATTATGTTCAAACTGCGCATCAATAAAATAATCAGCCAACCTGGAGATAACCTTACATTTCAGTTAGAAGAGATGGATCAGAAATACCCGGACTATCTTGCTGGTCAGTTTGTTTCGTTGGTTTTTCAGGGTAAACATCAGGAGATCAGAAGATCCTATTCATTTAACAGTTCGCCTGATGTGGATGAGCCTTTGGCCATCACGGTAAAGCGGGTAGAAAATGGGGAGATCTCCAGGTTTTTGCATCATAAAACTTCGGTAGATGATATTCTTTTGGCACAGGAACCACAGGGATTGTTCAGTTACATTCCAGATGAAAATCTGGAAAGAGATCTTTTTCTTTTTGCTGCAGGCGTTGGGATTACACCGCTATTCTCGATTTTGAAAACAGCACTGGTGCGTGAGAAAAAATCGTTGATTACTTTAATATATAGTAATCGATCGAAAGAAGACACGTTATTTTATGACGAATTGATTGAATGGCAAGAGAAATATCCTGATAGATTGAAAATAGTGTGGGTTTTTAGCAACAGCAAAAACTTAATGACGGCCAGGCTAAACAAATTTTATATCGAAAAACTGGTTAGAGAACATTTACATTTCGAACGGGATCAAGCACTGTTTTACAGTTGCGGGCCTATTATCTATATGGATTTATGCCGGATTACCTTATTGGGGATGGGCTTCGATATTAAACAGATTAAAAGAGAAACTTTCGTATTGCCAGAGGATGAAGTTGATGAAGATGACAGCTCTGAAAAAATAGTCGATAAAAATACCTACTCCGTTATTTTAAATTTTGAAGGCAAAACGTACAATCTTGCTGTGCCATGGCCAAAAAGAATTCTGGATGTTGCACTTGAAAATAAGATTAAATTACCTTACAGCTGTCGTGGGGGTGTATGCAGTACCTGTGTGGCCAATTGTACCAAAGGCGGGGTAAGGATGGATTATAACGAAGTGCTTACCGATGATGAGTTGGAAAGGGGCCGGGTTTTGGTTTGTACCGGCCACCCTACGGAGAACGGCACGACGATTGAGTGGTAGATAGATCATTTGTCATTGGTTCAATCGTTCATTTGTTTATCGGCCATATGTGGGTGCAAATATTGGTCTTGGTGCCATTTATCGTTGAATCGTCTCGAGCATAGCCGAGAGATCTTTACAGATGATTTCTCAAAGAAACACAAAACCATCACCGGTTAAGAAGCGTTTATTGTTGAGAAAAGAGTAATGGTGTTATGTGAAAGTACAGTTCACATATTATGACAATTAATCCTTAATACAGCTTGGCTTAAACTTTCTTTTTGATAAAATTTTTAGCATTTTTGCAGATTAAAATCCGGCCTATTTTAAGCATGGATTTTGGCCCCAACTTTAAATAAAATATGAGCAATAAATCTGTCGACCTCGGCGAGCAAAAAGATGTAGAAGTATATGGTGCGAGGGTACATAATTTAAAGAATATAGACGTTAGCTTTCCGCGAAACGAACTTGTGGTGATTACAGGCTTAAGTGGCAGCGGTAAATCTTCCCTGGCCTTTGATACCATTTACGCTGAAGGTCAGCGCCGGTACATGGAAACTTTCAGTGCCTATAGCCGCCAGTTCATGGGAGGCATGGAGCGTCCGGATGTAGATAAGGTTTCGGGTTTAAGTCCGGTTATTGCCATTGAGCAAAAAACCACCAGCAAGAACCCACGCTCTACTGTAGGTACCATCACCGAAATTTACGATTTTATGCGTTTGCTTTATGCACGTGTGGCTGATGCGTATTCGTACAATACGGGTGAGAAAATGGAACGCATGAGTGAAGACCAGATCCTCCAGAATATCTTCAATAAATTTGATGGTTTGGCGGTAAATATCCTTGCGCCGGTGGTTAAGGGTAGAAAAGGACATTACCGGGAGCTTTTTGAGCAAATCCGCAAACAGGGTTATGTGAAAGTGCGTGTAGATGGGGAGATCAAGGATATTACGGCTAAAATGCAGGTGGATCGGTATAAAATCCACGATATTGAGGTGGTAATCGACCGTTTAATTGTAGATGGAAAAGATAAAAAGCGCCTGCTTGATTCTTTGCAAACCGCAATGAAAATGGGTAAAGGGGTCATTAAAATCAGCGATAAAGATAATAATGTAGCGCATTTTAGTAAGTTTTTGATGTGTCCAACCACGGGTATCTCTTATGATGAACCTCAACCCAATAGTTTTTCGTTCAATTCGCCTTATGGGGCTTGTGAGCGTTGTGACGGTTTGGGCTATATTTTCGTGGTGGATAAAGAATCGGTTATGCCGAATCCAAAGTTGAGTATTTTGAACGGTGGCCTGGCCCCGTTGGGTGAATACCGCGACATTTGGATGTTCCAGGTACTAAAGGCATTAGCTAAAAAATATAGTTTCTCACTTTCTACTCCAATCGAAAAGTTAAGCGATGAGGTCATCAATATCATTTTAAATGGTTCACCTGACCTGATCAAAGTTGAGGTAGAGTATAATAAATGGAACGTTCAGAATTATAACATCACTTTTGATGGAATAATTAAAATGCTCGAAGAGCAGAACGAAAAAAGAAGCGAATCTGCAGCTGATGATATGGACGAATTCAGGAAGCTGAAAACCTGTCCGGAATGCCATGGGGCCCGTTTGAAAAAAGAGAGCCTGCATTTTAAAGTTGATGGCAAAAACATTTTCGAGCTTTCGTCGATGGATATTAATAACCTTCATCAATGGTTCGAAAAAGTTGAGGAGCGCCTGTCCGACCGTCAGAACATTATTGCCAAAGAAATTTTAAAGGAAATTAAAGCCAGGATTGGTTTTTTAACTGATGTAGGGTTAACCTATTTAACCTTAGACCGTACGGCGCGTACACTATCTGGTGGTGAGGCGCAACGTATCCGTTTGGCCACACAGATCGGCTCGCAATTGATGAACGTCATGTATATCCTTGATGAGCCTAGTATTGGTCTGCACCAGCGTGATAATGAGCGGTTAATTAATGCCCTGAAAAATCTGCGTGATCTCGGAAATACGGTTCTGGTGGTGGAGCATGATAAGGATATGATTCTGGAGGCCGATTGGGTAATTGATGTGGGGCCTGGAGCAGGTATTCATGGTGGAACCGTTGTTGCAGAAGGAACCGCTGCACAGATCCTGAAATCTGATACTTTAACCGCTGATTACCTGAATGGTAAAAGAAGTATTGAAACACCAAAAGTCCGCAGAAAAGGCAATGGGCATAAGTTATCACTAGTTAAAGCCACAGGTCATAATTTAAAAAAGGTTTCTGTCGATTTCCCTTTGGGTAAATTTATTGCCGTAACCGGCGTTTCGGGCAGTGGCAAATCGAGTTTAATTACCGAAACTTTATATCCCATTTTAAACCATCATTTCTTCAGAGCCAAGAAAACACCTTTGCCTTACGAAAAGATCAATGGCTTAAAAGAAATCGATAAGGTAATTGAGATCGATCAGGCGCCCATTGGCAGAACGCCACGCTCAAATCCATCTACCTATACCGGGGTTTTCTCTGATATCAGGAATTTGTTTGTTCAATTGCCCGAAGCGAAAATCCGTGGTTACAAACCCGGCCGTTTTTCTTTCAACGTAAAGGGTGGCCGTTGCGAAACCTGTCAGGGCGCGGGTTTAAAGGTAATCGAAATGAACTTTCTCCCTGATGTGCAGGTGCCCTGCGAAGAGTGTGGCGGAAGAAGATACAACAGGGAAACCTTAGAAGTGCGTTTCCGTGGAAAATCGATCAGTGATGTATTGGATATGAGTATCGAAGACGCTTGTACTTTTTTTGAAAATATTCCCGTTATCTATAGAAAGATCAAAACCTTAAAAGATGTTGGTTTGGGGTATATCACTTTAGGGCAATCGTCGGTTACGCTATCGGGAGGGGAGGCGCAACGGGTAAAACTCGCCACTGAACTTTCAAAAAAAGATACCGGAAAAACTTTCTACATTTTAGATGAACCCACTACAGGTCTCCATTTCGAAGATATTAATGTGCTTTTAGGTGTGCTACAGGAACTGGTTGATAAAGGAAATACCATTTTGGTGATCGAACATAATTTAGATGTGGTTAAAGTTGCCGATTGGGTGATCGATCTGGGTGAAGAAGGCGGTGCTGGTGGCGGAAGGATTTTATTCGAAGGTACACCGGAAGGTTTGATCCAAAATCCGATCAGTTTGACAGGTAAATTTTTGAAAAAGGAGATGGAGTATAATCCCCAGTCCCAAGTCGGAAGTCCTGAGTCTACAGCCAAAGCACCAAAAAAAAGTAAGGGCGGAAAGAAATAGAAATCCTGATCAAAGTATCAGGAGCGGTAGTCCATCCTGATACTTAATTCTAAATACTTGATACTATATAAAAAATGCTTTTCACTGATACCCATACCCATTTATATTACGAGCAGGATGCTGAGAAACAGGCTCAGTTAATGGAGCGTTGTATTGAAAACAATGTAAGCCGTTTGTTTCTGCCAAATGTTGATGTTAAATCAATTTCGATGATTGATGACCTGGTGGCAAAATATCCATCTAACTGCTTTGCAATGGCTGGTTTGCATCCATGTGATGTAAAGGAAGATTACCTGACCCTGCTGGAGGAAATTCACAACAGTATGGCCGGGAGGAAAATTTATGCCATTGGCGAGATCGGGATTGATCTATACTGGGATAAAACCACTTTAGCTATTCAGCAGGATGCCTTTCGTAAACAGATTAGCTGGGCTAAAGATTTAGGATTGCCCATTGTGATCCATTGCAGAGAAGCTTTTGATGAAGTTTTTGAAGTGTTGGAAAGTGAAAAAGATGAAAAATTACGCGGTATATTCCATTGTTTCACCGGGAATTTGGCACAGGCACAACAGGCTATTGACTTAAATTTTTACCTGGGTATTGGAGGTGTGGTTACTTATAAAAAAGCAGGTTTGGATGTCGTACTTGCCGGTATCCCGTTAGCTGATCTGGTTCTTGAAACCGACTCGCCTTATCTGGCACCGGTTCCTTTCCGCGGTAAACCCAATGAAAGCAGTTACCTGATTTATATTGCGCAAAAACTCGCTGATATTTATGGCGTTTCCATCGAAGAGATCGCCGATGTAACCACGGAAAATTCAAAAAAGATTTTTGGGGTGTAGGATTTAGGTCGGTCGTCATTTCGACTGAAGCGCAGCGTAATGGAGAAATCTGTCCTCAAGATTATCTCTTTACTCCAGAATAGGTAATTGTTAATTATATAAATATTTGCTTTTTTAATTATCAAATTGATAGTTTTATTTGTATAATACCACTATTTGTTGCCAATTTCAAAATATCGCCCGATCATTTACAAATTTTTAGTTTCTTTGCGCTGAGCAACCTTCACTAAACCAAATGACCAAAATACTTATTATCTATACTGGTGGCACTATCGGTATGGTTAACGACCCTACAAACGGAATGTTGGTTCCGTTTGATTTCGAGCAGATTAAAGAAAACGTTCCGGAACTGGGCCGTTTAGATTATCATTTAGATGTACATTCTTTTAATCCGGTTTTGGATTCTTCAAACATGGATCCCGAAATATGGAAAACACTCGCAGAACTCATTTACCACAAATATGATCAGTATGATGGCTTTGTGATCCTGCACGGATCAGATACCATGGCCTTCACCGCTTCGGCACTGAGTTTTATGCTCGAAAATTTAGATAAACCAGTCGTTTTAACCGGGTCGCAACTTCCAATAGGCGAAATCAGGACTGATGCGAAAGAAAATCTGATTACTGCTTTAGAGATTGCAGCAACAAAAGAAGACGGTAAGGCACTTTTTCCTGAGGTTTGTATTTATTTTGATGCACAACTATTCAGAGGCAACCGCTCTATAAAATATAACAGTGAAAAGTTTGAGGCTTTCCGATCGCCAAATTACCCCGTACTTGCAGAAGCTGGTGTACATTTACAGTTTCACAGAAATTATATTTTGAAAGCTACCGGTGGCAAGTTAAAATTGCATACCAATTTTAATTCGAACATTGGTGTACTCAAATTATATCCTGGAATTACGCCGCAAGCGGTTCAGGCTATTACCGATTCTAAAGTTGATGCCGTTATTTTAGAAACTTTTGGTTCAGGCAATACTTCCACTGCGCGATGGTTTTTAGATAGTTTGAGGCAGGCCATTTTAAACGGGAAAATCATTATCGATATTTCTCAATGCAAAAAAGGCTCTGTGCAGTTAGGCCGCTACGAAACCAGCAGGGAATTATTAAAAATGGGGATTGTAAGCGGTTATGATTTAACTTTTGAAGCCACCGTAACCAAACTGATGTTTGTGATGGGCTTGGGTTTATCGGTAGAAGAAAGCCGTAAATTGATGGACGAATCATTAAGAGGCGAATTGACCAAAGATTAGCATTTAAGGAAATGTGCTAGAGTTGTTATCTTGAGGGATAAGTTATTGTATAAAATCAATAGGAACAACAGATAGTAAAGAAGCTGAATGGTCTAAAAGTATCGTCATTTTCGACTGCAGTGCCTGCCCATACAGACTGGGAGAAATCTTTTAAATCTGATTTCAATAGCTTAGTCCAAAGATCTCTCCACTGCGCGTTGCTCCGGTCGAGATGACACCGGACTAGAACATTCTGTCAATGGTAGCCTGTCTAAGGATCTGGATAAAGTATAAACGTTGGTTGGGATTTGTAATCCCGTCTATTGATTTAATTCTTTGACATGTAAAGTGCTGGGTGGATTTTGCGTTAGGGATTGTAAGGGTTCAGTGCCGATCCTTCATCGGTACCGGAGCGCAGCGCAGCCCTGAAAAGCCCGCTCCTTGCGCAGCTTGGTGGAACGCCCAAATCGATAGTAAATAACAATTTTCAGTTAGCAGTTAGCATTGTAGTAAGTAAAACTTCTGCAATTATGAGCAGCATCATTTCGGTTATCGGTATTTAGCCCTATTTTTGTTACGAGAAAGGTATAAGGCGAAAGGTTTAAGGCGTAAGGTTTGTTTGTGCTTATGCCTTGATACTCACTTCTAACATCTCAATACTCAAATCTAAAGAATGAAAATAGAACAGATATATACAGGTTGCCTGGCTGAAGCCGCTTATTACATTGAGAGTGATGGCGAAGCTGCCATTATAGACCCTTTAAGAGAAGTTGCAACCTATTTAAAGAAGGCAGAAAAGGCCGGCGCCACCATTAAATATATTTTCGAAACGCATTTTCATGCCGATTTTGTTTCTGGTCACGTTGATTTAGCCGAAAAATCGGGTGCTGAGATTATTTACGGACCAACTGCCAAAACTGAATTTAAATCGCATGTTGCTAAAGACGGCGAGCAATTTAAAATCGGTAAGCTAACTATAACCGCGCTACACACACCAGGGCATACCTTAGAATCGACTACTTACTTGTTGACCGACGAAAATGGAAAAGATCATTGCATTTTTAGTGGCGATACTTTGTTCATCGGTGATGTTGGCCGGCCTGATTTGGCACAAAAAGGTAATTTAACCATAGATGATTTAGCCGGAATGCTTTACGATTCGTTAAATGAAAAAATAAAACCTTTAGCTGATGATGTAATTGTTTATCCGGCTCATGGCGCTGGTTCGGCCTGTGGTAAAAGCATGAGTAAAGAAACTTTTGATACCTTAGGGCATCAAAAACAGGTTAATTATGCTTTAAAGGCTGAAACCAAAGAACAATTTATTGCCGAAGTTACGGATGGTATTATGCCTCCTCCACAATATTTTGCTAAAAATGCGGCCATTAATAAAGGCGGAGTAGAAAGTATTGATGACGTTTACGAAAAAGGACTAAATGCCTTAACGCCGCAACAATTTGAGGATTTGGCCAACCAAACGGGTGCCATCATGCTCGATACCCGCGATCCGCAGGTTTTTGCAAAGGGTTTTATCCCTAACGCGATCAATATCGGTTTAAACGGACAGTTTGCGCCTTGGGTTGGTGCTTTGATTAGCGATTTACAACAACCGATTTTATTGATTACCGACCAGGGGAAAGAAGAAGAAACCATCACCCGTTTAACCCGCGTGGGTTATGATAACACCATCGGTTATTTGGATGGTGGGTTTGAAAGATGGACAGATGCCGGAAAAGAAATTGATACCATTGAAACGATTTCTGCAGAAGCTTTTGAAGAGGCTGCCTCTAACGGAGAAATTACGGCGCTTGATGTGCGTAAGCCGGGTGAATATGAGGCGGAACATCTGGAATTTACGCTTAGCCGTCCATTGGATTTTATTAACGACTGGACTGGAGAGATCAATCCGAAAGCTACTTATTACATTCACTGTGCAGGTGGTTACCGCTCGATGATTGCCGCTTCTATTTTGAAATCGCGTGGGGTAGAACATGTGATTGACGTAGCGGGTGGTTATGGCGCAATAAAGAATACAGGCTTAAAAAGAACGGATTTTGCCTGTCCGAGCAAAGTAATGAAAGTATAATTGATATAAAAAAGCTTTTTAAGTTTTAACCATTGAAGTGATTTAAGAAGATATAAGCTCATATGCCCCTTACATTTCTTATATGGCCGGTATAAAAGGTTAAAATACCCCGGCATTTATATTGTTTTAAACCTTAAAATTTTAATAAATAGTCAATTGGCAAATCAAAATCATTACGATATAATAATTATAGGTGCTGGCCCGATAGGTATGGCTTGTGCAATCGAAGCCCAAAAAGCGAATTTAAGCTATGTAATTATAGAAAAAGGTGCTTTGGTGAACAGTTTGTTCAACTACCCGGTATTTATGACGTTCTTTTCTACTTCGCAAAAGTTAGAAATAGGGGGCGTGCCTTTTGTAACCATCAGCCCCAAGCCAAATCGTAACGAAGCCGTAGAGTATTATCGCCGTGTAGCCGAAAAATTCGATTTAAAGATCAATCTTTTTGAACGGGTGCAACAGGTGATTAAAAACGAATCTGATGTTTTTGAAATCAAGACTTCTAAAACAGGTTATACTGCAAAGAATGTAATTGTTGCCACAGGTTTTTACGACGTACCTTTATTGATGAATGTTCCTGGAGAGGATTTACCAAAAGTAACACATTATTATAAAGATCCGCATTTATATGCCTTCCAGAATGTAGTGGTGGTCGGGGCCAATAACTCTGGGGTTGATGCTGCCTTAGAAACCTACCGCAAAGGTGCAAATGTAACTATGGTGGTGAGGAGTGGTGAACTTGGTCCGCATGTTAAATACTGGGTTCGCCCCGATATACAGAACAGGATTAAAGAGGGAGAAATCACTGCTCATTTCCATTCAGAACTGGTTGAAATAAGAGAAGGTGAAGTGGATATTAAAACGCCGGAAGGGATTAAGACCATCCCAAATGATTTTGTAATTGCGATGACAGGCTATCAGCCCGATTTTTCGATGTTGAGGAATTTTGGCATTGAATTACCAGAAACTCTTTGCCCGGCTTACAACGAAGAAACCATGGAAACCAACGTGAAAGGCTTATACCTTGCTGGGGTAGTTTGCGGAGGTTTAGATACCCACAAACTGTTTATCGAAAACTCCAGGGTGCATGCCGAAATGATTGTGAAGAATATTGTGGGTTATAGAGGATTTCCTTTAAGCTTAGATTAAGTTGCCTAGCGATGGGTTGTCATTTCGAGCGGAGTGCAACGCAGTCGAGAAATCTTTCTAGTAGATCTCTCCAATTCACTGCGTTTCAGTCGAGATGACGTTTTCATTGAGCGGGGCCTTTAGCGTACTCGTAACAAAACTTACAATCGCCTTTTCCACACCCGGCAAATCTTTCGAAGTGATATACGATCCCATCACATGGTTTCCAACATTTGGTAGCGCTACTTTTCTTTTTAAGTAAGCCGGTGTACCCAGTTCATTAAACATTTTCAGCATCGCGTCTACACGAACAACGGGATCCTGCTCGACTTCATTTTTATAGTAATAAAGCATTAACACCGGTTGCTTTATCTTTTGGAAAGTTTTTTTAAACATAGTGCTTTCAATAAATTCTTCCAGTTCTACCAACGATTCCAGCCTGTAATTGGTGTACCAGTATTTCTTGTATTCATCGGTGCGGTCGTCTACCTTACGTTCATCACCTCCAACAACCCTTCTGGCAATCTGTAAGCCCCAGGGATTGTTCAAAAGCCACGCGTTTTTATCATTGATGGCCACGTTTGGCGACATTAAAATCAAACTGTTAATTTCAGGATAAGTTGCTGCTAATTTTAACGCCACGGTGGCACCGGTAGACGTCCCCAACAGAATTACTTTTTTGCCTAATTTTTTGCCGATGGCATAAGCCTGTTTGCTGGTTTCCCAAAGGCGGTCGGCCGTAAAATATTGCATGGGTGCCAGGGTATCGATACCGTGATCGGCCAGGCGGGCTAGGTATAGGTTGGCATGCAACGCTTTAGCTAAATTTAAATGTACCGGGTTACCTTCTGTTTTTGAAGCTGAAAATCCATGTAAATACACCACGGCATATTCGGTTTGCTGGTGAAGGCTATCGGCCCAAACAATTTCAGCTTCGTTACCGGGTTTTATGTTGTGCATGGATTCGATACTGGTTACATAGCTGTCCAGATCAGCAAGATCGGGTACTTTCGTCAATACTTTACTAAATAATGGCTTTTTGGGCTTTGGGCCCAATAAATAAGTAGCAACCACAAGTACAGATAGCCCAAGAATAATTTTGTAGCGTTTTTTCATTGATGCCAGCCTTAGAAAAGCTTAAATGTAAAGTTTGAAATTAAATAATGCCAATATTTCTGAGATTTATTGTGCGCAATGAGGGGAACCTGGATGGCACAGCCCTTTCGGCGTAAACCTGATAGCGCCAAATAGCGCAGCGCCTGAAGCATCGGGGTGGGAACTATGGGCAATAGCAGGACTGAAGATGTTAAAGATTACCGGCCCTTGTTCCCAAATCCTTAATAATAAGCGTGCAGATTACCTTTTTATGGGAAATTAGCTTAAGTTTGCAATCAAAATTTTTCGACTTAATGCCGGGAATCGAACAGATAAAAACACCTATAGCTGCTGATATTAAAGCGTTTGAAAAAACCTTTAAGGACTCCATGCATAGCGACGCACCGTTGCTGGATAGGATTACCCATTATATTGTAAAGCAAAAAGGCAAGCAGATGCGGCCGATGTTCGTGTTTTTTGCAGCTAAACTGTGCGGCGGAATTACCGAATCGACCCACCGCGGGGCGGCTTTGGTTGAGCTTTTACATACGGCCACTTTGGTGCACGATGATGTGGTAGATAATGCTTATGAACGCCGTGGCTTTTTCTCTATCAACGCTTTATGGAAAAATAAGATTGCGGTTTTGGTTGGCGATTATCTGCTGGCCAAGGGATTATTACTTTCGGTAAACAATAATGAACACCGTTTGTTACAGATTGTATCAGAAGCGGTAAAACAGATGAGTGAGGGCGAGTTGCTGCAGGTGGAGAAAGTACGGAGAATGGACATTTCGGAAGATTTATATTTTGATGTGATTCGCCAGAAAACAGCTTCTTTAATTGCTTCGTGTTGTGCTGCGGGTGCAGCATCGGCAGGTGCTGATGATGAAACGATTGAAAAAATGCGCCTGTTTGGTGAAAAAGTTGGCATAGCTTTCCAGATTAAAGATGACACTTTCGATTTTGGGACAGATGATGTAGGCAAACCTTTGGGCATTGATATTAAAGAAAAGAAAGTAACCCTGCCATTGATTTATGCCTTAAATAAAGCGGAAAAAGCAGAACGTAAAAAAATAATCAATCTGGTGAAAAATCATCAGGACGATCCGGTTAAAATACAACAGATCATCGATTTTGTAAATACCCATGAAGGCGTTTACTACGCAAACCAGAAAATGCTGGATTACCAAAACGAAGCCTTTGCGATTCTGCATAGCTTTGATGTGGGCGAAGCCAGAACTGGTTTAGAACAACTTGTATTGTATACCACTGAACGTAAAAAATAATGGGTAACGAATTACTTTTCAGCTTAGGCTTTTTGCTTTTTATTGTACTTATCCTGGCTTTAGACCTTGGTCTTTTTAGCAGGAAAGAGCATGTGGTGAGCTTAAAACAAGCCGGGATCATGAGCGTGATTATGGTAGCCCTGGCCATAGGATTTTATTTTATCCTAATGGTTGAGGGACATCAGCTACATGGAATAAAAGATTTTGCCCACCTGCAGGAAATTGTAACCCTGCACCAGCACCATATCAAATTAATCCCAAATGATTTCGAAGGTAGTCTGGCAATTTATAAGCAAAACCTGGGGCTCGAATTTTTAACGGGCTATGTTATTGAATATGCACTTTCGGTAGATAATATCTTTGTAATCGTCCTCATCTTCTCGGCATTTGCGGTTGAGGAGAAATATTATCACAGGGTATTGTTCTGGGGCATATTAGGCGCCATTATTATGCGTTTCATCTTCATTTTTGTGGGGGCGGCGCTGATTACGAAATTTGCTTGGATCCTTTATGTTTTTGGGGCCTTTTTGGTATTTACCGGGGTGAAAATGTTTTTCAGCAAAGAAGAAGATGATAAAATTGATCCCGAAAACCACCCTGTGGTAAAATGGGCTTCAAAAATATTTTCCATTCATCCCAAATATGAGGGTAAAAATTTCTTTGTTAAAATCAACCATAAAAGGATGGTTACACCATTGTTTTTGGTGTTGCTGATTGTGGAATTTACTGATCTTTTATTTGCGGTTGATTCTATTCCGGCAATTTTTGCGGTAACCAAAGATCCCTATATCGTATTTTTTTCTAATATTTTTGCCATCATGGGCTTGCGGTCTATGTTCTTCTTATTGGTCAATATTATTCATAAATTCCATTATCTAAAAACGGGTTTGGCTTTCCTGCTGGCTTTTATCGGTGTAAAAATGTTAGCGCATACCTATCTGGAGAAATGGGGTTTCACTACGGAGCATTCTCTAATTGTGATTTTAAGTATTCTGGTGATCAGTATTGTGGCTTCGCTGGTTTTTCCAAAGAAAGTGAATCATATTAAAAATTAATTTTTCCAATCACTAAATACGTCATCGACTGTAGTGCAGCGAAATGCCCGCCTGTGCGGACAGGCCTGCCCGTACAAGTGGAGAGAGATCTATTAAAGCAGATTTTAGCGTTACAGGAATTTGCTAGCCTCATAATGGCGCAGCATCTTCCGCCTAAAGAAAAGATGCTTCGTACCTACCATTGACGTTATTTTGTTATCATTTGATAGTTAGACACTTGTGCACAATGCATTTCCGTCTAACAAGGCCTTCGCACTGTGCCCCCGTTCTACTTAAGTCCGGCCTAACAAATTT
>NZ_CAJYOJ010000062.1 GCF_913776295.1 uncultured Pedobacter sp.
GTTGCGCCGAACACCCCGGCAGGAACGTATACGCTGGTTTACCAGATAGAAGACAAACTGAACCCAGGTCAGACCAAAACGGCTAACGTAACTGTCACAGTTGGCGCGCCTGCCTTGGTTGTTACCAACGATTCAGGAAACGCAAACGGCTTTACGGGTGGAACGGCAGTGACCAATGTATTGGACAACGATACCTACAACGGAAGCCCTGTAACGCTTAATGAGGTAAACCTTTCACAGGTATCGACCACCAGCTCTAATGTTACGCTAGATTTAACTACCGGCAAGGTAAACGTTGCGCCGAACACCCCGGCAGGAACGTATACGCTGGTTTACCAGATAGAAGATAAACTGAACCCAGGTCAGACCAAAACGGCTAACGTAACTATCACAGTTGGTGCGCCTGCATTGGTTGTCACCAACGATTCAGGAAATGCAAATGGCTTTACGGGTGGAACGGCAGTTACCAATGTATTGGACAACGATACCTACAACGGAAGCCCTGTAACGCTTAATGAGGTAAACCTTTCACAGGTATCAACCACCAATCCAAATGTTACGCTAGATGTAACTACCGGCAAGGTAAATGTTGCACCGAACACTCCGGCAGGAACATATACACTGGTTTACCAGATAGAAGACAAACTGAACCCAGGTCAGACTAAGACCGCTACAATAACCATCACAGTTGGTACAAATACAATTTTGGCTAAAGATGATACCGGAACCGCAAATGGTTTTACCGGTGGTGTAGCTGTCGATAATATGCTTGTTAATGATAAGTATAATGATGTTTCAACCGCAACACTAGCTACTGTGATAATCAATCAGGTTTCAACTTCGAATCCGAAAATAAATGTTGATGCAGCAACAGGAAAGGTAAATGTTGCAGCAGGAACGCTTCCGGGAGTTTATACATTGACCTATCAAATTACCGATAAATTGAATTTGGCGAACACGTCGACAGCAATTGTTACCGTGAATATCCCGAATTGGATCACTGATCTGCAGGTAAGTAAAACTGCCAATGTAACGGGCGTTGAAAACAATGGCAATATCAGCTATACCATCACCATCAAAAACAACGGACCTGCTACAGTATTAAGCGGAGAGTCTATAGGACTGATAGAAAATCTACCGGCAGGATTAGATAATGTGAGTTACAGTGCAATCGGCGGAAACTATAGTTCAACAGGAAAAACCTTCACACTTACCACTGATTTACTGGCTGGTGAACAGGTTAGTCTGATTGTTAATGCCCGCGTTGCTGCAACTTATACAGGGGCTGGACTGGTAAATAGTGTAGCATTAAATTCAACTGCTACATCAACAGATCCAGACAATACCAATAATCAATCAACTGTTACGACACAATTGTTAAAAGGAAAGATTGCTCTTGTTAAAACAAGTGTTTTAAGTGCTGATGGCAATAGTATCACTTATTCTTTCAAGGTTACAAATATTGGCGATGTAGCATTAAATAGCATTGTATTAACAGATGCCAAGTTGGGGTTGAATCAAACTTTCCCTAATGTATTGGCGGTAGGTACAAACTTTACTTATAGTCAGGTTTATGTCTTAACCCAAAGTGATAAAGATGCTGGTTTAGTTACGAATACGGCTTCTGTAACTGCCAAAACTCCAGCTGGAAATACTGTTACAGATGTTTCGGGAACTGATTATTCAAATGATAATCCTACCGTAACACAATTAAGTTTGTCGCCTGGTTTTACCTTAACCAAATCGGCCAACAACAGTGCAACTAAGGTTGGCGACGTGATCAGTTACAACATTACATTCAAAAATACCGGGAATGTGACTTTAACCGATATCGCATTGGTTGATGCAAATGCAGATGCCGGCAGTTTAACACCATCAAATATCGCTTCTGTATTGCCAGGTGCTACGGTAAATATCACGGCTAAGCATACGGTAAAACAAAGTGAGATAAATGCTGGTGGCTTTAGCAATCAGGTAAGTGCAAGCGCAAAAGACCCTAAAGGAAATACGATTGCCAAAGTATCTGATGATCCGTCAACTCCTGCGCCAGATGACGCAACCTTTAGCCAGATCGTGGCCAATCCATCATTAAGATTTACTAAGGTATTTGCTAATGCTGTAGGTGTGGTTAAAGTAATCGAATACAGCATTCAGGTTACCAATACTGGTAATGTAACGTTGACCGATATTGTGGTAACCGATGAGGGCGCTGACGCGGGAAGTATAAAACCTGCTATGATCAGTAAATTGGAACCTTCCGAAACTGCTCTGATTATAGCCAGACATACTTTAACGCAACCAGAAATTGACAATGGCAGGTTTGTGAATCAGGCTAGTTTGGTTGCCAGATATTCAGGTTCAAACAAATTAAATAAACTTTCAGACGATCCGAGAACTTTGGCTCCTGATGATGCGACTGTCTTCCTGATTAAAGAAACACCAGGTCTTACTTTGGTAAAAACAGGTATTTTAAGTGCTGATGGTAATTCGATTACCTATACTTTTACAGCAAAAAATACAGGTAATGTTACTTTGAACAATTTCAATTTGCTTGATCCAAAAATTTCATCAACGCTTACTTTCTCACCAGCAAGTATTGCACCTGATGAAACTGCAGTGGCCACGGCAGTTTACACTATTACACAGGCAGAGAAAAATGCAAGTTCTGTAAGAAACACGGCGACACTAACGGCTAAAACGCCGGGCGGAACCTTAGTTTCTGATATTTCCGGTACTGAGGAAGATAATGACTATCCGACCGTTCTGGAACTGCCTAAAATTGTAAGTTCCAAAACAGTTGCCGATGCCAATAACAATGGAAAGGCCGAGTCAAATGAGATTTTAACCTATAGTATAACGGTTAACAATAATGGAAATACAGCTAGGAAAGGGGTAAAGATTATTGATGCAATTCCGGTTAATACCACTTATCTCAATGCAAGTGCCGACCAAGGCGGAGTACTGGCGGGCAATACATTAAATTGGAATAATTTAACTATTCCGGCTAACGGCCAGGTAAAGGTTAGCTTTAAAGTAACGGTTAATGCTGTTATTCCTTCAGGTGTCTTAAGTATTAATAATACCGCCACTGTAACTGATCCTGCAAATATTTTAACTCCATTAAATCCATCTGTATCCATTCCAACTGAAGGAATGTTAGAAGGTAGTAAATCAGTTAATGATAATAAGGGCAATAAAGACGGCAAGGCACAGGCCAACGAAATTTTAACTTATTCGCTTCAGGTTAAAAACACAGGTGGCTCAGCACTAAATGGGGTAACCATCACTGACGAACTGCCTGCAGGCTTAACCTATATTCCGAATTCAGTTTCAGGTTATGGCACCGTTACAGGCAATACTTTGAAATGGAAGATTAACATGCAGGCCAACTCAAGTACAGTATTTACTTTTGATGTGAAAGTTGCACCTGATGTAAACAGCTACAATACGATAAAAAATGTGGCCGTAATGACGAGTCCAACAGGAACAACGATTATGCCAGAGGCACTTATCAGTGTAGATAAATCAGCTGATTTAGTTGTTACAAAAGAGTTGCTAACCAAAACCGATATTAAAACCGGTGATGATGTAACCTACAAAATTACGGTAACCAATAAAGGACAAAATAGGGCAACAGGAATTATCGTTACAGATAACCTTTCCACCATTATTGATGCTCCTAAAGAAATTACGGTTACCATAGGTACAACAAGTTATACAACTACCAGCAGAGATTTAGTGTGGTTGATTGAAGGCTTAGATTTAAATCAGAGCGCAACACTAACCTTTAAGTCGAGAACCTTGGCTTCGGGGGCATTAAATAATACTGCAACTGTAAAAGCAGATCAGCCAGATCCGGTATCCAATAATAACATGGTAAAGGCGGATGCAGCTGTTATCACAGGTAGCGATTTATTGATTCCAAACCTGTTTACACCAAATGGTGATGGCATAAATGACACGTTCGAGATTAATGGCCTCGCCCAGTTTGCAGAGAACGACATTACCATTGTAAACAGATGGGGTAATGAGGTGTTCCGTGCTAAAGGTTACCAGAATAACTGGACGGGTGAAGGTTTAAATGAGGGAACGTATTATTACTTATTACGCGCCAGAAAGGGTGGAAGTAATGAATGGAAAGTATTTAAAGGTTATATTACCCTAATCAGGGCATTTAAAAATTAATGGTGAAGAAAGGTATGTTGAAGAAACTAATCGTATTACTGGCAGGTTCATTTTTATTGCTTAGCCATTCGGCATCCGCCCAGCAGGATGCACAGTATAGCCAATACATGTTCAACGGAATATACATCAATCCCGCTTATGCCGGTTATAAAGAAGTACTGAACGTACATAGCTTTTACCGGAGCCAGTGGACAGGCATTACCGGTGCGCCGAGAAGCATGTCGCTGGCCGTTGATGCCATTGCCAACAGCGGCAATGTAGGCTTAGCCCTTCAGGTGGCAAGCGATAAACTGGGTGCGCAGACGAACCTGAGCATTTACGGCAACTATGCTTACCGGATCAGGATGAATGATGACGGGAGTTCGAGGTTGGCACTGGGGCTAGGTGTGGGGATGGTACAGCTGGGCATAGATGGCTCGCTGCTCAATCCGAACAACCCCGAACCGAACCAGCCAGTAGGCATGCAGAGTACCATCGTTCCCGATGCCAGGGCTGGGATATATTTTGCCAACGATAATTATTATGCTGGTTTCTCGGCCGATAACCTGATTGCCACCTATATCAATATCGACCGTTATGCATTTATTCCACAGCCCAAGCCGCATTACTACCTTACCGCTGGGGCATTGTTCCCGCTTTCTGAAGATTTTCAGGTGAAGCCCTCTTTTCTGTTGAAAGACGACCGTGGGGGACCAACGAGTTTGGATCTGAATGCCTTTTTAATGATCAAAGATTTTATCTGGGTGGGTGGTTCGTACCGAACCGGAATAAAATTGTATGATAAAAGCTATCTGCAGCGCGATCTAACGCCGCGTAATTCTGCCGTAGCCGCCATACAGATTTTCCCATCCGAAAGGCTGCGTATCGGTTATGGCTATGATTTTTCAATCGGCCCGTTACAGGGCTACAGCGGCGGTACGCACGAGATTTCTATCGCTTATTCGTTTATAAAACAAAATATAAGATTGGCAACGCCGAGGGTGTTTTAACAGAATTTTTATTTTGTGTATAATAATATTTACACTTTTTAGCGAAAAATTAACTACAATTGCGTAGAAAAAGTAACTTTTTATTAACTTGCATAATATCCTTAATATAATGAAAACAAAAAATACTGTAAGCACTTTTACAGTGCTCATTGCTGATGATCACGAGATCATTCGACGTGGTTTAAAAGGTTTAATATCAGACTTTTGGCCGGGTGTTGAAATCATTCATGCATCCACTTTAGAGCAAGCACTTGTGGAGGTAGAAAAATCACCGAGTTTAATTATCATTGATGTAAACTTGCCGGGAGGTAACAACCTTAAGGTAATCGATCAGATTAAATTGGTTCAGCCCAATGCCAAAATTCTTGTATTTTCTTCTTTAAATGAAAATATCTACGCCGTACCTTATCTAAAATCTGGTGCTTCCGGTTACTTAACCAAAAATGCCGAAGAATCAGAAATTGTAACTGCTATAACTACAATTCTTGCCGGCAGCCGCTATTCGAGCAGAAACGTTAAAGAAAATATGTTCAACAGTATTTTGGGCAATGATGCAGATAATCCTTTTACCAAACTTTCTGGAAGAGAACTTGAAGTAGCAGAGCTATTGACAAAAGGTATCGGTGTATTGGAAATTTCCAATCAGTTAAATCTTCAAATGGGTACCGTAAGTACATATAAACTGAGACTTTTTCAAAAGCTCAAAATAAAAAGTATTATAGAACTGGCTGAAAAGATGAGTATCTACGAAAGATAAAAAGAGTGTAATACTCTTTTTATCTTTTCTACGCTTTTTCGTTTTTATTTATAGTGCCAGGTCCACTTTCTCCAGATTCATTTGGGGACGAGCCAGCCTGGCCAAATTTATCTGAAGCACCCGCTCCGTTTTGATCAAAAGAGGCTTTTCCTTTTGAACTTCCCTTTTCTTCCTGGCTTTCCTTCTCTTGGTGCACTTTTTTAGCTGCGTTTTTTTTGTCTTTAGTTTTCATAATGATGATGTCCTTAATTAAGGAACATTTTCAAAAGGGCAAAGTTTTATTTAATTCGATAAACTCAAATTGTCATCCCAAATAAACAACAATAACTAATGCATCACGTATACAACTTTATTTTCACAGTTTCGATTTGGAAATAAATGACGATAGGTTATATTTATTTAACACCATATTAAAATGTTAACACTTGATCTGTTACCATTCTGATAAGTGTAATCCGGCGCCAGATCAGTTTGCGTTCTCATCAGGATCAATTCTGCATTACAATTTTTAACTTTTTGAAGAGCGAATACTTTTTTTGACAGGTTTTTTTTAATGCGATAGCCATACAAATTTTTTTTCTGAACGGCGGCAGATTTGCTGAAGTTAAGAGTTTTCAATTGGCCCGCTACAGGGGTAAAGTGGCGAAACTCATTAGATTTTCATCGCTTATTCATTTATAAACAAAATACAATATTGGCAACGCTAACGATGTTTTAGTTAACTATATTTCGTATTTTTGAGCCAACTATCCAAACAACGCAATGAAGAAAATTTTAATGATAATTTGCCTGTCTGCATATTGTTTATGTGGACTCATTTTTTCGGCAAATGCACAGTATGTACTAAAAGAGGCTGATAAGGAATACGAATTGTTTAATTACAGCAAGGCAATAGACTTATACGAGCAAGCCTATAAAAAGAAAGAGACTTTACATACCGCAGAGCGTTTAGCAAATGCTTATGCACTTGTTTATAATTATAAACAGGCAGAAAGCTGGTATGCCATTGCTACTAAAATGAATGGCAGTAGCACAGAGAATATTTTAGGCTATGCTAAAGCTTTGCAACAGAACTCAAAGTACAGTGAAGCAAAAAATCAGTACTTAAATTACATTGATAAAAAGAAGAATGTATCAGAAAAGCAGCAGGCCATTTGGATTGCTTCTTGCGATTCGGCTTTGAAATGGATCAAAAACCCGAAGAAAATTGAACTCATCAATCAAAAAACGTTAAATAGTCCGCAATCAGATTGGGGTGCTGTTCCATACGAAGGAGGAGTGACGTTTACCTCAGATAGGTCAGACAGCAAACTAAACGTTTCAGAAAACAGACCTTTTTTAAAATTCGACGGATCAAAAGAACCCGATAAAAAAGTATACGGTTGGACGGGCAACGGATATCTGAAACTATACTTCAAGCCATCACCAAAAGATAGCCTGCAATTGTTTCCCATTAAAACAGGCACCAGGTATCACGTTGGCTCTGCAAGCTTTACGGCCGATGGCAAAACCATGTATTTTACCTTAACCCGTATTACCGATGAGCTGGAACGCTTGAAAAAACAACCAACAACTGTTAATGTAGAAATTTTTAGCTGTACAAGAGGGGCCGATGGCGTTTGGGGCGAGCCGGTTTCATTTGCTTATAATAATGTAAACGCTTATTCTGTTGGCGATCCTTTCGTTACTACAGATGGAAACAGCCTTTATTTCGCCTCTAATATGCCAGGAGGCTTAGGTGGTACAGATATCTATGTTTGCCTGAAAACAGACGCCGGTGAGTGGGGTAAACCTATCAATCTGAAAGAAGTAAATACCGAAGGCAATGAGCGTAGTCCGTTTTTTGATGAAAAGGACAACTTTTACTTTTCCAGCGATGGCAGAGTAGGTATGGGAGGATTAGATGTATATCAGGCTTTAAGAGAAGCTAATAAGATCGGTCAGATTGAAAATATGGGTTACCCCTTTAATTCCCCACAAGACGATTTTAGCTTCAATTTAAATAAAAAAGGCGGTACCATTTATCTTGCTTCTAACCGCGACGGTGGTTTGGGTAGCGATGATATTTACGCCATTGATCAGAAAATGATACTGGCTTTCAAATTAGTAGGTAGGGTGTTTGATAAAGACAGCAATCAGCCTATAGCAGGTGCATTGGTAACGCTGGCAAAGGTTAATGGTGGTACTTTAAAAACTGAAACTGATGAAAATGGAGCATATCAGTTTAATTTATCAAAAGAATCTGAATACAACGTTTCGGCGGAAAAAACAAACTACAGGTCTGATGTAGAAAATCTGGCAACCATTGGTTTAACAACCTCGGGTGTACTCACCCAAAACCTATATTTAGAAGGAATTGTAATCAACAAGGCCATTAAACTCGAAAATATTTATTACGATTTCGACAAATGGAATATCCGCCCGGATGCTGCTGTAGAATTAGATAAACTGGTCAAAATCATGACCGATAATCCGACCATCTGGATCGAACTAGGGTCGCATACCGATAGCCGTGGAAAGGATGCTTACAACCTGAATCTTTCACAAAAAAGAGCCGAATCCGCTGTCGAATACATCATTTCGAGGGGTATCAGTAAAAACCGCATTACCGCTAAAGGTTATGGCGAAACGCAGTTGTTAAATAAATGCAGTAACGGGGTAGTGTGTAGTGAAGAAGAGCATCAGTTAAACAGAAGAACGGAATTCAAAATTGTAAAACAGTAAACAAGGTTGAAGATTTAGCATATACTTTAATCTTTAGTATTTGCCTCCGATGAAAATCGGGGGCATTTTTTTTTGGATTATAGAATCACCACTTTCTGTCGTTCTGAATGCAATGAAGAATTCTGATCTCTTATAGCTGTTTTGCATCAGCATCTATTTTGCATAGACTACCCTAGCCGATGTTTACCTTTCTGTATTGAAGTGTTTAAACCATAGCGAATTACGAATAAACGGCGCTATGACTAAAGATTGGTCAGTCACCGAACAAAACCCTCTTTCGTGATTGTTCGTATGCATCAATCTCAATCCTTCAAACTGATTAAGGTATGGTTAAAAAAATGGGTTATTCTACATTACGCCACAACTGAAGTGAAAAAAACTAAAATAATTAGTATAAATTACAACTAACATCTCTAATTCTTGTATATAAACTAAAAATATTAGTATTTTTGGTTTCAATCATCCTTGTTATAAAAGAATGGGTAAAGACAGGCAGATTATTCATATGGATCAGGATGCATTTTTTGTATCTGTAGAAACCAGAAAAAACCCAAAATTATTGGGTAAACCGGTAATTATTGGTGGCGGAAGCGATAGAGGTGTGGTGGCTTCCTGTAGTTACGAAGCACGACAGTATGGTATACATTCTGCAATGCCCGGCAGGACGGCAAAATTACTATGCCCCCAGGCTATATTTTTAAAGGGCGATATGGAAGAATATTCCAGGGCATCGCATGAGATTACTGAGATTATTGCCGATAAGGTTCCGCTTTTCGAAAAAGCCAGTATTGACGAACATTATATCGATATGACGGGTATGGATCGCTTTTTTGGCTGTATGAAGTTCGCATCAGAACTCAGGCAAACCATTATCAGAGAAATGAAATTACCCATTTCCTTCGGTTTATCGGTTAACAAAACGGTAGCGAAAATAGCTACCAACGAATCTAAGCCTGATGGTGAAAAGCAGGTTACCTTTCGTGAGTTAAGGCCCTTTCTCGATCCTTTGGCCATCCATAAAATTCCGGGCATTGGACATGCTACCTATAAAAAGTTAAGCGAAATGGGGGTTCGGAATATCCTAACGCTTACACAGATCCCACAACAGCTGATGTTTAAAATTTTAGGGCAGCATGGTTTAAGTTTATGGCAAAAAGCAAATGGGATCGATCTTTCGCCCGTGGTACCTTACCGGGAAAGAAAATCAATTGGTACACAGGCTACCTTCGAAAGCGATACCATGGACATGGCAAAATTAAAGGCCATTTTAACCGGGATGGTTAGTGGTTTAACCTTTCAGTTACGTAATCAAAAAAAACTAACCGCCTGTATTACCGTAACTGTTCGTTACACCAATTTCGAAACGGTTACCCAGCAGGAACGGATTCCTTATACTTCGCTCGATTCATTTCTGATCAGCAAAGCACATCGCCTGTTCGAAAAAGTATATTCGAAACGGATGCTGTTGCGCCTGGTAGGTGTAAAATTTTCACATCTGGTAAGTGGCTATGAACAGATTGGTCTGTATAATATTGCTGAAGAAGAATATAGTCTTTGTCAGGCCATGGATAAGGTACGGAATAGCTTTGGCGCAGAAGCGGTGGTAAAAGCCTGTATTGTTACCCAGCCGCTACGCGATGAAAAAGGAAAGGTGATTAAATACAACCCGCGAAAAAAGAAAATATTGATCGAAGATACAGGAGAAGCAGAAAAAGATGCCGAAGGCGGTAAACGCTCAAAAATCAGAAGTTTTATCAGTGAAAGAGGAACAACCGGTAGCAAATCTTATGAATAATTATGTTTTTGAATGTTCATTCTTCGTATAGCCTCAAATATGGTACCCTCAGTATTGAACAACTGATTGCTCAGGCGAGGCGTTTGGGTATTCACCAGATGGTACTTACTGATATCAATAACTCAACCGGAGCGGTAGAGTTTATCCGTGAATGTTACAAACAAGGCGTTGCCAAAGAGGCGGATGATATACATAAAGGCAATATTCCCTACCGGATTAAACCTGTGGCCGGCATCGAGTTCAGAAAAGATAACCAATTGTTGTATGTAGGTATTGCCCGCAATAAAGAAGGAATGCGCGAGCTGAACGAGTTTTTAAGCCATCACAATATTTACAACATTTCCTTACCTGAAGTTCCTCCCCAAATGGAAAACGTATACATCGTTTACCCGTTCCAGAAATCGTTTAACCCGGCATTAAGCGCAAATGAATACATAGGTATCCATTCCAAACAGCTCAATCATTTATATAAACATCCGCTTTTAACCCAAAAGGAAAAGCTCTTGGTTTGGCATCCTGTTACTGTAAACGATAAAATTACTTATCGCCTGCACGAATATTTAAGGGCAATAGAACAGAATACCCTTTTGAGCAAGGTAGCCGATAAAGATAAATGTGATCCGGATGATATCCTGATTCCGGAGGAAGAGCTTACACAGCAGTTTGCGGAATATCCCTTCATTGTTCAAAACACGCAGCAATTATTGGATAATTGCGATCTGAGCATATATTTTGAAAATACCCCTGTACCTTCATCTAAAAATAAGTTTTACTATACAGGCACTTTAGAAGGTGATAAGCAAATGCTGTATCAGCTGGCCGAAAGCGGCCTGAAGTATCGCTACGGAGAAAATAATCCCGAAGCCGTTGCCCGCTTGCAAAAAGAACTACGGATTATTGAACTCAAAAATTTCTGTGCTTATTTCCTCATTACCTATGATATTATAGATTATGCCATGAATACCTGTGGTTTTTATCACGTGGGACGCGGTTCGGGGGCCAACAGCATTGTAGCTTATTGTTTGCGGATTACCGATGTAGATCCGATTGATCTCGATCTGTATTTTGAAAGGTTCTTACATGAAAAAAGAACGAGTCCACCAGATTTTGATATTGATTTTTCGTGGGATGAAAGAGAAATCATACAAAAATATGTTTTTAGTCGCTATCCCAAATGGCACGTTGCTTTTTTAGGCACCATGAGCACTTTCAAAGACCGCGCAATTATCAGGGAAATTGGTAAGGTTTTAGGATTGGCAAAGGGCGAGATCGATAGTTTTACCGACCCTGCCAAAGAACGTGAAAATTTACGGGATGCGACTTATCAAAAGTTATTGGCTGTGCATGCCTACATGAAAAATATGCCTAATCAGCGCTCCATCCATGCCGGAGGAATTTTGATTTCAGAAGAGCCGATTACTTATTACACCGCATTGGATATGCCACCAAAAGGTTTTCCAACCGTGCAATGGGATATGTATGAAGCAGAAGCCATAGGTTATGAAAAATTTGATATTTTAAGTCAGCGGGGCATTGGGCATATCCGCGAGGCTGTCCAGCTCATTAAAAAAAATAAGGGTGCAGATATTGATATCCACGACTTTAAGACCTTTAAAGAAGATCGAAAATTAAATAGTATTTTGAAAGAAGGACAGCCGATCGGTTGTTTTTACATCGAATCGCCGGCCATGAGGCAGTTGCTCAAAAAACTCAAGTGTGACAACTATCTTACCCTGGTAGCCGCCAGCTCTATTATCCGGCCAGGGGTAGCCAGCTCAGGTATGATGAAGTCCTATATCGAGCGTTATCACGCCCCTGAAAAAGTGGTTTACCTGTGCGAGGTGATGAAAGAGCGGCTTAGCGAAACCTACGGGGTCATGGTTTATCAGGAAGATGTGATTAAGGTATGCCATTATTTTGCAGGTTTGGACCTCGCCGATGCTGATGTTCTCCGCAAAGCCATGAGCGGAAAATACCGGTCAAAACTGGCTTTTGACGAACTGGTGAATAAATTTTTTGCTTCAGCCAGAAAACAAGGGCACGCAGAAGAACTCATTACCGAAGTGTGGCGACAAATTTCATCTTTTGCTGGTTACAGTTTTTCTAAAGCACATTCGGCTTCCTTTGCGGTCGAAAGTTACCAGAGTCTTTACCTCAAAACCTATTACCCGATGGAGTTTATGGTCGCCGTATTGAACAATTATGGCGGTTTCTACAGTCGCTGGGTTTATGTGCACGAACTGCAAAAAACGGGCGCGAGAGTACATTTGCCTTGTGTGAACCACAGTGACGAAGTGGTGAATATAAAGGGAGAAGATGCCTATCTCGGTTTTATTGCCATCCAGGGTTTGGAAGAAAAAATCATTAAAATGATTCCACAGGAACGTGCCGCAAATGGCTTGTATCTCCATCTCGAAGATTTTGTAAAACGGACCTGTATATCATTAGAGCAGGCCATTATATTAATCAGGCTTGGTGCATTGCGCTTTACCGGCAAAGATCGTAAAACCTTGCTTTGGGATGTACACAATTACCTGGGATTTAAACAGAAAAAAGTAAACCATGCCGAACTTTTTAAATTAAGCTATAAAACCTACCAGCTTCCTGCGCTGGCAGATTCTGAGCTGGAAAATGCTTACACAGAATTGGAACTGTTGGGGTATCCGCTCCACTACAAAATGTTCGATTTCCTGAAAACCTCTTATCGTGGCGATATTATGGCCGCAGATATGCGCAAGTATCTGGGTAAAACAGTTAGGATGGTAGGTAATTATGTATGTGAAAAAACCGTGCACACCATTAAACATACCAAAATGTGGTTCGGTACTTTTTTAGATGCCAATGGCGACTTTTTTGATACCACCCATTTTCCCAATACTACCCCCATGTATCCTTTTAAAGGAAAAGGCTGTTACCTCATTTTAGGTAAGGTAGTAGAAGATTTCGGCTTCCAAAGTATAGAAGTATTAAAGTTCGCCAAATTAGATATTCAGATGAATCCGGTAGCAATTCATTAAATAATATGCAGCCACAATTATATAGAGATTGGTATTCAATAGTTGTTTACCCTCACAGCGAAGCGATTAATGATGTTAAAGTTTTGAAAGATACACTGTGGTCTAAAATCGGTTGGTATGCAAGCAGAAATTCAGAGGCGCATATTACGGTTATTGAGTTTTCAGCTGATCAATATGAGCTTGACTTTTATGTCAGACACCTCGAGAAATTTTGTTACTCTCAAAAACAGCAGGAAGTGATTTTCGATCAGCTAAGTTTATCGAAATTTAGCCATGCAATTGTTTTGCTCCCAAATAATTCTTCCAAGCCCTATTTAAACGATTTGTTGGTGAGGCTGAGGAAGCAACTGAAAACAAGTGACACAATAAATGGTTCTGGTGCACACATTTCAATAGGGCGAAAGCTGACTTCGGATCAAATTGACCGGGCAGAAAATTTATATGATTATGTTAACGTTAAGTTCACTTGCGACACCATTGCCATACGCAGGTTCTGTGAAATTAATAGACAGTTCGAAATAATCAAAACTTTTAAGTTTCCAGAAAATCCATGCGATAATACTCAATATTTATTGTTTTAATTGACATTTTAAAACCGTGAGCCGAATGAATTCGCTAATCGGCTGATGATTTAGCTTTTTTATGAGCCGAATAATATTTTTTAATTGTTAATATGATGCTTTCTACCCAAGTTTTGAAGTAGAAATAGTTATTTCTATCTCTCCTGTATTTCCGCTTGCGCGCGTTTCCAACGCGTGCGTAATAGCTAAACGATTGTATCGTTAATGGCTTTTTCTTCAACATAATTTCTATATTTAAACTCATGATCCATTTCAAAGCAGCAATAGAACGTTTCGGTACCATGGGCGAAAAAACCGGTTGGAGTTATGTATTTATTCCGGCGGCTTTAGCCAATGAAGTTAAACCCGGTTGTAAAAAGAGCTTCAGGGTAAAGGGAAAAATAGATGAGCTAGAGATTACTGGTATGGCGGCCATACCAATGGGAGAGGGCGATTTTATTATAGCCTTGAAAAGTGAAGTGCGTAAAAAAATAAAAAAAGAAGCCGGAGCAGGGGTAGAACTTTGTTTAGAGGAAGATCAAAATTTTAAAATCGAAATGCCTGAAGATCTTGAAATATGCCTGTCAGAAGAGGAGCACCTCATCCAAAACTTTTTAAAACAACCTAAATCACACCAAAATTATTATATCAATTGGATTAACCAGGCTAAAACAGAACCCACCCGTACCAAACGACTTGTAATGACCGTTAAGGCAATGGATAAAGGACAGGATTTTGGAGCAATGATAAGGGAATCGCAGGGAAAATCTTGATTTATAGTTCTAAGGCTTTAGTCCTAAGTCTGTAGTCAATATAAAGATGCCATTTGAATTGAGACTCTGAACTTCAGACTCCCGACTTCGGACTTCCTTTTATAATCCTGTGGTTAATAGCGCCAGAAAATTTGAATCAAGACTCTGAACTTCGGATTCCCGACTTCGGACTGCGGACTTCGGACTCCCTTTTATAATTCCTGAACCAGCTGGTCACTTTCATCTGGATTACACCTAAAAATGCTTCCCTGAAGATACGGGTACTCATTTTTGAAGTGCCTTCAGTACGATCGGTAAAGATAATGGGAACTTCAACCACCTTAAAACCAAATTTAATGGCAGTAAATTTCATTTCAATCTGAAACGCGTAGCCCACAAACTTAATTTTATTCAGGGGAATGGTTTCCAGCACAATTCTGCGGTAGCATTTAAAGCCTGCGGTCGCATCCTGGATCTTGATCCGGGTAATGATGCGTACATACATTGAGGCAAAATACGACATTAAAACCCTGCCCATTGGCCAGTTTACAACATTTACTCCCTTAACATATCTGGAACCAATAGCGACATCTGCACCATTTACACAGGCCTCACGCAAGCGCAGTAAATCGTCAGGGTTGTGTGAGAAATCGGCATCCATCTCAAAAATATAAGCATAGTGGTGCTGTAACGCCCAATTGAAACCATAAATGTAAGCGGTACCCAGGCCTTGTTTGCCCGCACGCTCTTCAATGAATAAATGCCCTTCGTATTCCTTTTGCAAAGATTTTACAATTTCAGCAGTTCCATCAGGAGAACCATCATCAATAATTAAAACATGAAAAGGCTGCGTTAAAGAAAAAACCTTTCTAATGATTTTTTCAATGTTTTCCTTTTCGTTATAGGTGGGAATGATGACTAAACTATCTGACACGTTTATTGTGGTTATTAAATAAAATAAGCTTTCGGCCTCTGTTTGGTTTGCTGTGTATTAGCTTTTCATGTGCGAAAGTAAATATTTAATATGAAACCTTTATGAATTTTCATGAATTCGGGATGATTCGTCATCCTGAACTTGTTTCAGGATCTTTTTAGAAACAATACTTAATGCTGGTCCGGATTTGTAATCCGGATCGTTGTTTCAGCAGCTTGCAAGGATTAAAAATTCCAAGCTCTTAACACTGGATTGCAAAATCCCGACTAGCTTTAAGTTTACATCATTCTGTTTAGCTTTTGTATTTACTTCTGGTATTACAGCACAACCCCTTTTATCTAAACCCGATCGGTGTGTAAAGCCCGGAGCCTGAAGAATAAGGGCGAGGACTTGAAACAAAGAGCGGGAATGCAGGCCGCCAGGAGCGGATGTCCTTTCATTTCCAAATCTTACTAAAATGCTTCCTTATAACAATCTCAATCTAAGCGTAGCCGAAACTTTTACCTCACCTCCTGCATCAGCTTTTTAACCAGCTGCGAAAAAATAATCAAGGCCAAACCCGCAATGAGCGAATATAACGCCAATGCTTTATAACCTTCGGTATAGGCCATCAGTTTGGTTGTTAACGAAGCATTATCGATACTCGACATTTCTGCACCGAGTTTACCGGCAGCCAATTGCCCGAAAGCGCTTGATAAAAACCAAAGACCCATCATCATGCCGAACATTTTTTTTGGTGATAGTTTGGTGATGATTGACATCCCGATCGGACCCAAACAAAGTTCGCCTAGCGTGAGCAATAAATAGGCAAAGGTAAATACATTTAATGAGCTGATGCCCTGAGTATTGGCAAAGAACCTGGTGGCATAAAAAACATAAAAACTCAAAGCCAACAGGAGAAAACCCAATCCGAATTTAACTACCGTATTGGGTTCAATTTTGCGTTTGTACAAGCCGAGCCATAAAATGCCCACAATCGGACTAAAAACGATCACAAAAAAGGAGTTAACGCTATTGTTCACCACATTCGGATCGATGTTAAAGAAGAGGATTTTATGATCCAGATTATCTTTTGCAAATAAAGATAGCGAACCGCCGCTTTGCTCAGATATCGCCATAAAAATGAAGTAACAGAAAATAAAAACAAAGGCGGCCAGTAATTTATACTGCGCTTTTTTATCTTTTATTTTAAAGGTTTCATACAAGAAATAAACCATGGCGATAATGCCGATCGTATACATGAAATAATCGGTAAAGTCGGTATTTTTTACCATGATGTAAATTAACGGAATACACAATATAGAACCTGCGTAAACCGCTATTTCATATAGCTGCTGTTTTGATTTTTTAAGGTGCAGCAATGGAGAACTGCCGATTGGCCCGAGGTATTTTTTTGTAAAAATGAATGTACCTAAACCGAACATCATCACCAATGCGGCCGATAAGAAGCATAAATGCCAATTGTAATATTTACCTAGGTAAATACACATGGCACCGCCCAGTAAGCCACCTACATTAATACCGGCATAAAAAAGGCCGTAGCCTGCGTCTCTGCGATTGTCTGTCTCGTGATATAATTCGCCTACCATTGATGAAACATTGGGTTTGAAGAAACCAGTCCCGATAATGGATAAGGTAATGCCTACATAAAACAGATCATGTGGTGAGAAAGCCAGGATCAGGTTGCCGATAATCATTAAAGTGCCGCCCCAGAACAGTGATTTTTTAAAGCCTAAAATCTTATCGGCAAAAATGCCACCAATAAAGGTAAACGCATAAACAAAGGCCTGTATCGCGCCATACTGCAGATTAGATTTTTGGTCGCTTAAACCCAGTTGCTCTACCATAAAGAAAGCCAATACGCCGCGCATTCCATAAAAGCAGAAACGCTCCCACATTTCAACCAATGATAAATGCCAGAGCTGTTTTGGGTATTTACCTTCAAAATTTTGAATTTCCTCTATTGTAACTGTTTTTTCCATTAAATAGGTTTAAAAATGAAAAGCCCGATGAAGATCGGGCTTTTGGGTAAAAGTCTTTTTTGATTAGTGGACACCGTGCATCCATTTGCGTAACAACGGACTAATCGCAAACATGATAAAGCCCGCTACAATAGGGATGATGGTGAATATTAAAAAGAAAGTGGAAATCGAATAAGTAGAACTGATTTTATCGATCAGCGATCCGGTAGCTCCTGCAAGATAGTTACCAATAGCGGTACAGGTGAAAAATACACCAAACATTAAACCGACTAAATTAGCCGGAGCCAGTTTACTTACATATGATAAGCCAACCGGAGAAATGCAAAGCTCGCCAACAGTGTGAAAAAAATAAGCGAAAACAAGCCAGAATAAACTTACTTCTGCTGAAGTAGCTCCCCGCGGAATTGCCGAGCCTCCATAAGCCAGCCCAGCAAAGCCAATACCTACAAAGATAAGTCCAAATCCGAATTTTACCGGACCACTAGGGTTAAATTTGGTTTCCCATATCTTTGAAACAATTGGAGCCAATGATACGATAAAAAATGAATTAAGTACACTGAACCATGATGCAGGCACTTCGGTGCTCACAGAACCCAGTTCCCGGTCAACTTTCCAGATGGCTAATACCCAAATAATAGCGAAGCTTAATAAAGTAAATAAAATGGTTGCCGGATATTTTTTAAAGATTTTTCTGGCTAAAGAGAACAATACGAAAGTTACGGCTACCAGCGGGAATATAGTAAGAATACTGTCTACCCATTTAAAAGTTGTTGCTGCGCTGCCAGTTAAATTTCTGAGCGTATAATCTTTCGCAAAAATAGTCATCGAACCACCTGCCTGTTCAAATACCATCCAGAAGAAAATGGTGAAAATAGATAAGATAGCGATAACCCATAAACGCTGGTTTCTCACTTTTCTCGGAATTTCTTCTACTGTTGGATCTGCTTTTTCAACTGCTTTGGTTTTATCTACAGAGGCGCCTATTACACCAAAAATTTTCTGACCAAAATAGAACTGCAGCATACCGAAAAGCATAAAAACACCGGCCAGACCGAAACCGTAGTGCCAGCCTACTTTTTCGCCAATATAACCGCACATTAACATTCCGATGAAGGCACCAGAATTAATACCCATGTAGAAAATGGCATAGGCACTATCTTTTTTATCGCTGATAGGAGGGTAAAGTTTACCTACAATAGAAGAAATGTTTGGTTTAAAAAAGCCGTTACCTACAATCAATAGTAGTAAACCTAAATAGAAAAAGTTGTTGCTAAAGCCTTCAAGCGCCATGGCTGCATGGCCGAGGGTCATAATAAATGCACCGATGATGACCGCTTTCCTATAGCCTGTAAATCTATCGGCAATTAAACCACCCAGTATGGGTGTAAAATATACCAAACCGGTATAAATGGCATAAAGCTGTAAGGCTTCGGGCCGGGGCCAGCCCCAGCCGTTTTTGCTCAGATCGCTAATCAGGAAAAGAACCAAAATGGCCCGCATGCCGTAATAACTGAATCTTTCCCACATTTCGGTAAAAAAGAGTACAAACAGGCCTACAGGATGGCTAAATAATTTTTCAGGAGAAACTCCTTGACTGGTTAAGTGGAGGTTTAGTTCCTTATCATGATCAATACTAATGGTTTCATTAGATGTTTGCATAAAACATTTGTTGGTTTTGGTTTATGAATTCAGAATTTGTGTGTTGTTTAAGCTAGTTAGCAGGGCGCAATATAGTGAGCGATTGGCAAACTCACAAATTTTTAAGCCAGGAGCATGGTAAATGATTTGTTAAAAATCAAAACTTCCTGGTAGGTTTAATGTTTTTCTTTGGGTCTGCATAAAGCGCATCATTTGCGTTTGGATCATTATTAAGCGTAATATCTTCCTGGAGTTTTAATCGTCCGCCTATAATTTTGAAGCCATCGAAAGTACCGTCTGATCCATAATATTCAAATTTCCCTTTAATTTCCGGATCAAATGAAGCCAAATGGTCAAATATGATCATGCCTGCTTTCAGATCTGTTTTCAAAGTCATGGCATTCGATTTGGCATACTCAAATATTACCCTGTTTTTTCCTTTTAGTTCTTTGCCATCAAAAACAGGAGCTCCAAAGGTGAGCTTCTCCTGATCAAAAGAAAGAATATCGATTACCTTTTTAGTGGTCAATTGTGTATTACCTTTCCAGCCCAGAAGGACATAATAAGGCAATCGGCTTCCACTGGTAACCGGAATAATTTCATAATACCTCGCGCCGAACCATTTCTGATTATTGGTAATCACATTAGGGTCGCTAAAATGATCAGTCTGATCAATTAAAGGATAAAGTTTCAGCTGGCCACTTTTGGTATTCATCTGCACGGCCCCATAATAGCGGTAGGTACCATTTTCGAGCAGTACATACCAGCTTAAAATCCTGAAAGCCTGATCGGGTGATTGAATTACCGATACATTTTTTAGCGAATCAAAAGGGTAAGAAAAAGAATTAGGCATTTTTAAAGCCTCCACTAATGTTTTTACAAAAATACCGTTGATCTCTAATTTTTGCGCATCGGCCTGCGCAGCAACAACTCTTGCCGATATTTTGATCAGTGTATCCTGAAAAACATTTAATGTACCTGGTCTTTGTTGTGCCCTTAAGCCCAGGCTTAGCGTTCCAAAGACGAAAAGAATATAAAACCGGATAACTTTCATATCATAAAATGCACAAAAACGACCTAAAGATTATAGTTTTCCAATAACAATAGCACTTGCGCCGCCACCACCGTTACAGATTCCGGCCACACCAATTTTACCGTTATTTTGCGCCAATACCGAAAGTAAGGTCACTACAATCCGGGCTCCAGATGCCCCAAGCGGGTGACCTAAGGAAACAGCGCCACCATTCACATTAACCTGGTTATCATTTAATTCCAATAGCTGGTTATTGGCAATGGAAACCACCGAAAAAGCTTCGTTGATTTCGAAATAATCTACGTCTTTTATATCAATATTGGCTTTGTGCAAAGCTAAGGGAATAGCCTTTGAAGGTGCCGTGGTAAACCATTCTGGTGCTTGTTGTGCATCGGCATAACCCAAAATTTTAGCCAAAGGCGTTAAACCCAGTTCCTTTGCCTTGTCAGCGCTCATTAAAACCAATGCTGCAGCACCATCGTTTAATGTAGAGGCATTTGCTGCGGTTACCGTTCCGTCTTTTTTAAAAACCGGTTTCAATGAAGGTATTTTATCAAATTTAACCGCTGTGGGTTCTTCATCAGCCTCGATCAAGGTTACCGCTCCTTTGCGGTCTTTAACTTCAATGGCTACAATTTCATCGGTAAATTTACCTGAACTTTGTGCAGCTTGCGCCCGTTTGTACGATTCGATGGCAAAGTCATCCTGCGCCTCGCGACCGATTTGGCATTCAGTAGCGCAAAGCTCGGCTGCAGATCCCATGTGGTAATCATTGTATACATCCCAAAGACCATCTTTTACCAGGCCGTCTGTAACTTGCCCATGGCCTAAGCGATAGCCGTTTCTTGCCTTATCCAGGTAGTAGGGAACATTACTCATGCTTTCCATGCCGCCTGCTATAATGATTTCGTTATCGCCGCCTGCAATACTTTGTGAGGCCAGCATAATGGCTTTGGTGCCCGAAGCACATACTTTATTGATCGTGGTGGAAGGTAAATCTGGTAAACCGGCAAATTTTGCAGCTTGTGTAGCCGGCGCCTGCCCTAAATTGGCCGACAGTACATTGCCCATGTATATTTCCTGAACCTGTTCCGGTTTTAATCCGGCTTTTTCAATAGCGGCTTTAATGGCAAAGCCACCAAGCTGCGTAGCAGAAAATTGAGCCAGCGAGCCTCCAAAACTGCCAATAGGTGTTCTTACAGCTGATACAATTACAACTTCTTTCATGTATGATAAATTTTATGAATTTTTGGTTAGGCTGCTAAGTTAGTCAAACCTTGCAGGTTTCCAAAGTCTGTATAGGTTAAAATAACGTTTAGAAAGTGGTTTTAGCGCTTTAGAAACATACCAGGATTTAGAGGTTATGTGATGTTGATTTAATCAGGGGCTGTCTTTCTGGCACCGGTTCACTCTGTAGTCCTGCTGTTCGCTTTAGCCCTCATACTTCGGGGCTGCCGCTGTCATCAGGTTTATTTGCCTGGGTTAATGCTGCTTAGGGTTTCTGAATTCCAGGACCAGTTTACTCACCTCCTTATCAGAGAGTGAGTGCCCGCAGAGTGGGGTGGTTGATATGTTTAGCTATATTGATGCTTTGTCTGCTCTTGATGTGGTGGCGTTGGTTTAATCAATTAAGTTTTTTGGAAATGAACGTTTAGTGCTTTTCGCACAGTGTAGTCTTGCTGTTCGCTGTAGTCCCGACGTGAAGTCGGGAGCTGCCGCTGCCACCAGGTTTATTTACCTGGGCTGGTGCTGCTTAGGTTTCTGAATTCCAGGACCAATTTACTCACCTTCTTATCAGGGAGGGGGTGTCCGCAGAGCGGGGTGGTTGATATGTTTAGCTATATTGATGCTTTGTCTGCTCTTAATGTGGTGGCGTTGGTTTAATCAATTAAGTTTTTTGGAAATGAACGTTTAGTGCTTTTCGCATAGTGTAGTCCTGCTGTTCGCTGTAGCCCTCATACTTCGGGGCTGCCGCTGCCATCAGGTTTATTTACCTGGGTTGGTGCTGCTTAGGGTTTCTGAATTCCAGGACCAGTTTACTGTGAAAAACTACCGTGCCTCCGCGGCATAGAGCGGGAGAAAAATATTATAATTAATTGTGGCCACACGGTAGGATTTTTTCATCGGGATTGGGAAACGCCCAAATCAGTTAGCAGTTTACAGTATTCAATTTCCAGCTAGCCTTCTAAGTTATTCCGCTTTCTTCTTTCCTTTCTTTCGCGATTTTAAAGCCTGCGTAAGCAAAAACTCAATATGCCCGTTCGTACTTCTGAATTCATCGGCGGCCCAGTTTTCAAGTTCTTTTAACAAAGCAGCATTAATTCTTAATACAAACGCTTTTTTATCTTTCTCCGCCATTCTTATTGTACTGCTTGTATATTATACCTCGTTTTTAAATTGATCAGAAACATTTCCATTTCATCGATCCTGTTTGAGCTGAAAAGCCGTTTTTGGCCGTTCTTGAGTTCCCGTCGCAAACCCTTGTCCTTATCGTTTAAGAGATACGCTCTGTCATCAAATTTAAACCAAAGTCGGTTTTTAACCCCATAACCACCATAATCACCAAAGGCATCATACTTTGTGATGTAAGCCTTGGCTATTTCGTCCCATTGAAGGTGTTTCAATTTTACTTTGAATGGAGAGTAACGGTAAAAAACGCCTTCGTTACTGACTCGCAATGTTAAAACAGTTTTCTGGAGAAGGAAAATAATGGCAAAAGGTAAAACTACGGCCCACAATGGCACGAAATAAACGGCTTTTAAGTCTGTAAAACTCATGCCGCCTTTGTCAAAAAGCACTATACTCAATACAATTATGGCATCGATACCTAATAGAAGGTATAGCCACCACAATTTTAAATGCTGTTTTTCCTCAAATTCCATTTGTTTAATTATATAAGGTACCCGTATTTACTACAGGTTGCACATGACGGTCGCCACAAAGCACAACCAGTAAATTACTCACCATAGCTGCTTTACGCTCTTCATCCAGGTCAACGATGCCCTTTTGCGATAATTTTTCCAACGCCATTTCTACCATACCCACCGCGCCTTCAACAATTAATTTACGGGCGGCAATCACCGCTGTAGCCTGTTGGCGCTGTAACATAGCGCTCGCAATTTCTGGTGCATAGGCTAAATGCGAAATCCTGGCCTCTAAAACTTCTATGCCCGCCCGTGATAAACGTTCGTTGAGCTCATTCTCCAAAAGTTCACTTACTTTTTCGGCACCATCTTTTAAGGTGATGCTGGCTTCGTCTCCTTCAGCATGGTCATATGGGAAAATGTTTGCCAGATGCCTTACAGCAGCTTCACTCTGGATGTTTACATATTGCATGTAATTTTCTACGGAGAAAACGGCTTTGGCAGTTTCGTTTACTTTCCAAACCACCACAGCCGCAATTTCGATCGGATTGCCCAGTTTGTCGTTCACTTTTAACTGCTGCCCGTTTAAATTATTTGCTTTTAACGATACCCGTCTTTTTGCCGTTAAAGGGTTTACCCAGAAAAAGCCGTCTGCTTTCACCGTACCCAGATATTTTCCGAACAGCGTGAGTACCATCGACTGGTTGGGATTGATAATTAAGAAACCCGGAAAGATTAAAAATACATCTATGGCTAATAAAACACCTCCCCAAAGAAAACTTTGCGAAGCAAAACAAAAGATAGAAGCGCCCAATAATGCTAAGCTCAATGCGAAAGTTAGATAGCCAGATGGCGGACTGATAATTTTTTCTTGATACATAATTGATATTAATTTGATATCATAAAGTAAAATATAAAATCGGTTAATTGCAAACAAAACACCTAAAATATATATTAGATAAAAATGTTATTTTTGACAATACAATAAAGACATCGTTTTGGCCAAGATCAAGAGAAATTCCCACAAGATCCTTTACCGGAAGTATTCATCAAACCTGAAGTATGTGATGATGATATTTACCGTTTTCATTATTACACTATTCCTGCCTAAACAGCCCCGGTTTAGGTATGAGTTTGAAAAAAATGCAGTATGGAAAAACAAGGATCTGATTGCGCCTTTCAGTTTTGCAATTTTAAAAACAAATCCACAGGTCAATGCAGATAAAAAAAACGCTTTAAAAGATATCTTACCGGTTTATCAGCTGGATAGGAGCATTACAACCAATGCTTTGGAAGAGTTTGTCAACGAATTTGATGTAAAATGGAAATCGAAACAACTTAGCGAGAAAGACCGCGACACGTATAAAGGTGCCGCTTACAAATTGCTGCAGCGTATTTATCAAAAAGGGATTATTGGTCTGAATGTGAAACACCAGGCCGGTGGTAAAAACTATGATTTTTCGCTGATTGAAAATAATGTGGCACAGGAGAAAAATACACAGGATGTTTTTACGGCCGAATCGGCCCTGATTTTTTTTAAGGATAATTTTAAGGCCCCCAACCAGGTAATGGGCGATCTGGTTGCCAACCTTGCTATTGATCATATCACTCCAAATATTGTGTTTGATGAACGGCTGACGCAAACCATACAGGATAATACGGTGAACAATATCTCTACTACTAAAGGGATGGTGCAAAAAGGCGAGCTTATAGTTGCTAAGAATGATGTGATTGATGAAGAAATTTATCAAAAACTGGAATCTTATAAGGCTACCTATGATGCGCAAACCAAAACCATTGGCAGCAGGGCACTGGTTTACCTGGGGCAGGTGGTATTGGTTGGTTTTATTATCACGATATTAATGTCGTTCCTTTTTCTATTCCGCAAGGATATTTTTGCCGATAACCGTCAGCTTTCACTGATCCTCATTGTCACTACGGGAATGCTGTTAGCTTTAACCTGGGCCATCAAGATGGAGATCCCGAGTTTGTATTACATTCCTTTTTGCGTGGTGCCTATCATCATCAGGATCTTGTTTGATACCCGTTTGGCACTTTACCTTCATATGCTGGTGATTTTAATTGCCGGGTTCTTTGTGGCCAATAGTTTCGAATTTGTGTTTTATCAGGTTACAGCGGGTATGGTGGCCATATTCAGTATTAAAAATTTTGTGAAGCGTGAGCGGTTTCTGGTTTCGGCATTACTGATCCTGCTGGCCTATTTTGTTTCTTTTGTGGGGATTGCCTTACTCCGTGAAGGTTCTTTTCGCGAAATTGAATGGGTAAATTTTGTCCCTTTTGTTTTTAGCGTATTATTATCGCTCCTGGCGTATCCGTTAATTTACCTGTTCGAGCGTATTTTCGGCATCACTTCGGATGTAGCGTTGATTGAGCTGACCAATACCAATAATAAACTGTTAAGGGAACTGGCTTTTAAAGCGCCTGGAACCTTTCAGCACTCGTTGCAGGTGGCTAACCTCGCTGAAGCGGCAATATTTAAAATTGGCGGTAATTCTGTGCTGGTTAGGGCAGGGGCCTTATATCACGATATTGGCAAGGTAGACAATCCGCAGTATTTTATCGAAAACCAGAATACGGCCGTGAGTCCGCATGATAAATTGCCTTACGAGCAAAGTGCGCAGATTATTATTCAGCATGTGCACAAAGGGATTGAAATTTTGAGAAAGAACCAGATTCCTGAAGCCATCATCGATTTTATCAGAACACACCATGGAAATACCCGGGTCGATTATTTTTATCAATCTTTTTTGAAGAATACACCTGAAAAATTTGTCGACGAAAATATTTTTCGCTATCCCGGACCCATACCTTTTAGCAAAGAAACCGGGGTGTTAATGCTTGCCGATTCGGTAGAGGCAGCATCAAGAAGTCTGAAAAATCCCGATGCACAGAACATAAATGACATTGTGGAACGTATTATTAACTATAAATTGGAGCAAAATCAGTTAGATGACTGTGATTTGACGTTAAAAGATATTGAGACTATCAAATTGATATTCAAGACAATGCTCATGAGTATCTATCATGTGCGGATAGATTATCAACAAAATTTGTAATTTTTTTTTGTTCGATAACTTGTTTTACTATATTTGCAGACCTCAAAACAACGCCGGTAGGGCGGAAGAAAGGAGGTTTAAAGGTGAGGTGCCTGAGAGGCCGAAAGGAACAGTTTGCTAAACTGTCGTACTGGTAACGGTACCGCGGGTTCGAATCCCGCCCTCACCGCTGAAATAAAAAAATGTTGGTAAATAAATGGAAAAACCCAATAAAATCCATATCTTTGCCATCCCTTAGAAATAAGGTTAACAAAAAGATCGATACCAAAGTTCGGGATGTAGCGTAGCCCGGTATCGCGCCACATTTGGGATGTGGAGGTCGTAGGTTCGAATCCTGCCATCCCGACATAAAAAACAATAAGCCTTTAGATCGTGAGATTTAAAGGCTTTTTTGTATTGAGGGTAATTTGCACAGTGCCGGTTACCGGGGAGTATTCTCGCTTACAAAAAATAAAGAAGTAGTTATTTTATAATTGAAATCTGTTATTTTAGGCAATTCTGAAAACGCCCCGGATCCTGATCATAATTGTAAAGATGCTAAAGAAAATATTTATCCTGTATATTACTGGTTTGATGATATCATCCACAGTGTATGCACAGAAAAAATCCTTAACAAGTTACGTAAACCCTTTTATTGGCTCTGAAGATCATGGCCATGTTTTTGTTGGAGCAAATGTACCCTTTGGCGCAGTACAGCTTGGTCCTTCGCAAATTGGCCGTAGCTGGGATAAATTTAACGGTTGGGACTGGTGTTCCGGTTATAATTACCTAAGTGAGGAAATTCTGGGATTTACCCATACACACTTAAGCGGAACGGGTATAGGCGACCTGAACGACATTATGGTTGTACCGGCGAATGGAGCGCTACAACTGTATCCCATGAAGTTCAATAAGCCTGAAACCGGTTATGGTTCGCTGTTTAGCAAAAAAACAGAGGTATGCCACCCGGGCTATTACGCCGTTCACTTAGACAAATATAATGTAGACGCCAAACTTACAGCTACAGAACGTGTGGGTATTCACCAATATCACTACAATAAAACAGACAATGCCCACCTTTTGATTGATCTTGGATTTTCCATGAACTGGGATAGACCTGTGAAAACTTTTATTAAAAAGGTAAACGACTCGACCTATACGGGCTATAGGTTCTCTAAAGGATGGGCCAGCGATCAGCGCCTGTATTTTGCCTTGAGAACCTCACAGCCAATTATTAAATCTGCTTTTTATGCGGATAGTACACTTCAGCAATCACAGCAGGTAGAGGGTATACATTCCAAAGTGGCCTTGTTCTTCGACGCCGCTAAAAATCCTGACCTGACGGTAAAAGTTGCCTTATCGCCCGTAAGCGAGGGGAATGCACTTGCCAATATGAAGGCAGAGGCAGCGTCAGGCAGTTTCAGCAAATACCGCCAACAGTCAGATCGGGCTTGGGAAAAGATCCTTTCTAAAATTATGGTATCGGATAAAAGCGAGCGGAATAAAGAGATCTTTTATACTGCACTTTTCCATATGTATTACGGACCCACCTTGTTTAACGATGCCAATGGCGATTACAGGGGAACGGATAAGAAAGTTTATCAGCGGGCACCGTTCCGTAACCTGACAACGATGTCGATCTGGGACATTTACCGCGGATGGAGCCCGTTTATGACTATTGTGCAGCCCGATTTAATTAAAGACATTGTAAAATCGATGCTGGCGATCCACCAGCAACAGGGCAGGCTTCCGGTTTGGCCTTTGGTGGGCAGTGAAACCGACTGTATGGTTGGTAATCCTGCCATCATTATCCTGGCTGATGCTTTTGGGAAAGGTCTGATCGAGGAGGCTCAGAAAGAAAAAATCTATCAGGCGATGAAACATACAGCCACGCGCGATTCAATGGGTCTTCAATACCTGAATAAACTGACCTATATCCCTTCTGACAAGATGCACGAATCGGTAGCCTGGGCGATGGAATATGCCATTGCTGATGCAGGCATTGCAAAAGTGGCGCGTTTATTGAAAAAGCAGGATGATGCGGTATATTTTACCAAAAGAAGCCAGCTATACAAACTGTATTTCGACAAGGCTACAGGTTTTTTCAACGGTCGTTTGGCCGATGGTTCATTCAAACACCCACTTGATCCCGTATATGCTAAACCCGAAACTTCCGATTTTACCGAAGGCAATGCCTGGCAGTATTTGTTTTTCGTACCACAAGATGTACATAGTCTGGTGACGCTTTTAGGGGGGGAGGCCAGTTTTAAAAAACGCCTGGATAATTTGTTTACCATGTCTTCCAGGCAACATGAAAGTGCTGCGCCGGATATTTCAGGGTTAATCGGACAATATGCTCACGGCAATGAACCGAGTCATCATATTACTTATCTATATAACTACATTGGGCAGCCATCCAGAACCGCTGAGCTTATTCGTGAAGTAATGGAAAAATTTTACACCACAAAGCCTGATGGTTTGAGTGGAAATGAAGATGTAGGGCAGATGAGTGCCTGGTATGCCTTTAGCGCCCTTGGGATGTATGCGGTTAATCCTCTGGAGGGGAAGTATGTGTTTGGTTCGCCGTTGTTTCAAAGTGCAAAAATCAATCTCGGCAATCAAAAAACTTTTGAGATCATTTCGGTCCATAACAGCATTCAAAACAAGTATATCCAGAAAGTGGAACTGAATGGAAAACCTTATCCTTATTCCTATATTCTGCATAAAGACGTGTTGAGCGGTGGTAAGCTCGTATTTTATATGGGGGCTAAGCCCGGCACTGTGTATGGGAAGGGTACAAAAGCGAGGCCATAATTTATTGATGTATCTCCTTTAACGGTAAAGATGCGTAGAATATCATGATATTCTGATTGTAATTTCCAAAATTGATATGATTTGGCCTGTGTAATTCTATATGTTTCATCGAAACGTCTGCCTTTGGATACTCGGGATAAGTATCCAAAGCTGAAATGATAAAAAGCAAACATTCAATCCAGTAAATGAACTTATTTATCAATAAATTCCTTTCGTAGCTTAATTTTACTAAGTTAGTAAAACGAATAATCCTTATGCCGTTAAAAAAGGTTCAAGTTAATGAAGCCACTACGTCCGAATGGAATGCCTTTAAAGGAGGGGATTGGAACGCTTACAGACAATTGTACAACACCCATTTAAAGGCACTTAATAATTACGGGCACGAATTCACCAGGGATGTGAGCCTGATCGAGGATGCGGTACACGATTTATTTGTGAATTTATAGGCCAGGCGGGCGCAACTAGGTAATCCCGTATTTCCCGAAAAAGAAAAATAACCATTTAATAATTCAGCATGTTTACGATAGACGCCCATTTGGATTTAAGCATGAACGCCCTGGAATGGAACCGTGATTTAACGAAGGAGGTTTCAGCCATCAATCAGCGTGAAGCAGGATTAACCGACAAACCGGACCGTGCTCTGGCAACTGTGTCGCTACCAGAGCTGCGTAAAGGAAATATTGGTTTGGTAGTGGCCACACAAATTGCGAGATACGTGGCGCCTGATAATCAATTGCCTGGCTGGCATTCGCCTGAACAGGCCTGGGCACAAACCCAGGGGCAGCTGGCCTGGTATAAAGCTATGGAAGATGCCGGTGAAATGTTTCAGGTTCATAACCTCGAAACAATGGAAAAACACGTCACCTTATGGCAAAATGATCAGCCATCGGGTGAAAAGCCTGTCGGTTATATCCTCAGTCTGGAAGGTGCAGATTCATTTGTTACGCCACAACATCTCGAACGGGCATGGCACAACGGTTTACGGGCGGTTGGCCCTGCGCATTATGGTCCGGGCCGCTATGCACAGGGAACGGATGCGACAGGTAAAATGACTGCATTAGGGCATCAATTGTTAAAGGAAATGGAGCGGTTAAAAGTCATTCTAGACGCTACGCATTTATGTGATGATAGTTTTTGGGATGCCCTGGGCCGTTTCAACGGACACATCTGGGCTTCGCACAATAATTGTCGCAGTTTGGTAAACCATAACAGACAGTATAGCGATGAGCAGATTAAGGCGCTTATTGAGCGCGGCGCCGTTATCGGGGCAGCATTAGATGCCTGGATGATGGTGCCTAACTGGCAACGTGGAGTTTCGCAACCTAAGGCGATGAATTGCAAACTTGAAGTGATGATTGATCATATTGACCACATTTGTCAGCTTGCAGGCAATGCATTACATGTGGGGATTGGTTCAGATCTGGATGGTGCCTTCGGCAAAGAACAGTGTCCTTACGATCTCGAAACCATTGCTGATTTACAGAAAGTACCTGATTTATTTATAAAAAGGGGCTATACCGATACGGATGTCGAAAACCTGATGCACGGAAACTGGTTACGTTTTCTGAGAAAGGCCTGGGCATAATTTGAATAGATATGAATAAAAAAATACAAATGGCCTTAGGCCTGCTTTTAACATTTTTAAATTTATGTACTGCAGCTTTTGCACAAAACAAAAGCACAACTCCGTTATATAAAAATGCTAAAGCACCTATAGAAAATCGAATCAAGGATTTGCTTTCGCGGATGACGGTGGAGGAAAAAGTAGGGCAGATTTCCATGCCATTGGGCTGGCCTATGTACAACAAAAGCGGTAACGAGGTTGAGGTAAGTGAGGCCTTTAAGAAATCACTAAAGGAATCTTATACCGGCATGTTGTGGGCCACACTCCGCGCTGATCCCTGGACGAAAAAGACCCTGGCAAATGGGTTAAATCCTGAAATGGCCGCGAAGGCGACGAATGCCATCCAGAAGTATGCGATCGAAAATACGCGTTTGGGGATCCCGGTATTGCTTTCTGAAGAAGCACCGCATGGACATATGGCTATCGGTACTACTGTTTTTCCAACTTCAATAGGGCAGAGCAGTACATTTAATCCGGAGTTGATTGAGCGGATGGCTAAAGCAATTGCCGAAGAAACCCGCGTGCAGGGCGGACATGTTGGTTATGGCCCGGTGCTAGACCTCGCGCGCGAACCCAGGTGGTCGAGAGTGGAAGAAACCTACGGAGAGGACCATGTACTGATCAGCAGAATGGGCGAAGCAATGGTGAAAGGTTTACAGGGAAAATCGATTAATAGTGGTGTAAATGTAGTGGCCACCCTGAAACATCTGGCTGCCTATGGTGCACCGGAGGGCGGACATAACGGAAGCAGTATTAACCTGGGACTGCGCACTTTGCATCAGTTTTACCTTCCACAGTTTAAAGCTGCAGTTAAAGCCGGGGTTTTATCGGTGATGACTTCATACAATTCTATTGATGGCATTCCCTGCTCATCAAATGAAATGTTGCTTAAAGATGTACTGATTAAAGATTGGGGTTTTAAGGGCTTTGTGGTTTCTGATCTGAACAGCATTTCGGGATTGAAATCGAACCATCGCGTTGCCGAAACAGCGGCAGATGCAGCTGCATTGGCTATTAATGCTGGTTTAGATGCCGATTTGAGTGGGGTAGGTTACGGAAAGGCTTTGCTTGATGCAATTAATCAAGGAAAAGTTTCTGCAAAGGTACTGGATACCGCCGTGAGCAGGGTGCTGCGGATAAAGTTTCGGATGGGTTTATTCGAAAACCCTTATGTTGATCCACAGGTGGCTAAGCAAAAAGTGAGAAATGCAGAAAAAGTTGACCTGGCACGTGAGGTGGCCCGGGAATCTGTTATTTTATTGAAAAATCAGAACCAGTTGCTTCCACTAAGTAAAAAACTGAAAAGTATTGCCGTTATAGGCCCAAATGCCGATAATGTTTACAACCAGTTAGGTGATTACACGGCGCCTCAGGCAGCAGGTAATGTCATCACGGTTTTACAGGGGATTAAAAACAAACTCGGCGAAACAACCAGGATCAATTATGTAAAAGGTTGTGCCATCCGCGATACGCTTTCGAGCGAGATTGATGACGCAGTTACGGCAGCCAAAAAATCTGATGCGGTGATAATCGTGTTAGGTGGCTCGAGCGCCCGTGATTTTAAAACGGAGTATATTGAAACGGGTGCGGCTAAAGTGAATGCAAAAGCAGAAATTCTTAGCGATATGGAAAGCGGTGAAGGATATGATAGAGCAACACTTGATTTGATGGGCGACCAGATGAAGTTGCTAAAGGCAGTAATGAAAACAGGGAAACCCGTTGTACTGGTGTTGATTAAGGGAAGGCCTTTAAATTTAAACTGGGCTGCAGAAAATGTTCCGGCTATGCTGGATGCCTGGTACCCGGGACAGGAAGGTGGTAACGCAATTGCTGATGTGCTCTTTGGAGATTATAACCCTGCAGGAAGGTTGAGCATTTCAGTTCCTAAATCTGTTGGCCAGTTGCCCGTTTACTATAATGCAAGTTATCCGGAAAAGCATGATTATATAGAAATGGATGCTAAGCCTTTATACCCTTTCGGGTATGGGTTAAGTTATACCACCTTTGCTTACCAGAATCTTCAGGTAGAGTCTCGTCCCGGTCAAAAAACAGTAACGGTTAAAATAGACTTGAAAAATACAGGGACAACAGATGGTGAGGAAGTGGTACAGCTTTATCTGCGGCATCAAAAATCATCGGTGGTAATGCCGGTTAAACAACTCATCAAGTTTAAAAGGGTGGTCTTGAAAGCGGGAGAACAAAAAAACATCACTTTTAGTATAGCGCCATCAGATCTTGAAATTTATAACCAGAAGATGCAATGGCAAGTAGAACCAGGAACTTATCATTTAATGGTGGGTAGTTCATCAGAAGATATTAAACTTGAAAAGGATTTCGTGGTATATCAATCGGGTATATTTCGTTAGGGGTATTCGGAAATCCTGAAAAAAATATAACCTCTGACAAACCGTTGTCAGCAGGCTCCCGGAAATTTGTCTAAAATAAATTAAAAAGACAAGTTATGAATCTCCTTTCAATCAGAATCATTACCAATGATGTAAGTAAATTATTGGAATTTTATGAGCAAATCACTCAACTAAAAGGTGTTCGTTATACGGAAGACTTTGCAGAACTTCAAACGGCAAATGCAACGCTCGCCATTGGGAGCACCAGAACTTTACAGTTTTTTGGCGGGAAGGAAGTTGCCAAAGCAGCCGAAAACCACTCGGCCATCATCGAATTCATTACAGATGATGTAGACCGGATCTACCGGGAGCAATCCGCTTTTCTGGCCTCCTATTTATTGCAGGAACCAAAAAACATGCCTTGGGGGAACCGTTCGCTTCTGTTCCGTGATCCCGATGGAAATCTGGTCAATTTTTTTACTCCGGTTAGCACCGATGCAATCCAAAAATTTGAGGGTAAGATTTAAGACCAGTAAAATCACTTAAAGTAATTGTGTAAAAGCACGCTTTAAATATGTATTAGAAGGGGATAGGGCACGATCTGATCCCCTTTTCCCAAAAATATTAATTATTCAGCATCAATATTTCCATTCTCCAAATGGGCAATACGGAATATTTCTTTCGAAACAATCGCAATGTTTTCTTTTAGTTGATCCAGGTTACAATTTTTAGTGCCAATGAGAATGGGCAGTTCCATGATTTCTTCCATAAATTCCATTTTTAATGAACATCCTGGTGCATCTTCTGCGCTGCCTTTTAACTGGGAGAAAATTTGGTCGGCTTCTTTTTTATCTTTGCCAAGCGACAATCTTCCATAGGTAATTTTACCAGCCGGGCCTTGAAGGCTGATGTAAATGGTGAAACGGGTTTCCATAATTAAACTGTTATTTCTTCAAATGGATATTGGTACTTGCTCAAATAAAAAGTGCCGCGTTTCGCGGCACTTGAAAAGTTATTGTATTTCGATCTGTCTGGAAACCGCTTTGGCTTCTTCCTTTTTAGGAATGTTAAGATGAAGTATTCCATCTGTATAAGAGGCCTGGATCCTTTCAGCATCAGCACTTTCTGGAAGGGTAAATGCTCTGGTAAATGCCGAATAACTGTATTCCCTTCTGTTATAGGTTTTGCCTTCGTTATTGTTTTCGGTATGCTGTTGGGTAGAAATGTTCAGCATATCCTTTTCAATGGATACTTTGAAATCATCTTTTTTTAGTCCCGGTGCAGCCAGTTCAATGTGGTATTCCTCATTCGTTTCGGAAATATTAACTGCTGGCACGCTGCTTAAGCGACGATCGGTGAAAAAAGTATCACCTAACACGGATTCGAAGATATCATTAAAGCCTGGCAATAATGAACTGTTCTTTTTTTCTGGATTGAATTTAACCAATGTCATAGTTTTTTCTCCTTTTAATGTTTTACTAATAAATGGACTATAAATCAATTAATTTATCACTTCAACCTTTTTAAAGGTTACGTTTACTGTATATCAAGTGCTGTGCCAAGGCCATTTTGAATAATATGAGACTGTTTTCACTGCAAAATTTTCATAAAAAATGAAAATTTTGCAGTGCAAATGCTGAAATTTTTTCAGTTAACAGGCACTCATTAGGGGCTCTTTTTCCAGGAATGGTGATGTGTTCATCTGCTGCTACAAAATATTCTAAATCTTGCAATCCGTTTTTTACCGTTTCCAGTTTTCCGGGAGAGATTGTAAATTTTAGCTTTGTGTCTATTTTCTGTGTTCCGTCGGTAGTAACCCTTACTCTCGCTTGACTGCTATGGTGGCCTTGTAGTGCAAATGTAATTTTACCGCTGCTTCTTCTGATACCATGCATCGGTGCATCACAGAATATTAAAAACGATTCTGATCTGAAAAACAAAAAATGGTTAGCAGGACTTTAATTTATCTGCAAAGAATGGAAATACTGTATCCAATTCTTTGGGATGATATGCTATAAAACAAGGTGAGTGAAGCAATGGTTTTAATCTTCATCTCCATTGCTACCTTAGGTGATGTAGTTTCAGGCAATGATTACTTCAGATTGATGTAACCTTAAATTTAACTGAAAAAGTTCCTAATCTTTTTTTGAAATATCCATTAAACCCTTAATTAGTCATTGCATCCTAAATAAGATTTACTGTATACGTTCGAAATAGATGATATGATGATCGAAGATGCCCTGATAAGGATTCCCTTCCGCCCGGAAACCATTGGCTAAAAGAAATCGCTGACTGGTAGGCGTAGCAGATGTAGAAAAAATAATGCCCTGGTGATTACTGATTTTTTTAAGCAACAACCCTTTTAAGGCACTGCTAATTCCTTTTTTACGAACCGACTCAAGCGTAAACGAATGACCGATTTCTAAAAAGGGTTTTTCTATTTCGCTCGTAATCCCTGCTTTTTTATGCACCTCTTGTAGGTAAGATAACGTAGGTCTTTTGATGGCCGAAATGCCAACCAATTTTTTGTTATAATAGCAAAATGCGAGAAATGCTGCATTAAAAATCTTTGCAGGAAGGTCGATTTTCGAAACTTTATTTCCTCTTTTTAATAATAAATAGAAGTGATGGAGCTCGAGCATCGAACAATCGTAAGGCCTTTTGATTTCAAAATGGCAGTTGATGAGAAAATTCAATTGATCATGAGGGTCCCGGTAAAATACCAGGCCGGTAGCAATATTTTGGTTCATCAGATAAGTTTAGGTCAGTGTAAAAATGCCGGTTAAAGCAGCCTATCTGTTCTTGCTATTTAATGACGTGCGTAGAGGACCTGATAAGGCGAGCATTTCACAAACTTTATCGTTCCAATCAATCAATGCATCCTCTGGCGAGGTACCAATGCCCGAAACATCATGTTCTTCTTCGAAAGATAATACTGCGTAAAAGCAATCACCATCCTGATATACGGAGGGTTTAAACTGCATCACAAATGTGGGTAACCTATATCTGTTATAATCAAAATCTACCAGTTTCCCTGGGATCGTTCGGACCTGCGGTTTCATAGCCTAACGTTTTATTTAAACATTGTTGTTTACCAGTTTTTACGGATGGTAAACAAGCGTAGCTGTAAGTTAGATAAGCCATGTTTCCTTAAGGTTAGCAGGTTATTGTTTATTTGTTAAATATCGGTTATATGATGGCCAATAAAGATAAATTTTCTGCCGTATTAATCTTTTTACTACAAATATCGTCGAACCAATATGGTACCCACAATGAAGCTCGAAAAGAAAAAATCAAATCCATCAGATAAAACCGATGATGAGCCGAATAAAAGCATTCCGGTAAGCATGATTGTTTTTATCCTTTTGCTTAGTGCCTTATTAACGATCTTGATATTATGCAGATCCTGATAAAGCCTGGCTCATTTTGAATATAGTTACCAATAACATTCTAATCGCTGAAATTACTGATGCGCCAGCGCTATGGTTTTACGGTATTTCTGATACATTTTAAGCGATAAATTTACAGGGTTACCAATGGTTTGTGTTGGATAGTCTTTCCGCTGGTTTACCCATTTCCATTCCCATTTGCTCACCTCATCGTTAAACTTAGTGATGTTGAGTTCAGTTTTATCCGAAATAGATTGTTCCATTCGGCTAAAAAACATTTCCCATCGTGGTTTATAAAAATCACTCATCAATCCGCTCCACTGTCTACATGCATATTCGTGTAATGGATTTTTGGCATCGCCCCACAAAGTAATTAGATCCTTTGCATTCATTTCGTACAAGGCTTTTTCCTGTTCGTTGGTTCCCTGGTTACGGGCATCATTTATCCATGGACCTAACATGAAATCTTTTCGCGTAGCCAACAATTTGTCCATGTCTTCAATCAAGGTGATAAACTTTTTGCGTGCAAGTTGAAAAGCATTTAGATTTTTACTCCGGTAGGCTTCCACAACTTCCCTTTGTAAGGGAAGTGCGTAATTGGCCAGTACCTGTCTGGTCACATCAACAAGGTCATATTGGTAACCATCACTTTGCTTGCAAACTGCTGCTGCATTAATCAGTTCATCCCAGGCGGGCAATAAATCACGTTCGTTATAGTTTAAGGTTGTTCTGGCCCAGCGGGTCATGGAATCAAGTGTCGGCCGGCCCTGTATAATAGACTCGGCCCCATCACGCACATATTTATCTGCGGGTACACTATAAACGGTTTTTCGAAGTATTTTCCAGGCTTTTAACGCATTTGCATTTTTTTTGCCATAGCGGTTAAAAACATATTGGGGTAACCATGTTTCAAGGTCAATTGGTGTGCTGCGCCAAACATTTTCCATCATCAACTCGTACATGACCGGATTTTGTTCTATGCCTTCCATAGTCAAACCGATACCGTGCATTTTGCCACTTTTAGGGTCTTTTAAGGCCTGTGCAGGAGCTGTGGCGACCACATCTATTCTTCCAAATAAATTGGTGTTCCCACCAAAGTTGTTCAGCATATTCCAAATCCATGGCTTTCCATAAAAACCTTCCGTGCGTTTCCAAACCGGTTCAATTTCTGTAGCTAAATCCAACAAAATCATCTTATCATTTGGAACAGCCTTTAACAGGGCTTCAGTTTGTGCCTCTTTCCAGAATTTTCTATCACTGTAAAATAACCAGCCCTGCATCACCCAAATGGCTTTAGGATCAGCTTGCGACATGCCATCATAAATCCTGGCACTTAACCTACTTAAAAATTCAGGCGCTGAAGATGGTGGTTCGTTTTCATTAAAGGTATCAGCAGAATACAGATGGTCTGTACCCAGCATTTCCGTTTGCTTCTGTAAAAACTTCTTCCCGATTTCGGCAAACATCGGGTCTTCCGAATCAAGTATGTAGGTATCTGCAAAACCATTGGTCCAGTTGGTCGCTTTCAGTTTTGCATTCGGAAATTTATTTTTAAATGCTGCGGGTACATGTCCCGTAAACGCCGGGAGTACGGGTTTCATGCCCAATGCCCGTTCACGGTTCAAAATTTTCTTTTGCAATTCGAAGTGGCTTTTCATCCAGCTTACCGGAAGCGGGCCGCCCCAGCCATCGATATTGCCCATCCAAAACCACGAGAAATAAGCAGGTCCGGTAAAAAAACCTTTCAATTCATCATCCGAAAAGCCCATTTCTTTGTATAGAAGGTACCAGGTATATTCTTCGCCGGTAATGGCAAGTGGCATGTTAATGCCATGTAAAGCCATCCAGTCTATTTCTTTCTCCCAACGCGCCCAATCCCACCAGCTCATGCTGTAGTTAAACGTACAATAATTAAGATAATATCGATATTCATACGGTGTTTCTTTTCTTATTTTTGTTTTTACCACGGGAAGCGTAGCAGGTAAATTTAAGTTAGTGCCATTCCAGGTAATCTGGCAATGCGCATACTCAGTTATATAATGATAAAAAGCCGACGCTATGGCGACACCATTGTTTCCTCTAAGAATGATTTTGTTATTTTTTGATTCGATCTCGAAGACATCTTTTCCCTTAACAGCAGGCAGGTTCTCTATTGCAAACGATCTTGCGTGTTTGGGTAATACCCGTTCTATGAGTTGGTTTGAAGTATTTAAAAAATCCTGAGCAAGTGCCTTGTTAACGAACAAGGAAACAAGTGCAACTGAAAAATATAATTTTAATTTCATATCAAATTTTTAAGAACCACTTTTTATCGTAGAAGAACTTTAATAAAAACAATTGAATCAATAATACCCCTGTCCATAAAGCGGCTTCATGCCATAGTGGGGGGATGAGTTTTATGAAACCACCAAACAAAAAAGCAGATGATGACTCGAAGTTGAAAAGTCCGTGTGCACAAACGTAAATCAAAATACTGTTTGTACCAAACCATACAAACGGAATACTCCACCTGGAATAAGAATATACATCAATAATGTAATAAAATACAGTGAACAATATGATACTCCAGCCTCCGGCAAACAAAACGAATGAGCTGGTCCACATGGTTTTATTAATCGGGAAGATGAAGCTCCATAACAAACCAAGTCCGATGCACAGCAATCCGCTGCTGAGCAACGCGATAACCTTTTGATTGGGTGTATAGGTAAATCTGGTTGATTTAATAAACGTTCCGGTGAAAATGCCGAGCATTGCCGAGCAAATCGCGGGGATTGTGCTCAATAGTCCTTCAGGATCGTAAATGGTACGATGAAGTTTACCGGGTAGAAACATTCTGTCGACATAAGCCGACAGGTTTCCGTCTGGCGTAAAAACGCCGGATCCGAAGCGGGGAACGGGCACAAATGCCATCAACAGGTAATATCCAATCAGGATGGCCACGAACCAGGAAATCATTCCCCGAAGCGAACAATTTAAATAGATAATGGCCGCGAAAAAAGTGGCTAAAGCGATCCGACCCAGTACACTGGCAAAACGTGTATTTTCATATCCGTTCCATTTTAATAATCCATTCACAATGAAGCCTAAAATGATCAGTATGATGGTTCGTTTGATTAGCGGAAAATATATTTTTAGTGATGAATGCTTGTTTTTTTCTCTTTCCGCAAAGTATTTCTGGTAGGAGTAAGGCATGGATACTCCGGAAATAAATATGAACAAAGGAAAAATCAGATCATAAAAAGTAAAACCATTCCACGGAGAATGATGCAGTTGATTGCTAATTCCAATAAAAAGTCTTTCCAAGAAGGATAAGCTATCACTGGTGGAGATAGTCCAGTCAATAGGGTTCCTTTTTAATGCATGCTTATTCATGATTCCGGTGGCAATGCCATGGAATATACCTTCGCCACTTACAATCCAGAACATGTCGAAACCCCGTAAAGCATCCAGCGAAATTAACCTTTTGGGCTTTTCTACCTTTTCGCCGGTATTTTCTGTTTTAATGGTGATCATTACAGGCTTACTTCTTGATTAAAGTTCGATATAGAACATTACCTTCCTCATTAATTACCTGTACGCGTAACTGGTCTTTGTTTACCGAAAATAACATGAAGCCATATTCTGAGGCGACCATCTCTGCTTCTGGTATTAGTTTAACAGGCGTTTTTTCTGAGGCTCCGCCGGAAATAAAATGATGGGTTTTACCTGCTGGTTTAAGATATTGTAAACTGTGTTCGTGGCCTGTTAAGTAAATATCAACACCGTATTTATCAAGTATCGGTTTTAATGTGCTTCTGATTGCTTTAGTGTCATAACCATCGGTACGGCTACCGCCGGTAAACATAGGGTGGTGACCCACTACAATTTTCCACTTAATGGAAGGATCTTGATCAGCAAGGGTTTTAACCAGCCACTTTTTTTGTCTGGTAGTATCTTGTCCCTTAACGTTTGGTCCGTACTCTGCGTTTTTATAAAATTCAGGGATCAGTGGATTGGTATCAATAAATGCGATCAATACCTGTTGATTTACATCGCCGTTAATGGCAATTTTTTTTGAATAATAACGGGCAGGCATTTTCCATCTTCTGCTAATTTTCGAATAGGCTACCTGTGCATCAGGATTGGATTTGTAATCATGGTTCCCTAAAACCACGTACCAGTCCCACTGTAACGAGAAATCGGTATAGATATCTTCAAAAGAGTACTTAAATGACGGATCTTGTGGGCTGATTACGCCGCTTGGGTAGAAATTATCGCCTGTAGAGATGATAAACTGTGCCTTTACATCAGCCGCCGTAATGCCCATTTGTTTGGCAACTGGTTTCTGGTGATCAGCGCCATTTCGGCCCCAATCGCCTAATGCTAGAAACTGCAATGCTCCAGGATCTTTGACTAGAGTTTTACCGGCCGCGACAGCTTCAGTTTGATTTTTAATAATGATTTGGGCATATATCGTATGAACATAGAGAAGCGGAATAAGGAAAAGTAGTCGTTTGATCATCGTTTCGAATATAGTTGCAAATAAAGACAATGAAGCGTTAAAATAAAAATTTCTCCAGACCACCAGTCTGGAGAAATTCAAATAATGCTAAATTAGTTATAGCCAGGGTTTTGTTTCAATTTTGGATTAAGAATCAGCGCCGAAGCTGGAATCGGCATAAGTCTGTGAAATGTCTGTGCATCCGTTTTAAAGCCCCATGTTCCTTCATATTTGCCAAAGCGGATCATATCGTTACGGTGCCAGCATTCCCATGAAAATTCTCTGCAACGCTCTTTGTATAAGTCTTCCAGCGTAACTGAGGTCCATGCAGGTGAGGTAGTACGCACTGCTCTTAACTGATTCACCAATGATAAGGCCGTTTGTCCCTGGGTAGGTGTAGCTCCGCGAAGAATTGCTTCGGCTTTCATCAATAAAATATCCGAATACCTGAAAACAGGTACGTCATTATTTTGGTTTCTGCTTGATGAGGTACTATCACAGTAAAACTTATTGTTTCTGTAGCCCATGTTCCAGGCAATTTCATCGTTTCCTGCGTCAAAAGGTCTGGATGCATCTCTCAAGGTAACGTTTGGCGTAATATCAACCTGATAAGTAAGTGCAGCTGAACCATCAGAACCTGCGTAAAACTGGTCGTATCCTTTCTTGGTTGTACTTACGGTAACAGGCGATCCATCATAATAAGTCTGCAATCCTTTTATCCACTGTGCATTTCTTTTATCGTTTGGATCGTTAAAATTAGCATAATATTCTGGCAAGGTACTCATTGGTGCACTTGGTGTGAATTTTAGGCTGTATTTTTTCTGCAACGAACGTGGTAAAGAGTAGCGCGAATAAATCATGGTACCATTGCTGAAACCTGGATCGAAAGGAATAGCGAAAATGAATTCCTTGATTTGTGGTCCGTTATCAATGAAAAACATCTTTCTGAAATCGCTTTCCAAACTATAAGGAGAGCCTGAGGCACCAATAATGGCATCACATGCGGCCACGGCATCGTTATAACGTTGGGTACCGGTATATACTTCAGCATTTAAGTACATCTTCGCCAAAATAGCATAGGCGGTATATTTATTTGGGCGGCCATAAGTTGCCGTTCCGGTAGCGCTGCTTAAGTTTGGCAATACTTCTTTAAGTTCTGCTTCTATAAAATTGAAAACTTCCAGGCGCGATTTGGTTTCAGGAGGGGTGGTCTGTCCGAAAGTGGTCACAATAGGAACGTTTCCCCATAAATCCATCATCATGAAGAATGCCAGGGCCCTGGTTGCCCTAACTTCGGCTACTGCCACTGTTTTTCCCGCAGATTCCGGCGCATCTTTCAATAAGAATAAACTTTGGTTGGCTTTACTGATCGTAGCAGATAACCATCCCCATCCACTGCTTACGTGACCGTTATCTTTTGTCCAGGTATGCTTGTGGTGATTTTCAAATACGCCACCATCATACCAGTTACCGCCACGGGCAGGCATAATCGCCTCATCTGTACTCAACGATTGCATAAAGAAATAATCCGTACTCCAGTTTTGACGGAGCTGTACATATACCTGACCCGTTAGCTGTATAAAGTGCTGGTCTGTTTGGGGAAATGTTTCCGGAGTTAGCTGTGTTTCCACTTTTAAATCCAGTTTATGGCAGGAAGTTAATACGCCTAGCGATAAAGCTGTTCCTGCAATATATTTGATAAGATTTTTCATCTTCTTAAATTTTAATTAAATGATACGTTTAAACCAAATAAGAAAGTTCTGGTTTTAGGATAAAAGTTGTTGGTATCTACACCCGGAGCAGTACCACCCTGGTTAATCTCAGGGTCTATTCCTTTGTAACCGGTAATCACAAACAGGTTATTTGCTGTGGTATATAAGCGAAGAGAATTTATACCAGGAATAAGTCCCTTTTTGAAAGTGTAGCCCAGCGTAGCATTGTCTAAACGCAGGTAACTGGCATTCTCTAAAAATCTGCTCGAATATTTATAGGAGTTGAAATCGGCTACCGATTCATTCTCAACTTCTACCGGTATATTGGTAAATTGTGCCGTACTCGGACGGAATAAATCTGCACGGGTAACATTCATAATTTTCAGGCCTAAAGTAGCTCTCATAAATACACTTAAATCGAAATTTTTGTATCTGATGTTATTTGACCAGCCCAGCAATGCTTTTGGTTGAGCATTTCCAAGGATGTAATAATCGGTTTTATTAAGCAGTCCCTGTGTTTTAATGTTACCGGCAGCATCATAATATTGCGATACGCCATTTGCATCTTTACCAGCATATTTAAAGGTAAAAAAAGTACCAATTGGTTCTCCCGGTTTAAGAATTTGCAATGTTGCGCCACTCTGTCCGGCTCCATCAGGAGAAACGGTAAGGCGGTCTTCAATATTAAATCTGCTGTCATCTGACAGGCTGATTACTTTATTGCGGTTATGTGCCAGGTTAAACCCGGTTGTCCAGCTAAAGTTCTCTGTGCTAACCGGCGTACCGTTTAAAACCAGTTCGATACCCTTATTGCTCAAACTACCAACGTTCGCTGTATAGGCACCTGCTGGATAAAGATTGTTATCTACGCCAAATGTCAGAATCAGGTCGGTTGTTTTTTTATCGTACAGGTCAACAGAACCAGATAACCTGCCATTGAAAAGTCCGAAATCTAAACCAATATTGGTTGTAGCTGTCTTTTCCCATCTTAAATCAGGGTTTTCATTCTGGATGGCACCGTATGCACCTTCTCTTGGCGAGCCGTTATAATAAAACTGACCAACCTGACCATAAATAAGTTTGGTGGTTAATGGGGCAAAGCCGAGTGAGTTACCCGCTATACCATAACTTCCCCTTAATTTAAGGGTTTTGATTACGCCAACATTTTTAAAGAAGTTTTCCTGATCAATGTTCCAGGCTGCACCAACAGATGGGAAAAAGCCCCATTTTTCGTTACTTCCGAAAACGTTAGAACCATCTCTTCTGATTGATCCCTGCAAAAGATATTTGTTTTTGTAATTGTAGTTTACCCTTGCAAAATCAGAAATCATCAAAATTTCCTGATACGTTACGCCCGGGTTAAAATCAACCCTGAAATCGGTTACGGCATAAGGATTTCCTAAGCTTAAATTGTTATAACTTACCTGGTTAATCGGGAAATTGGTCGAAGTAGCCTGAAAACCGTCATTATTTAACGATTGCTGATATGAATAACCCACAACGGCATTGATATCGTGATCTCCAAATTTTTTATTCCAGGTTAGGTAGGTTTCAATAATTTTATTCGTGTTTTGATAAGCATTTCTTACCGCCAAACCATCTTTACCAACCAGAGTCACAAAACTAGGTGTTGCCGGTGGCTCTGGTGTATTACGCACGTTGTTATACCTCGAAGTATAAATGCTGTTGTAAAATGCACCGTAAACATTCTGGCTATTTTGATATGATGCAGAAACATCGTAAGAGAAACCGAATGGTAATTTCAGGTTAACGGTTAAGTTTCCTAAAATATTTTTATTCTTCAGGTTCTCTGTACCATTTTCGAGCATCGAAACCGGGTTATAGTAGCTGGTTTGAATTAAGTTGTCAAAATAAGAACCATCTGGATTTTTTACCGGCGATGTCGGCAGGTAAGTAAGCATTTGCGCCAGTACCGTATTACGGTAAGGTACCAGATTAGCATTGGTTACCGAGTTGCTGATGTTTAAGCCGATCTTTAACTTGTCGTTTAAGGCTTTCTGTTCAATTCCGATCCGACCGATAAATCTATCTAAATCACTTGTTTTGATGATACCATCTTGTTTGAAATAGTTTAAGCTTGCATTATAGGTCGTTTTTTCGGTACCGCCGCTAAGTGAAACGTTATGGTTGTATGATAAAGCGTCGCTACGTTGTACCTCGTTCTGCCAGTTGGTATTGGCGCCTTTATCATTCGCTGGTGTAAGGGCAGAATTGGTTTTTGCTAAAAATGCCTTTAACTGATCTGCATCCATCATATTATACCGGTTTGATACATTTTCTACGCCAAAATAGCCGTTATAGGTAATTTGTGTTGCACCTGTTACGCCGCGTTTGGTGGTCACCATAATTACGCCGTTGGCAGCCCTGTTACCATAAATGGACGCAGCAGCAGCATCTTTTAATACATCTATGGAAGCAATATCATCCGGTGCCAGAATCGAAATATCGGCACCAACAACACCATCAATTACGAAAAGTGGGGATTGTGCACCATCACGTAGGGTAGAGGCACCACGCAAAATGATGGCTGCATTACGGTTTGGGTCGCCACTTCTGGTAATGTTTAGTCCTGGTACCTTACCCTGTAGCATCTGGCCAACATCGCTAATGGCTCCTTTGTTCAGATCATCGCCTTTAACCGTAGAGATAGAACTGGTTAATGCTTTTCTCGAACTTTTTCCGTAACCTACCACTACAACATCAGTAAGTGCTGAGCTTGCCTCGCTGATCACAACCTGATAAGTTGATGCATTGGTAACAGTAAGCTCTTTGGTTTGATAGCCTAAAAAGCTAAAGAGGATTTTATCTCCTGTTTTGGCCGAGATACTAAATGAACCACCAGCACCTGTTGAGGTCACTTTTGTTGTGCCTTTTACCGTTACAGAAGCCCCTACAATAGGCAGTTTTGCATCATCAACTAAATTTCCGGTAATTTTTTTTTCCGTTTGCGCATAAGCGGTGTTGAACGCCTGGCTGATGAGTAAAAGCAGCATCAACAGGCTACTATACTTTAAGCGTGTACATGTAAATCTCATGATTTTTGTAAAATTAGATTCATAAATGGTTTATTGGTTAAAAATTTTCTGAGATAGATTTAAAATTTAATGTGAGCTGGTAAGTATTTAGCCACTAAAGCTTTATAATAAGGTTCCAGCTCTGCCCAGCTTTTTTGATTGGGGTTTTTAGAATAGAGATCGTAAGGATTAAACAGATTCACCCATTTAAACATTTCATGATCTTTCTCATTCATTAAATGATCGTATGCATTTTCCCGATGCTGCGAATAAAAAGAATGGTAGCGGAGCATATATAAACCCGGCTCTGGCAGATAGGGTTTCATCATATGGTACACATATTCGTCATGGCCCCATGACATATTTACCTTATCCAGCCCGCAATTTTCGGTATAAACACCTAGTTTGGTTTGGTAAATCTCATTTGTGTAATCAGGATTCTGACTAAAAAATTCCGGGTACACAATTTTATCAGAATAGGCACAACCTACGGGAAAAGTATCACCTACAACAGCCCATTGTGGCTCTCCGAATAAACAGAGTACCTTACCCATGTCATGAATTAAACCGACTAAAACCATCCAATCAGGGTGACCGTCGTTTCTAATGGCTTCAGATGTTTGCAACAGGTGCTGCATTTGATCTAAATCAGTATCAGGATCAGAGTCATCCACCAACTTATTTAAAAAATCGAACGCACTCCAGATGGGCATCTCTTGTTTGTTGAACCTTAGGTAATCAGCTTTCTTCTGCTTTACAAAATCGTAGGTTTGATAAGTGTGGTTAAGCCTGTAAAATTCTTTTACACTATCTTTTTCCGTTTCTTCATAATTTCTGAACTGCTCCTCTTTTTTGTCAGCATTGATATTTTTGGGATCCGGATAGCGGGTAAGGATATCCTCTTCCCATTGATCGAGATTTTGCAATGGATTTTGGTGATCCTTCGAAGATGCACTTTGGTTTCTCATAAGGCTAGAAATTGATTTCTATGAACTTTTTGTTGGTTGTTGGGTTAAAGTTGAGTTTTTGCCAGCTGAAAATTTTATGTTCGACCAACTTTATTTACTTAAACGATTACGTAAAATCTTGATAAGAATTGAGAAAATAGGATTAAAGTGCTTAATTTTAGGGAGTTAAGGTTTTAGCCTTTTGCCGAATGCTTCAACGTCTGGGAATTCCGTAAATAAACTGGCAAAAGAAAAAAAATAAAGGCTGATCTTACGATTATTTTATATTTTCGTTCGCTGCCTAATATGATCGCTAACGCGAAGATATTGGGTAGCCAATCGGCTAACTTATTCAAAACATCCAATTCCACGGGTACATCGTATACCCATTGAGGCTGCTTTTTTGATATGCTGCTGACGAAGAAAAGGAAATTGTTGTCCCGTCACAATTCTGGATAAGGCTGCAGAAACCTTAAAAACTAACAAAACAAATTAAAAACATGGCAGAAGCAGTTAATATTAAGCGGTTGGCTCAAGAATTGAACATCTCTATTGCAACCGTTTCTAAGGCCCTCAACGATAGCTATGAAATTAGTTTAAAAACCAAAAACAGGGTATGGGATTTGGCCAAAGAACTGAATTATACCCCAAATCCTGCGGCGAGTAACCTCCGCAGTAATAAAACCAAAACGATAGCGGTCGTTATCCCCTGCGTAGCCAATAATTTTTTCTCCTTATCCATAATGGGAATTGAAGAAATTGCCAGGCAGTATGGTTACCATGTGCTTATTTATCAAACTCATGAAAATATAGAAGCTGAAAAAGCATTTACCAATAGCTTGTTGAATGGTAGGGTAGATGGTATTCTTACTTCAGTATCCAGCAGTGAATATAACAGTGAATATTATGCCAATTTGGTCAAGAAAATTCCTTTGGTATTTTTCGATCGCGTTTACCAGGACCTGGATGCGGTTAAAGTAACTACTGATGATTACGAAATTGCTTATCAGGCAACAGAACATCTGATTGATTGTGGTTGTACCAAAATTGCCTATTTGTTTGGCCTCGAAAACCTTCCGGCGGGTAAGGCGAGGTTTTCGGGTTATCTCGATGCACTGAGAACGCATGGGCTGGCTGCTTCAGACCACCTTATTGTTAAATATCATGAAGACGAAGAATTTAACCTGCAGCAGATAGAAGAATTGCTTGAAAAGTATAAACCCGATGCGCTTTTTTCTTCTATTGAAGAATTCATCATTCCTGCTTATTGTGCTTGCAGAGAGTCGGGTCTACAGATTCCGGATGAAATTAAAATACTGAGTTTTTCTAATCTGAGTACAGCAAAACTTTTAAGCCCTGCCCTGACAACAATTTCGCAGCCTGCCTTCGAAATCGGGCGTGAAGCGGCAAAATGCCTGTTCAAAATTCTGAATAACAAACAGCTTGATGACGAGCAGAATATTATCCTCAAATCAGTACTTGTCAAGCGTGAATCTACAGGTTGTTAAAGCCAAGATTTAAATTTTTACCGGTTGTTTCGCGAAAACGTTTACGTAATTAAACAGGTAAATTACGCTTCAAACCGGAGATTTTTTGTGATTTTTAAATCGTTTTTGGTCATTCGACTCAGTTAAATACAACCGAAAATTGATAACGATCTGAATATGAAAATTAGAATTTTACTTTTTTTTACACTGCTGATTCCATTGAGCGGGATGGCCCGGGATGAAATATATAATATTAAAAACTATGGTGCGGTAGGTGATGGTAAAACCAACGATGCTGCTGCTATTCAGAAAGCCATTGATGCCTGTTCTGCTGCGGGCGGCGGGCAGGTTATTGTACCTGCGGGGAGCGTGTTTTTAGCGGGGCCTTTTAAGTTAAAGTCTTTTGTTGATTTACGAGTGGAAGGTGGGGCAAAACTCCTGGCCAGCCCTGATGAAAAATTATATACCGAAAGTGCTTTTAGGGAAAATAAAGGTGAAGGTACCATCTGGATTGGCGGCGAAAAACTGGAGCAGGTGAGCATTACCGGAAAAGGTGTAATTGATGGGAACGGGATTTCGTTTATGGGGGAGGAGCTGAGCGACTCGTATGTTTTAAAACCATTTAATTTGATCGATCCGAGGCCACATTTGCTTACGCTCATTGGCTGCACTAAATTAAATATCGATGGGGTAACGTTTCAAAATTCTGCTTACTGGACTGTTCATCTGGTAGGTTGTAATGATGTTTCCATATCCAATATTACCTTACTGAACAGTATAAAAATCCGGAATAGCGATGGTATAGATCTGGATCACAGTAAAAATGTGCGGATTACCAATTGTTTTATCGAATCAGGTGATGATTGTATCTGTTTAAAAAACAGACGTGAGTTCGAAGAATATGGGGCATGCGAAAATATTGTGATCAGTAACTGTACCATGACGTCCAGCTCATGCGCGATTAAGATCGGCTCTGAAAATATGGACCGGATCAGTAGTGTACTCATCAATAATTGCAATATCCGAAAGAGCAACCGCGGTATTGGGATTCAGAACCGGGATGAGGGGACCGTGGACAATGTGATTTTCTCTAACTTGTTTATTGAGTCTAAACTGTTTTCAGATGTATGGTGGGGAAAGGCAGAGCCAATTTATATTACCGCTTACCCCAGAGCAACGAGCAATAATAAAGACGCAGGCTGGCGTTTACCAAAGGGCCAGACCAAAGGTAAAGTAGGTGCGGTTAAAAATATCTATTTTAGTAACATCAGGTGCACGGGCGAAAGTGGTGTTTACATCAGCGGCGAAAATCAGGATAAAGTTTCCGGAATCTATTTCGATCAGGTCAGTGTTCATCTTGATAAAACAACAAACGAAGCAGGCGGAGTTTATGATCGCAGACCCAGCAATGTTGAGGGGCTGGTTAAAAGTGCGGTTGCCGGATTTTATTTCGAAAATACCGGATACATCAGTTTGCAGAACAGTAATGTGGTATGGGGTAAAAATAAACCGGCCTACGCAGGTAAGGCCCTGGAGAAAAAGAATGTAGGCAAGCTCAAAACGGTTAACTTCAGCGAAACTACAGCAGCGCAATAAGGAATTATAAAATGCGCTGGTGGCGTTAGTTCCAATCAGATAATAAGGTATGCATTGATCTTTTTCTTATCGCTCGCTGTTCACCACAATTTCAGTCAGGGCAGTGTTAATCTCGTTGATGGTTTTTACACTGAAAACATGCCTTCCGGTTAACCACCTTTTAATTTCATCAGGATTAATATCCAATATGAAGGCCAGGTGGTTTTCCGTCGAACCTTTTGCAGCAAGTATTGCTGTGGTTCTTTGGGCTGCATCAAGGTTCAGCTGCGTTAATTTTTCAATTGCAGGATTTCCGGTTTCTTCGAGCCAGACCGACACAAAATCATTTTCTTCCATTTTATTCTTCTAAATTAGAACATCAGCTTGCCTTAAACAGTGATATTCGTTTGGGCGGCAAATTTAGGGATTAAGCAAAAAAGTTGGGGGGATTTTAAGCATATATTTTTGATAGCCTGAACATAAAGAATTCAACATTTCTTACTCCCCTGAACTGGGCCCTTAGCGCCTTGATCTTAGCATTAAAGGATTCGGCGGA
>NZ_CAJYOJ010000063.1 GCF_913776295.1 uncultured Pedobacter sp.
ATCATGAATATCTGGAAAGATCATCTTTGGGCGCTTTTTTTAAGCTTTGTTCAGCTCGTAAAAACATTCATCAAACAACCAAAATATGATACAATCTTTGTTCAATGACTTTTTAAGGAACGACTAGCTAGCTATCGGATTCATTTCAGGGCCTTTAATGCTAAAAGGAGCTAAATAAATCCGATAGCTATCGGATCAGCATGACGATTGCATGATAATCCTATCTGTAAAACTTTTCTGATATTAAAAGATTCTTCACTGCGTTCAGAATGACAAACTGGGAAATTTAGCTAGCTGGCATTGCCTAGAGGGATACTGAATGAAAATGTACTGCCTTTTCCAAATTCGCTCTCTACCCATATTTTTCCCTGATGGCGGGTTATAATTTCTGCGCATAGATATAACCCTATCCCAAAGCCTGCTATAGTGCTGTCATTTTCGACCCTGTAATACCGGTCGAAAAGTTTTTGTTGATGCTCTGGCTTTATGCCTATACCTTGATCAATGACGCTTATGATGATCTGGTCACGACCAACGGTATACTGTATATCAACCTTGCTACCCAGGTCAGAATACTTAATGGCGTTACCAATCAGATTTTGAAGCACCTGATTTAATTTGCTGCGGTCTGCATATACCGTCACCTCACCATCCAAATGCAGGTTTACCTGATAACCTGTAGTTAATGTTGTGGTTTCCTCGCAAACTTCTTTCAACAAATCGGTAATTTCGAATAGTTGTTTATCAATGGCTATCTTTCCTGATTCCAGGCGCGAAACATTTAAAAAGCCATCAATCATACGGGTCATCCGCTTCACCTGGTTTAGCGATTTTTCAATGGTAGCGAGCATTCTGTCTTCACTATTCAGGTGGGCATGGTAATGCAGTAGCTGGAGGTAGCCATTTATCGAGGTAAGTGGTGTTTTGAGTTCATGACTCGCCATGCCGATAAAATCATTCTTACGCTGCTCATCTTCCTTTTGCTCTGTAATATCCAGCACTGAACCAATAAACCGTAAAGGTTTATCGTTGGTGTCAAAATAAACCTGCCCTTTGGCTCTTATCCACCTCAGGCGTTTATCTTCAAAGCCAATGGTTCTATATTCCACATCATAAATGCCATTGCTAGCCTGCTTATTAAAGACGTGAGCCAAAACTTCGTTAATCCTTTCTAAATCATCCGGATGCAGATTATTTAAAAAGTCACGCTCAAATTCAATTTCATTTGAATGGCTAATCCCGAACAATAGCCTGCAGCGGTCGTCCCATTGCAGGCGGCCGGTAACCATGTTCATATCAAATGTACCCAACTGTGCAGCTTCTTTTGATAACCTGATCTGTTCATACGCCTTTTGAAGTTTTTCTTTTGAAGTTACATGCTCGGTAATGTCGGTGGCTGTTTGCATCAGTCCTATTACCTTTCCATTTACTTTCAAAGGGGTGTAGGTTAGGTTATAATAACCTAATGTAGGTTCACCATTTTTTATGAGTGATATGCTCACACTTGGAACATGGTGCGTAAGCCCGGTGCGGTATGCATAAAATAATTCATCTACTACGGGTTGCCCAGCCAATTCGGGAATGGCTTCAAACAAGGGTTTCCCTAAAACAGACGAATCCTTACCGATCAGATTGAGCATAGGACTGTTAATCACATCAAAAACCATGTTTTCACCTTTGATAATTAACATGGGAACAGGAGAGGAGCGCACCATATTTTTAAACCATTCGCGGCTTGCCTCCAGTTTTGTCCAGGTCTCGGTTAGCGTTTCTCTTTCGTTTTCAGTTATTTGAACATCATCTGTGGTAATAGGTACATGCTCAGTTTCCGTCTGTAGGCTTCCATCTGCTGTTTGTACGTATTGTATCTTGTTTCGGTCAATGGGCGCTTTCGTGTCGGGCAGTATTTCGTTTATCGATTCTCGCGTAATCACATCGTCATTCACCGTTTGAATCTGCTCCCTGGCGGGCGTTGGTTTTGCAATCAGCCAAACCAAAATTGCTGGCGGTTCGTCTGGAGCCTGTTCCAACTTGCTTGCAAAATAATCATAGCTTGAAAATGGCGATACACTACTCAGAAAATCAGGGATTTGCACAGGTATTGTAAGGTGACTTGAACCATTTTTTAGCTGCAAAAAGAAGTCAGATATCTTTAAAGACAGATTCTGGCCCAAAATGTCATGAATATTTATCCTCACGATCTCTTCCGGACTTTTATTAACTATCGCTAAGAATTTAGCGTTTGCGTATGTTAGTTGTAGTGAATCGGGATCAAAAACAAAGATGGGGATTGGCGCAAGGGCTATGAAACTGGAAGTATTGGTTATGATTGGCATAGATTATATATCCCGTTTAACACAAATATAATCATTTTGTAAATCTCTTAAAATAATAAGATTTTCTAAACTTTATTTAGTCCATTTCGCTATTCATTGATACAAAAGAGAGCTATAAATGGTATTTACGCTTACCTTTAGCTACACTTGTTATGGTACCTCAACCTAATCGCAGGGCCCGTTTTGTTCGTCTATACGTTTGAGAATGGACGATAAAATAATATTATAAGCCACATAAGCCACAAAGATAAAAAAGCCCAATTGTAATGCAGAGTTGTTTGCGGTAACAACCTTTAGTCCATCCGTATCGATATTAAGCCCGGATAACTGGCTTTTTAAGATACCATTTAGACCAATATAGGTCATGCCTATGCCGATTACCATTACATCAGCCATATCCCATTTACCCAAATCGAAGGCCAGGAAACGAACGAATTTTGAATTACCTAACCATGCACTGCAGGATACCTGCAGGCCCCGGGCAATAAGACGTAACAGGGGTAATATCACCACAAAGAGCAAAAGTAGTACGCCTACCAACACCGCATCTGGTTTAGGCTGCTCTACTAATGTGCCAATAATACCCAGTATACTCTGGCTTTGAAAAAAGAGTACCTGATTCGTAAAAACCAGTTTTTCACCCAGCAAGGCAAATTCAAGCGTATGAATTCTGGCATCAACCTCAATAATGGGCGATGATACACCTACTGCAAGTAAAATAAAGGCAAAAAGCAGTGAAATGATAAAAAGAGTAACCTCAGTATTTACACGTTTCCGTAACCACAGCCAGATCAGTAGTGCGACAACAACGCAGGCCATCATGCCTATGGCAAACTGATAACTTAAATCTTTAATCTGTTGAAGTTTCGAACTGACAACTTTGTCAAACGCAGCTGCATCGGCTACCTTATATTTCTGATAAATGCTATGTTCCACAGACGAAATGGTCTCATCGCTCCGGTCGTATGTCTGCGCTTCCAGTTCATCCAGTTTTCCTGCTGCAACAGATTTTAACTTTTTAAGGCTTTTTGGGCTGGTTACTTTGGTAACAATGGTACGTGAAAATGATGGCACCAGTGCGTGGATTTCTTTAACGTCTACAAATGTATTAAAAGCAAGTTTTTTAAGTTTTGCCCCAAGTCCTTTCTGAGGCCTGGTTACTTCAGCTACCGCTTTATTCACCATACCGTGCAATTGTTTTTCAACCTCTTGTTGCATATCGGTTTTCTGGCTTTTGGTCAGGTTAAAGCCTTTTACCTTTCGATCAACCACTGCTGATATTTTATCTCCCCAACGGTCTACTGAAAATACACCGAAGGTAATGTTATTCGAAAGACTGTAATCTTCCTTAATGTGTTTCTGCTCATAGGCAAGTGCCCGGAAACGGTATCCACAATAGGCAGCTGCCAACAGAAGCAGCGAAAGCGCGGCAATCAGGATTAAAGATGCCGATCTGGATTGACCTGGCTTAACCTGCTTATTCGTACTCATATCATGTTTTTGCAATTCGCTCATTCATTTTCAGATTTAATGCACATCGTGCGGAGTAATAGATTTAAGAATTGTCGAAAGGATCAATCCATAAAGTACAAAACAGATAAAAATAATATAGCCCGGTTGCAGGGCGGTGTTATTGGTTGTCAGGATGGTAAGTGAATCATTATTAATATTTAAAGCCCGCAACTGATTTTCAAGCAGTCCGTTAAGGCCAATGTAGGCCATTAAAATGGCGATCACAATAACATCGGCCATGCTCCATTTGCCCGACTGGAAGGCAAAATACCTGATAATCCCGTTTTCTGCCCACTTTTTGCCGCCCAGCAGGTGTATCCCGGTTGAAGTTAGCTTAACTACGGGGAACAAAATACTGAAAGCCAGAATGAGCACCCCAACCAGTACAGAATCAATTGCCGATTGACTGATGAGTACCCGTACAACATCCATAATACTCTTGCTCTGGAAAAAGAGTACCTGATCGTTAAAAACCACATGCTCTCCAAGCAGAACAAAATCCAAAGAGCGGATCCTGGCGTCAACTTCAATCATAGATGCCGTAAGGCCTACAGCTAAGAGGATAAAGGCGAAAAGTAGTGATAGAATGAAAAGCGTGGTATGCAAATCGGTGCGTTTGCGTAACAGCCACCAGAAGGCAAGTACCAAGATAACACAGCTTAACATGCCAAAGCAGTAATAATAGGTTTGTTGCCGGATACTGCTTAACGAACTGGTCAGCTTTTGGTTTAACTGTTGATTCGAAGATACCCCATAGGTTTTGTAAATTTTTGTAAGAATCGCATTATTGGCTACAAATGCGGTATCCCGGCTTTCCTCTTTGGCAATTTCGTTAAACTGGCCCAAAGCCATGCGGCCGAGTTGCTTTTTGTTTTTCGGATTATCAATTTCAGCAATAATTTTTCTGGCAAAGACAGGTACCTGTGCGCGGATACTATCGGAATTGACAAAATTTTTGATGGCAAACTTCTGGATCTTACCGCTGATGGTTTTTTTGGGTTTATTTACCAATGCTTCAGCCTTGTCAATAAGGGCTAAAAGTACCTGCTCAACCTCGCCCTGTAATACTTTTCTCTGCTTGCGGGTAATTTTGAGTCCCGAAACCTGGTGGTGTACAATAGCTGCTACCTTATCTTTCCACTGTTGTACAGAAAACAACCCGTAAGTGATGTTGTTTACCCTTGAATAATCATGTTTTATCTGTTCCTGTTTTTCTGATAGTTCATGGAGCCTGAAACCAAAAAAGCCTTCGGCTACAAGCAGTATGCCCAATGCAAGGATCAGTAAAATCCGGTGGATAATTTTTCCTGATGCAGGTTTGTTGATTATTTTTTCCAATCTGTATGCGATAATGGTGATTACATCTCCCCGAAAGGAACTAAACTATTGGCAGATAAACATTAATGTTTAAAAAATGTTTTATACGCTCCTTGAAGGTCATTGGAAAAATATTTTAGATTGATCACTTAGGGTGAATATACGGTCGTAATATGTTAAAATATGGTGAAGTTGAATGTCAGAAAACAAGTTCTGGAATTATTCAAAGCTTGTTGACGCGATTTATACTATCTTTAGCGCCATAAATAAAAAAAAATGGATAATCATAGCTTCTCTAACGAACAGTTTTTATCTGGCGGCGGAGAGATGGGCGCGTTGATCCGCTCGATGGACTGGTCTGATAATCCTTTAGGTCCGGTAGAAACCTGGCCACAAAGTCTTCGGACATCTGTTAGTTTGTGTCTTTCCTCCACTTTTCCCATCCTTATCGCCTGGGGACCGGAAACGATCCAAATTTATAACGATGCCTACCGCCCCATATGTGGTGCCATGCACCCACAATCAATGGGCATGAACTTTCGCATCTGTTGGGAATCTGCTTTAGAGGTGGTTGGCGATAAATTTACGCGCGGACAGCAGGGAGAGGGAACTTACATTACTGATCAACAGATGTTTTTGTTTCGTTATGGTTATCTAGAAGAAGCATTCATGACGTTTTCTTTTGCCCCTATACGTGATGAATCTGGTGAAGTGGGCGGGATATTCCACCCCATTACCGAAACTACCGATAAAATGCTCAATGGCCGCAGAACGCAGGTGTTACGCGATTTGGCAGCTGTTTTGGCCAGGGCAAAATCCATTGAAGATATAGGTAGCCTGATTGTCGAAAAGCAACCTGATTTTGTTGCCGACTTACCTTTTATCTTATTTTACAGTGTAGCAGATAACGGAACATCTGCCAGTTTAGTAAGCTCGGCAGGTACAGCACTGGCCCCAACATTGGCTATCGCCGAAATATCATTTGAAAGCAGCAACCAGACGTGGCCATTAAGCAAAGCCGCTAATGCGCCTTTGGTTATAGATGACCTGGCCGTTAGGTTTGGTGATTTTGCTTGTCAGCCCTATCCCGAAACACCAGGTGCAGCCGTCATTTTACCGGTATTTATTTCGGGCAAGGAAAAACCATTCGGTTACATTGTAGCCGGAGTTAGTGCCAGAAGAGCCATTGATGAAGAGTACCTGGGTTTTTATTCGCTTTTAGCCAATACCTTCAGCAGTGCTGTTTCTAATGTATATGCCTATGAGCAGGAGCAGAAACGGGCCGAAGCCCTTGCTGCGATAGATAGGTCGAAAACAGCTTTTTTTAGTAATGTAAGTCATGAGTTTCGTACACCGCTTACGTTAATGCTCGGCCAACTGGAAGATCTTCAGGCCAAAGCCATCATGGCCGATTCTGAAATTGGCGAGATTGTACGATCTACACACCGCAATTCCATGCGCCTGCTCAAACTGGTTAACAACCTGCTCGATTTTAGCAGGGTAGAAGCCGGGAGGGTAAAAGCTGCTTTTCAGCCGGTTGATATTGTTGGGGTAACTACCGACCTCGCCAGTAGTTTTAGATCCATTATCGAAAAAGCAGGTATGGAACTTGTTGTTAAAGCTGATTATCCAGCTCTTGAAGTTTTTCTTGATATTCAGATGTGGGAAAAGATTGTACTGAACCTGCTTTCCAATGCTTTCAAATATACCCTGGAGGGAAAAATTACCGTCGAATTAATAAAGAAAGACACTCGTGTTATTTTAAATGTTTCGGATACTGGGGTAGGCATACCAGAGGCTGAACTTCCGCACATGTTTGAACGTTTTCACCGGGTTGAGAATGCTGTTGGCAGAACCCATGAAGGAACCGGTATCGGACTTTCATTGGTTAGCGAGCTTGTTGGGTTACATGGTGGAAATATAACCGTCGAAAGTGTTTTTGGAACAGGATCAACTTTCACTTTATGTATACCTTTAGGATGTTCACATTTACCTGCAGAGCAGGTGCATCAAAAAGATTTTCAGGTGTCGATGATCGGTTTGCGGGAATCTTTTCTTCAGGAAGCTTCGGGCTTGTTAGGCGAAGAATATAGCGAAATAGTAAATGAGAACAAACCCGCCCAGGCTAAAGATGGGCATCAATCCGATGCCAGGGTACTCATTGTTGATGATAATAACGATATTCGCGCCTATCTGAAACGCCTGCTTGAACCCGAATTTACCGTTTATACAGCAGTAAATGGTGAAGATGCCTTGCAAAAACTTGACACTTTTACCCCCGAACTTATTCTTAGCGATATTATGATGCCCGTTATGGATGGAAAAGGCCTGCTGAAAAAAATCAGGGAAAGAGAGGAGAAACATTGGATTCCGCTGATTTTTCTTTCCGCAAGGGCAGGTGAAGAAGCCAGGATTGATGGGCTGGAAGCCGGGGCAGATGATTATCTGGTTAAGCCTTTTTCGGCACAGGAACTGCTAAGTAAAGTACGTGCACAAATTAAAATAAATAGGGTAAGGCTGTACAATGAGCGGCGCATGCGCGATTTTGTGGCTGTGGCTACCCATGAATTAAAAACGCCACTAACTGCGCTCTTCGGTTATGTGCAGCTGATAGAGAAAAAGTCTGCTACCATTAATGAATCCTTAATCACCAATGCAGCTCAAAGGGCAGGCTACCAGATCACCAGAATGGCAAGGCTGGTTGACGATTTTCTTGATGTAAGTAAACTGGATGAAGGAATGCTGCGCCTGAACAGGGGATCATTTGACATTGATGAACTGGTTAGGGAAATTGTAGACGAAGTACAATCCACATCTCCGTCGCACACCCTTTATTTTAGTGGTGCCAATATGCTTCAGGTACGAGGTGATCGCGAAAAAATCGGGCAGGTAATCACCAACCTGTTAGTAAATGCAGTTAAATACGCACCCGAAGCGCCGAAGATTGAAATTACCGTAAAGGAAACGGAAGAGCAAATAGTAATTTCTGTACGTGACTATGGCGTGGGGATAAAAAAAGAAGACCAGGCACATGTGTTTAAGCGGTTTTACCGTACCGAATCGGCTAACAAAAGCTTCAGGGGATTTGGTGTTGGCTTATACCTTTGTGCAGAAATTGTTAACCGCCATGGTGGAACCATCAGCGTGGAGAGTGAACCTATGGTAGGTTCTACTTTCTATTTTTCTTTGCCTCTGAAAGATTAAAGCAAAGTTTAGAAGTCAGTGATTTGAATAAAAAAGCGGCTACCGACAAAGCCGGTAGCCGCATTAACTAACTGATTGCGCAGCTATTTATTTTAGGTAGATGTGCGGATACAACAGTAGTTGTTTCCTAATTGTTTTGAAAAAAACTATTTTAGCATCATATTTTAAATTAATCACATTTAAGAAGCAATAGTTATAGTTGTCAGTTTTTTCAAAGAGATGATTTTCAACACTCATCCATACTTTATCATTATAACCAATTTAGTTGTAAAGAAATAAAACAAATTATCACATAAGCGGTTATATGAAGGATTTTATTCATTAAATTGAAATCAGAAGTGATTAAATCACGATTAAAAATATAAGTCAGATACTCAACATTTTATACAGATCAATTGGAAACGTCTAACAATAGAAAATTTGAACTTTCAGGGAATGCAGGTGCATCTAATTTTCAACTGATGACCATGGCATTAGATGCCTCAATTTCTGGCATCATCATTACCGATAATACCCAGCAAGACAATCCAATCATTTATTGTAATAAAGCCTTCGAAAAAATTACGGGATATTCCAGAAAAGAGATTATCGGGCATAATTGCAGGTTTTTGCAGGCACAAGATAGAAGCCAGAAAGAACGGTCAATATTAAGCAGGTGTATTGCAGAAGGGGTAGAATGCCGGGTAGAGATCAGAAACTATAAAAAAAATGGCGATCTGTTCTGGAACGAGCTTTATATGTCGCCAGTTAAAAATGCTAATGGTGAGGTCACCCATTTTATAGGGGTTCAGAACGATGTAACCGCAAGGAAGAACGCGGAACACGATCTGCGCCAGCAGAAGCTGATGATGGAAAAGCGGATTGAGGAACGTACAAATGAACTTCGGGAGAGCGAAGCCTTCCTATCCAGTATTATCGAAACAGTACGCGAGGGGCTTTTGGTGCTTGATCCTAATTTTAATGTGCTTAGTGCAAACAATCACTTTTTAAGGACATTTAAGGTAAGTAAGGAAGAAACGGTTGGCCGTCAGTTATATGATTTAGGTAACCACCAGTGGGATATTCCGAAGCTGCGTGATCTGCTTGTTAAAATCCTGCCTACCAATAATCCGGTTGTAGATTTTGAAGTGGAACATGATTTTCCGCATATTGGAAAAAAATTAATGCTCCTGAACGCTTACCGCGTAGAATTTGAAGGGCAATACAAAGACCAGATCCTGCTTGCTATTGAAGATATTACAGAAAGGCGTGAGGTGGAAATTAGAAAAGATGACTTTTTATCTATCGCTAGTCACGAACTCCGTACCCCACTTACCACGATAAAAGGTTATGTACAGTTGTTAGATCGCGCCATGCCTCAAAATGCCAGTGAGAAATTTCTATCTACTTTCGGCAAAGTATCGGTGTATGTAGAACGTTTAAACTCATTGATTAGTGAATTGCTTGATGTTTCGCGGATCCAGAGTGGTAATATGGAATTGCACATGGCTCGGTTTGATTTTGATAACATGATTACAGAAGCTATTGAAGGCATGCGCACAACAGTTCCCGGTCATCAGATTATATTAAGTGGCCAAACTGGTGCAAAAGTGGTTGCAGATGAGTCGCATATTGCTCAGGTGGTCAGCAATTTATTGTCAAACGCCATTAAGTATGCCCCTGATTCGGAAAAAATTGAAGTCAATATTGCCAACGTGAGCGATTATGTAAAGGTATCGGTTAAGGATTTTGGATTGGGAATGAGTGCCGAAGACAGGAAAAAGGTTTTTGAAAGGTTTTACCGGGGTGTAGAAATCCAGAAGAAGTTTCCGGGGATGGGTATAGGACTTTATATTTGCGACCAGATTATTAAAAGACATAATGGAACCCTCTGGGTAGAAAGTGAAATAGGCAAAGGTTCTATATTCAGTTTTACCTTACCTAAGGCAGGAAAGGAAACGAATGGATAAAAAGAAAATCATGATCTGCGATGATGATGAAGGGATTATTGATGTATTGGAAATGATTTTAGACGAGGTAGGGCATACAGTGATTTCTGTAAATGACAGTTTAAAAGTACTGGCGGCTATTGATAGAGAGCAGCCAGATTTATTGATCCTGGATTTGTGGATGCCAAGGCTATCGGGCCAGGAGGTATTGAAGCATTTAAGAAAACATTCGGCACATCATCAACTGAAAGTGATTGTTATTTCTGCAAGTCGGGATGGTGAACAGATCGCCAATGATGCAGGTGCCAATCAATTTATAGCCAAACCTTTTGATTTAAATAATATTTTAGATTCAGTTAATGCCTTGCTTAATTAAAGGAGGTTGGTTGTTATTTCTGAATCCTTACCGTTGAATCGTCATTGCGAGAAGGCTTTTTCAGCCGACCGAAGCAATCTTTGTAATTGGATTGCTTGCATGAAAGATTGCCAGCCTGTTGCCGGCAGGCTTCGTCGTTCCTCCTCGCAATGACGAACGCACTAATAAATTCTTTCAATGGTATTAGCTTCGTAACTACACCATTTTCTTCAGCTCAATTGCATTAAACGCTGCACAACCTTCCTGGTCATTATCGAAATAGACATAAACATCTTTCTTTTCATTCAGCCAGGCATTACACCTTTCAGCCCATTTTGTTAAGGCAGACAGGCTATATGAACCCTGGTATTTTTCTCCGGGTCCATGCAGTCTGATGTAGACAAAATCGGCAGTAGTTGTAATGGGCGATTGGTGCCCGCCTAAATCATAAATGCAGAAAGCAAAATGGTATTTTTTTAAAATTGAAAATACGGTTTCATGGTACCAGCTCGGATTTCTGAATTCAAAAGTATAATGGTATCCATCTGGGAGCATTTCTAAAAATCTTTCCAGCCGCTCGGTGTTAATTCCCCATTTTGGAGGCAGTTGGAAAAGTATGGGACCCAATTTTGTTCCCAGCCCGAGGCAGGCATCCAAAAATTCAACGATTTCATTTTTGGATACATTTAGTTTTTTTAAATGGGTAAAATACCGGTTGGCTTTAACAGTATAAGTAAAATGGGCCGGCGCTTGTTCCTGCCAGGTTTCAAAATTTTTTAACCTTGGCTGGCGGTAAAAAGAATTGTTGAGTTCAACAGTGGCAAAGTTTGCGGTAAAATATCGCAACTGGTCTTTCTTTTTGAGATGTGAAGGGTAGAAAGTACCCTCCCAATGAGGGTTATTTCCATCCCGATGTACCGATATAAGCTTTACCTGATTTCATTATTCGCTATCTTATTCTTAAATTTTATCAGTTACTAAGTAGCATAGCATATTGCTATTCTATCTCGCCCTCAGCCAGCCCATCCAAAAACCATCCCGATCTATATTCAAATCTTGCAAATTCGGTTTTCGATCGATTGGTCACTTTTCCGGTAAAATCATGTGCAATATCTCCCTCACTCTCCAGAATCTGTTTAGCAAGCAGCGCGTATTCATTTAGGTTGAGTCCATCTTTAATGATATACATTAACTCTCCATTTTCGCTCCATAATGATTCTATTAATCCCTCATCAAACTTTTTCTTTAGTGTATTCAAATCTTCTTTCGGGCTGTTCATAGGTGTTTCATTCATATTGGTCTTTTTTTAATGTTTTACTAAAAGTTAACTTTGACCTGGCTTTCAGGTTGAATTTACTTGTTCTTATTGGCTGCTGTTATCTCGTTTATTGGAACAGGCTCAAGGCCTTTTTGCGGTGGGCCGGTAAGCACATGTCCGTTAACAGAAAAGCGTCCTCCATGGCAGGGGCAGTCCCATGTTTTTTCAGTTGGATTCCAGTTCACGATACAGCCTGCATGCGTACATACAGGGTTAAGCGCTGTTACTTTTCCTGCATCATCTTTATATAATGCTAATTTCTCTCCATCAAATTCCACTATTTTACCGTCATTTCTGGCTAGTTCATGAGTAGAGTTTATAATTTGTGTACCAAACCGGTCTGCCACAAAATGGTAGGCAACATCTGCGTTTTCCTTTACAAATTCAGTAAATCCGGCTATGGGTTTCAACCTTGACGGACTGAATAATTTTTCATAAGGGTTTTCTTTTTCCAGTATCAGGTCGCTGATCAGCACAGCCGAAAGGCTGCCCAGAATCATGCCATTTCCGCTAAAACCGGTTGCAACATAAATCCCTTTATCGCCACCAGGTAATTGCCCTACATAAGGAAGCCCATCTACCGGTACATAATATTGTGAAGACCATTTATAAGTGATCTCGCTGATGTCGAAATATTTCCTCGCGTAATCCTCAAGATCTTCAAAAGCCTTTAACGGATCTCCGTGGCCGGTTTTATGGTCGGCACCACCAATAATCAGGTATTTTTGTCCGTCGAGTTCATGGCTCCTAAAGTAGTGGTAGGGTTCCTGCATATCGTATGCCAGGCAATCGGGATATTCGCCGTTGTTCAGTTTCACTGCAAGTACATAACTGCGGTAAGGTGCATTGCGTAGCGACAGTATATTGATACCTGGCGGAATATGGGTGGCATAAACTATGGTTTTAGCCTTTAATATAAATTCATCGCTCTTTGCATAGTGAATTTCTTCACGCAGTTCAGTGCTGTGAATAAACGTTTGTTCGATAATTTTTCCACCCAGCCTTTCAAATTCCTCGGCAAGGCCCAGAATATATTTTAAGGGGTGAAACTGAGCCTGGTTTTCAAAACGTAAGGCCTGCTCAAAAGGGATTGGAACATCATTTTCTTTGGCTTCACTTACCTCCACGCCAGCAGCTTGCGATGAAGTTAAGATGGATTGAAGTTCTTTCGTTTCTTTTTCGTCCTGTGAAAACAGATAAGCCGTCTTGAATTCAAAATCGGCATTAATTTTCAACTCCTGTACGTTGGTATTGATCATTTCGATGATCTTCTTTGTCCCTTCGGCTATCAGGCTGGACGTCTCTTCGTTAAAGTCGCTATCTATTTCAGGATAGGTCGTATCCAGAAAAGTATTCAAGTGAGCGGTAGTACCTCCAGTGGTGCCAAAACCGAGGTTTTTCGCTTCAACCAGAGCACAATGCTTACCCTGTTTTTGTAACAGATATGCTGTTGTTACACCTGTAATTCCACCCCCTATAATCAGGGTGTCATATATTTCTTCCTGATCAGTATGATTGGTTGTCGGATTGTTTACTGAAGCAGCCTGCCACATACTGGCGTTGGCTCCGTCTCTCGTGTTGATTGCTGTTTCGTTATTATTCATTTTCAAAGCAGTTGATAAATGAAGAACCTGTTATCAAACGTAAAGGTTTTAGAATTTCGTTTTAACTACTTGCTGGAGGTCAGGATGGTTATTTCAATAATTTGATGTTGGTTTTTTAGCTATTTCATTCTGTTTGATAAATAACGAAACTAAGCGGAGAGACACATGGTTTTAATAGGAAAAGATTATGGGGAAATTGAAGAACGATTTGGTTCCGCAACAACTTGTCGGAAGCCGGATGGATGTGGTTGAAGAGCGTAAATTAAGCAGTCTTATGCGCGCGCAGGAATTCTTTGCAGCAGCTGAAAAAAGATTGCTGGCAGTAAATGAGTGGGGCGAAATCTCTGGCTTATCAGACTTTAAGATTTTTACACCTGAGGGGAAAGAAGCGCTGCGGTTAGCCCGGAAGGGAGATTTTATTCGGATCGATATCCCGGGTCCTGGTCCATTATCAGGCGATGGATTTGATTGGGTGATGGTGGAAGAAATTAAAAGTGAACATGATGGCGACCAAGATATGATCAGTATGTGTGTGCGGCCTTGCTCTTCACCTTTAAATCAGGATAAAGAGGTTGCTCATTTTTTAAAAGACCATGCCACTTCTACTTTTATTATCCACAGAGATCGCATTACGGTATGGGCAGAGGAGCATGGCCGGAATGAACAGGCAAATGTTGATGATGGTAATTTAATTGATAGGACGAGAAACCTGATTGTTGGTGTAGGCGCGAAGTTGGGCTTATCCTATCCACAATGGAAGTTATTGGTAAAAGGCCTGCTTGATGGCAAACCTTAATGCTGTAACATGGCGAGTCCTTCTTCATTACCTTGCATAGCAGCAAGTTCTGCGGCACGCTGTCCGCGGATATCTGTAATCGAGGCATCTGCACCATTTTCAATTAAGAGTTTCAACAGGTCATTTCGGCCAAACATGGCTGCGAACATTAAGGCCGTTCCGCCATTTCCATGTTGGAGATCTAACTTTGCACCTTTGGCAATCAAAAGTTCTGCAATTGGAAGGTAACCTTTAAAGCAAACGCCCATCAGTGCCGTGTTGCCACCATAGTCTGCCGCATTAATGTCTGCCCCAGCTGCCAAAAGTATTTCAGCGCATGATAAACGGTTGTTATAACAGGCAATGATTAGTGGGGTGTAACCTTTTTCATCCCTGAAATCCACATTTGCACCCCTGCTGATCAGTTCTTTTAATACTTCGGTTTCACCCTGTCTGGCTGCGGGTATCATCAATTGGTCTAAATTTTCCATATAAATATAACTGTGCTTGTAGTGAAAAGGTTATCAATTGTCACGCTGGTTTTCATTTTGTCATTCTGAATGCAATGAAGAGTCTTTTTTGTTTGGGCCGTAATTCTGCCGGTTATTTCAATCGGTGTTTCGGTTATCCCTCAGCGACTTTTTTGAGCATTTTTTCAGGAAAAAAAAAGACCCTGTAATAAATTACCTTCGGTGAACTCGCTAAGGCTCGGTTAAGGGTGACTACCAGGAGATTGAATTAGGATAAAACAAAAGGCTCCGAAGAGCCTTTTAAATTGTTTATTCTGCAGCTGCTTCCTCATTAACTGCGTTAACCGCTAGTTCTGTTAAGGCTACATCTGTTGCTTTTTCATTTTCAAGGGTTTGTGTAAGGAGTTCGGCTACATCATTGTGGCCCATATTCTCTGCAAATACCCTCAAGGTACCATAGGTTGCAATTTCATAATGCTCAACTTTTTGTGCTGCAAGAATAAGTCCGGCATCACGGATCATGGTACCTTTATCGGTATCGGCGATAATGCCATCAGCTTCTTCTAATAATCCGGCCATGGCATCGCATTTTTTCGCAGTTGCCTTTTCACCTAAAAGGCTAAATATTTCTTCAAGTGTGCTGATGTGTTGTTCCGTTTCTTCGGTATGCTTTTCAAAAGCTGCTGCAAGTTCGGGGCTTGTAGCCGCCTTCTTCATTTTTGGAAGTGCTTTTGCAAGGTGTTTCTCTGCCCAATAGATATCTTTTAACTCATCAATAAAAAACTCGTGGAATTCTGAATTCTCCATTTTTCCTGTTTTACCTGTAGGTTTTGCGGTTTTCTTTTCGGTTTTTTTTGTAGTTGCCATAATTATATTTTTTATAGGTTCTTTATTTATAGAACAGGTTGAAATTTATGATAGTTTTGACTTTTTTTGATTGTTTATGCGATTGGTTTGAAACCGGACACTCTAGTCGGTCAGATTATTTTCCTGTTTCCAGATGTGGTGCATCAACAGGTTTAGATTCAGGCGAACCTTTCTGTCTCAGGAAAATGGTAAGTATAACAATTGCTGCAACAGACAGGAATTCGCTCTGCCAATTTTGAAAGGTTTCAAACCAGAAAGTGATTTGCCCCAGATAAGCAACCATCGTATCCGCCGGCTTGCCTTTTAGTGCCTGTTCGATGTTATGGTCTTGCCAGCTACCATAAAAATGCAGATACCAGCTAAGCAAAAACAAGATGATAAAGGCAATGGAAAGCGAATTAGAATAGAGTTTTAAAATCCATCCGCCCCTGCGTACGGCCCATGGTGCATTTGTAGAGGCAACAGGTTCCCGGTCTACTTCTTCCTCCTGGTCTATCTTTTTTGATTCTGCAGAACCGATCTGCCGTAGTTTTATCGTTAATAAAACATAAAGCATCATCTGCAAAAATTCGCTTTCAAAATTTTCAAAGGTTGCAGAGATAAAATGAACCCGACTGCAGGTAAGTGCCGAAATTTAGGCTGCGTGCCCCATGTTCATTGAGCTCATGATTGTGTTCATTCCAGCCGGTAAGCGCCTGCGCCATAAGGGTAAATACAAAAAGGCCGATGAATACTATAGATAGTCCATTTTTATATAGCCAAGTCTTTTTAGGAAATAATTTGTTGTTTTTCATGATCTTATTAATCTATATCGCCGAGGTAATCTATAAGCAGGCTTGTACAGGCATCTACCGTTGCCGAAACGATTTCTTCCCGTTCTCCTTTAAAATTAAACCTTTCCGAAAAGGCGAGTTCGCCTTTGCTGGACGCATAAATAAACACGGTACCTACTGGTTTTTCTTTGGTTTCACTTCCCCCCGGAGGGGTAAGTCCGGTAATGCCAATATGAATATCAGCTGGGATCAACTGTGACAGGCCTAAGCTAATGGCCCGGGTAACCTCCATCGATTCTGGTGTATAGGTTTTAATCAGCTCGTGGTTTACGTGTAAAAGATCTTCCTTTAGTTGTGCGTCATAACAGGCAATTCCACCGTTAAGAAATTCTCCTGCATGATCGATCATTGAAAATTCTGCCGAAAGCCGGCCGGCGGTTGCACTTTCAGCAAAGGCAATTGTTATTTTTTACCAATTAGCATTTTGCCCACGGCATCCATTTTATCGCTTTTCATACATACTTAAATTTGGTTAGTACCTCTTTGTTATCTGATTGAAGGATGCATAAGCTAAACAACAAGGCGTTTTTACAAATGGTTTTGGATTGAAGGTTGCGTTAAGTATCCGTTTTTTTACCGAATGCGTATTAAAACACGGATAAATTACGGAAACTATATAGCGATATACACGGTTCTAATAGTGATGGTTAACAAAGAAACATCCTTAAACAAAACATACCATGAAAAAACAAGACAGCGGCAGTAAACCAAAACTGAGTGCTAAAGCCACGGTAGAGGCTTCTCCGGCCTTAAAAGAACTCTTTAAAGATGGAATCTGTGATCTTTACTGGGCAGAGAATCATTTGGTTAAAAATTTGCCTAAAATGATGGCTGGTGCAACAGCACCGGCGCTGAAAAGCGCAATTGAATCTCACCTTTCTGAAACTAAAGGACATGTAGCCAGACTTGAACAGGTATTTGAGCTGCTTGGCGAAAAACCCATTGCAAAAAAATGTGATGCGATGGAAGGATTGAGTAAAGAGGGGGAAAGTATCATTGAAGAAACAGAAGCCGGAACAGCCACACGCGATGTAGGCATCATACTGGCCAGCCAGAAGGTAGAACATTACGAAATTGCTTCTTATGGCGGGCTTTTCCAATTGGCTACAACATTGGGTTTGACAGAAGTTGCAGATTTACTGGAGCAAACCCTGGCTGAGGAAAAACTTGCCGATACCAAGCTTACCGATATTGCTGTAAATGAGATTAATTATCAAGCAGCCGAGGAGGCTTAAAAAAGGAAATAAGATGGCAAAAAAAACAACAGTAAAAGATACCGGTCCGATAAAACATGACAACGATAAAACTGTAAAACTAGAGGCTTTTGTTGCAGATGATAAGGGTGAAAAACTTACCACCAATCATGGCGTTAAAATAAACGACGATCAGAATTCACTTAAAGCTGGCGATCGCGGCGCGACATTGCTGGAAGATTTTATATTAAGGGAAAAAATAACCCATTTCGATCATGAGCGGATTCCTGAACGCGTGGTACATGCCAGGGGATCGGGTGCACATGGTGTGTTTAAGGTCTACGAAGATATGTCTGACCTGACCAGGGCAGCTTTCCTGTGCGATCCTGGATTGGAAACCCCTGTTTTTGTTCGGTTTTCAACGGTAGCAGGGTCTCGCGGTTCTACTGATCTTGCGCGTGATGTCCGTGGTTTTGCCGTAAAATTTTATACGCAGGAAGGTAATTTTGACCTCGTGGGTAATAATATGCCTGTCTTTTTTATTCAGGATGCGGTTAAATTTCCTGATCTGGTACATGCCGTGAAGCCAGAGCCAGACAATGAAATTCCGCAGGCAGCATCTGCACATGATACTTTCTGGGATTTTATTTCCTTCATGCCTGAGTCTGCTCATATGATCATGTGGTTAATGAGCGACAGGGCGATTCCGAGAAGTTACCGCATGATGGAAGGATTCGGGGTACACACTTTCCGTTTTGTTAATGCATCCGGAGTGGCCAGTTTTGTGAAATTTCACTGGAAACCTTTGCTGGGCGTACACTCGGTTGCCTGGGATGAAGCACAGAATATTTCTGGAAAAGATCCGGATTTTCATAGAAGAGATTTATGGGATGCCATAGAAGCGGGTGCTTTTCCGGAGTGGGAACTTGGCGTTCAGATTGTAGCAGAAGAAGATGAATTTAAATTCGGTTTTGATTTACTGGATCCGACAAAGATCATCCCCGAAGAGCTGGTTCCGGTGCAGCGTATTGGAAAAATGACTTTAAACCGCAATCCGGATAACTTCTTCGCCGAAACGGAACAAGTTGCTTTTCATGTTGGCCATGTGGTTCCGGGAATAGATTTCACTAACGACCCATTGTTGCAGGGAAGGTTGTTTTCTTACACCGATACACAGCTGATCAGGTTGGGCGGACCAAATTTTCATGAGATTCCGATTAACAGACCTGTGGTGCCTATACATAATAACCAGCGTGATGGTTACATGCGCCAAACCATCAACCGGGGCAAAACCAGTTATGGTCCTAATGGAATAGCGGCAAACGATCCACGACAGGCCAAAGCAGCCGAAGGCGGTTTTGTGAGTTATAACGAACGTATTGATGCCAAGAAAATCCGCGCAAGAAGCAGAAGCTTTTTTGATCATTTTTCGCAGGCGAGGTTGTTTTTCAATAGCCAGTCTGAAGCCGAAAAAAATCACCTGATTGATGCCCTTAGTTTTGAGTTAGGTAAAGTGAAGATGGTTGAGATCAGAGAACGTATGCTGGGCTTACTTAACCATGTAGATAAAGGCCTCGCAGCAGCTGTGGCTTATGCACTTGGGCTTCATGTTCCAACCATTCCTTTAGCAGAACTGAACGGAAGTATACCTGCAGATGCCGATCCGGCTGATTATACTCCGGAACAGAAAGATGGCGAACTGGCAAAGTCGGAAGCATTAAGCATGGCTGGAACGCCTAAAGATTCAATCGCCACCCGGAAAATTGCCATTCTTGCGGCAGATGGAGTAAATGGTAAATCGCTAAGTAAGGTTAAAGATACGCTTGTTGCGCAGGGCGCAATTGTACACATTATCGCACCAAAACTAGGCACCATTCTTTCGCAGGAAGATCAGCAGATCGATGTGGATGAGAGTTTTTTAACCGCCGCTTCTGTACTTTATGATGCCGTTTATCTTCCGGGAGGAACAAATAGCTCTGCAACATTAGAAGCAGAGGCTAATGCCGTACATTTTCTGAATGAAGCTTTTAAACACTGCAAGGCAATAGCTGCCGATGATACAGCTATACAGGTATTGGAGGCAACTTACTTTTATAAGAAACTTCCGGATGAATATTCAGAGGAAACCGTTTTGCGAGAAGGCATATTGGTTTCGGACGACCTTTCTTCATTGGCAGAATTGTTTGCCAGGATGATTGCCCAGCACAGGTTCTGGGATAGAGAGGTGCCGAGAAAAATTCCGGCATAGACAAAAGTTAGTTATAGCACAATATTCTTTACATCATTTGAGGTTGCATCATAAATCGTAATCCACTTTAAATTTGTCACGTTGAGCCTGTCGAAACGCCTGGTAGGTTATTTAAAACAAGGTCTTCGACATGCTACCATTGACGTTAATTTTTAATTATTTGATAATTAGTCACTTATGAAATATGCATTTCCATCCAACAAGGCCTTCGCACTGGGTCTCCGTTCTACTTAAGTCCGGCCTAACAAATTTTTCGGACT
>NZ_CAJYOJ010000064.1 GCF_913776295.1 uncultured Pedobacter sp.
CCATCGTACTAAGATATTGATCATTTATCCGGCATCAAATATTGGCTTATCACTTTTTCTGTTTGGATAGGTTTGCCAGAGCCATTAAGGCAGGCATTCTCCATTTAAGTTCCGAAATCAGCGTGGCTGTAAAAATCAATCCTCCGCCGATCAATAAACGGGAGGTAATGGCTTCACCCAGGATAAAATGTGCTGCGAAGGCACCAAAAACCGGTTCAAAAAGATAAATGATTGATACCCTTTCGGCGCTAATGTACTTTTGAGCGATGTTTGATATGGTATACATATATGCGGTCGAAAATAATGCACAGAAAATAATACCGAACCAAAAGGTTTGCGTTTCAGGAATCCAGACCGTGTCTTTTTGAAAGAAGGCCAGTAAAAAGGTAAGTATGGCGCAGGTGGCGAACATGGGGACAATTGTTGGTACAATATCACCTTCTTTCGATTTCTTTTCAACCTGAATTAAATATATGGCAAAGCAAAAGGCACCGATAATGGTGTATAGATCGCCTATGCCAATACTTAATTTGCTGGTAACCGATATAACGAAAAGGCCGATAAGTGCTACGCAGGCCGCAATCCATATTTTCAGCGGTGCAGTTTTTCGGTAAATGATGAGTTTCATTAAAGGAATGATCACCACGGTTATCCCGGCTACAAAGGAGCATTGTGATGCTGAAGTATGGGTAATGCCCAGGGTTTGAAGGTAAATGCCCAATACAAGTGATACTGCCAGGCTTGCACCGGTTTTTATTACGGTTACATTAAGTTTTTTTACGTATTTCAAGAAAATTACCGATAAAACCACGGTGGCCAGGAGGAAACGATAGCATAAAAACAACAATGGCTGACCGTGGCCAATGGCGAGTTTGGTAACCGAAAAAGAAATGCCCCAGAAAGCGGTACCCAAAATCAGTAAAATCAGAAAAAGTGTTCTTTTTTCCATTATAATGTATTTAATTCGTTTGGATGAGCCAATTCTTTTTTCATTAACAGATCGGTTTGTTGATCGTTGCCGAGCCAGAACGCATGCTTACCGAAAGCTTTAAAACCGTTTTTTTCATAAAACCTTAATGCCCGGTGGTTTTCTTCCCATACCCCAAGCCATATGCAGGAAACCTGTAGTTCGTGAGCAATATCAATGGCTTTTTGATAAAGGGTTTGCGCTACTCTTTTACCATGAAATGCCATCAAAACATAAATCCGTTCAATTTCGATCGCATCTTCTATTGCTTCGGTTTGTGCTTCGCCAAAATTGATCTTTAAATAAGCCACTATATGCCCATCTACTAATGCAAAATAAAACTTTGATTCCCTATTATTAAGTTCTGTCCTTAGTTTTTCTGCTGAGAAACTGTTTTCCAGGTAGTCCCTCATATTTTCCGCTGTATTTACATTGGCAAACGTTTCAAAAAATGTCTGTCTTCCAATTGTTTGTAACTTTTGTATGTCGTTTGTGGTTACCTTTTCAATACTGATCTTCATGGCACGAATGTAATGAGTTGTTAAATGATTTAAAATGTTATTATTTCATTTATTAATGCATATTTTGCATTAATGGATATCCAACGAATCAAATATTTTTTAGCCCTTGCAGAGCAGCTTCATTATTGGAAAACCGCAGAGAAGGTGAGCATCACGCAGTCGGCACTTAGCCGCCAGATCCAGTCGCTTGAAAATGAGCTGGGTTTACAGCTTTTTGAGCGTAATAAGCGTAATGTGAAACTTACCCCGGCAGGTAAATTCCTGAAAGAAAAGTGGGAAATCGAATTAAATGAACTGGAATATATCCATCAATTTGCTAAACAGCTCCATTTAGGTGAACGTGGAACTATGACTATTGCGCACCCTGATTCCATATCCGCTTCGCTCATGCCCGATATGCTGGCGAAGATTACGCAGGCACTTCCCCAGCTCCAAATTAAGTTGGTGCAGGTTTTATATGAAAATCAACTGGATTTTCTGAAAAACTATAAGATTGACCTGGCCATCACGAGAGATATCAACAACGAACCGGGGATCAGGGCAAAAAAAATATATTCCGATCACCTTGCCTTGGTGGTTCCACTCGAACACTCTTTTAAAGTGTTTGAAGACCTATCTGCCGAAAGTCTGAAAAAGCAGAAATTTATACTGCCCACAAAAGATGAGGGAAGCAGTTATAGTGAGATCATCCAGGCGCTTTTCAAATTTTACGATTTTGCTCCGGATGTGTTTTTACACTCTGAGTTTGGTTCAACCATTATTGCACTGGTGAGAAAAGGCCTGGGCATAGCCATTTTACCCGATTCTTATATGCACCATCAAAGTCCTGGCTTGCGCTTTATCCCGCTACCATTTAAAACGGATTTATGGATCAATTGGCGGGCCGATGATCACAATCCTGTACTGGCCAATATTTTGAAACTTGTTTTTGAGGAATAGAAACTTAATCAAAAAAATATTTTATCGCAGTATATAATTTACATTTTACAGGCAAAAAAAGCCTTCAGTTTAAATAACTTTGTTTTTAAATGAAAATCGGAAACCGATTAAATTATTTTAAACCAAATAACTAAAATGCTTTTAATTATTCTTAACATTATTTTCTGTATCTCCTTTTTGGGCTTTGCTTATGTAAACCTTAACGATAACGACGCCTTCTTATGGGTGTCTATTTATTTAAGTGCTGCAATATGCTGCGGATTGGCGGCAGCTGGTAAATATTATCCTTTTGCTTACCTGTTTTTAACCGCTTTTTATTTAATTTATGCGGTTATTCTTTTCTTTGCAAAAGATGGCGTGCGCGACTGGATCACCAAGTACAGGCGTGAGAGCCTGGTGCAGAGCATGCAGGCTACCAAACCTTATATCGAGCAGACACGCGAATTTTTCGGTCTGTTGATTATTGCCGGCGCACTGTTGATCAATTATTTTGTTTCTGCGGGGCTAACCGCATAATAGCCATTTTGATATTTATTTAGGAGAGATGAGCATATGAAGGCCATAAACGAAATCATAGGAGCTGTTGTTAAAAATAATATCAGTGTAGAAGCCCAAAAATGGCTGGATGATTTTATACAAACTACAGATCAATCGGCACTATTAGCCAGGGTGTTCGTCATGCTGCCCCGTAAAACAGGTAAATTACCCGTTGCAATTTCTGATGACCAACAAGAGGTGCTGGATACAGCGGGGTTTGGCTATATTCGTAGCTGGACAGTTGATCGGTTGAGTCGCGTATGGTTGTTGGCCGGTTTGAAGATGAATGATAAAGAACTTTTATCTGCGGCCATTAACCGGTTATTTTTGTCGGCGGAGGTGAACGAAGCGGTAGCTTTATATTCAGCGCTTCCGTTTTTGCCTTATCCCGAAATTTGGATAAAGCGCTGTGCCGAAGGAATCAGGAGCAATATTGGTTCCGTGCTGGAAGCCATTATGGAAAACAATCCTTATGCGGCAGCAAACCTGGACGAAGCTGCATGGAACCAGCTGGTGCTAAAAGCTTTTTTTACAGATAAAGATATCAACCTGATTGTGGGTTTGGATCACCGCGCCAATCTGAAGCTTGCTTTAACCCTGGTAGATTATGCTCATGAACGCTGGGCTGCGGGTAGGGAAGTACATCCGCAGTTGTGGCGACTGGTGGGTAAATTTATCAATGCCGAAATTTTTGAAACCCTTAAAACCGGTTTGCAGCATTACAACCAGGTAGAGCAACGGGCCATTGCCTTGGCCATTTCGCAGTCTGATTACCAACCTGCAAAAGATTATATCAATACTTTTCCGGAACTTAAATTGGCTCTGGCAGATGGAAGCTTAAACTGGAATTCATTTTAACCTAAAAAAATAAGATCAAAATATGTGTTGTAGCAGTTCAATAGCAAGAGATAAAGCCTTGATGGGGGCGCCCGAAGCTTTCGATATCAGTGCGGTAAAGGGCATGAAGTTTTTCGACCCGCATGTACACATGACTTCGAGGACAACAGACGATTACCAGGCGATGGCCGATGCCGGCGTAGTTGCTTTGATAGAGCCCGCATTTTGGCTCGGGCAGCCTCGTACCGGACTGGATAGTTTCAGGGATTACTACAGCAGCCTGATTGGTTGGGAGCGGTTCCGTTCTTCACAATTTGGTATTAAACATTATTGCACCATTGGCCTTAATTCAAGAGAGGCCAATAACGAAAGCCTGGCCGAACAGGTAATGGAAATCCTGCCTTTGTTTGTTTATAAGGAAGGCGTAGTTGGCGTTGGCGAGATCGGTTTCGACGACCAGACCGCTGCGGAGGAGAAATACTACCGTTTACAGCTGGAGCTTGCTAAAGAAGCAGGTTTGCCTGTACAGGTACATACCCCACACCGCGACAAGAAAAAAGGTACCCAGCGGAGTATGGATATTGCTTTGGAACATGGACTCGATCCTTATAGTGTGATTATCGATCACAATAATGAAGAAACGGTAAAAGAGGTATTGGATAGAGGTTTTTGGGCAGCTTTTACCATTTATCCGTTTACCAAAATGGGCAACGAGCGTATGGTAGAAATTGTAAAACAATACGGTTCGGAGCGTATTATGGTAAATTCTGCTGCCGATTGGGGTATTAGCGATCCGTTGGCGGTGCCAAAAACCGCCGCACTGATGAAAATGCATGGGTTAAGCAATCAGGATATTGAATTGGTTACCTATGGGAACGCCATTAAAGCTTTTGCACAAAGCGGACAGCTTGATGAAGCTGACTTTAACGCAACGATAGACCTTACCGAGAAATTTGAAGGTAACACGATTTTACGTGGCGGACAGCAACCGAGAACAGACAAATCTTCTATTATTATAAGTTAAAGTATTGAAAAAAATAGTTGTCTATCTGCGCATGATGCGCCCGGCCAATATCGTAACCTCAGTAGCCGATATACTGGCGGGGATTGCCATTTCCGGTGTACTAAGCAATGGCTCTTCTATTCCCTGGGTATCTATTGTATTACTGGCAGCATCAACCGCTTGTTTATACGGTGGAGGAATCGTTTTTAACGACGTTTTTGATGCCGATCTCGATAAAATAGAACGTCCGGAAAGGGCTATTCCAAGTGGTATGATCAGTTTACGGCATGCAACCCTGTTAGGCGCTATCTTGCTGATTGCCGGAATCGCTCTAGCCTGCTTAAATAGCCTTACCTCGGGATTACTGGCGCTCCTGGTGGCTGTTTTTGCTTTGCTTTATAATAAATTTGGGAAACATCATTCCTTTTTCGGTCCGTTGAATATGGGGCTCTGCCGCGGATTTAACCTGTTGTTGGGAGTAAGTATGGTACCGGAAATGCTTTGGAATCATTATTATCTGGCCTTTATCCCGGTAATTTATATTTTCTCCATTACGATGACCAGTCGTGGCGAAGTTCATGGTGGTCATGCCAAAAACTTATATCTGGCCGCTTTTCTATATGCTGTTGTAATTTTGGCTATTGCTTACTTTGCTTTTATAAACGATAGGTTGGCCTGGTCACTTCTATTTTTGTTTCCTTTTGCCTTTATGATTTTCAGGCCACTTTTAAAAGCGATAAAAGAGCCTATCGGAAAAAATATCGGAGGGGCCGTAAAAGCCGGCGTCATTTCGCTTATCTTGATGGATGCCGCCTGGGCGGTAACTTTCGATGCTTTGATTCTGGCTTTTATCATAGCAGCTTTATTGCCATTATCTTTATGGCTTTCTAAATTATTCGCGGTTACTTAAACCGTTAAACACCACTTTAACAATTGTTATGGAACATTTACATCAATCCTTTACCGTACAATATCAATATAATATTTTCTTCACTTCATCGCTTTTTTTACCTGACAACGAATTGCTGAACAGCTTTTTGGTTAACTTAAATCCGGCTCTTGCTGTAAAGAAAATTCTATTTGTGATTGATGAAGGCGTAGCCAATGCACATGGAAAACTTATTGAAGAAATTAAAGCTTATTTTTTAAAACACAATAAAACCCAACTGGTTCAGGATATTCTGGTCATCCCGGGTGGAGAACAGGTAAAGAATAACACCAAATATTTTGATCAGGTGTTGGAAGCCATAAATATTCATGGCATAGACAGACATTCTTTTGTTGCCGCAATTGGTGGCGGAGCGGTGCTTGATATGGTTGGTTATGCAGCAACCGTTGCGCACCGTGGTATCAAACATATCCGGATTCCGAGTACGGTACTTTCGCAGAACGACTCAGGTGTTGGCGTTAAGAACGGAATCAATTATTTTAATAAAAAGAACTTTTTGGGTACTTTTTCACCACCTGTGGCCGTTTTTAATGATGAAGTATTGCTAAGCACCTTATCCGACCGCGATTGGCGTTCGGGTATTGCCGAAGCGGTTAAGGTGGCACTGATTAAAGATGCCGGATTTTTTGAATGGCTGGAAGCAAATGCTGTTGCACTTGCAAACCGCGATACCACAGCCATGAACTACCAGATCTGGAAATGTGCGAAACTGCATATAGAACATATCAGAAGTGCCGATCCATTCGAAAATGGTTCTGCACGGCCCCTGGATTTTGGCCACTGGAGTGCGCATAAATTAGAATACCTCACCAATTTTGAAGTGCGACACGGGGAAGCTGTGGCCATGGGAATTGCTTTAGATACCGTCTATTCCCATTTATCGGGCAGGATCAGTGCTGAAGATGCACAACGGGTGATCAATCTGATTCAGCAGCTTGGCTTTGAGCTCACGCACCCGCTATTGCAGGTTACTGAAGGGAATAGTCCGATTCTGGATGGCCTGGAAGAATTCCGCGAGCACCTTGGCGGCCAGCTTACCATTACTTTGCTTACCGGCCTGGGCAGTGGTGAGGAAGTTCATGAAATTGATGCTGAAATTTTAAAACAGGCCGCAGAAATTTTAAATCAACAGGTGGCTACTATCCAACATTAAGCGATGAAACTAAATTCGGGTCATTTAACCTTCTGTACCAATATTTATGCCGGGGAGAACTGGATGGCACATTTTGACGTGTTAAAGTCTAGTTTTCCAATACTAAAGGCAGAATTATCGCCAGATGCCCCAATGGGTATCGGTTTACGTCTTTCTAACCTGGCCAGCATCGAGTTACTGCAGCAAAATCATCTTCAAACATTTAAGCAATGGCTTGCAAAGGAAGGTGGTTACGTTTTTACCATGAACGGATTTCCATATGGCGGCTTTCACCATACCAGGGTGAAAGATCAGGTACATGCGCCCGATTGGACAACGGTAGAGCGGGTTGAATATACGCTCCGTTTGGCTGAAATCCTCTCGAAACTGCTTCCTGATGATATGGAGGGTGGCATTTCAACTTCGCCACTGAGCTATAAACCCTGGTTTAACGATTCAGAAGGCAGAAAAAACGCCACTGCTATTGCAACGGCTAATATTATAAAGGTAGCGGAAAACATACATCAGCTCTGCAGCCAAAGTGGCAAGGTCATCCATTTGGATATTGAACCTGAACCGGATGGTTTTCTGGAATCAGGGCCTGAATTTATCGATTGGTATGAAAATGTACTTTTACCCGCCTCAAATGATGAAGGTCTAATTAAAAAACACATTTGTTTATGTTATGATGTGTGCCATTTCGCCATCGGTTACGAACCACACACCGACATGATCAACGAACTGCGGCAAAAAGGCATTAAAATCGGGAAAATCCAGATCAGTGCGGCGCTGAAAGCTAAATTGCCGTCTTCTGACGCAGAAAGAGGCGCGGTATTGGATCAGCTTGCCCGATTTGATGAACCCGTTTATCTTCATCAGGTAATCGCCAAAAAAAACGATGGTGGTTTAATTCGTTATCCTGACCTTAAAGAAGCACTGGCAGAAGGTAAAAACCCTGAAGTTGAAGAATGGCGGGCGCATTTCCATGTGCCTATTTTTGTAGAGGACATGGGCCTGATCCAATCCACACAATCGGATATTACTGCGGTGTTGAACCTTCAGAAAACTAATCCCTTTACCAATCATTTAGAAGTGGAAACCTATACCTGGGAGGTTTTACCAGCTGCTTTAAAAGCACCCCTTAACGACTCTATCATCAGAGAACTGGCCTGGGTAAAAAAATTATTATAACTTAAGCATATGCATAAAACCGTTGTTATCGATATCGTAGCCCTATCCACCTCTGTAATAGGAAAACATACCCCTTTTCTCCAGAAATACATCGCTGAGCGCCACCTCACCACTATTGAACCTTTGTTGCCAGCGGTTACCACGGCTGTGCAATCAAGTTATCTGACGGGCAAATTCCCTTCAGAAAACGGTATTGTGGGTAATGGCTGGTATGACCATGAGGATGCCGAAATCAAATTCTGGAAACAGTCTAACAAACTGGTTAATGCTGATAAAATATGGGATCTGGCTAAAAAAGAAGACCCGAATTTTACCTGTGCCAATATGTTCTGGTGGTACAATATGTATTCTACAGTTGATTTTTCGGTAACACCGCGGCCTAACTACCTTGCCGATGGACGTAAACTGCCTGATTGTTATTCACAACCGGCCGAACTCCGCGACTATTTGCAGGCCAAGCTGGGGCAGTTTCCTTTGTTCCAGTTCTGGGGACCAGGTGCAAATATCAAATCCACAAGATGGATTGCAGATGCCTCGATGGAAACCGAGAAACTGCATCATCCAACACTTACCTTAATCTATTTGCCCCATTTAGATTATTGTTTGCAAAAGTTTGGCCCTGAGCTGGATCAAGTGAGTGCCGAGCTGAAAGAAATTGATCAGGTGGTAGAAGAACTCGTGCATTTTTATGAAAGCAAGGGTGCGCGCATCATCTTACTTTCTGAATATGGCATTGCACCGGTAAATCAGCCCATTCATTTGAACCGTTTGTTCAGAGAAAACGGCTTGATCCAGATCCGTGAAGAAAGAGGATTAGAATTGCTTGATGCGGGGGCATCGAAAGCCTTCGTAGTGGCCGACCATCAGGTGGCACATGTTTATATCAACGATAAAAATGTAACTGAACAGGTAAAAGCGCTACTGAAAAATGTAGCTGGAATTGATTTGATACTTGATAAAACAGCGCAGGAACAATACCATATTAACCATAAACGTTCGGGCGATCTCGTACTGGTTGCGAAAGAAAACAGCTGGTTCACCTATTATTTTTGGTTAGATGATGCCAAGGCACCGGATTATGCCAGGGTGGTGGATATCCACAAAAAACCCGGATACGATCCGGTAGAAATGTTTATGACCTCAAAATTAAGGGCAGGGTATAAGCTCCTGAGAAAAAAGGCAGGCTTCCGGTACGTAATGGATGTAATTCCGCTTGATGCTACTTTGGTTAAAGGATCGCATGGTGGCATTAATATAGCTGATCAATATAAGCCTGTCCTGGTTACTTCAAAAGCAATTGATAAAAAATTGCAGGCGCCAGATGTTTATCAGGTAATTTGGGATAGTTTAACTGTTTAAAAAATCACAAAAAATCGTGATTGCGGGAAGGCTTTTTCAGCCGACGAAGCCTGGCCTGCAGCAAACAGACAAACTTTATATTAAGGATTGCTTTCGTGAAAGATTGCTTGGTCGTTCCTCCTCGCAAGGACGACAGTTATTGGGTTTGCGGATTGAAAGGTTAGAATTTTTCAAATACATTGAAAGTTTGAAGACAGATATCCAATGGGTATCATTTCCGCAGCGGAGAACCCAAAGGCTCAGCAAAGCTGAATCTTTAACTTGGTCCAAAGATCTCACTACTACGCTTTGCTTCGCTCTAGATGACGCTGATTTTGGAATCTGTAATTGGTAGTATTTCAAATGACAGATATTTTGGTGTTTTCGATTAGTAAAGATCTTCGACTGGCTTTCCGTAGAAGTCCTTTGGACAGACTGACAATGTGTATACTTGTACTTTTTTAACCCCTGACCTCAAATTTATTATTTCCTTACAAATTTATACCCACATCCCTCAATACAGGGCGGATTAAGTTCCAGTAATTTTGCGGAGACACGGTATCTGAAGATCGTTGGCGTTTTGTGGGTTTTGCTGTAAACCTCCATTTTTACACTGTCTAAAATCCTAAATGAAAATAACTCTGGAAAGTCATCTCCCTCAAATTTACCAGCTTGATTTCCTGTTTTTTCCAGTCTAAGGTACTTGGCTGCATCGATAACTTTTGTTTACTTACCCTGTCCATTACCGATATCAAACAGGGTTTCGGTCAGTTTCCATTTTACATAAACTTCGCCCTGGCCATCATTCGCTGTTTTTTTGCACGAAGAACTAATGATAACTGCAACTGCTAAAAGAAGTAATATTTTTCTCATAACGTTTAATTTATGGCTTATACGGTAATGGACCCCAAAACGCTACCGGAAATCTCTATTAATTGTTGCTGTTTATAGCAACATCTCTAGTTATGTAGGTAAAAATGGTTCAGCTGGTCGGCCTGCTGTTTCGTATTCCGATTATCAGGGGGCGGAACAAGCTTGTATAGAATATGGTGGTCGGTTTGATTACATTAATAAGAGTATCAACCTTCATGTTGCCATTAAAGCCGGCATAACTTTCCGTTGCACATATTATTCCAGTCCGGCACTGAAATCTACTCCAAAATCAAAATCAAGAAGTACCGTTGGGTGCACTTTTAAACCGATGGCCAGTCTCATAATGGTAATGAAATTGGGGCTGGTTTCTCCGTTTTCATATTTAATGATATCTCCGGTGTTAACCCCACTTCTTTTGTAAAATTCGCGATAAGAAAGTTCCTGTTTCTCTTTTAAGGATTTTAAATGCTCGCCAAAGCTTTTCAGAATTATTTTTTCTTTCTCACTGATCATTTCATTGCTGATAAAAATACAATTGGCAATGTCTTTTATATTTTATTTAAAAATGTCATGCAATTACTTGACATTTGTCTTTTTTTTATTTAGGTTTACGTAACAAAAAAAATAGACTACTAAAAGGTAAAATTAAGAGTCTTGCAACCTCAAATCTCACGCCGTTGGAGCAAGACAGCAGATTTTATCCCATTTCTTATAGCGGAATTGCTATCTTTAGCTTTTCTAAAATAAGAGTGGGCTTCTGCTGTAATTCCATTTCAACGTAAGGCGTGAGAAACATTATGAGGTTATGGTTTGGGAAGCCCACTTTTCTTCTCTCCGGCAAGACTCATAACATAATGTTATGGGCAGGCAAAAAACAGATAGCATAATTGAGCAGATACTTACCAAAGTAAGTGCATGTTATTGTGCCATTTTATTTTCCCGCCTTTTTCAAATATTTCTATACCAGTCTCTGTCCAGTTGTCCATTCGATAGGCTTTATGCCTTGAAACCTAAAAACCCGGAATGATCTTTTGATAAGGCAGGCTAGCCTTGAAGGTTAATGAAAATTTAGGTTTTTTAATGATGATGGCCTGCCTTATTCCGCTTTGCAGAGATTATTTGATACGCCGGTAGTGCTTCTGTGCTAACGGGATATCTTATAAAAAATAAGTGGCTTGCGCTGCAATGGGATTGTTATGTCTAAATTTTTCGCTTAACACTGCTTTTTCCGCCAGACAGATTTCTTAATAACACTAATTTTTAAGTTCAAACCAACCCCGTCACGTCATCAAAAAATGAGATTCAATAATGCTTATTTGCCTCTTTTTTTCTTTTGCTGGGCTTTGTTGTACAGTCCGCTAGTGATTTGGTATGCTTTTGAACAAAATGAAAATTTGAAATCCGTTAATATGAGGGTCAGGCATCATGATGAGACGGCTGAGCGAAGGAGTTTTGATTGTTGTTCTTTTACTGATACATCATTCAGGTTTACAACCGGGCATGATCCTAAAGGTTGCAATTTAAGCGATGAAAACATTCCATTTGTTTTTTATAAAACTGATCAATGTGGAGCGCATAAGAAAAATTAGGTGGTTTCTGCCTGATTGCCGCATGCACGAAAGTTTAAACCAGACGAAAAGGGTGGTTTTGCTATTACATTTTGCAAACATTCTCTTTTTGGAATTGAATCTGCTGGCAGGACTTTCTTATTTAAATATCAACTAACCATTACAAAACCATTAGCAAAGATTTCGGTGTAGCATTTTTATCCTTAAAATGTTAAGCGGATTAACAAATTATCTGATGCCGGTACTCCTGATCCGCAAAACAGGTACGGCAAGCTTTAGCGCAGTTTTTAAAACTGCCTAAAGCCTTTTGAAATTCCGATTCAGGCTAATTAACTCAATTTTATGAAAGTATTTATTGCGACAGGCATGATGCTTGTTTTTTCAGTTTTTTTATATGCCCAGGGGCCACCAATGGCCTTAAATTTGGGTGATCGGGTGCCAGATGCTTTTTGGACCAACCCCAGAAATTTCATGGTGGATGGCAAGGTCGTGCAGAAGGATATGCAGCAATTTAAAGGTAAACCGTTGATTATTGATTTTTGGGCTACTTTCTGTATTCCATGTATTAAAGGGATGCCAGAACAAGAAAGGCTTTCCAGGCTTTTCCGGAAGGAGATCAATATCGTAAGCGTAACGACGGATAACGAGAAACAGGTTTCCACTTTTTATTCTTCAGAAAGAAATCCCATTGGCAGGGATTTTACTTCAATTGTAAATGATAAAGAGTTAAACCGACTCTTTCTACACAATAAGATTCCTCATTTGGTTTGGATCGATAGCCAGGGAATAGTAAGAAATACCACCGAGGGAGATGCACTATCGGAAGCAAATATTAAGGCAGCCCTATCTGGAAATTTAAGTGTATCCCCCTTAAATTACATTTATCCAAATACGGTTTTAATGATGAACCGGAATCCGGAGGGCATGCAATCGTTTAACCTGTTAATTAAAGGCAGAATACCAGGTATTTCGAGCTCAATGTTTCGCTCAAACGGGGCAAATACTGGAATGATCATTTTCAATCATCCGCTACGGTGGATATACAGTGTGCTGGCAAGGGGAGAATTCAGTTGGTTCTCGGATCAGCGTTTTAAACTTGATTTCGAGGATACAGATGGTTTTAATAATCCATCTTTAGATCCTGAAAATCTTTGGACTGTAGACTTATGGGTGCCAAAGGAAAAATCTGCTTCGTTAAAAAAACTGACGATGAAGTACCTGAACGAAAATTCGGGATTTTCGGCCTCAGTAAAAGTAATCAACACCGCGGTGTATAAATTAAAGTATTTACCATCAAAGGCTACCCGCCAGCTGAAAACAAAGGGTGGACGGCCAGCTAATCTGGGTTTTCATAAAGGATCGACATTTATCAACCAACCCATAACCCACCTGATAAATAATATTCAAGATTGTGCCTTTGTTAAATATCCGGTTTTGAACGATACCCAGCTCAGTTTTATGATTGATATGGAACTTTCAGAAGTGAAAGATATTGCAGCGTTAAATGCATTGCTAAACCCATACGGTTTATGGCTGGTAGCCGGTCGTCAGAAACTGGAAATGCTTGTAGTCAGTAAAACCGATAAAACAAATTAATATGAGATACATCTTATTTTTAACTGCTTTCCTCATTGCATTGAGCACAACTGCCCAGGAGAAATTAGCCGGCATAAAGGTTTTTAATGCAGAAGCGAAAACTCCTTTGGAAGGGGTGGTCCTAAAATTTACAACAATTAACAAAACCTTACTTAGTGATAGTGCAGGGAAGGTTTTGATTCCGAAATATACCGGGGCGTACACCATTGAAGTAGGCCACATGGGTTATGAAAAAACTTTAGTGAAACTAAATCTGCCCTTAAAGGCTGATCTGATCATTTACTTACAGCCTACAGTAAGGTTGCTGGACGAGGTACAGGTGCATACAGGTTACCAGACCTTGCCGAAGGAACGCTCTACAGGCTCATTTACCAATTTAGACAATAAACTATTGTCGCAACAGGTTGGGCCTAACATTATCTCCAGATTAGAGGCAGTTTCATCAGGGCTGATCGTTGACCGGTCTACCAACAGCGGTGGAAGGCTGATGATCCGCGGATTAAGTTCGATACAGGGGCCGAAAGCGCCACTGATTGTACTGGATAATTTTCCTTACGAGGGCGACATCAACAATATAAATCCCAACGATGTGGAAAGTATCACCATTTTGAAAGATGCAGCTGCTTCGAGTATATGGGGCGCGCGTGCTGGAAATGGAGTGGTGGTTATCACATCCAAAAACGGGCGGTTTAATTCGAAAGTCAAGATCGATGCAAATATCAATACCAGTGTCGTTCAAAGCCCTGACTTTTCCAGGTTAAAGCAGATCACTTCGGCTGATTATATTGATAACGAAATCTTTCTTTTTTCAAAAGGTTTTTATCAATCGCAAGTCAATAATGCTCAACAGCCAGCCTTAAGCCCCATTGTAGAACTATTGCTGAAAAAAAAGAACGGAACAGTATCGAATGATGACGCGCAGGCAGAGATTGACAGGTTAAAGTCGCTGGATGTAAGGGACCAGTATAAGCAGTATTTTTATTCAGCCGGATTAAATAATCAGGCTTCTGTTAATATCTCCGGTGGGCAGGAATCGTTTAAATGGTACTCGTCTGTTGCCATTGATGACAACAGATCGGTAACAGATGCTGTTTTCAGGAAGTTCAATTCAAAAATGAGCATGACTTACAAGCCCTATAAAAGCCTGGAGGTTAGCACCGGATTTTATTATACCAATAGTACTGCGCGCACAGGAAAGCCAGATTATGGCAGTATCGCTTCCATTTCTGGCAATCTTTATCCTTATGCAGAATTTGCGGATGCCAGTGGCAACGCCCTTGCCATTCCAAAGGAAAGGCGTGCATCTTATCTGAGTGGATTGGCAGGTGGCCTTTTGGGTGATTGGAGATATTATCCTTTAACGGATTACCAGCATGTTAACAACCAGATCAAGGTAGGAGACCTGCTTCTTGATGCCGCTTTAATGCAAAAATTACCTTATGGGTTTTCTGTTACGTTAAAATACCAATATGAAAACCAGGAACGGAAAAATCCGGTGCTTAGCGATGAGCAAAGTTATTTTGCCCGTAACTTGGTTAATGATTTCGCTCAATATGCAAACAATGTTTTAAGTTATAAGATACCGAAGGGAGGAATTCTGGATAATTCTTTCAACTCTTTACAGGTTCATAATCTGCGCGGGCAGCTAAACTATGGCCTAAGTACACCAGTACATGTGATAGCAGGATTTATCGGTGCAGAAACAAGGGCGTCGTCGGTTAACGGATTGTCTTCCAGGTTGTATGGTTTCAGGGATGATATTATTTCTGCGGGCGTGGTTGACTATACGACTGCATATCCCTCACTTGTTACCGGAAACAATTCATTTATACCAGACAGAAACGGAATCATATCTACAGATACGCGATTCGTTTCCGTTTTTTCCAATTTATCTTATTCCTATAAATCCAGATATACCGTTACCCTGAGCGGCAGAAGGGATGCCTCCAATCTTTTTGGGGTTAACACCAATGATAAATGGAATTTACTTTGGTCAGCAGGGTTACTATGGAACCTGTCAAATGAGCATTTTTTTAACAAAGACCTTTTCAGTTCGCTTAAGATCAGGGCAACTTATGGGCTTACCGGTAACATTGATCCAGCTATGACTGCAGTATCAACTATTGTTTATGTAGGAAACTCTTCCAATACCGGACTGCCATATGCCAGATTCAATACCTACTCTAATCCTTCCTTACAATGGGAAACATCCTCAATGACAAATCTGGGTGTGGATTTCTCGATGTGGAAAGACCGCTTGTCTGGTTCCCTGGAGTATTTTCATAAAAAGGGAAAAGATTTATTTGGTTTTGCGAGTCTGGATTATTCTGGTGGTGTAGGCCAATCTATTATTAAAAACGTGGCCGAGATGAGCGGGAACGGCTGGGAGATTCAGCTTAACTCCATCAATACGGAAGGCCGGTTGGTCTGGAAAAGCAGTTTTAATATAAGTGGTTACCGGGATAGGATTGATAAATATTTATTGACAAATTACCAGGGAAGCAACTTTTTAGGCATTGCAGGGGGACCTTCAATCTCTGGCGTAATTGGAAGTCCGGTTTACTCGATGTATGGTTACAAGTGGGGCGGCTTGGATCCTGCCAACGGCGATCCCATAGGATACCTCAATGGCAACACCAGTAAGGATTATAATTTAATTACCGGGCAGGGAACACAGCTTTCGGACATGGTTTATTATGGTTCTGCTGTGCCCAGGATATTTGGTGGCTTAGGCAACGGTTTTCATTATGGTAACCTCGAACTTAATGTTCACTTTAGCTTTAAGCTTGATTATTTTTTCAGGAGAAATTCCATTCAGTATGCTAATTTAAATATTTCAGGATTGGGGCATGCTGACTATAGCTTGCGCTGGAAACAGCCAGGCGATGAACTTAACACGGATGTACCTTCGCAAATATATCCGACAGTTAGTGCCAGGGATAATTTTTACCGGGGTTCTGAGGTGCTGATCACAAAAGGCGATCATATCCGCTTGCAGTATATCAATGTGGGTTACAGCCCAAAAATTCAGTCGAAGGTATTTAGAAGTTTTACAGTTTATGCTACCGTTTCGAATTTGGGCCTAATATGGGCGGCAAATAAACAGGGTTTAGATCCTGACTATGAAATTGGTCTAGCTGGTTTGGTACCTCCCAAAACATTTTCAGTTGGCCTTCGGACGAGCTTTTAATCTTAAATGAATTATATGAAAAAATTATATCTAGTAGCTATTGTGCTGACGATGTCATTACCTGGCTGTAAAAAGTTTTTGGATGAAAAATCTGATATGAAGTTGGCCGTACCAGAAAGGCTTGACGATCTGCAGGCGCTGCTGAATAACGAAAATTTAAACAACGCGGTAGATCCGGGCGCGGCTGAGGTTAGTGCTGATGATTATTTTGTGACTGATGCAGACTTGAACAGTTTGTCAAATGAGCAAAACAGAAGGTTATATACATGGGAAAAGGACAATTTATTTACCAGTGCAAACTTTCCAAATGATTGGCAGTACCTATATACATTAGTCTATACCGCTAATACCATTTTGGAGAATCTGGAGAAAATCGAGCGGACTTCGTCAAATGCTGCCCAATATGATAATATAAAAGGGCAGGCATATTTTAATCGCGCACGTGCTTACTACAATGTGTTACAACTTTGGTCTGTAGGTTATAATAGCAATACAGCAAGTGCCGATTTAGGCCCGGTAATAAGAGAATCTACTGATTTTAATAAAACTTCAGTCAGATCATCCGTAGCCAAGGGCTATAATTATGTTCTTGCTGATCTTTTTGAAGCCAAACGCTTGCTGCCAAATGTATCGGTACATCCGCTTCGCCCTGGTAGGCAGGCATCTTACGGATTACTTGCCCGTGTTTATTTAAGCATGAGAGATTATGGAAAAGCCGCGCTATATGCAGATTCGTGTCTTAAGATTAAAGCTGTTTTATTGGATTATAACCAGATCAGCACTACGCCGACATTTCCTTTTGCCAGGTTCAATGCCGAGGTTATTTACGAATCTGCTGCTTCTATTCCGCAGATTTTAAATAATTCAAGGGCAAAGATTATTCCAGATTTGATCAACCAATATGCAGCTAACGACCTGAGGAAAGTCCTCTATTTTAAGAATAACAATAATGGAACCTTTGGCTGGAGGGGAAGTTACAGGGCAGGACAAGGTGCATTTCCGGGTATTACGGTTGATGAGCAATACCTTATACGCGCAGAATGTAATGCGCGTTTGGGAAATTTTCAAGCTTCGGTAGATGATCTGAATACGCTATTGATCAAACGTTTCAAAAGTGGTACTTACATTCCTTATACGGTCAATTCACCGGATATTTTAAGTTTGATTTTAAAAGAGCGGAGAAAGGAGTTGGTAATGAGAGGTTTACGCTGGACTGATTTAAAGCGGTTTAATCTTGAGGGCGCGAACATTACGTTGAGAAGAACCGCCAACGGAATTAACTACGAACTTAAACCCAATGATAAGAGGTATGCCCTTGAAATTCCGCAAGATGTGATTGCAATAAGTGGTATTGAGCAAAATCCAAGATAAAAATTAGTGGGGAAAATTTCCCCACTAATTTTCTAATTACTGTTCTGGTGTACGTTGAGCCGATAATTGAAGAATCTCATTGTCGGTTTTTCCAGCCAAAAAAGCTTGAAGGTCTGATTGCGTGGTAACTGTTTCCGGAACTTCGATAACACATGGCAATGGCTCATTATCTTCAGTGCATTGCGCCGAAGGCTCCGAGGTATGCATGTACTTTGTGTAATCTCTCAAATTATTGTCTGGATTTGGTTGGTAAGCCCAGAAAGTAGTTGCTCTGGTAGTAGTGAAAGCACTTTGTGTTGCGATAAGGCCGAACCCCAATACGAGGGCTACAAGGCCTAAGTTGATTTTTTTTAACATGTTTTTTTAGTTTGATATTTCTTGCTTATCAAATAGGGCTTAAGCAGCTAGCCCTGCTGTTTGTTTTTCTTGGCCATCAATACAGCTTGTAGTTTTTTAATCTGTTGGCTTGGCCAGGGCCATTGTAGAGCTTTTAATCTTTGTCACGTACCTCCGGCTTTAGTGTAATAAATAGGGAAAGAATTGAGGCGCTAATAAAAAAAATATTGAAAATAAGGTGAGCTTTCCAGCCCATGGCTTTAATGATGCCACCACAACTGCATGGTTTTTTGGGAAAATATCCTGAAATGATGAGTATAATATATCCCGTAAAAACCAGCATGAGTAAGAGAGACAAAATCATGCCTGCCTTATTTGTTCTTTTAACCAATAGCAATATTGCAGTAAGTATTTCCAAAAGTGGTATTGCATATAATAGCACAAGTGTTACACCCGGACTGAAAACTTGCAGACTCATTTCCTGTTTGTAAGCCTGAAAGTCAGCCAATTTGCTGCCTGCGGTATATACCCAGAGTAAAATGAATGCTGCTGAAATAACCTTTACTATCGATGTCTTCATATCCGATTTATTTGTTATTTCGAAATTGGAGCTTTACCTGCTAAATCATGTCACATATACATGGGAAAAACATAGATATTGAAAAGAATAGATGACGGCTACATGGGTTATAACGGTAAAATTTTACGATGGAATACTTAATTTATGGGATATGCTTTTTATTTGTGTTTCTCATTGCACTTAAGGTACTGCTATGAATACCTAGGTATGATGCCACATCTTTGACTGCAGTCTGGCTAAAAATTGTCGGAAAAGATTCAAGAAGTTGACTTAGCCTTTGGTTAGCATTTTGCGTTTTTAAGCCAATCATGATCATGATCAATTTTGCCAGTATTTTCGCATTAATTTCATCATTCAAATTGGCAGATTCGCGGAAGAGTTTGTGTATGTTATCTCTGTGTTTTGTGGGGATGCTTAAGACAGCTGAGTCTTCTAAAAATTGTATAAAAAGCTGCCCTTGCATATACTTAGAGATGGATTTAAAATCTGGCAGCATATCTTGTGATTGGAAGAACATAACGGTAATCTCCTGCTCATTTTCAATGTCATAAATATATATTCTTCCACTGCCTTTAGCCAGGTAACAAAAATGGCCGATTACTATATTATTGAATGCGATTTTTTCCATTTTCCTAAAATCGGTTTGGCACATCGAATAGCTAAGGTAGGCGCGGAAGCCGATGGAAAGTTTATGATAGGAAGATAATTTAGAGAGATATTGTTCTTTTTCCATAACCCGTTTTTTAAGGTAAAGAAATGCATATTTTAAAGTTTGTCAAGTTGCTGTTGCAGCAACCCCCGGCAACCCCTTTATTTTTTTGATTTAAGAAAATAAAAGGCGCAGATCTGTTATATTTGAGCCATGAAATAAAAATTAATTTACATATTGATATTATTAGCAATAGCTATTTTACTGTTTTAGAAAACCGCAAAACTTCAAAAAGACACAGGAAAAATAGACGGTTGCCTACGCCATGCGTGGGTGCCTGTTTATCTTGTGTCTGGGCATTTTGCGGTGCCTCTAAAGCGGATATCAGGTTAACCCACGCTTTTTATGGATAGTTCCTACCAGTCAAATTATTTTCTTCTTAATCTGCCCATCGCAGAACTTCCACTATCCGAAAATTTTAAGCTTAGAAGTAAATTAATGGGTTTTTTTACCCTTCAGGATATTATCGGAATTAAACAAAAAGAGTTATCTACACTGGAGGATTATTCAGAACACTGGTATCTGGAATTTGTAGATTTCTTATACAGAAAAGAATTATTGAACCTGCTTGGTTAGCATTTGAGCTGGGCAATGCTTAACATGGTCGCAATTTTTTCGATTACCTTTTGAATATCTTTATCTAAATGCCCATAGTATGCATTTTTGAAACTTTTTTCCGATATCACCTCTTTTTCAGCAGTACTATAATGTTTCGTAACGTATTGATGTAATGCCTTCGGACTGTTTGTTATGATAATGCCCGCCTCAACCTGTAGATTGATAAAGAGTGCAAGCTGCCTAACGGTAAAGGTTACTTTAAAATTGTTTTCTAAAATCCCGCCGCGACTCAGGTCTTCGGCTATGGTATCTATTGATCGGAGATAGCTTATTTCGCTTTCGATGTACCTCAAGATAGCTTCATTAATATCTGGCAAATTTCTATTGTATGGTGTGCTGATGGTTTTAAAAACCTGTCCAATCAGTTTTTTAAAGAAATGGATTAATCTGTATTGCTCGCTAATATTTTCGCAGTTCTGAAGCTCATCATTAAGGTGGCTGCAGCATGAGTGATAAAAAGACGGATGATTAAAATTCAATGATACAAGTAGGAGTACGATATCTGAGAAATCCAAAGCTGGAACAAATGTATTTAACGCAGTTTTGAGTGAATCAAAAAAGTCGTACAGATACTTAGCCTGTTCAAAAGTAAAACGCCCTTGATAGTTATTCAGATGTTTGAAGATCTGCTTAAACAGGATAATGGTTTGAGTGTCCGAATGCAATTCTTCAAGTCTTTTCTGGATTTGGCAGGAATTTTCTGCAATATCTGAAATGAGTTGTTGCTGACTAATTGCTGAAATTGGGCAATCAAAGTCAAAATAATAAGGTAAATGTTGCTGGAGGTCTGAAACCATTTGGTTGAGTAGGTTGACTATGCTATTAATCTCCTCATTTCTGTGTTTTTGATCAGCATAAAACTCACCCTCAGTTATTACAGTTTCTAATTCATTTATTAACTGCATCAGTCCTCTTTGATGTTGCCTGACGTATGCCTTTGATCTATCGGGCTCAACCTGCATAGTATGATATAGAATGGAACTGACTATCCGTTTACTTTCTTTTAAAATTTCTTCTTTTGGCTTCTTAAAAGGGCATTGATCTGACGCTTCATTTATAACCGCATCTAATATTAATTCCCTGAAGCTTAAAATTTCGTACGTCATTTGCTTAATCGCCAAATTGCCTAATTCTAGCTTTTTTATTTTTAGCTTTCGAATTAACTTGGTGAAATTCAGCGTTAGCGTGGTGAAACTGAGTTTTAACGGTTGTTGGCTGTTATAAATTCGTTGTATTGATTTTAAACAGCTGGATCAGCATTTAAATCAGGAGGGGAAGGAATTAAAAGGCTTGCCGATTTTTTAGCTCAGACGATTATCTGCTAATGTATTATTGCAGATGGTTTTCTATTGCGCCGGAGATCTGGTTGATCTCGGCCACGCCTAAGAAAAGGTGATGACCGTTTCCGGTGAGTTTATAATCAGGAGTTAACTCTTCAGGATCGATTTCTTCTGCTTTCATTAAGATCCAGTCAGATTCCTGTTTTCTTAAAATTCCTAAAAAGCTCTCCGGAGTAAACGATTTTAAAATAATCGTCTTTTGGAATAATCTCCAGCGTTATGGCCTGATCGTGGTGATTGATTTCAATATTAAATGCAGTCATAATCTCAAAAACTCTGCATGCCGCTTATTGATTCGGTATAATATTATAGCTTACCAGATTAACCAATACTTAGGTATAAATATTGACTGTTGAAACCGATTAATTGTTTGAACTACTGCCCAACAACTAACCGGTTTAAACAATTATATTTTAATCTACTCTTCCCGGATATTGCTTCAAGGCTATTTCTAAACAGTCCATAGCGGTATTTAAATCATCTGTATTTAATACGTAAGCCATACGAACTTCATTTTTACCAGAACCGGCAGTAGAGTAAAAGCCGGTGGCAGGTGCCATCATTACCGTTTGGTTTTCATGGTTAAAATCTTCTAAAATCCACTGACAGAATTTATCGGCATCATCAATCGGGAATTTGGCTACTACATAAAATGCCCCCCCCGGATTAGGACAGAAAACGCCATCAATATTATTTAAGCGGTTTACCAAAGTATCTCTGCGTAAAGTATATTCGGTATTTACTTTCTCAAAATAACTGTCTGGTGTATCAACAGCTGCTGCACCGGCAATCTGTTCAACCATACCCGGGCTTAATCTTGCCTGAGCAAATTTTAATCCTGAAGCTATAACTTCGTTGTTTTTAGTGATTAAACAGCCTAAGCGTGCACCACAGGCACTATAACGTTTAGAAACGGTATCCATAACCACCACATTTTCATCCAGTCCCTCTAAATGCATTGGCGAAATAAATTCCCTTCCATCGTAACAGAATTCGCGATAAGCTTCGTCAGAGAATAAAAACAGATCGTATTTGACACAGAGTGTTTTTAAAGCTTCTAATTCTTCTTTGGAATATAAATAACCAGTTGGATTATTGGGATTGCAAATAATAATCGCTTTGGTTTTCTCAGTAATCAACTTTTCAAATTCTGCAATCGGTGGTAACGCGAAACCATTTTCAATGTACGAAAGGATCGGTTTCACTACCACATTGCTCATACAGGCAAAGCCATTGTAATTGGCGTAAAAAGGCTCTGGAATGATGATTTCATCTCCTTCGTTTACGCAGGTTTGCATAGCAATGGTAATGGCCTCAGAACCGCCAACGGTTACCAGGATATTTTCTGGTGTAATGTTATAGCCCAGTTTATTATAATATTCGGTAAGTTTTAAACGATAGGCAAGTGTACCTTCAGACGGGGTGTAGGCCCAAACATTAAAATCAATGTTTTTAATGGCGTTTAACATTCCTTCAGGTGTTTCTATATCTGGCTGACCGATATTTAAATGGAAAACTTTTTTACCATCTTTTTTAGCTTGATCTGCAAATGGAGTTAACTTTCGGATTGGTGATGCAGGCATCTGCACACCTTTTTGTGAAATTTTTGGCATGGCACAAAAATAAAAAAGTCCGGATGAAAATCCGGACTTTTTAAATATTATCGTTTAAAAAAATTATTTGGAAGATGCGGCAACTGTTTCACCTTTAATGTAAAGCACTTTAATTGGCGTTTTAGCATTTGAAGTAATGGTTACGGCTTTAGAAAAAGTTGATGGGCCGGCAGCAGCATTAAAGGTTACAGAAATTACACCTGTCTCACCTTTTTTAATTGGTGTAGAAGTATATTTAGGTACGGTACAGCCACAGCTTGCTTCAGCTTTGGTGATGATTAACGGCGCCTCGCCAATATTGGTATATTTGAAATCGTATGTTACTGGTTTGTTCAACACAATTTTACCAAAATCGTGCGTTTCCGACTCAAATTTAAACTCTGCAGGCTTGGTTTGTGCATTTACTGCAAGCCCAAAACCTAAAACAAAAGCGAATAATACTAAGATCTTTTTCATGTTATGCGGTTGTAATTTATTTTTTTAAATTCTAAAACAAATTTAATGTTTTCTTCATAAAACAAAAACTATTCCAAGTATATTTTGCAAATCGATATATAATTTTACAATAGAGGATAAAGGCAAGCTTTTAATTTTGCCTATATTTGCCGCAACCAATCTTTGATTACTATGCCGAATGAAAAATTGATGACCAAAACTATTGATGCTTCCGAACTTAGTTTTAACGATTTTAAATCTATCGTTATAAACGACTATAGAATTGCCTTCGAAAGCAGGCAGGCCAGTATTTTAGGCCGTAGGGAAGTATTAACAGGGAAGGCTAAATTTGGTATTTTCGGCGACGGTAAAGAGGTTCCGCAATTGGCTATGGCGAAAGCCTTTAAAAATGGCGATTGGCGTTCGGGTTATTACCGCGATCAAACTTTTGCCTTTGCAACAGGGATTTCTACCATTAAAGAATTTTTTGCACAGCTTTATGCCAATCCAACCGATGGCGCTGACCCATTTTCGGGAGGAAGACAGATGAACTGTCATTTCGCAACAAAATCGGTTAATGAAGATGGTAGTTGGAACGATTTAACACAAATTAAGAACTGCTCATCTGATATTTCGCCAACGGGTGGCCAGATGGCCCGCCTGGTAGGTTTAGCTTATGCTTCTAAATTATTCAGACAAAATAAAGAACTGGATTATTTAAAACACTTCTCTGTAAACGGAAATGAAGTGGCGTTTGGTACCATTGGTAATGCATCAACTTCGGAAGGGGTATTTTTCGAAGCCATTAATGCTGCTGGTGTTTTACAGATACCAATGGCCATTTCTATTTGGGATGATGACTATGGCATTTCAGTTCCGGCAAAATATCAAACAACTAAAGAAGATATTTCCGAAGTTTTAAAAGGTTTTCAACGTAATGCTGATCAACCGGGATATGAAATTTATAAAGTAAAAGGCTGGGATTATCCCGCTTTATGCGAGGTGTATGAAAAGGCAATACAGGTTTGCAGAGACGAACATGTGCCTGTTCTAATTCATGTTACCGAGCTTACCCAACCTCAGGGGCACTCCACCTCCGGATCGCACGAAAGGTACAAATCAAAAGACCGTTTATCCTGGGAAACAGAGTACGATTGTATCCAGAAAATGCGTACCTGGATGCTCGAATCGGCGCTGGCAACAGAAGAGGAAATTACAACACTCGAGAAAAACGCAAAGGTTTTTGTACGCGACGCGCAAAAAGAAGCCTGGAATGAATTTCTGGATAGCATTAAACCAGAGCAAAAACAGGTGGTTGATCTTGTTAGAGCCATCGCTAAACATCAGCCCGAACTGGCAAAAATTGCTGCAAATTTAGCTTCAATTGCCGATGCGCAACGCAGGGAAGTATTTGCTGCTGCACGCAAAGCCATACGTTTGTCAGCTGGTTTTAACAGTCCTGAACGTAATGAGCTATTAGCCTGGTATAAACAACAGGATCATTTAAATTATGACCGTTACAATTCCAAGCTGCATACCAACGGTAAAGAAAGTCCGGATACGATTGCATTGGTTGAAGCCATATATGATGAACAAGCTAAAATGGTTGACGGTAGGGAAGTACTCAATGCCTGCTTTAATGAAAACTTTGCACGCGATCCACGTTTAGTTGCTTTTGGAGAAGATTTAGGGAACATTGGAGACGTAAACCAGGGTTTTGCAGGCTTACAGGCCAAATATGGAGAATTAAGGATTACCGATACCGGAATCAGGGAAATGACGATAATGGGGCAGGGAATCGGTTTAGCGATGAGGGGTCTGAAGCCAATTGCCGAAATCCAATATCTTGATTATCTGATTTTTGCATTAAATGTGCTCAGCGACGATCTGGCATCGCTTTCTTATCGAACCAAAGGAATTCAAAAAGCGCCGGTTATTGTACGTACCCGTGGTCATCGTTTAGAAGGCATCTGGCATTCCGGTTCACCAATCAGTATGATTTTAAGTACGTTAAGGGGAATGCATGTATGCGTGCCCAGAAATATGACCCAGGCTGCCGGTATGTATAATACGCTTTTTAGGGCTGATGAACCAGCAATTGTAATCGAATGTTTAAATGGTTACAGACTTAAAGAAAAACTGCCAGCTAATGCCGGAGAATTTACCGTGCCACTAGGCAGCGCTGAGGTTTTGGAAGAAGGAACTGATGTTACGGTTATTTCATATGGTTCTTGCTTAAGAATAGTACAGGAGGCGGCAGAAGAGCTGAGCTTGTTCGGTATTTCTGTCGAAATTATTGATCCTCAAACGCTCTTACCTTTCGATACCACACAGGTTTGTGTAAACTCGCTTGCCAAAACCAACAAATTGCTGGTAGTAGATGAGGATGTTCCTGGAGGGGCTTCTGCTTATATTCTTCAGAAGGTGCTTGAAGAGCAAAAAGGCTATTTCTATTTAGATGGTCAGCCAAAAACATTATCGGCTAAAGCGCATCGCCCCCCATTCGGATCAGATGGTGATTATTTCAGTAAGCCATCCATTGATGATGTGATCGAAGCTGTTTACCAGATGATGCATGATGCAAATCCCAATAAGTACCCCTCACTATTTTAACTAAGGGTCTAGTACAGATAATTTTAGCCTTTTACAGCCAAATTTCTTGTTTATGTTACAAATGATTGTAATTTTGAAGTAATGGTAAAAAAAATGTGACTCGTCCGCCTTTTTTACCTTTATAAGCCAAAATTTACTTTTGTAATTTCAGAATGTCTTATCTCATCCCGGATATAAACGCTGTAATTTCAAGATTTTTAATGAATTTTTCAGCTCAGATAATTAATTAGTTCGGTCTGAAAATGAGGTCCTGTCTTGGAAATATCCAGTTAGTAAATAAAGTATGTCTTCTAAAAAAAGGCATGCTGTTTCTTTTTTTTTCATTCCTATGTACGGTAGGCTTCAGCCAGATCGCTGCACCACAGAAAAAACTGGATAGTCTTTTAAAATTAAATCAGAAGAATTCGAAATCAGACTCTACTAAAATTAAAATATTGACGGAAGTTTACCGCCAATACATGAGGATGAAAAATGTAGAAAAGGCGGAAGAATATGTCGGAAAAACCATTCAGCTTGCTCATGAGAAAAATCTGAAAAAATTTTCTGCAATGGCTTATTACCGCAGAGGTTTAATGTACCATGGGAGGTCTGAATATGAAAAAGCAGAAGAAAACTATCAACAGGCGGTTACTGAGTTTAAATCGGTAGGAAATTTGGATATGGTAGCCGGTACTTACCTTAACCTGGGAGCCTTATATAGTAGTATCCCTGATTATGCTAAATCATTGGAGGTAAACCAAAAAGCTATCGCTATTTATGAAAAAATGGGCAATGAAGTTGATCTGGCAAGTTGTTATACCAATGTCTCAACGATTTATCAGCGTTTGGGCAATCAAAGTCAGGCCCTTGTTTACATGAACATGGCGCTAAAAATATTTACTAAAGATGGAGAAAATACGAGAGGGGCGGCAGTTGTTTATGGCTTAATCGGAAGCAATTATTTCGAGGCTTCAGATCGTGAGTTAATGGAAATGAATGTGATGCCCGGCCAAAAGATAAAACTGGCATTAACCTATTATAACAAATCGTTGAAGGTATCAGAGGCTATTGGAGATTTAGGCATAATCGCTACGGTCAAAAGAGAATTGGCCGACTTGTATACTTCAACAGGACAAAAGGATATAGCATTAAAATCATATCAAAAATCGGTTGAGCTCAATAAATCGGAAGAAGATAAAGAAGCTTATGCAGCAAGTTTATATGCTTTAGGGAACTTTTACCAGAAAGAAAGTGATTTTGAAAATGCAATTATCTTGCTCAATAACAGTTTAAAAATTGCAGAAGAAAACAGACTGCTTGATATAGAAAAACAATCGACCTTAGGTTTGAGTGTTGTATATGAAAAATTAAAAGATTACAACAAATCCTTAGCTTACTATAGACGATATATTGTGGTTAGAGATAAAATTTTTGATCAGGAAAAGGAAAGGGAAATTACCAGAAGGCAAATGCAGCTTGATTTTGGCATTAAGGAACGTGATTATTTATTGAAACAAAAACTTACGGAAGGCGAGTTGAAAAGGCAGCAGCAGGAACTTGAACTGAAGAGACAACAATTGGTCTTGATTGATAAAGAAAAAGCATTGGATCTGTTAACTTTTCAAAAAGCGAAAGCTGATCTTGATCTTCAGCGCCTGGCTCAGGAGAGTAAATTTGCCAAAGCTAAATTTGAGGCACAGCTAGCCAGCGGAATAAAGGATAAACAGATTAGTAAGCAGGTACAACAGATTAAATTTGATAGTCGTGTTAAATTATTTCTTACCACAGCCACGATGCTGATTCTGATTATTGCCACGGTTATATTTTACAACCAGCGCAAAACAAAGCGTTTGAATATCATTATTAATAACCAAAAACAGGAGTTAGAGCAGCTAGGTAAAGTTAAAGACCGTATTTTTAGCGTGGTGAGTCATGATATGCGTACCCCTGTAAATTCTTTAATTTCCTTTATGCAATTGCTTGAGGGCGGTAATATTGAGCAGGAGAAGTTGAAACGGTATGCGGTTTCATTAAGAAATAACCTTACGTACACTTCCACCATGATGGAAAACCTCCTGAATTGGGCAGCCAGCCAGATGCAGGGCTTTAATCCATATTTAGAAACGTTGGATATTTACGAACTAATTAGTGAAGTTATTCTTTCTTTGCAACATCAGGCCAGTGGAAAAAGGTTGACTATTCAAAATTTGGTGCCCCCCCAAACATTTTGCAGGGTAGACTCGAATATGTTCATACTCGTTATTCGAAACATCATCAGTAATGCTATTAAATTTACTCCGGATGGTGGCACCATTACCATTAGTATGCTTACAACTGAAAGTATGCCTGAGATTAAAATTTCTGATACAGGTATCGGTTTAACAGCCGCACAGATCGAACACTTTAACAAGACAGGTTATTCTGGTGTGGCAGTGAGTACTCTGGGTACCAATAAAGAAAAAGGTACTGGCTTAGGGTTGTTACTTTCCCGGACGTTTATAAGCCTGATGAATGGTAAAATCAGCGCAGGCACCAATCCTGGTGGAGGTAGTTTTTTTAAAATAACGTTGAATAAATAATTTATTTTGAAAATCTCGACAAAATTTTCTTATCGATCGATTTTTCCAGCAATTCCTGCCTGTTAGCAGCACTTATCGGAACTGAAAAGTTATGCGCTAAATGAACTTCATGAGTAGTTAAAGTTACAATATGATTTACATTAATAATATATTGTTTATGCACCCTAAAGAAAATTTTGGAAGGCAATTGTTTTTCCAGATTTTTCAAGCTGACCAAAATAACATGTTTATCAATACGGGTAAACAGTTTTGAGAAATCACCCATACTTTCTATGTAAATCACATCATTATATTTCAGCTTCGTTATACCTTTAGTCTCTCTAAAAAAGAAATAATCCCCGTCTGTTTTATCTTCAATGCTGATGTGATCTACCTGAAGTTTATTTACTTGTTTCCTCAATTCAATATATTCAATTGCTTTATTAGCAGCTTTCAATATCCGTTCGAAGGTTGCAGGCTTAACAATAAAATCCAGGGCGTCCAAATTAAAGCTTTCTGCCGCATACTCGCTAAATGAAGTAATGAAAATAAATAAAGGCTGTTTTTTTAAGCTCTTTAATAAATCCATACCAGAAAGTTCTGGCATATCGATATCAGAAAAAACGATATCAACTAAAGTGGTTGATAAAATTTGCGAAGCTTCTATACCATCAGTACAAACAGCAATAATATCTAATGATGGGATTTTTTTAAGATGCATTTCTATGGCATCCCTTTCAATTTCATTATCATCAACAATTAAACAGCTGTATTTCATTTCGATATCAGGATATAATTAGTTTGGAAAACTGTTTCTATTTTAAAGCATGTAATTTACGCTAAAATGTCAATTATTATGCATTCAATATATTGTTTGTTTATAAAGTCAGATTTATTTCTGGTGTTTCTTTTTGCCGGTGTATAATTTCTCTCCAGCTTTTACGGCCAATGATAAATCATTTTCTGCTGGTGGCACAGGGCAGCGGTAGCCATCACTATAGGCACAATAAGGGTTATAGGCTTTGTTAAAATCAATTTCGATGTGATTATCTGTAATTTCTTTTACATTCAGATCAATGTACCTGCCACCACCATAAGTTTCCTGATTGTTGGTTTCATCTGTAAAGGGTAAAAAGAGGTGGTCTTTATACATGGGATTATTGGCTAAAGAAATACTTTTGTACAAAGTCATTTGGATTTTCTCGTTATGGAGAACAAAGTTTACATGTGCATACTTATAATAATCACTGCTAGAGCCATTAAAAGTAGGCATCTTAAAAACTTTTTCATTCTTTAGTAATTCTATGTCGGCTAAAATTTTATAGGTGCTATCTGCGTCATAAAAGTGCAGGTTTTGCAAGTCACTTTTTTTAAGTGGCGATCGCTCGTCCTTAATGAAATCCTCTTTATAAGCCTCACGATGTTTTGCAATCTGTTCAGCATAACTTTGGGCAAAGCTCTTTATGCTGATTAATAGCAATAAAAGGGTGATGATTTTCATTTGCAAAATATTAAATAACACTAGCTTTGTTCCTTAAAAACTGATCGGCTAAAACCAGTGCGGCCATGGCTTCAACAATCACTACTGCTCTCGGTACTACACAAGGGTCGTGCCTGCCTTTGCCTTTAATCTCCGAAGCTTCACCTGCGGCATTGATGGTTTGTTGGTTGTGCATAATGGTGGCTACAGGTTTAAATGCTACTTTAAAAGTAATGTCCATTCCATTAGAAATGCCCCCTAAAATGCCGCCTGCATAATTGGTAGTGGTTTTAAATACTTTCGAATCTGCAGCTTTTGGCTGGGGAATATCGTTATGCTCAGATCCTCGTAATTCGCTTCCGGCAAAACCAGAGCCATATTCGAAACCGTGAACGGCATTAATGCTAAGCATGGCTTTACCTAAATCTGCATGCAATTTGTCGAAAACAGGTTCGCCTAAACCTGCCGGACATCCTTTTATTACACAGCTTATTTTTCCGCCAACGGTATCGCCATCTTTTCTAACTGAATCAATAAATTCAATCATTTCATGTGCAGTTGCCGGATCGGCGCAGCGCACAATATTCTCTTCTCTGATTTGCAATAGAGCAGACAGGTCATTGCTTTCTAAATTTGGTGCTTCAATCGTTCCTACTGAAGTGACATGGGCAAAAATTTCGATACCCTGCTGTTGTAAAAATAATTTAGCAATTGCTCCGGCTGCTACACGGGCAGCTGTTTCGCGTGCAGATGAACGCCCGCCACCACGGTGGTCGCGGATTCCATATTTCGCATCGTAAACATAATCGGCATGGCTTGGGCGGTAAACATCAACATTATGCCCGTAATCTTTAGAGCGCTGATCTTCATTCGGAATTAAAAGTGCAATCGGTGTACCGGTACTTTTTCCTTCAAACACGCCTGATAAAATCTGAACGGTATCACTTTCCTTTCTTTGTGTGGTGATTTTAGATTGACCAGGTTTGCGTTTGTCCAGTTCTGTCTGGATAAAATCCATATCAATATCCAATTGCGCCGGACAGCCATCGATAATAACACCAATAGCCACACCATGCGATTCGCCAAAGGTTGTAATGCGAAAAAGTTGTCCAAATGAGTTGCCTGCCATATTTATTAGATAGGAGAAGGTAGATATGAGATTTGGGAAGAACCAAATTCGTATCTAGACTTCTGTTTTAAATTGTTTAGAGGTTAGATCTGAGTGTTAGATTTGAGAAGTTTTCCGCTCAAATTGCACTCAATTCCGGTTATAATGTTATTGTTTTATTTCTTGAGTCTCACACCTGGTGTCTCATATCTCATTTCTCAAATCTCTTTCACCTCAAACCCTGCTTTTTTAAAATCTTCCCAGTAATATGGATAAGATTTTTCCACTACCTGCATGTCTTCAATTTCAACTTCATTGATTAAAAGTGCAAGCGGTGCAAAAGCCATGGCCATACGGTGGTCTTCGTAGGTAGCAATGGTAATTTTATCCGGGAAATGAAGATTGTCGGTATCCAGCGTGTAAACCAGGTTATTTTCAGTTAAAGTAACGCCAATTTTGGCCAGTTCATTCTGAAGGGCTGCAATGCGGTCTGTTTCTTTAATTTTTAAGGTTTCCAAACCTGTAAAAGCCATGTTTTTACCTAAAGCTGCGGCAATAACAATAACAGTTTGTGCTAAATCCGGGCAGGTTTTTAAGTCTAAAACTTCTTTTGTATCTAAAGAAAGACCCAGGTTGCTAATGCTGATTCCCTTGTCTGTTTTACTGGTCGCAATGCCAAAAATCTTCATGATGTTTTTGATCTGGCTATCGCCCTGTAAACTTTTTTCTTTTAATGCAGGTAACTCAATTTCTGCCTCATCAGCCAAAGCGGCAATGCTATACCAATAAGATGCTGCACTCCAATCGGGTTCTACCACCAGGGTGCCTGGTTTAAACCTCTGTGGTTTAATGGAAATGGAATTCTCATTCCAGCTGTGTTCAATACCAACTTCTGCAAGCATCTCCAGGGTCATATCTACATATGGTTTGGAGGTAAGCTCACCTTCAATTTCTAAAGTCAATCCCTGAGGTAGGATAGGAGCAATCATCAGCAAGGCCGAGATATACTGACTGCTGATATCGCCTTTAATTTTTACCTGGTTTGTTTTCTGGTCTAACGGACCATTGATATTGAGCGGCGGAAAGCCTTCGGCCTCCGCATAAGCAATATCAGCGCCGATGGTTTTTAAGGCTTCTGCCAAAATACCGATAGGGCGTTGCTTCATGCGCTCGGTCCCGGTAAGTAAAAAATTACCATTTTTAGCCGAAAGATACGCAGACAAGAAACGCATAGCAGTTCCTGCAGGGCCAACATCAACCAGTTCGGAATTTGCAGTTTTTGGTTTGGAGTTTCCTTCCAATTCACCACCATCAACTCCTAATTTGGTTAGAATACCATTTAAGGTAACGGTATCAGCTGCATTCGATAAGTTCTCTACTTTAACCAGTTTCTTGCTTAAAGCGCTAATAATTAGTGCTCTGTTGCATTCGCTTTTTGAGCCTGTTAATTGGATTTCCGCATTAATATTCCTGGTTCCTTTAAAAGAAACTAAGGCATTTTTAGACATTTTTTTTTTATTTTATACTTAAATGTTAGTGCCAGATGGTAACATCTGACACCACATCAATAAATGTTATTTGTAAAAGATTTCTTTTTAATGTCAGGTTTCACCCTCCACCTTAAACCTTTAAACCCTCCACCTCAATTACGCTTTAACCTCGTTATGTTGTTCCGCAGCGATGCCTTTTTCAGCTTTACCGGCATTCATAATTTCAGTTTGTTTACGGATGGATTCGCCGTGCATTAATTCTAGGAATTTCTCTGTAAAGTTTAAGTCTAATTTTAAGGCTTTGGCAAAAGCATGGCCTTTTTTGATGATGGCATCCCAACGATTAACCTGTAAAATGGTTACCTGGTTATCACGCTTAAACTCACCGATTTTCTCTACAATAGCCATACGCTCACCTAATTTCTGTAATAAGATATCATCAATTTTATCAATTGATTTACGTAGTTCAGCTAACTTATCGGCAGATGCTTCGTTTGGAACTTCAGGTTCACGTACGGTTAAACGGTCTACCAGATCAGCTAAAGCGGCTGGTGTAACTTGTTGTTTGGCATCTGTCCAGGCCACTGATGGATCTACGTGAGATTCGATCATTAAACCTTGCATGTCTAAATCCAAAGCTTTTTGAGAAACGTAAGGAATTAATTCACGGTTACCACAGATATGGCTTGGATCGTTGATGATTGGAAGTTCAGGACATAAAGTTTTCAGTTGAATAGCCATTTCCCACATGGGTTCGTTGCGGAAAGAACTTTTCTCGAACGAAGAGAAACCACGGTGAATAGCACCGATTTTAGTAATTCCTGCCCCATTGATCCGCTCGATTGCACCGATCCATAACTGTAAATCAGGGTTAACCGGGTTTTTGATCAATACCGGAACATCATGACCTTTTAAAGCATCAGCAATTTCCTGCACGGTGAATGGATTTACCGTAGAACGTGCGCCGATCCAAAGGATATCTACGCCAGCTGCTAAAGCCTCCTCAACGTGTTTTGCATTTGCAACCTCTACCGCTGTAGGTAAGCCGGTCTCCGCTTTGGCGCGTTTTAACCATTCTAAACCAATACTTCCGATGCCTTCAAATTCTCCCGGACGGGTGCGTGGTTTCCAGATACCCGCACGCAATACCGATACTTTACCGGTAGCAGCCAGTAAGTGTGCTGTAGTTAATAATTGTTCTTCAGTTTCTGCACTGCAGGGACCGGAAATGATGAGCGGTTCGTTGTTTACGTTTAACCAGGTGTTTAAAGGCTGAATGTTTAAATTAAGTTTCATGATGATGGTTGTTAAAGTTTTTATTCCGAAATCGGATGTCCGGAGTTATATTTTAATTATTTTATTACAAGTTTTAATGTGCTGCTATCTGTCTGTGGACTCCTGACTTCGGACTCCCGACTTGTTTATACTTTATCGTTCTTTTGATACTCGCCCAAAATATTAAAGTTCGAAGTATATTTTAATGCCTTTCTAATGGCTTTATCGTATTTCTCGGTGCTTGGCCATTCTAAATCGACGTAAAAGTAATATTCGTTTCTTTTACCTAAAACCGGCATAGATTGTATTTTTGTTAAGCTTACCTCTTGTTCTGCGAATATATTTAACACAGTGGCCAATGAGCCGGCTCTGTGTCCAACCTGAAAACAGATGGAGGCCTTGTTTATTTTTTTGCCCTCGTCTGTTTTGTCTTTTTTAAGGATCAGGAAACGGGTGTAGTTTTTTTTGTTTGATTCCACACGGCGTTCTAAGATGTTTAACCCGTAAAGTTCAGCAGCTAAGCTGTTTGCGATAGCCATGGTGTCTGTTAGCTGCTCTTGCTGTATGCGTTTGGCACAGGCAGCAGTATCATTGCTTTCTACGATTTTAATGTGTGGATAATCGTAAAAGAAATCGATACATTGGCGAATGGCGATAGGGTGTGAAGTAACTACTTTAATATCTTCAAACTTTACGCCTGGTAGTGCCATTAAATGCAACTGAATAGGCAAGTAAACTTCGCCCACAACTGAAAAACCAAAATCTCTGATCAGTGTATAGTTTGGTAATAAACTGCCTGCAATAGAGTTTTCGATGGCCATTACCACGAAATCTGCCTCGTTTCTCTCTAGCTTGTCGCAGGTTTCTTTAAAAGAATTACACTCAACAGTTTCAATGTCTTTACCAAAGAATTTATATGCGGCTTCTTCGTGAAAAGATGCTTTAATACCCTGAATTGCTACACGTTTTGTCGTTTCCATTTTTGCGTTAAAACAAAAAAGTCCCGGCTGTTTGCCGGGACTTTTTTATACATTTTAATATTGTGATATATCTTTTTGCATATTAGCCCCGGCTCTCACTAAAATAGTAAAAGTAACCAAAGTAATATGTGTTTGTATTTTGCATTTCTTTTTTTGTTGAGCCAAATGTAGTAACAAAATTTAATTTGTCAATAGGAAACTGAAAATATTTTTAAAAAAATTTAATTTTGTTAAAAATTTACCAGTTCGCTTATTGGTCTTTTTGCGGCTTAAAATGGCGTAAAAGCGGATTTTTGTATGGTTGGAGGCAGGTGTTATTGTCGAAAGCGTTCAATAAAGTCGTCGTCACTTCGACTGAACGTAGCGAAACGGAGAGATCTGCTTTGATAGATCTCTCGACTACGTTACACTTCGCTCGAGATGACGGTAGCTAATAAGTAAACGTCTTATTTGAATTATTTTTATAAAATCATAGATTTACCGAATATCCATCATTTTGCATGCGAAAACATCATCTGTGTTTATCTTTAAGCATCTGGGATTAAAAAGATAGCTAAGTTCTAGTATAAAAAAGGTCTGTGGAGACACAGACCCTGGTTAAACTTATCATTACCCTGCAGAACTTAAAGCGCCATGGTCGTTAAGTGCTTTTACTTTTTCCTCATCATACTTTTTCTGCTCTTCCTCGCGCAACTCCTGCTGCATGATCTTCGCAATTTTGGTGCTTCCATCATGGCTCCATCCCGGTGGGTTAAAAACGTACTTTACTTTATCCATAAACGTCGGTGCCTTTTTTAAGTCTGCTTTTAAAGCAATAAATTCATGGAAAATAATGTTCACTGGTCCTGTATCGGTAGGCTGGGTGGTTAAGCCGTATTTAACTTTATCTTCTGGTAATTCAGCCTGGAAAGTTCCAAACCACCTGTCCCAAAGAATTAATACCATGCCCATGTTTTTATCCAGATAACGTACGTTGCTGGCATGGTGCACCCGGTGATGAGATGGCGTTACAAAGATGTATTCGTACCATTTCGGGAATTTGATATCGTATTGGGTATGAACTAGGTTGCCATAAATTTGGGTTACCAGGTAGGCGAAAAGAATATCAACCGCTGTAAAACCCATGAAGGCAAGGGGCAGATAAAAGAAAACACGGTACAATGGCTCAAAAACAGTTGAACGGAAACCTGTAGTTAAGTTAAAGTGTTCAGAGGAGTGGTGCGTAACATGCATGGCCCAGAAAAAGCGAACATAATGCCCCACGGTGTGTAAAAACCAGTACAAAAAGTCCTGCGCTAAAATCAGCACAATCCAATACGCCCAAACATTGGTAATCTGGAACAAGCGGAACTGGTAGCAATAAGCCAGCAAGAAAAAAGTAAAGGTTTTGGTCCCGAGATTGATCACGACGGCGGCCGTCATCAGGTAGATGTTTGTCCAGGTATCGCGTTTGGTATATAATTTTCTGTCGTGCTGATAACTGAAATACATTTCAACCAGGGTTAAAACGATAACGAAGCTAAATAGCCCGATCACAGAAATATCACTTCCGGTATATTTCATTTTATAAACTGTTGTAATAATCTAAACTGCTTAAAATATCGGTTGTACTTACACGGCAGTTAAACGTGCACTTACCTGTATTTTCCAAAAGTGAGAACAGGATGTTTCCATCTTCGTTCTTTTTATCACTTTTCATCAATTCCAGAAGCGTGTTATAGCTTTCTTTTTTAATGTGATATTTAGGGTATAACGATAAGATATACCTGCTGATATCTTCCAGTTCTGCTGTGCTTAATGAGCTGTTGTTGATTGAGAGTGCAGCCTCGCATACGAAACCAATGGCAATGGCTTCGCCATGTGTTAACGGATTTTCGTCATTTGCCAAAGAATAACCTTCAATGGCATGACCGATGGTATGTCCGAAGTTTAAAATCTTACGCAGGTTTTTCTCATGCGGATCGATGGTAACCACCTCATTTTTAATTTCAACTGAGCGGTAAATATCCTCTGCCGCTGGCATCAAGTAGTTGCTTGCCTTTAATTTCTCGTAATAAGGTTTGTCGTAAATTAAACCATGTTTAATCATTTCGGCAAAACCCGACAAAAGTTCGCGTTCTGGCAGCGTTTTTAAAAATGCAGTTTCAATAAAAACCATTTGTGGAAGGGCAAAGGTGCCTACCATGTTTTTTACGTTGTCTATATCAATTCCCGTTTTACCGCCAACTGAGGCATCAACCTGAGAGAGGAGAGTGGTAGGGATGTTGATGAAATCTATTCCGCGCTTGTATGTGGAGGCGATAAAGCCACCCATATCAGTAATTACACCTCCTCCAAGGTTGATCATCAGGCTTTTACGGTCGGCTTCAAAATCCAGTAAGGTTTTCCAGATGCCAATGCAGAAATCGATGTTTTTATTTTCTTCGCCTGCTGAAGTTTCGATCAGGTCAAATTCAGAAAAATCCAGGATGGATTGAAAATGGGGTAAGCATATTTCACTCGTGTGTTCATCAGCCAGTACAAAAACTTTGCTGTATTTGTTACTGGTTAAAATTGTTTTTAAAGCAGCTAAATCACTTTCGAAATAAAGCGTATGGCCTGCGCTGGTAAGTGGTTCCATTAAATAATTTCTATTTTATTTTCGCCAAAAGTGATCATATCGCCAACTCTAACCTTATAGCGTTTGCGGAATTCGACCTCACCGTTGGCTTTCACCAAACCTTCTTCAACAACGGTTTGGGCATCACCGCCACTGCCAACCAATCCGCTTGCTTTTAGCAACTGGATCAATGGAATAAATTCGCCCTCTAATTTGAATTGTATCATTTTGTGCAAAAATACGATTATTTAAAGGTTTTTAGTTTTAACAACGAATGCTTTTTATAATTTTGCACCAATCTGACTTATTATATCGTAACAAATGGATTTATCCACCAAGAAACTGCCGAATTTCGATAATACGGAAATTGCTTTCCGTCAAAAATCTAACCAGGAGCTTAAAAAAGCATACTGGCTTTTTAAAATGATTGGAAGTAATTTTCTGACTAAAGTTGGTCCGGCCATTACAAACTTCTTTTTAAATATTGGCCTGCCGATTCAGGGTGCGATCAAAGCAACCATTTTCCAGCAGTTTTGCGGCGGCGAAACCATTGCAGAATGTGATAAAGCTATTGAGCAATTGGATAAAGGTGGTGTAGGTACCATTTTAGATTATTCTGTAGAAGGGGAAGAGGAAGAAAAGGTTTTTGATGAGACCTGTGCCGAAATTATCCGTACTATTGTGCGTGCCGATGGTGATACTAAAATTCCGATTACGGTTTTTAAAATAACAGGTATAGGCCGTTTTGCGTTATTACAGAAACTGGATGCTAAAGAAACCTTAACGGCAGCAGAACAGGCAGAATACGAAAAAGTGAAACTGCGTTGCGAAATGATCTGTAAAACTGCTTATGATAGAGGCGTGCCCATCATGATTGATGCAGAAGAAACCTGGATCCAGGATACTATTGATGAATTGGCGTTGGACATGATGCGTAAATTTAACCGTGAGCGCATTATTGTGTATAATACCTACCAGATGTACCGCCATGATAAGTTGGCGGATATGAAAGCCGACCATTTAATTGCCAAGGCAGACGGCTTTATTTTAGGTGTTAAAATGGTACGTGGTGCTTACATGGAAAAGGAACGTAAACGTGCTGCAGAAATGGGCTATCCATCACCTATTCAACCTGATAAAGCCGCTTCAGATCGCGATTACAACGAATCTTTACGCTATTGTGTTGATCATATTGATGATATTGCCATTGTTGCCGGAACGCATAATGAAGATAGCAGTCGTTTATTAACTTACCTTTTGGAGGAAAAAAATATCACGCATAATCATCCTCATGTATACTTTGCACAGTTATTGGGTATGAGTGATAACCTGAGTTTTAATCTTGCCGATTCGAACTATAATGTGGCGAAATATGTTCCATACGGACCGATCAAAGCGGTAATGCCTTATTTATTCAGAAGGGCGCAGGAAAATACTTCAGTGGCTGGGCAAACGGGCCGTGAGTTAGGATTGATTGGAAGGGAATTGAAGAGAAGGAAACTGTAGTTCAGTTTTCAGTTGGCAATTCGCAGTTCTCGGTTAAGCAAGATCGTCATTTCGAGCGGAGTGCAACGCAGTCGAGAACCCGAAGGCTCAGCGAAGAGAAATCTATCCTGAGGTAGATCTCTCCGTTCCGCGTTGCTTCGGTCGAGACGGCAATTTTCTTTTAGTTTCAGCATCCTCCATATTTTTTTTCGTTATTTTTTGGAAAATGAGGGTGTTGTAGCCCTTCGGGAGGTGCAGCCTCGCTTTCCGCTATATCTTTTTGGCTGCCCTTCGACTACGCTCAGGGTTGACAGCCAAAAAGGATGCCGCTTCAATCGAGTTTAGTTGGAAAGGTTGTGCACTGAAACTATCGAAAAATCAGTTCTTCACTGCAAAAGATTGTTTACCCGTCAACAAATCATAAAAAAGGATAAAATCGCTGGCTAAACTATACAATGGATATTGAAAAGTAGCAGGTTTGTTTTTCTCAAAAAAGAAATGTCCGATCCATGCAAATCCGTAACCTAATACTGGCATAACCAAAAAGAAATGCTAGTTGTGAAAAAGAAAACCCGTAAAGAAAGCCAGGCAAACTAATCCGGTACCGATAAAATGCAAAACACGTGAGGTAGTATTGCAATGTTCGGATAAATAAAATGGGTAGAACTCTTTTAGAGACTTAAATTTTTTATCTGACATCTACTCATTTACAAGATTCCGTTCGCTTTAAGAAAGTCGCCCAACTGTGCTGGCTTTTCTGTCATTAATAAAGTGTTTAGTCCCACTTTTTTAGCACCTTCTATGTGCTGTGGACTATCGTCGATAAATAGGGTTTCGGCAGGATCCAGGTTGTTTTCTTTTAATACCTGTTCAAAAATATTAGTATTCGGTTTACGCAGCTTCATGTGCTGTGAGAAATAAGCTTTCTCAAAATAGGCATCGTAATTATTGATCTCGAATGTTGTTTTTAAGTAATTTATAATCCAGTCATAGTGGATTTCGTTGTTATTACTTAATAAAAACGTACGGTACTTTTCTTTTACTTCCAGCAGTAAATCGTGATTTTCCTGTATGGTACCAATTAACAGGCTGTTCCAGGCTTCATCGATCTGTTCATCCGTTAATTCGGAATTGCCTGCAGCAATTCTGATTCCTGTCCTAAATTCGGACGGAGAAATGGCGCCGGTTTCAAAATCATCAAATAATTGATTGTGAGCTTTGTGCGCGAAGAAGTTTTCGATATCTGCAATACCCAATTTTTTGAAAGAAGCCTGGGCAATTTTAAAATCGATATCAAATATTACGTTTCCGTAATCGAAAATAATGTTTTTAATGTTTTGCATGGAACTATAGGAATTTGCCGCAAAGATATTAATGATGGATATTAAATCATGTTTTTTAAATAAATTAAGGTTGTAAAAGATGGATTTAGTTCAGGTTGTCCTGTTGAGTCTGTCGAAACAGCTCCTCAGGTGTTTAAAAAGTTCTCTGATGGTCATTATAGACAGCATCCGTTAATACGCCCGTCATTCCCAATCAAGTGGGAATGACGACGAATTTTATTTCCAAGACTATTTAGGCTCCACCATAATTGATTGGATGATTGTCCGTTTCTTTTTATCACCCGTTTTTAATGTTTTAAATACAAAATATATATCGTGAGATTTTCCGTCTGAAATCATTTGGATCGGTACACTTTTCCTAAAGCCAGACTTTCCGATCATCATTCCTTTACTATCGTCCAATCTGATTTCGATTTCTCCATCGGATTCAGGATCAAGGTTCAGGAATGAGTAGCTAAAACCTGAAATACCGGTTAAATCGACATTTTTAATCGCTATCCAACCATTATCGCCGGTTAAAATGAGTTTTTCGCCGCCGTAAATGTCTTTACGTTCAAACCCCTTGAAGTCCTTAATGTCATCAGCATCAATCGTGTTACTTTTCAGGTTAATGACATTCGTAGTGGTTAAAGGCTTCAAACCTGCACCGCCGGCATCGGTATAGGTTGCTTTTAAAGTAAATACAGTTTTCTTTTTATCTTTAGCTGCTGCAGGAACGATTTTTCCTGAAGTTGGTAATGAGGCTTTAACGGCTTCTTTGTTGCCTAAAGACATAATCCACTCTGTAATTTTTTTCACTTCAGCTTCTTTCATTGCCGGGTGTGCCGGCATTGGTACTTCTCCCCAAACGCCATGGCTGCCACCAATTACTTTTGAAGCCAGGTAATCAACCGCCTTACTATCGTTTTTATATTTTGCTGCAATTTTTTCAAAAGCCGGGCCGATAGAAACCGCTGATTCTTTATGGCAGGTGCTGCAATCAGATTTCAGCATCAGCGATTTGCCAACGAGTGTTTGTGCGGCCTGCTGGTGCCCCAATTGTGCGCCAGCTAGATCGGTTCCTTCAGTATAGGTATTGGATATGTAAATGCGGTTAGTATTCACCTTTGCACCTTTATCGCTTACTAAAACTTTATAATCAATGGTTTTGTCTGGAAAATAAAAGCTCTTGTTCCCAGCTAAGTTAATGGTTACAATTGGGTGTTCGTTACCTGCATAAACAGGTATCACCTGGCTTTTTGCCGAAGCTTTACTGTTGTCTATCACGGTAACACTTACCGGATATTCGCCCTTTTTAGTAAAAGTATAGTTTAATGTTGGCGTACTGGTGGTTTTGGTTATTCCCTTTCCTAAGTTCCATACATATTTTAACGGGTCGCCATCAGGATCTTTAGCTGTAACGGTTGCTGTCATTTTATAAGGCAGTAAACCACTGGGTTTAGCAATAGTAAGGCGTTTAATGGCTGGCGGACGGTTGCCTTTCAGGTAATCAATTCTGGTAATTGCAGCATCAGGGTTTTTGGAAAACCAGCCTTTGCCATATTCAAGGATGTATAGTTTTCCATCAGGTCCCAATTCCATATCAATAGGCGCGGCTAAAGAAACGTTAGCCATAAACGGCTCCATACTTACGTAATCGCCCTGTGTATTCATGGTTACCGCTTTAACCCATCCACGTACCCATTCATAAATAATCAGCTTGCCATTATAATAAGCCGGGTAAGGTGAATTTGCATTGGCATAATATACCGGACCAGCCATTGCTGTACGACCGCCCGCGCCCACCTGTGGAAACTCTTTGGATTCGCCATATGGATACCAGATGTAAGCTGGCTGCGCAGGTGGAAGTTTTTCCAGACCGGTATTGTTTGGAGAGTTGTTTACAGGCGATGCAGGATCGAATGCATTCCCGCTTGCGCCATTGGTATAATCATAAGCCATATATGGATAGTTGTTGCCTATAAATAGGGGCCAGCCAAAATTCCCTGCTTTACGGGCCTGGTTTACCTCATCGTAACCCCTCGGGCCTCTTAACGGATCATCGTTGGTGGCATCGGGGCCAACCTCGCCCCAGTACAAAAAGTTGGTTTTCTGATCAACCGAAATACGATAAGGGTTTCTATTGCCCATTACGTAAATTTCAGGTCTGGTTTTTGGATTATCTTTAGGGAAAAGGTTGCCATCAGGAATACTATAGGTTCCATCTTCGTTTACTTTAATCCTCAGTATTTTGCCCCTTAAATCGTTTGTATTACCTGCCGATCTTCTGGAGTCGTATTGTTCAAATCCTTTCCTGTTATCAAGCGGGGCATAACCTTTATTTACATATTGCTGTTTTGGTGCATCAAATGGGGTAGAGTTATCACCTGTTGATACGTAAAGCAGGTTGTCTGATCCAAAAGCGATAGAGCCGCCGGTATGACAGCATATTTCGCGTTGAGAATAAAATTCCAGCACAATTTTTTCTGATTCTTTAACAATCTGATCGTTAACCAGCTTAAATCTCGAAAGACGGTTTACAGATTTGTCAAATGGACTGTAAAAAAGATAAATGTATTGGTTTACGGCAAATTTTGGGTCTGCGGCCATACCCAATAAACCTTCCTCAGCATTTACATTTGGGGTATTTGTTTTGAAATAGACATCAAGCTTGCCGGCTTCTTTTATTTTTTTGGTCTGTTTTTTATAAATTAAAACTTCACCTCTGCGCTGGGCAACTAAAATATCCAGATTGGGGAGTATTGTCATTTCGGTAGGCTCAGTAAATTCTCCCTGAGCAAGGGTAACTTTTACAAAGCGGTCTTGATCTGGCGTATCTATTTTGTTTTTTGGAAAGAAATGGAAAGCCTTATTCTCGTAAACTTTTCTGTTTAATGTAGTTGCCGATATAAAAACAAGTGCTATAGCAGATATCAAGAAGGTAAATGTTGTTTTCATCTATTTGGTTGAAGGATTTTCGATAAATATAGGATATAGTTTTATAGCCTAACGTATTGTATCAAAATTTATGCGAAAGGTATTAAAATAGATATGGATAAATTACATCACGAGCGATATGGCTATAGCTGTTACAAAACTGAAATTATACGGACAATCGGTTTGATTCATCTGATGGCTGCTTACCAGCTGTAGGAGGGATTCTCTAAATTTAAAAATCAAACAACCAAAGGTTGTTTTTTGAACTTATTTTATGTCAGTCTATTGTCATTGTAATTTAAAGCTGTAAATTACGGTATGAACGATAAAATTAATTTTATTCTTGGAGTGATTTTCCTCTTAGGTGGTTTTAGTGTTTTCTTTGTGATTTTTAGTGGTAAAAAGAGTTAGTCGATTCTGGAAAAGATTGAGGCATATTGTTTCTCCTTTTAATAGTTCGGTAAATTCCGTACCCCAATGGAATTGATCTCATTTTCTCGCATTAAAAATAAATGTGAAATGCGGGATTGCTGAATTATGCCGAATGGAATGCAGAAGACGTTTTAATATGCCAATTGGTATTTAGCATTGCTTAGTAGTATGCTTATTGATCAGTTTAATTCCACTAAGCTTTTTGCTAACTATTTTTCGAAGAGAATTTTATATGGCTTTCTATGGACTTTTGTAATAAAGTCTCCTTACTAAATCATCATTATTCATTGCCTGATCTATTGATCTGTTAGGGAAATCTATTTAATCGCTAAACATTTTTAGCTTTTTGTATGTTTATGGAGTAAATTCTAAACAAAAAATGCAGGGAACAGTAAAATTTTACGATGAAACTAAAGGATTTGGTTTCATTATAACAGAAAACGGAGAAGAAATTTTTGTTCACGTTACTGGTTTAGCTGGTAAAATCAGCCAGAATGACCGGGTAGAATTTGAGGTAGCTCAAGGAAAAAAAGGTCCCAATGCAGTCAGTGTTAAAAAGATTTAGTAATTCGATGAGATTAGGTACTGTAAAGTTTTATAATCAGGAAGAAGGGATTGGGAGTATAATACCATCCAATGGAGGGAGAGAACTGAGTGTTTTTGCCCATGGTGTGATTGACGCCATAAAAACCAGTAACATAGTTCAGTTTGATATTGAATTTACCCCACATGGCATTGAGGCCACCAGGGTAACTGTGCTATCTGCTTAGCCTTGAATTAAAATACAGGTGAATGCGATTGTTTATAATCGCCACAAAATTTGAAACTAGTCATTTTTTCTACCGAAAAGAACTGAGTAAGATATTCTGACTGCCTGGTAATCCAATTCATTTTAACGCTACTGCCTCGAGATTGACACCTCGTTATCATATTTATTTTGACAACTTGTAACCAAAGTGAATAAATTTGGTCTTATAGTCGTTTATCCATAAATTTTATGATACAGCTAGAGCCAATTAGCGGTTGTTTTCACAAAGAGCGTGCGCTACAGGCCGTATACCCTATGCGCATGCTGATTGTACGTGAGGGGAATGGTTTTTTATGCATGAATTCAGGCGAATATTCCCTCTTAAAAGGTCGGATTTTCTTTATTCCGGAAGAAGGTCTTGTCAGGCTCGATGGAGAAATAACGTTAGGCTATTGGCTGAGTTTTAGTAGTTTGTTGTATGCGGAGTTTTTACAGCAGCACTTAGATCCACAAGCTAAAAATCTGTTTTTAAAGCTATCTTTCAGGGATCTTGATCCGCATAACTCAGGTAAAACATATGGTTTACTCGATCAGCTTAAAAGAGAAATTGATCATAAAAGGGATATGCTCTTTTTAGCACAGTATTTATCATTGTTTTTAGGCTTTACCGCTGGCTTAGATGGCTATCTTGCTGCTTTAACTTTAGATGATTTGCAGTATGTACTGAGATTCAGGGCAATTTTAGAGCAATTTTATAAGCAGGAAAGATCCATTCAGTTTTATGCCGAAGGTATGGGTATGAGTTCCGGCAAATTAAATAAATTTTTAGATCGGGTGCTTGGGAAAAGTTTCGCTGTGCTCATCAAAGACCGCATTATGCGCGAAGCGGAAGAATTACTGCTTCATAGTGACTATACCATTGATGAAATAGCTAAATTACTGGGCTTTGGACACACTAGTTCCTTTAATACAGGTTTTAAACGTTATAAAGGAATGTCGGTGCTGCAATTTTACCGTTCGAGCCTCAATTGAAGTCAAAAATTGGTGCGTCTGCCAAAGAAACGTTCATCAGTTTGATTTGATCTCTTCCAGAAAACAGGTATTCCACACCTCACCACATTAATTGTTTCTCGCCTAACGCGTAAAGTTTTGCTCACTGTTCCTATTTTATCAGCCGCACCAATTTATGCCTGCTAAATTATAAAATCTACCGGTAAAGAAAAAGAAATATTCCTAAATCTGTTACGTACATGTATTTTGGCGTTTACAATCGCAGGTGAGCTGCTTTATGAAGAAAAACAACAAATATAGTGTTAGCAGTCCGTTAAAAAGGAACAATTCTTTTAAGTGGAGGAGGTCGAAATATTCTGGAAAGTGTACTATTGTAAGTTGTTAAAGTAAAACTTGTTTTATAACATCGCTCCAACACAAAGGCTGAAAGAATTAAATGCCTTTCGATCCATATTTTAAACTGTTTTTTAGGAAATGCAAGGTTAATAGAAAGTACAGCGTTTCTTTCCGTTTTCTTTTTAGAAGCTTTTCTTCCGCATTATATAGCAAAACCTTTTTGGGGTTGCCATAATATAAATTGATTGCGCTGCTGTTGATACCATGCCTTAGCCTTTATTTTGTGTTAATTTTCGAACAGATAGCCACTATAAGCGAGTCCTTTAGCTACACTTTTAAAATTATCACCAGAGTTTAATGGAATGTGTGGAAATTTCGATTTAAACAAGTTTTGCACGGCAGATACCATTGATGTACCTCCGGTTAAAAACAAACAGTCGATATCTGTAGGATTGATTTTGTGTGTTTCCATAAACCGATCCAGATAGGTATCTATTTTATTAATGTCTTTTTCGATGATGGAATTGTACTGTTGGAGCGAAATAATTTCATCAATCTCGATTTCCATATTGTGATAGGCGAATGTAGACTTGGGTTGATCAGAAAGTTCAATCTTGGTTTTTTCTATGGATCTGAACAAGGAATAACCCAGGTTATTTTCGATCAGGGTCATCAGGTTTTTGAATTTCGGATCGTTGCCGGAATAATAATAATATTCTTCGATTTCTTTCTGAATTTTCAGACCGTTAAAGAAATTCATTTTATCCCAGGTACAGATGTTTGCAAAAAGTGATTTTGGCACATTTAACACCTTACCCGGTGTGGCCTCGTATAAGGTGTTTTTTCCAAAATAAGGTGTGCCTCTGTCCCACATAAATGCCGAATCAAGACTATCGCCACCAATATAGATGCCACCAGAGGCAATCATATCATTTTTACGGTCTTTGCTGCCTACTTTGTCCGGATCGAGGATCAGATAGGTGAAATCTGTTGTTCCGCCGCCCAGATCGGCTACTAAAACACGCTCTTTCCTGGTAATGGTTTTTTCGTAGGCAAAAGCTGCCCCAATAGGTTCAAACTGAAAACGGACATCGGTAAAGCCTGCACTTTCTGCTGCCTTTTTTAACCTGGTTTGTGCCAGGGTATCTTTCATCGTATTGTCGTCATCAAAAAAAACCGGACGACCTATGACGGCCTTGTTACATTCTTCACCAATAATCTGATCGGCCTTCGTTTTTAAATCTTTAAGGATTAGCGTGACCAGGTCAGAAGCGGTATATTTTTTATTATGGATCCGGGTTTCTGTAAAAGTGGTTCTGGACAGGATCTGTTTGATGGATTTAATGAAACGGCCTTTCATGCCGTCACTCAAATAAGCAGCTATTGCCTTTTCGCCAACGATATGGCTTTCGCCATCAACAAGACTTTTTACTTCTGTAAAGTAAATTAATGATGGTATAGAAATGGTGTCTACAATTTCCTTCTTTTCTTCATCATAAATGGAAAGTGCCGAATTGGTTGTGCCAAAATCGATTCCGTATAGAAACTTACTCATGGTTTATTATGCTGTGGTTGGCGGGATAAAATGGGGCTGCGAAAGTATTAAAAAAAGAGTTAAGAACTAAATTTTTTTAAAATAACTCGCTGGTGCCCAAGTGTGCATTTACAATGCGCGTAATCTGTTGGCCGAGTTCTTTTGCATTACCAATACCTACACTTTTAAGTGCGGCCAGCTGATCGGTTGTTCTCGGCAATTTCTCTGCAATAGAAAGTAATGCTAAATCAGAAAGTACAGCATAATCCTGAGTGCCACGCTGCTGCGCGATTGTTTTGCGCCATTCGATCAAGTTTTTGTATACCTGGGGATTGGAAATCTCTTTTGGCTTAATGCTCGTTTTTACCGGTTTTTTCTCTTGTTGTTTATTGCCCGCTGCGTGTAAAGTATAGATATAATCTTTGATTGAAAAAGGATCCCATGAAATTTTAAACAGGGCTAATTTGATCTGGAGGGCATCATTATAATTGTTTAATAAGGTAAGCAGTTTATCGGAGTGTGTATCATTATAAAAATTGATAGATATAATTTTCGCCGTTAAGGCAGTGAGCTGTTCCAGTTTTGGAACAAAATAATCAGATGCTTTTTGCAAACGGTTCATAAAAGCATTTTCATCAGCCGGATTTTGGCCGGTATCGATTTTCGAAAATTCTTTTGCAATAAAATTTTTGGCTACCTTAAATATCTCCTGTTGAAAAATCCGGTTTCCCTGTTCGTAGATGGACAAAAAGGCATTTTGCTCATCTTTATCAATCAGTTTGGAGCGTCCGAGTTTTTCCCAGTCTTTAGCGATCAAGGAGAAATCCAGTAGTTCATGAATCAAGCCCCAGGTATATTGCTGGGTGTATCGAGTTAAAAGTTCAGGAGTAGGTTTATGCTGGTGGGCAGCTTTTGTGAAACTAATCACTTTCGCATCGGTAATGATGTTTTCGGCAGCCACAGGCGATTTTAAAATTAGTCCTTCCAAACTTCTGCAACGGCTCAGTGCCACGTAGGCCTGTCCGTGGGTAAATGCGGTACTCACATCCACGATTGCCTGATCAAAAGTTAATCCCTGGCTTTTATGCACGGTGATGGCCCATGCCAGCTTAAATGGATATTGCGAGAATGATCCGGTGCTGGTTTCATCGATTTTATTTTCCTCATCGCTCAGGCTATATTTGACATTCTGCCAGATTTCTTTTTCTACTTCGATTTCCCTGCCTCCATTGGTAAAAGTTACTTTTATCGAATCCTGATTAATTGCGGTAATTTTAGCCGCTTTTCCGTTATAGAACAGCTTTTTGCCGGAAGAGTCATTTTTGATAAAGATAACCTGTGCACCCAGTTTTAACTGAAGTTTTTCATCGGTTGGATAGGCATCTTTAGGGAAATCGCCACTTACCTCTGCGTTGAATTCGAAAATTTCTCCGGGCAATTTTGCTAAACAGCCGTCGTTAATTTCGTTCACCAATTGGTTGTGTGTGGTAAGGGTAATGTAATCATCTTTCCATTCCTGATCTAAAGAGGGATCGTAACGTTCATTCAGTTTGGCAAGAAGGTCAGCATCAAGGCTGTTTTCGCGCATGCCATTCAAAATATCAAGAAATATAGGGTCTGACTGACGATAAACTTTGTCTAAAGTAAACGTCAGCATAGGTGTAGATTTGAAAATCAGGCTATCAAAAAAATAAGGGCTGGAATAATAAGTGCCGAGTATATGCCAGGCATCATGGAAAATAGGGGAGAGCTGATATAGATCGCCAATCATCAATACCTGTACGCCACCAAAAGGACGATTAGAACCTTTAATTCGCTTTAAGGTACGGTCGATAAAATCAATCAGATCAACCCTAACCATACTGATCTCATCAATAATCAATAAATCAAGGCAGCGCAATAACCTTGTTTTCTCATCTGAATATTTAAAATTAGTTTCTGCATATTCATCAACAACCGGAACCAATGGCCCGAAAGGAATCTGAAAAAAAGAGTGGAGTGTAACACCATCAGCATTGATGGCTGCAACAGCAGTAGGCGCAACAATGGCGAAATTCTTTTTGGTGGTATCCCTGATTTTTCGAAGCAGGGTAGTTTTACCCGTTCCGGCTTTGCCGGTTAAAAAAACAGGCTGATTGGTGGTACTTAAAAAATCTAAAAGGAGCTGGTTATCCGGGTCAGGCGTATTCATATCAATTACAAAATTAACCTATTGCGAATTGATTTTAAGACAGCTTAAAGGGTGTTTTATCCACATTTTTTAGGTAATGGGTAGAAAGTGTTATTATCCTGGTTAAAATTAAGCAATTGAAAATGAGTTGATATTCGTTCTTTTTATGAAAAAATGCAGAAAACATTTTCTTAATTTCAATTCAAATTTGTAACATTGCACTCGCAAAAAAGGAATACCTTTTTTTTCGGGCCTATAGCTCAGCTGGTTAGAGTAGAAGACTCATAATCTTTTGGTCCCTGGTTCGAGCCCAGGTGGGCCCACTGACAATCAAGCACTTAGATGAAAATCTAGGTGCTTTTTTGGTTTTGATACGAAATAGGTACGGAACATTTTAGAAATTGGCATGTGTACATATCTATTGGTTTCGCAGCTGAATAAACTTTTCAAATAGAATATCTATTATAACCTCTTCCCAAGTTAACATAATCAGACGGAGTGCGCTTATCCGCCTATTAGAATTGAGGGTTGAATGTGCAGCAATCAGGGAGACAAGTCTAACATTTCTGTCCATCCAAATCTGTTTAAAAGTCCTGCTACCAGCGGTCAAACTGGAAAGAAACCGTTAATTTTATTAGCCAATATGATGAGCGTATTGCTAGGGAACAAGATAAAGTTAAATCGGAAGTTTTCTAACCAAAAGAATTTTAGATTATTAATATTCTTTATATGCTAGAGTTATAGTGTGTTATTTTAAGATGCATAAGTAATCCATTCGAGCGAAAAATTTAAGGTATTGTCATACTTTACATCATAACATTGACTTTATAGCATAGGATTATAGGTAGATTACTAAACATAAAGTCATCGCATATCAGTTTTTGGCAACGCAGATCTTTTTTGGTATACATTTAGGCTAGATAAGTATACATGAGAGGCTGCTTCGTATAATAACTTCAAAAGTGAAGACACTATAAAGTATCTTAAGGACTCATTAGTTGTTAATTTCAAATTAAATGAACCTTAAAATTTGTTAATATAAATGATAAATAAAGTACTTTTTGACCATGTATCAGCTGTTTGCAGCAGGAAGATAACTTTAGCCTATAGTACAAGCTTTTCATTGGGGATATCGTTTTTGGGCAGAAAATTGCAACAACCGATTTATGATATTTACGGTTTTGTTAGGCTAGCAGATGAAATAGTAGATAGTTTTGTGGAATACAATGGTTCCGTATTACTTAACGAGCTTAAGGAAGAATGTTTTGCAGCTATAAACCGTGGCATTAGTTTAAATCCTGTCATCAACTCTTTTCAGCGGACGGTTAATGAATACCAGATAGATCACAACTTGATCCATTCCTTTTTACATAGTATGGAAATGGATCTATATCCGGTAAATTTTGATTTCAATCAATATGATAAATATATCCTGGGTTCTGCAGAAGTAGTCGGTTTAATGTGTTTAAAGGTATTCGTAGAAGGTGATAGACAAGCTTATGAGAAATTGAAACCTTTTGCGATGAAGCTAGGTGCTGCTTTTCAGAAAGTAAATTTTTTGAGAGATCTCAACGCAGATTACATTCAATTGAAACGTTCTTATTTTCCGGAAATTGATCCAAATTTATTAAAAAAAGAAGATAAGCAACGTATTGAGCACGAAATCTCGGCAGATTTTAAAGAAGCATTGATTGGGATTACACTGCTTCCGGAATCTTCTCGAAAAGGTGTGTATCTCGCTTACATATATTACAAGGAATTGCTGAAGAAAATTAAAAAGATGCAACCGGATCAGTTGTTGGCCAAACGATCAAGCATCTCTAATCTGCGTAAATTGTTGCTGTTAGGTTACGCGTCTGTAAGACATGCATTAAATCTGTTATAGGTTATCTGCTCAACAAATTTCTGTTTACAAAATCAAAAAAAGGTGATCTATAGGCATTACCGATTGGGATTTCATGTTGGTCTATATATACTGTATTGTTATCAAAATAGCCAATTTTTAATTTATTGATGAGATAGGATTTAGCAACTCTGATAAATGTTTCTGGCGGCAGTTGCGACTGGATGGTTTTAATGTTCATCGCGGTAATGATCTTTTGTTCGGTGGTATGCAAAATCACATAGTCTTTCAATCCTTCTACAAACAAAACATCACTAAACAAAACTTTTATAGTCTTTTTTTCAGATTTGATAAAGCAGAAATCTTTACTAATCTCGTTGACAGAAGCCACATCTTTGCTGAGCAGTTTTTTATATGACAAGGCCTTCTCTACTGCCTTTTCAAATCTCGATTGCTTAATGGGTTTGAGTAAATAATCGATAGCATCAATTTCATAGCTTTCCAATGCATACTGGCTGTAGGCAGTGGTAAAAATGACCAAGGAATCTTTTTTTATGTTACGTGCAAAGCCCAAACCATTTAGCCCGGGCATTTGAATATCCAGGAAAACTAAGTCTGTTGGATTTTGATTAAGATAGGCAGCTGCTGGTTCCGCATGACTAAACTCGGCCATGAACTGTAGCTCGGGTAATTGTTCAATCAATAATTTGATGGCCTGTCTTGCCAAAGGCTCATCATCTACAACAATGCACTTCATAAATTTAGAATTAGTTTAATGGAATAGCTGCTGCTTGTTTCGGCAATGTTTAGTTCATGGTGATTGCCAAATAGCAGTTCGAGCCTTCTTTTGATGTTTGCCAGGCCAATACCGCCAGGAATGTTGTTAGTCAGCTCAACCGCTGGCTTGGAGTTGACACAGGTAAAGGTGAGCTGTTTTTCAATTAATTGAAAATTCACCTTTACGAAAGAGATATGATCTGGATCTAAGCTGTGCTTAATGGCATTTTCAACGAAGGAAATGAATAGGAAAGGCGGTATCACTATGCCGTGTACTTCACCTGATGTAGTTACAGAGAAATCGAAATGATCCCGGCGTATGTTCTCCAATTCGAGGCAATCTTTTAAAAAACTGATATCAGCGCTAAGCAATACCTCGGGCCTTGCACTATCGTATAATTGGTAACGCAACAAATCGCTCAAGCTCATTAATACCTGAGAAGCTTTTTTAGGGTCGCTAACGATCAATACATTGGCATTGTTGAGCATATTGAACAGGAAATGTGGGTTAACCTGATTTTTTAATTGCTCTAATTCAGCCCTTATACTGATATCGGTAAGTTCGGCAATTTCTCTGGTGTCTGATATCCAACGCTGAAAAAGTTTAATGGCTGATGATGCGCCTACAAAAACCAGGGCAAAGGCAAAATACATCGCCGGTTTGGGATCAAACAATTGCAGTGGTGCATAGCGGGTTTTTAAGTCATGCATCAGATAGGATATATAACCGATTAATAAGCTAAAAGAAGCTAGCATTAATATTAGCCCTAAGAGATAACGTCTAAACTTGCTTTTGAACAAATAAGCTGGCACCAACCAGTACATATTTACATAAGCTTGAAAAAAAAGTGTAAAGGATATCCCAATTTTCAAATAAGTAGCATAGGGTTCAATAGAATTTGGGTTTTTATAGCTGATGGCGAAAATAAACCAATAGGCTATCCACAATACAAGATGCCTGTATACACGATACTTACGGTGGGTAAATAGGTCCAATCTCGAAGAGATCTTGCTGAGCTGATTTTTATTATCGGTAAACATCTTTCTCTTCTACAAAAGTACAATTATAAAAGGCATCATAATCAGTTATTATAGCAAAGTCCATAACTGTTATACAAAATACGCTTTATTTGGCTGTTTTATATAATTTGAAGACAGCGGATTATTTAAGTATACCAGATTGGTAAAGAAATATAAAAAATAATGCGTTTGGTATAAAAAACAAAATCGCTTTGTTTACAGCACTTAGTTTTACTTTCAATTAGTTATAAATTGATAAGATATATACTGTGAAAATTAAATATTTAATTGTTTTAGCGCTTAGCATAGTAAGTTTAAACCTTTTTGCACAAACCAATGGTCTGCTAACAGGAACAGTACAGAATGCCAGTACCAGCGAGCGAATGGCTGGAGTGACCATCAGCGTTAATGATAGCTTGATAACGGCAAAAACAGATTCGACGGGTAGATTTAGAATTTCCCTGGGAGTGGGTACCTACAAAGTTTCAGCAAATTATGTAGGTTTTACAGCCGTAACTAAATACAATATTGTGGTGGGCAGCGGTAGTCCGCAATCAGTAATGTTCGAACTGCAAGTTTCTGCTGTGACGTTGAGTGATGTGGTCATCAAGTTTAACAAAACCAGATCTGCTATAGCTACTGATATGGTTACACCACTCTCTGTCCAACAGCTAACTACCGAAGAAATCAAAAGTAATCCCGGTGGAAATTTTGACGTGTCTAAGGTTATTCAAACTCTGCCAGGGATCGGAATCAGTAACGGCGGAAGTGAGCGTAACGACGTCATTGTACGTGGTGGAGCACCTAACGAAAATGTTTATTATCTGGATGGGATCGAAATTCCTTTGCTTAACCATTTTCAAACGCAAGGAAGCTCTGGCGGTGCCCAGGGTATACTGAATGTATCCTTTATCGAGAGTTTAAAGCTTTCTTCATCCGCCTTTGATGCCAGATACGATAATCCTTTAGCTTCCACATTTGTAATTAAACAACGTGAAGGTAATGCTGAACGCTTTGCTGGTAATGCCAGGGCTAGCTTAACCGAATCGGTTTTGACTTTAGAAGGTCCGCTTTCTAAAAATACAACCTTTCTAGCTTCGGGCAGGAAATCCTACTTAGGTTTGCTTTTTGGCTTAATTGATTTGCCAATTAGACCCAGTTTCTATGATTTTCAATATAAGGTAGTTCATCGTTTCAACGAGAAAACTACGCTAACAGCGATTGGCTTGGGGGCGATAGACCGTTTTAATTTTGCTGCACCAAAAGAAGCTTCACCAGAAAATATCTACACACTAAGGGCAACGCCTTACATTAACCAGTGGACCTACACCGCTGGGTTTAACCTGAACCATAAAATCAATAACGGTTTTTTAAATTTTACGCTCAGTCGAAATGTTTTTGATAACCAGCTGGATAAATATGAGGATGAGAGGCAAATAGAGACGGCGAGAACACTTTTAGTTGCTTCGCAGGAGATAGAAAACAAGTTCAGGTTCGATATCAATAAATTCGTAAACGGTTGGAAACTCTCCGCTGGTATAATGGTACAGTCAGTGGGTTACAATACCAATTTTTTCAATAAAACTACTCCTGCGGTTAACGGTAGTAGTGGAAATGTCATAAACTTTAAAAGTGATTTTGACTTCTGGAAATACGGACTTTTTTTACAAGGTTCTAAAAATTTATTTAACAACAGCCTTTTGGTTTCGGCTGGTGTAAGAACGGATATGAACACTTTTACGATCACTGGCGATAATCCTTTAAAAACACTTTCGCCGCGGTTATCAATGGCTTACCACATCAATTCTAAATGGGATATTAACGGATCTATAGGTTCTTACTTTAAAATTCCTACTTATACTTCGTTAGGGTACGTTGATCCAAATGGCGTTCAGGCTAATCAAAGCATGTCATACATCCGCTCAGACCATTATGTGTTAGGTACACAATTTTTGCCTAAAAACGATCTTCGATTTACTTTTGAAACGTTTTACAAAGCTTATAGCAATTACCCTGTGGCACTGTTAACTGGTATATCTTTAGCCAACCAAGGTGCAGAATTTGGAACAGTAGGTAATGAACAGTTGTTAAGTGTCGGCGAAGGAGAAACTTATGGTTTCGAGTTTTTTGTTCAACAGAAATTAGTGAGCAAGCTTTTTTATGTTGCGAGTTATTCTTGGTTAAGAAGTAAGTTTTCCGGTACAGATAAATTGCTTTTACCTTCTTCTTGGGATAGCAGGCATTTGTTTTCTTTAACCTTAGGTTATAAGCTGCGGAATAATTGGGATTTAGGGTTAAAATACAGATATGCTGGCGGCACACCTTATACGCCGTTTGATTTAGTGGCCTCTCAACAGAATTACTTAACCAGCGGAACAGGAACTTTAGATTATCGGAATTTAAATACCTTAAAGCTCAGGGCTTTTAGTCAGCTTGATTTAAGAGTGGATAAACGAATCAACTTTAAGAAAACTTCCTTAAACTTATATGTTGATCTACAAAATGTGCTGGCACAAAAGAACGGAAGTTTCCCTAAATATACCTTCAAAAGAAATCAAGATAATACTGGATTTGCCACTACAGATGGTAATCCCCTAGAAGTAGACGGAACTAATGGAATTCCGACCATTTTGAATACTGATTCAGGAAATATCATTCCTTCTATTGGTTTATTATTTGAGTTTTAACTCTGCGCGTATTGTTGTGGATAGACAATGATGAATATATATATTAACAAATTTTAAACTTTGTAGTTGTATTGGAATAAACAGGAGTTTCTTAAGGGATACAAGGACGGTTATAATTTTTCCGAATTAAAACAAGGAAAAGTATCAGCTAGGGGATATATTCGTTTGCGATTGTGATAACGGTTCCCTTCCCTAAGTTATTTTACCCTTGGTCCGTCGTCTGCTTTTACCCACTCATCGCGTTTGCAATTGGTACATTCTGCTTTTTGTTTTTCACTGATGTTATGAACCTTTCCGCAGAAGCTACAGGCATAAAGTCCGGCATGATCTACTGTTTTGAACGCTTGAGCAAATTCTTTGGGCATGATCGGCAAACCTGGCTGCACCTCTTTATCTGAAAAAAAGAAGATGCTTACGCAGCCGGATGTTTCGAGTATGGCCGTTTTAACCTGACCGAGATGGGAAACTCCCTGTTGTCGCAGTTCGGAAAAGAACTCATCCTGGGCAAGGGTTTCCTTCCGGAATTCATTAACGGAAAATATGCCTCCCTCAATGATATAGGTAGCTTTGCCTTCAACGAGGTCGTCAAATCGCTTGCTTTTAGCCATCAGGTAGGTGGTTAGCCTGTAGGCTCCTACAATGATGGCGAATATGGCTAAAGGCACCATAAGCCCAATTTCCTTGTAGAACATCGGATCTCCGGCTGCAGAACCCAAACTGATGATGACCACCATTTCGAATACTGATAATTGCCCGACACCGCGCTTCCCAAGAAGCCTTAGCCCGACGAGTATGATAAAGTACATCAATATGGTGCGTATGGCAATCTCGATGAGAAATCCCCACTGTTCTTCACCTACCATTATTTTGGTCCAATTGATATCCAGCATATTGAAATTTATGTTTGGTGTGAATGGGTTTAAATAAACAACCGGTCAATTTAAATATTTCAATGGTTGATTTTCCAAGAAATCCTGCAACAGTATGTTGTGCTATCTTTTTGATCGGGTGAATTGAAATATCCGGCCCAGACCCAAAATACCTGTATTATTTTTGCTCCCCGCTGGATGTTTCGGTGCTACCCTCTTCATACTTTTTTTCGCCATTTTCATCTTCGTGTACAATGAGCGAATGAGGCGCCGCAGCTGATGGATTACTTCCTGTTCCCGAGATGTCGGGTATGCTCATGATATCGATGTTGCTGTCTGTTGATGACTGAATGGCTTCGGTATTTCCCAATGCGGCCTGGGCAAGTTGTTCCTGTTTAGTCAGGCGTTGTTCTTGCTGCTCATTTTCATTTTTGTTGGCTTCCATAATTTCTTTATTACAGGTAAACATCAAAAACAGTTCGATAGTTTGCTTATTGCGAAAATGAAGCCGGCAGAATTTGGTACTGGAAAAAATTAGCGTTGCTGAAAAAGCTGTTCTTACGATTCAGGCTTTGAAGCAACAATAACTAATATGAAGAAAATCAACTCGATTTCCGCATCCCCCATGGAAATGTTTGAGATCTTACCGTTGAGTACATCGTAAACATCGATAACAAAGGAGCTAACAGTGGTCGTGATGCGGCGTAAAACTGATCGATCCTTCCGGGCCAGCTATAGGAATATGGACAAAGAGATGGCAATGTTCAGCAGGCCTATCCTTTATACCAGCCTGATATCTTTTTGGGCCGGTGATCACATAAAGCTGTTGGATAGGTAGTGCCGGCCATATGCCTGCAATCAGAAAAATATCAATTGTAAAAAAAGTATTTTGATCATTAAAGCTGCGTCTTCCGGCCTTTAGCTGTATTCATATTAAAAAATGCTTGTCTTCAGTTAGCTTTTCCTTTTTTTGACTGATTTTCTATAAAGCGCAGATTGATTTTCATCAAATCAATTTCTTGGTTGTTATTTCCATAACCGTTCTCAATAGTCTATATTTGCTGTTCGATTATTTATATTCTTGCAAGGCATCACTTCTTTTCTCAACCGTTACTATCGTACAGCATTTGGTATTATTTGCCTGATGTTGATTTTTGTTTATAGTAAAAGGTTTGGTTACATACTTTTCCATACTTTGGTTGAACTCTTTTCCATCGTGATAGCTTTCGCAGTGTTTATTGTTGCGTGGAACTCGAGGAAAATGCAGGATAACAAATACCTGCATGTGGTAGGGATTTCCTATCTTTTTATTGGCGCGCTGGATTTATTACATACATTGAGCTATAAAGGAATGAATGTAATCCCCTTATCGGGATATCCTGCCAACCAGTTCTGGGTGGCCACACGTGGTATGGAGGCGGTGATTTTTTTAGGCGGTTTTTTAATGATTGGACGGAAACGAAAAATTAATACCGAACTACTTTTCCTTTTATACTTTTCAGTGTCTTCACTTATCGCTGCGAGTATTTTGGTATGGGGAGTGTTCCCTGTCTGTTTCGTGACTGGCGCTGGTCAAACCCTTTTTAAGGTGATATGTGAATACATGATCATCTTACTCTTGTTGGTAAGTTTGTTTTTGCTATACAGGAGAAGGGCTAACTTTGATCGGAAAACTTACCGCCTTCTTTCCGGTTCTATTATCGTTGCAATCTTAAGTGAATGTTGTTTTGCTACATACACGTCTAACTATGGCATGCTAAATGAATGGGGACATTATGGTAAACTGATTTCTTTCTTTTTGATTTACAAGGCTAATGTGCAAATGGCTTTTGAGAAGCCCATGGCCAGTATTTTTCGTGAGCTTAAGGCCAGCGAGACAGAGTATAAGACTTTGGCTGAAAATCTTCCGGATCTGATCATGCGTTTTGATGAAAACCTGGATTGCATCTATATCAATCAGGATATCGGCAAGCTTCCGCAATTTGCAGATTACGATGTTCAATCGTTAAGCAAACGGATCGGTAATGATTTGAGGCAGGCACTTCTAACAAGAAAAAATATTGCAGGAGAACTGGAAGTGAACAGGCAGCAAAGCCACTATTATTATTCATTCCAGATCATTCCGGAACTTTTCGATCATGCTTCTGAAATCAGGCTTTTGGTTATTTTCAGGGATATCACTATTGTCAGGAAGGAAAAACTCCATCTGTCCAAGCTTCTGGATACCCTTCCGCAACAAGTATGGACGGCCCGGGCCGATGGTACGATTGATTATGTTAACGGTGTGATCATCCGTGATTTTGCGCTTGAACCCGATTCCCCTTTTGGTTTGGGCTGGCAACACTATGTTCATCCTGATGACTTGCAGGAATGTATTAAGGTATGGATGCTTTCCCTTAGCAATGGTACCGAATACCAGGTTCAGTTTAGATTGAAAATGGCAGATGGTCAATATCTCTGGCATTTGGGCCGGGCCGTGCCTATCTTTGAAAATGGTGAGGTTGAACTATGGATTGGTTCGAATACCAATATAGACCTGCAAAAGAAAGGGCAGGAGCAACGGGATGAATTTATTTCTATTGCCTCGCATGAATTGAAGACACCGTTAACCAGTATTAAGGCATTTAACCAGCTGCTTGCCAGGACGAATGATCTTGAGCGGGCAAAATCTTACTTGCAAAAAGTAGACGTTGCTACGAATAAACTTGAAAGTCTGATTAACGATCTGCTGGATGTGAGTAAGATCAATGCAGGTAAGCTCCAGTTCAATAAAACCACTTTCAACCTCAACCAGCTGATTCAGGAGTGCTGCGAAAACCTTCAGCTAAGCGTTAATACCCACCGGATCATTTTTACCGCGAACGAACAAATAAATATATATGCCGATCGTTTCAGGATGGAACAGGTAATCGATAATTTACTCAGTAATGCCGTTAAGTATTCCCCTGGTGCGGATGTGGTAAATATTACGTTCAGAGTTGAACAGGAATCGATTATTATCGCTGTCGAAGATCATGGTATAGGGATAGGTAGTGAGGAGCTTGAAAAGCTTTTCGATCGTTATTACCGGTCAGATAATGCTGCGGGGCGCTTCGGTGGACTGGGTTTAGGTCTTTTTATTTCATCAGAAATTATTAAAGCTCATCAGGGAACATTCTGGATCGAAAGTGAGCTTGGGATAGGAACTACCGTTTACATCCGCGTTCCAATGAAAGAAATAGTGGTTAGAAATGACTTGGTTACAAAAGGGCAGAACTACAGCAATAAATACCTAACCATTAGTTATAACCATCAGCAAGACTGGATGGAAGCAAACTGGACCGGGCATCAGAATTTTAAAAGTGTGCAAAACGGGTGTCTTCAGATGATAGAGATGCTTAAAAGCTCCGGGCTTAAAAAGGTGCTTAATGATAACAGAGAAGTGCTCGGGAATTGGTCGGAGGCATCAGACTGGGTAGGAAAGGTTTGGTTTCCGATGATGATTGAAGCTGGGCTTCAGGATTTTGCATGGATTTTTTCTCCAACTATCTTTGCGCAACTTGCTGCTCAAAAAAGCTTCGATGTATCGGACGGTAGCGCTAACGTTCGCTTTTTTTACGACGTAGAGGAAGCCAAATGCTGGTTGAATGAAATCAAAAAAGATTAAGTCTTATGATTATTAGTAAGGTCTGAATTGAAGATAATCCCAACAACAGGATTTATCTTCAATATATTACTTTTTTATATCCTATCTTATTTTATGCTCCCAATCTCTGGGAAGGTGCAGATCGCATGCATTTGCCATTTCCCGCACAAATGGTAATCAGTTTCAAAAGCTTAAAACAAACGTTTTGCAGAAAACAGGCGTGCAAAATCATCAAAGGTTTTACGGAAACTTCGACCCACTGGAATGACTGTTTTATCAATCAATACCTCATGGTTGCTAAGAGCGGTTACCTGGTGCTTATTGATGACAAATGACCGGTGAATTCTTAAAAATCCTTTCTGCTGAAGATGTACGGCGAGTTCGGAAACTGACGTTTTGGAAACCATGGAAAGCTCGTTTTGAAGCACCACTTTAATATCGTTCCCGATACTTTCAAAATAAAGAATATCTTTTAGCAAAAGCTTGCGGCTAAATCCTTCTGATTTACAAATCAGGAAATCATCTTCGTTTTCCTTTTTGATATTTCTAAGGACCCTGTCTACAGATTTGAAAAAGCGTTCGAAAGTGATGGGTTTCAGCAAATAATCTACTGCTTCAAGCTCAAAGCCTTCGATGGCAAATTCCCGGTAAGCGGTGGTAAAAATAGTAGCCGGCTTTTTATTCAGCGACCTCAGAAACGCTACGCCATTGAGATCGGGCATCTGAATGTCCAGAAAAAGAAGATCCACTTCCTGCGTTTGTAAAATTCTATAAGCCTCCAGTGCATTTGCTGCTGTAGCTACCAGCTTTAGTTCCGCAATCTTTTAAATATGGCTTTCCAAAAGCCTGATAGCCAAAGGCTCATCGTCTATCACAATACAGTTGATCATGTTGTTGGAGTCTTTAATTCGGCTACTTTTAACAGGCTGTTCCATGAAAATCCGGTGGTCTGGATTGGAGTTGTAAAAAACAGATCACAACAGAAACGTTTAGAAATTAATCCGGCGAATCGTAAAAATTACTTCAAAGACACCTATGAGAATTTTTTTCGCTATATCATGGAGAAAGGTGGAAAAGAGGAAAAATTTGAAAAAGTCAGGATCATAAATGATGACGTGATTGCAAGTGTGAGTTTTAATTATTCGTTTCGTGAAGAAAATACGGTAACAAATTGGGGAAGCGAATACTGGCAACTTATTAAAGCGGAGGGGAAATGGAAAATTGTAAGTATCATTTATTCTTTCGAAAACGCAAAATTTTTCCCAGGCATTACCAGTAGGAAATAAATATCATGTTTCAAATCAACCTGCTCAGCTTTGCTTTCACAAAAACATGATCATTAAGGAAGGGTAGTCTGGTTTTCGAAGTACTAATGTAATGTAGTCGTCATTTGAACGCAAACAGCTGCCGCGATTGAATAAACATGCCTAGAGGAAAATAACAAAAGGCTATAATGACAATGAAACAGTTATTTTTTGTAAACGGGTGTGATCAGGTTCAAATGAAGAAATTTTGTTATTGATGTTATCAGACAACAACTATTAATACATCGTTTTTTAAAGGCAAGTTAAGCGTTTTTGACTTTTGATGTGAAAGATCGATCGGCTACACCAATTTAGTTATCATAGATACGATTAATGATTTGGTTCCTGTTGCTAATATCAAGCTTTTCAAAAATCTTTCTGGAATGATATTTAACTGTGCTGACGGATATAAATAACTGATCTGCAATTTCATTATTCTGTAACCCTCTTATCATTCCATTAAGAACCTGACGTTCCCGTTCCGAAAGGTTAAATTTTTCTATCAATACCGGATTGATGTTTTCCGGATTGAAGATCGTTTTTGGGTGTTCCGATATTATGGGATAGAGATAATGATTTAGAATTTCTTTACTTTTCTGGCTACCGTCAGCTGTGATGTTAATGACGATTGTAATATTGTTAGCTGTTTTCATGAATGATAGATTTTTCTTACTGTATAAGATTCAGGATCCCCCTATGTTCTGAGTTTTTGACATTTGGCCCGATTATGAATTGAAGATGTGTAATAACTTTTCTCTGGTTATCGGTTTATCTAGAATTCCTTTGATCTGCCGATACCTGATGATGCTATCGATCGTTGTCGGATCAATGAATGTAGATGATAAAATGATTGGCGTGTCAAGCATAAGCTTATCAACGGTTTCCAGAAACTTATTTTCCATACATTCAGATGCTTCATACTCCAGAAAGATCAGGTCAGTTGGGTGTGTACGGATAAATTCGGAAGCTTCATCAACTGAGATAAAGGAAAAAACGTTGAAATTTTTCGAAATGCTCTTCAGTAAAGATCTGGTAACCATATGGCTCAGTCTTTCACGCTCAATCACCATGATATTTTTAATATGCTGGTTGATAAATTTGGGTGCAATGTTAATCTTTGGAGTAGCTAACTCTGACATGTGAAATGTTTCTTCAAGCCGTGTAAGCATAACTGCCGACTGTCTGGCGAGAAGGTGGAATTCCGCTGAGAGTTTTTTGTAGATATTTTTGTTGTTGCCTGAAAAACACAAAGTGGCATCATTGATCGCGTTCAGGCCAATACTCAACGTTTTGTTCATTAATTTTGAGAAATCCCGAAGTTTTTTAATACGGGTTTGAGTAGGTGATGCATCCACTTCTCGCTTATGCTCCAGGATACAATTATATCCGATATGTTGCTGTTGGTAAAATACTTTAATTAAACGCAATTGTATATTTATGTTGTTAAATGCTATATTTATATCTACTATTTCATTACTGATGTTATGATCAAGGAAATAGTGCAATGCTGACACGGCTTTCTTATCATTAATTAACTTCGCAAATAGTGATGCGCTAACTTCAATTGTAGTATGTAATATTGTCCTAAAGAAAAATTTGGTATTTTGCGAATACTCCATAATCCTGCCAGATGAATCCAGATGCAAATAATTATCGTTCATCATGACTGGGAGAAGCGATTTTAACAACACTTTTGTTTGATTATGGTGGTTAAATTTTTGATTGATTTTGATGCGTTTCATATAATATCAATTTTCTAAGGAGTATTTAAGAGCTAACGTTGTCTATATTCGCAATAATACTTGTCAGTTTTTGCTATATTTGTTACAATTGTTTGATTATAAGTTTATGTTTGTGAAATTTTGTGAATCGACTACGTTTAAGATTGTAAATCTGCTAAAATTTAAAGCATAATGCAAGATATTATTTCAAAAAAAAGTATTGGAGAAAGATTACGATCGTTGCGATTGTCTAAACAGCTCTCGCAGGCGGAAGCCTCTGATTTGTTGGGTTTGTCAAGGAGTCATTATTCCCAGGTAGAATTAGGAAAGCAGTTTCCGTCATATGCTGTCCTCTCGAAGGTGGCCGAAGTGTATAATAAAGAATATGAATGGATACTTCATGGCGATCTTTCTGGTTCTGTTGCTGTTGCCGATGAGACAGTGGTGGTTGATGCGGCGGATCAATCGGTGTCTAAATCTCGTATAACGGGCATGGAATCAATTTCTGTCAATAGTCAGGAGGTGTTGTTGGTTAAAAGTGAAGATTTTCTGATGTATCTTAAATTTCGTGATCAGCAATCTTTTCTTTATAGTCTGCCGAAATTATATTTGCCTTTCCAGCAGCTATCGAAAGGGCCTTATCGTGCGTTCCATGTAGAAGGCGATAGGCCTGAAGTGTTGTTGTGCGATCAGGATATTGTGATCGGGGAGCTGGTAAGTGATAAATTGCGTGTCGTTTTATCAAGGATTTATATAATTGTGCTTAACGATCAGATAGTGATTGCTAAAATTCAAAGATATGATGCTGAAGGTTTTTTTGAATGTCAGTCTAGGGCCAATCAGTTTGTGAGCGATCGTATTGAAATTGAGTCCATAATGGAGATTTGGGAGGTTAAGCTGAAAATAACTTTTGCTATTACCAAAAATTTTGGACAGGGTGAGTCTTATCGTAGTGTGGACCATACCATTCGTGACTTAACCCAGGAGATCAGTAAGATCAGGGCTTTGGTCGATCGTTCTTGATACTGATTGTTGCCTTTGTTTATCGTTAGTCTTACAGAAGTCGCAACTTTTATCTAATTGGTGGGTTTGTGGGTTTTTTCTGTTTATGGTTTTGTGGGCAAGAGCGCCTGAGCTCTTGCTGTTTCCTGTCTTGTGGCTGTTTTCTGGTGCTTCAGAAACAATCTTTTTGCCTTTTAACTTGATTTGTGTTTAATGCAGCTTACCACGGCGATTGGCCTTTGGTTGGCTTTTGCTGTAAATTATTGATTTGCATTTCTGACTGGAATAAAATAGTTTGAAATAATATTGCTATTAATTTGCAATTAATTATTTCATTTTATAATTTTGTGAAATAATATGTTTCATTTTGCTTGTTGTAGCAAATTAACCAGAAAAGAAAGTCAAACCATATTTTATGCAAAGAAAATTACTAATTCTATTAATGGCATCCCTTTTATTCGGTATTTCGCCGGTATTTGCACAAGCCCCTCAGCAATTCAATTATCAGGGTGCGTTACGTAATCAGGATGGAAGTGTTGTTGCGGGAAAAAGCATTTCGTTACGACTTTCAATCTTAAACGGTTCCGAGCAGGGCGACGTGCAATATTCGGAAACAAGAAATGTTACTACTACATCATTGGGTATGTATAACGTAGCTATTGGCTCAGCTGGTGCCCTCAGCAGTTCCAATAACTTTTCATCTATCAACTGGGCACTCGGTTTAAAGTACCTAAAAGTTGAAGTTGATTTAAATGGCGGCCGAAATTTTGTTGCTGCCGGCACAACACAGCTTTTAAGTGTTCCCTATGCATTATATGCTGCAAACGCTGTTGCAGGCAAGGATGGTAAATCTGCTTACCAGATTTGGTTAGATGCAGGCAATACCGGATCTGCTACAGATTTTTTAAATTCCTTAAAGCTGTCCGGGCAAAGTGCCGGTGGTGATCTTGCAGGTAATTTTCCTGCCCCATCTGTGGTCAAACTACGGGGCATCGATGTGAGTGATGCGACCCCAGCTGCTGGTCAGGTGCTCCGATTCGACGGAACCAGATGGGTTCCTACATCAGTACCTGCCACTGCAAGTGCAGATGTGGTCACAAGCCAGCCCGATGTCATTTCCCTTTCAAATGCTACAGGTGCTGCACTTAAGGGATTAGGGATTAACCTCAAGCCTGGTGCGCCAGCTTCGTTTTTAGTAACAGACGAAACACAACAAGTTAAATGGCAGTCGGCGGCAGAAAGTGGATTGTTTAAAGGAAAAATAGCAACGGTCAGTTTTAACTCTTTAGATAATGGATCGAGCACAATCCCGGCTAATGATGTAGCTAAAGCGAAAATAACTGTAGTTGGCGCACAAGTAGGCAATTCAGTATTCCTTAATAACGCAGCAGATGAAACAGAATATTCCATCATTTCATCCTGGGTAAGTGCACCAAATGAGGTTAGCATCCGTTTGGCCAATTACCAGCCAATCCCTGTTGATATTACCGGACGGCAGTACAAACTTCTTCTCATTCAAAATTAAACAAAAATTATATGAAACAATTTTTACTAAAATCAGTCCTGATGATGGGACTGTTGTTTGCTACTGCATTTTTTGCAAAGGCGCAAAAATTTGGCGATAACCTTGGTAATCATACGGCTACTAAAGATTTGCAAATGGCTGGAAAGTCTATTTTCAATGCTGAAGGTATTGCCATCGGAACGGCTACTATCAGCAATGGAAGTGTTGCTTTGCAAATTGGCAGTGCCAATAAAGCTATTTTAATTTCTTCGGTAACGGCCAATACCGATATTGCGACACCTGTAAATGGTATGATTGTATATAATAATACCGATAACAAGTTCTATTTATATCAAAATGGTGCATGGGTTACATTTGCGCTTTCACTTAAGGCCAGTACCGACGGTATAGAAAGTGTTTCCAACGCAAATGGATATACGCTTACCCAGGTCGGACAGGAAACAGTACTTAAACTAGCGCCTGCAGATGCTACAAATCCCGGTGTCGTAACCGCTATTGATCAAACGTTTGGGGGTAATAAAACCTTTAATGGAAATGTCAGTGTAGCAACGGGTGCCAGTTTAAATGTTGTTGATGGTGCTACAACTTTAGGCGGGACATTATCTGTTGCTAAAGATGTTACCGTAGGTTCTGCATCAGTACCGGCAAATAGCATTCTGAATGGGGCCTTGAGCGTAAATGGGCAATCTACCCTTGCAGGAGCCGTAACAGGAGCTTCAACCCCTACTTCCGCAATTAAAATTGTTAATCCGGTTGATGTTTCAGCGTCGGATGTACAATCATATCTTGTAGTAGATGCAGATGGAAATGTAAAAAGAGGTGCCTCCAGTAATGCAAGTCTTGCAAAATATCAGATTCCGGTACCTCTAGGTACCTCGGCGGCATTTGATCCCGAAGGCAATTCAGGTGTCGAATTTACACTAAACATCAACGAAATTAAGGTTAACGATGCCATTGTAGTCAACTTCGCAGCTGCTGACCGTGCAAAGTTTGCCGGTTTAACCATTCTCTCTGCAACCGCTAGTGCAGATGGTACGGTTAAGGTTAACATAGCCGACTTTAGAAATCCCGCCGTAGCGGGTTACACCGTTCCGGACATTGATAGTGCAAACCTGATTGTTACCAAATACAACGCTGCAAATGTGGTATTAGCGGTTACACCAAGACCGTAATTCAAGGCAAAATATTATAATAAATATGAAAACAACGCTTCTAAAAACGATGACGGTTACAGGACTGTGTGTCCTGGCCGTAGGATTTGCGCAGGCTCAGACCCAAAAAATGGGTGATAACCTGGGTAATCACACCGCCACCCGCGACCTGCAACTTGCCGGCAAACAGATTTTAAATGCATCTGGTGTAGTAATTGGTGCCACAGTAGCAGCAAACAACAGTGTCGCCTTACAAATTACGGGGGCAGATAAGGCAATTCTGATCACTAATGTGGCCGCTAATACCAACATCGTTAATCCGCTAAACGGTATGATTATTTATAATACTACCGACAATAAATTTTATCTCTATCAAAACAACGCATGGGTAACATTTGCGCTCTCTTTAACTCCAAGTACAGACGGAATAGAGTCGGTGTCGAATCCTAATGCCTATACACTGACTCAGGTTGGACAGAATACGGTCTTGAAACTAGCACCTGCTGATGCGACAAATCCAGGTGTGGTTACCACTGGTGTGCAGACATTGGCGGGTGACAAATCTCTAAAAGGAAGTTTTTCACTGTTAACCGGAGGAAATTTAACTGTTACAGAAGGAACTACGAATCTGAATGGTAACCTTACAGTAGGAGCAACCGGTGCAGTTGTACAAACTACCCTCAATGGCGGGCTTACCGTATCAAATAAAACTACACTCAACGGAAATACAGGTACAAATTCCAGTCCTGTGAACGGAATTGTATTTTCAAATACCGTTCCGGCATTAAACACCGAAGCAGAAAACTTTTTAGTTGTAGATGCAGCCTCTGGTGAAGTAAGAAGATCATCTTTCGTGGCCAATGCGTTCTTTAAGCAAAAAGTAACTGTCCCGACATTTACATTAGGTGCGAACGAGGCTACAAAAATAGTGCTTAATGTGCCTGGCGTTCAGCAAAATGACGGTGTGGTTGTAAATTACGATGCAGCAGATCTTGCCGCCACCCCAGGTTTAGAATACATTTCTATATTGAATGCTACGGCAACCGATAATTTGCAGGTAAGTGTTGCCATTGCAGATATGAGACAAGAAAATGCAGATGGCACGCCACTGGTGCCCGCATCAACACTCTTAAGCGGTAAAAAATTCGTGGTTACACGTTACAGACAAACTCCATAAATATAGAAAATAGCGTCTGTGCGGCGGCTAAGCCAGTATAAAAGCTATTGAGGCAATCCATGACAAAAATTTACAAATTCATATTTTATGTTTTAGTACTGTTAGCCCGAACAGGTGTTTGGGCGCAGTCTAACAGCTCAAATGTGCTCAGTTCATCTGGCGGCCATGCGACTGTAAATGGAACTACTGTTGAATGGAGTGTTGGCGGGACTTCGGTAAGTTCTACGGCCTCGTTACCGAACGGGATACTATTGACGCAGGGATTTTTACAGCCGATTGACCGGATGATTCAGTTGATGCTCATTTTTGATCCCCTTGCCTCGAAGACGTATGAAGACGTAGATTTTCAACTGTTTGCACGGGCCAGTGATGGCAGTCCTGTTGAGTATACAAGTACGAATACTGATGTAGCCATTATATTAAATGGAAATACGGTCAAAATCGTAGGGGCCGGAACAGCTAATATAAGGGCAACAATAAAGGGAACCAATATCTCCAAAGATCAACTTTTGCTGGTAGACAAGGCGACGCAGATGATCACTTTTGATCTGATACCTGTATTGTACAAAGGAGATCCTGCTTTCACCATGAATGCATATTCAAACAAGGGTTTACCAATTGCTTATCATAATTCAAATCCATTTGTTGTCCGGGTTTCTGGAAATATCATTACCCCCGTTGATCTGGGCCGTTCAACGATCACCGTAAATCAGGCGGGGAACCGGAATTACAAGGCTGCAGAAGCAACACAACAAGTGCAGGTTATCAGCAGGGAAGGGGATGATATCAGCGTGCCTCTGGCCGTTACTCCAAATGGAGATGGAATGAATGATGTGTTGGTTATCAAGGGTATAGAAGACTTTCCTGATAACAATGTTGTGATTGTGAACCGAAACGGCACAAAGGTTTTTGATGTGAAAAACTACGATAACTCAGAAATTATTTTTAGTGGAAGGGGAACTTACAACGGCTCGTTTAATGGGCGTTTAAGGACCGACAACTTACCGGCAGGAACCTATTTCTATTCTATTGTATATCGGCGCGGCGGTGTAACGAAACGTAAGACGGGATATTTTGTACTAAAGTATTAGATAAATGAATAAAATAAAAGTTTTTTTGATGTTCATCCTGTTGGTCGGGTGCTTGCCATCTTTCGCTCAGCAGCAGTTCACCTATACGCAATACATTGATAATATAGCGCCTATAAATCCGGCCTGGACGACTACTAGGAAAGTTTCAGAATTTAACTTCCTGGCTCGTCAGCAATGGGTTAATGTAGATGGCGCACCCCGTACGTTTATGGCTAATGGGTCCTTTCTGCTGGAAGATATCGGATCATCGGTTGGATTTAGTTCAATGACCGACCGTGTAGGGCCTGAATCGCTGACGGAATTCAATTTATTTTTTGCAAAATCAGTGCAGCTTGAAAATGATCTTTACTTTTCCACCGCCTTGAACGGAGGTTTTCGAAATTATAATATTTTATATTCTTCTTTGCAGACCGATGATGTGCTACTTTCAAACGCCGATGTTAGAGACAACAGATTTAATGTTGGGGCAGCCATTATGGTTTACGTACCAGGGAAATTTTATGCGGGTGTTTCTATCCCCCGTATCAATCTTGGGAATGCAAAGGGAAGTTTGAGTGATGTGGGCTATTTCAGAAATTTCTATTTTGCCAATATCGGCTACCTGGCGAATTTAAGCGATGACTTTAGGCTGGAAGCGGCTTCGGTGTTAGCCTACACTTCCAATGTTCCTTTACAAGTAGATGTATCTTCTAAAATATGGATCAGGGAAACCCTTGGGTTAGGATTTAATTACCGTTCTAACAATGAACAGGCATTACTCACATCCTACAGGATAGGGCAATTTAATATGGGTTACAGTTACTCATTTGTTTTCGGAAATAAAAGAATCGCAGGCTTTCAGAACGCTACTCATGAAATTACGTTAGGTATCCGTCTCTCCAGCACTGAAAGAGATCCCAGGACCTGGTATCGTTAATTATTATAGCAGAGATGTTGAATTTGCCAACGTTGACATAGAAAGGTGAAACCCTGTTGACGGAAAGCTTTTGAAATTATAACTACCCGGTGCAAGTGCTCGGTAAACAGATAAACAGAAAAAATAAAGTTGATTAAGATGAGAATAAATTTTACAAAGATAATATGCCTGATGGCACTACTACTACTCGTCGCTACCAGTATGTATGGTCAACAACGGATGGGCGACAACCTGGGGAATCATAAAGCCACTAACAATCTGGACATGAATGGTAAAAACCTGAATCGGGTTCAAGTGGTCAACGCAGAGAACGTCGTGATTGGAACCGCTTCAGCTGTTAACAATGCTTCAATTTCATTACAAGTTAACGGGCAAAAAGCGATATTGATTCCCCGCGTGACCAATCTGCTAGATGCAACAAATCCGGCTATACCTGCGGCTAATCTGCTGGAGGGAATGATGGTTTATGATTTAACAACGCATAAGTTTTACATCAGGGATAATAACTCCTGGATAACGTATGGTTCAACGCGTTTAGCAGATGCCAATATACTGGTAGGTGATGCGACAGGTACGGCCAGGTCAGTTGCGATGACAGGCGATGTAACCATTAGCAACGCTGGTGTAACTGCGATCGGTGCTTCGAAAATCCTTACACCGATGATTGCCGATGCAAATGTAACTGCCGTTAAACTGGCTGATAGTGTTATCGCTCCATCCAAAATGAAAGTTGGAACTGCAGCAAATCAAATATTAAGAACAAATGCAACTAACCGCGCAGTTTGGGCAAACGTATCAGACCTCGGTTTTGTTGATTTGATCAGTAACCAAACCATTGACGGTGTAAAAACTTTCTCTTCTAACGGGGGGCTCATTGCAACGGGCAGTTTGGGACAGGGAACTGTACCCACTTTACCCAATGGCGTCAGGATGTCGTGGATACCCAATAAAGGTGCCTTTCAGGTTGGTTTACAATCCGGTACTGAAGGTCAGGACAGCAATATCGGACTATATTCTTTTGCCGCAGGGTCCGGAGCAAGTGCAAAAGGAGTTGCATCAGTGGCTTTGGGTATTAATACGCTAGCTTCCGGCAACAATGCTCTTGCAGTAGGTAATGCCGCTTCAGCGTTAGGGTTGGGCTCGGTAGCCATAGGCTCTAATGTGTCTTCAGGGGCAAATGCAGGATCTTTTGTATTCGGAGATAACCATACAGTGGCAGGTACTTCGGGTACCAATGATGCAGCAAATCAGATGTTGATGCGTTTTAGGGGAGGATACAAGTTTGTTTCCGCAATAAACGCGTCAAACGCCGCTACAAAAGGATTAACGATTGGTGCAGATGGCACCGCTTCATACATCGCCAACGCAAGGGCTTTATTTACCCCGCTCTCTTTGGTGGATAAAGGTTATGTAGATTCGCTTTCAGCAGCTGGCCCTTTCGTAAGCCGTTATCTGGCGCAGACAGTAGCCGGGCAGAAAACATTCAAAAGTGACAGTGGATTTGTGGCGATTGGAACTAACGGTAACGGAATCATTCCGGTTACCGGTGCAGGAACCAGGATGATGTTTTATCCGGGCAAGTCAGCTTTCCGGGTAGGGCAGGTAACCGGCACGCAATGGGATGATTCGAGTGTAGGTGCCGCTTCTACCGCATTAGGATATAATACCACTGCATCTGGCGCAAATTCAATTGCAATGGGTAGCACAGCCAGTGCACTGGCTCAGGGTGGCGTTGCTATTGGATCTAATGTTTCTACAGGAGCATTCGCCGGCTCTTTCGCATTTGGTGATAACAATACTGCAGCAGGTACTTCAGGTACCAATGATGCCGCAAATCAGATGTTGATGCGTTTTAGGGGTGGATATAAACTTGTTTCAGCGATCAATGCATCAAATGCCGCTACAAAGGGGCTTACTATCGGTGCAAACGGTGTGGCTACCTATTTAGCTAATGCAAGGGCTTTGTTTACACCACTTTCATTGGTAGATAAAGGTTATGTAGATTCGTTATCTGCAGCCGGGCCATTTGTAAGCCGCTACCTGGCACAGACGGTAGTTGGGCAGAAAATATTTAAAAGTGACAGTGGATTCGTGGCTATTGGAACCAACGGTGCGGGAATCATTCCGGTTACGGGGGCAGGAACCAGGATGATGTTTTATTCAGGTAAATCAGCGCTCCGGGTTGGACAAGTATCGGGTACACAATGGGATGATACCAATGTGGGTACAGGATCAATTGCTTTGGGTTACGATAACATTGCTTCAGGCTCAAATTCTGTGGCCATTGGTGCTAATGTGTCAACAGGATCATTCGCCGGCTCTTTCGCGTTTGGAGATAATAATACGGCTGCAGGTACCTCGGGTACCAATGATGCCGCAAATCAGATGCTGATGCGTTTTAGGGGAGGATATAAATTTGTTTCAGCGATAAATGCATCAAATGCCGCTACAAAAGGACTTACCATCGGTGCTAATGGCGTGGCTACCTATTTAGCTAATGCCAGGGCTTTGTTTACGCCACTATCATTAGTAGATAAAGGTTATGTAGATTCACTATCAGCAGCCGGACCATTTGTAAGCCGCTACCTGGCACAGACAGTAGTCGGTCAAAAAACATTCAAAAGTGATAGTGGATTTGTAGCTATTGGAACAAATGGTGCGGGAATTATCCCGGCCACGGGTGCAGGGTCGAGGATGATGTTTTATCCCGGTAAATCAGCATTCCGGGTTGGACAGGTAACAGGTACACAATGGGATGATGCCAGCATTGGTGCCGCTTCCACCGCATTAGGATATAACACCACTGCGTCTGGGGCAAATTCAATTGCAATGGGTAACACCGTCAGTGCACTTGCCCAGGGCGGCGTTGCTTTAGGCTCTAATGTGTCCACAGGATCATTTGCAGGATCATTTGTATTTGGTGATAATAATACTGCAGTAGGGACTTCAGGTACCAATGATGCGGCAAATCAGATGTTGATGCGTTTTAGGGGAGGATATAAATTCGTTTCGGCGATCAATGCATCAAACGCCGCTACCAAAGGATTGACCATTGGTGCAAACGGTGTGGCTACCTACTTAGCTAATGCCAGGGCTTTATTTACGTCACTTTCATTAGTAGATAAAGGTTATGTAGATTCGCTCTCAGCAGCAGGCCCCTTTGTGAGCCGCTATCTGGCGCAGACAGTAGCCGGGCAGAAAACATTCAAAAGTGACAGTGGATTTGTGGCGATTGGAACTAACGGTACCGGAATCATTCCGGTTACCGGTGCAGGAACCAGAATGATGTTCTATCCCGGCAAATCTGCGTTCCGGGTTGGCCAGGTAACCGGTACGCAATGGGACGATACCAGTGTGGGTTCAGGATCAGTTGCTTTGGGTTATAATACCATTGCCTCGGGATCAAATGCGGTTGCTGCCGGTAGTGGCGGAACTTCCAGTGGTAATAATAGCTTTTCATATGGTACTTCGAATAGCGCTACCGATTCAGAAGCTTTCGCAGGCGGAGGTTTAAGTACTGCCAGCGGAGCGCGATCCATGGCTGTAGGTTTGCAAGCTTCAGCATCCGGGACTGAATCATTTGCCTTGGGCAAATACGTTACTGCTGACGCTGCGCAAGCGGTTGCTATTGGGGCATTTGCTTCTACTAACGGTTTTTCCGGAGCATTTGCACTGGGTGATGGATCTGGTTCATCGGCCAACACGCTAAAATCACTTGCTGCCAATCAGATGGTGATGAGATTTGCAGGGGGGTATCGTTTCTACACATCAGCTAATCTTTCCTCGTATGTAGACATCGCTGCTGGTGCCAATGGCGTGAGTATTACGTCCGACAGAAGAAAAAAAGAAAACTTCGAGAAAATAAATGGTGAACATTTTTTGAGTAAAATTGATACCATGCAGCTCAGCAGCTGGAATTATAAGGGGCAAGATCCTAAAAGCTTCCGTCATTACGGGCCTATGGCACAAGACTTTTATCAGGCTTTTGGAAAAGATAGTTATGGCAAGATCGGAAATGATACCACGATCTCCAGCGCGGATATAGATGGCGTAAATATGATCGCCATCCAGGCTTTAATTAAAAGGACTAACCAACTTCAGGAAGAGAACAGGTTACTAGCCGAGCGCAATCATGTTTTGGTTAAAGAACTCCAGGATATCAAGGATCATGCTGCCGAAACATTCAAGTTGGTAAACCACAACCTCGATCAACAGCGTAAAGCACATGAATTACAGCTCATGGCTATCATTGAACTCCTAAAAAAAAGTAATCAAAAGGATGTTAGTGTAGCCGCAGCACAGGTGTTAGAAACAACAATGAAACATCCAGCCTACACAAATCCGATTAAAGACAGATAATCCTGATTTTAGTCTTATGGCATGATAAAACAAGTTGAATGAATGTTGGACACCTGTTTCGGTAGTTTAAGTTAGTTTCCGCATTGAACATTTAAAAAAATGGACAGAAAAATAGCTATAAAGAAGTTAGCGTCAAGAATAAATCTGATGCTTCCCTGCATATACTCAGAAGAATTAACAGCGCATGCATTAGTTATCCCTTTTCTGCAGATTGTGGGAGCTGACGAAAAAATACCTGAATCAGGTTCAGCAATCAGTATGCTGATGAAAAGGAGAAATGGCCATTCTAATTTTGCCATCTTTCAATATAACAAGCTGAATATTATGGTGGCATACAGCCACCATCAACACAATATGGATGAATGTAAGACTTTTTTAAACGATTATTGGAGAAAGTTCAGATCTAAGTTTGGCCTTATTACCAATGGTATAAAATATGAAATGTATTCTGCTGCTATGATCTACCGGAATGATTATTCCAAGCCCCTATTTAACTTTTGTATTACGACAACTCATGCGGGTAAGATTAATAGCATAATCAATCAGTATCAGGATCTTCTGGTGTTAAACTTATAATTTACATGGGAACATCAAAATTCAGTGTAACCAGTATTGAGAAAGCAAAACAGCTGCATACTCAGTTTCCGCACGAGGTGCATGAATTTTTTACTTATTTAAAATTATACATTACTTATAACGGCCATGATAATCTGGTTGAAAAGCGTTTGATAAATTATCTTGATCAATACCAGGAACAGATGGATAGCGACGCTTTGACATTTGCGTACATGCTTTTTCAACCCTCTTCAGCACGTTTTGTTGAGCATTGTATCTTATCATACGCCATCCACTCTGATAGCAGTACTTACTTTGCAGATTATGTAAAAGCCAACTATTTATAATGATATGGGCTGAATATAAATGTCGACAAAAAAGATGAAAGAAAGGTTTGGGATGATGCCCCGGCCTGAATTAACGAACACAAACTTTTTATTAATATCCTTTAAGAAATGAAAAACAAGATTTTCCTTATGATGCCATTGTTGTTCTTAACAACAATTGGTCTGGCACAAATTAAAATCGGCGCAAGCACAGGTACGCCAAATGCAGGAGCCATGTTAGAAGTGGAAAGCAGTAACCGTGGTTTCTTACTGCCCCGAATAGCTTTAACCTCTAACACCATGACACTAAATAGTGTTACCCCTCCAAATGGAATGATGGTGTTTAATACGAACACCTCTACTTCAGGAGGATTAGCCGGTACTGGTTTGTATGTGTGGAATGGCCAATGGACCCTGATATTGGAAAGTAGCGCAGCAGACCCGGCTGGTTCTTATAAGCTTTCTGCGGCTAACTCGATGACTGGGTACTTATTATGCGACGGATCTGCCGTATCGCGGACAACTTATGCGGGTCTGTTTGCGGTTATCGGGACTTCATTTGGTTCTGGTGATGGTTCATCAACCTTCAATCTACCGGATTTTAGGGGTCGTGTTTTTGGTGGTGTAGGTTCAGGTCCGGGTTTGTCTACAAGAAATTTGGGAAATTATATTGGAACGGAAACGGTAACATTAAGCTCCTCGAACATGCCCGCTCATAGCCATAGAACATCTCTGGCTGCAGATGGAAATGACGGATCATTTGGCAATACGGGTTCCACTCGCTATACTGAAGCAATAGGTGGAACACCGAACCTTAATGCTCCTGTAGCATGGACAGATTCTTCTGGAAGCAATTCTCCCTCACCATTCTACATCATGCAACCAACATTATTTGCTGGTAATACTTTTATTAAATTCTAAGTTTTACTTTTTTACTATATTTTCGAAATGTACTCACTTCCGAAATCTATGCTAATTTTTAAAAATATTGCTCATATTAATTTCCTGACAAGCCTGCTTATATATGGAATTTCTTTTGTAAGTGTTGGCCAGGTAAAAATTGCGACATCTGCAGGAACGCCAAGCGCTTCTGCCATGATTGATGTAGAAAGTTCCAATCGTGGTTTTTTGTTACCAAGAATTGCCTTGAGTTCTTCTACCATGCAGTTAAATGGTACTACGCCCGCAGATGGGATGATGATTTTTAATTCCAATGATGTTACTACAAATAACTTAAAGGGAGCAGGCGTCTATATTTACTATGGCAACTCCTGGAGACTGTTACAAGAATATAAAAATCTGGATCCGGTTGGGGTATATAAGTATTCTGCTACCAATACACTTAATGGCTATTTGAAATGTGATGGTTCTGCGGTTTCGAGATCAGGTTATTCCGCTTTATTCTCATTAATCGGAACCGCTTTTGGTAGCGGTGACGGATCAACCACTTTTAATCTGCCTGACCTAAGAGGACGCATCTATGCAAACATCGGTGCAGGATCAGGTTTACCTTATAGGTCTTTGGCGGGAATAATGGGATCTGAAACTACTTCATTAAATGAAAATTATATGCCAGTTCACCGACATCTTGAAAGTCTTGCAGCAGATGGAAATGATGGATCGTTTGGGAATACCAGGCCAACAGTATTTTCCGAGTCAATAGGTGGAAATCCTAATCTTAATGCATCTGTAGCCTGGACATCTTATGAAGGCGGTGGGCCTATCAATCTCATGCAACCAACTATGTTTGCGGGTAGTTTTTTTATTAAATATTAAGTAATTTGTAACGAATGTATAATGATTTTTTTGAAAATTTAACTTATAAACTTGAACAGCCGTTATTCAGGATATCATCTGATTTTTAAAAATCTTTTCTTCTCCGTATGGATACAACTCGGCCTAAAACCTATAAATGCAATAGTTTAAACATGATCTATCATTTTGTCTCAGGGTTTAGACTGTTCCTGATTGCTTTATAAAATATTCAGATTTACTTCAGTTAAGTAATATAATGGATCAACTTACGCTAAGTTGATCTTAATTATTTCATGCGATATCATGATACAGTGGTTATTGCAAGATCCTGGTTAAATAATGACCAGCTACCTATCTTACGTTTACTCAAAACACCGCTTTAATAATATGAGTTTTATATAATTTCGACGCGTTAATAAGTCTTTAGCCTTACAAGTTGGAAGATCATCTGCAAGTTGCTATGTTTGGGCTTAATCGTCCTATTTATCCCATGCATCCCGTTTTTCTATTACTGATTGGTGCGATATTTATATCCCTTAGTAATGTTATGCAGATATTCATTCATAGCAAAAAAAATAAATATCTCCGCATGCTGTTATCTATCTCTCTGTTTGGCATGATGTGGTTTTTGATGATTTTCTTTCTGACAGTATCTGGAGACATACAACGCTATCCGTTATTGTACAATAAGGGGCTACCGCTATATTATCTAATTACGCCATTTTTCTATCTTTATGTTAAGGGTTCGATTGATTCGGAACAATCACGGTTCAAGGTTTCTCATTTATGGCATGTGATTCCCTCGATACCTGCGCTCCTTGCCATTATTCCATATAATTTACTTAGTAAAGAGGAGCAAATAAAGGTTGTTAAAGGTTTGGTCAAAAATATGGATCAGTTGTTTATCCCTAATCCATATATCGTAAGTAATTGGCATTGGATTGTGCTACCCGGCATAGCGTGTGTATATTGTATTTTTTTGTTTTTGGATATCCGAAAGGCAAACAAAACATTAAAATTAACCACAAATGCCACCATATGGCTTTACATTTATACTGCGGTTTTAACCTTATTTTTTTTATGCACAATATCTGCAACATTAAAGGCCCAATTTGATGCCAATGGACCACTTCACGTTTTTCGTAACGGAAAATTCGTTTTTCTTGGCTGCTTTTGCGTATTTACCTTAAGCCTGCTATTTAGTATCAATTCCGATTTTGTATTAGGACGCCGTTCTCCGGATTTGTCTGATACCAGGGAAGGTTTATTTAGTGACCAGCGGTTTTTAGAAGGTGATGCACATACACTTAACCGCACCGATAATGAAAATATACTTCCTGTTTCACCCGAAATAAGACATCGGAGAAAGATAGATCATCGGCCCAAAATAATTGACCCGGTATTGGTTAACAAAGTAGAGGTACTGATGAAACAAAAAGAATTTTTCAGAAGATCCGGATTAACGATCAGTGAGTTCTCCAGTTACTGTGATGTTCCAAATCATAAGCTTAGCGAATTGTTTAATAACCACTATAAACAGACTTTTAATGCATACGTTAATCATTTACGGATTGAATATGTAAAAAAAAGACTGGCAGAAGGTGATTGGAAACGATTCACATTGGAGGCAATTTCATTAGACGCTGGCTTTGTAACCAGGAATACATTTATCGTTACCTTTAAAAAGATTACCGGTTATACCCCCTCAGCTTACATTTCAAATCTCAAGGGAGAAGATACGTGAAAATGTATCGATTTTAAATATTGATACATATAAATGTCTTTTTATAAGGTTTTTAGGGATTGATTGCCATAGTTTTGAAATATAATTTTGTGCCTGCCCTATATCGGTTTGCTGCACTCGTCTATCGCTTACTTATATTATTGTGAAATGGAGCTTAAAGCAACTATTGAAATTGATATGGATAAAGGGGAGAAACTTCTTGTGATTGTTACAAATTCCCGGGAAGATCAAGATGATCTTTACAATCAATTATTGGCAAATATTAAAGCTTTTAAAGATGGTTTAAATTCCAGTGTAGCTCATTTTGCCTATATAACTGCCGGCTACTGGGACAAAAACAATGTCATCGTCTGGCAGAAACCATTTATTGAATTAAACATCAGTGAAAACTGAGGTTGATGAACTCATTTTGTTTGATAAATATGGATTGCTTTTAAAATTTATCAGGTAAATATGCATAGTGCGAGGGATAGCATAAATGCTCTTTAGCATACAAAACAACTTTTGCCTGATCAGCTGGATAAAGTTTTGTGCGTTCATCAAACTATCCATTATGCTAGTTCGAACTAATCTAAAGTATAGCCGGTCCTAATCAATATTTTTAGAACTTTACATCAATATCTGTTAACAGGATTGTTACAGGGTCTTTATTCTTACAACTGCACAACCAGTTGAGAGGGGGATAGACAGGGATGAACGGGGATGCTCACGCATTCCCGTTTTCAAAATATCTGTATATACAATATTTGATATGAAAAGCTTTAAAATGCTTCAATTACATCCCCATAGTTCAAATCCAAAAATCTATAAATGAAAAAGCGAAGTTATTACGTCATCATAATCGCAGTTATTGCAATAATCATAATCTCCATCTGTTTTACATCTCGTTCTAAATAATACAGTATCACGTTTAAATATACACTGTTACCCAAGCAAAGCTTAAAGCATGAACTGGTACCTTGCCCGTAGTAATCTTAATCCCAACTGTGGGCAATGAGGTAAAAGATCTGTATGCCCATACAGCTAAATTGAGGAACGCCATTAGCAAAAGGTAATTTCGTTGGGGCAATATTGTGCATCTTGATACCAGGACGCGTTAACTGTTATCGAAGGCTTTGGCTACATGATCATAAAAATGCGATTATATAAAGTATATTAAATATTTACAATTAATTTTGCAAGGTTCTTTCCAATTTCATTTTCGACTTTAAATTGACTGATAAACAAGTCGAAGTTATTAATTCGATCTTGTAGATTCTGTACATATCTGTTATGGGTGATCTTTTTCCTCATGTACCACCAAATTCTTTCAATCGGATTTAAATCGGGAGAATATGGTGGAAGATAGACGAGTTCTATTCGGTGTTTATAGCGTTCCAGTATAGGTTTGAGTCTTTTGGCATGATGGTAGGGTACATTGTCCAGGACCATGACAACTTTCCGCCCATGGTATGTTTTTACGACCAGCAACAGGAAGCTGAAAAAGCTGATTGTGTTGCCCCTGTCGGCTTTGCCTGTTATCACAATTCCTGTTTCCGGCTCTATACAGCCAAAAAGGGTCTTTCTCTCTCTTTTTCGCTGCTTTTGATTGATCCTTGGCTGTTTGCCTTTTTCTGCCCACATGTAGGACACGGTAGCTGTATTTGACAGACTCGCCTCATCCTGAAAAACAATTACAGCCTTAGCTTCCCTTGACTCCCGGAGTTTTTTTTAAAGCCTCCACCTTTTCAGCTCTGTCTTCCGCTTCGGGGTAAATGCCTTTCCCTTTTTGAAACGTTAAGCCCAACTTTCTCAATATGTTATAAATCTGCGCTTTTTTATACTCGACATGATATTCTTTCTTGATGAACTCGATCAGTAAGGGTCCGGTCCAGGTGGCGCTATTATAACCGTAATCATCTGGATGCTTATTCAATAATACCGATTTTATGGACTGTAGTTCGTCGGCACGAAGACGGTTGTTTCTTCCAGGTTTCACTTTATCGATCAAGGCTTCAACACCACCCTGGTTCAGCCGGTTTACCCAATTGCAGATTGATTTGAATGAGGTTTCATAAATCGATTCTAATTCTTGGGGGCGCCTACCAAGAGAAACCTGGTAACAGGCATATAGCCTTACAGCTTGTTGAAACTTTTCGTCTTTCCGCAGAAAGGACCTAAGTTCTTCTGAAGTGTAACCCTTTATTGTCAATGCGTTCTTGCTCATGTTGGCAAGTTACAATTTTTTATTTATTTGTAATAATATATTAGACTTTATATAAGTTCATCCGGATGGCTTGGGCTTTGCTGAATTAACCCCAGGTGAGGAGGGGAGATCATTCCAATATGCTTTCACCGTACAGAACTGATCACTTCAGCAAGCCTACGCTCAATTGCCTGGCTCAAATACACTTCCTACCTTTTAAGGGATTTCATGTCTGCCAGCACTCAAATTATCAATAAATAATGTCGTTCGTACGTTGCTCCAGCTTTGGATCTTCCGGAAACTGCCGCAAATAAAATTCTTCGTAATAGGCTTTGATAATGGCTGCAAGTGGCGTAGACAGTAGTGCACCTGTTAATCCAAACGCTGTACCCATAGCCAGTAATAAGAACAGCGACGACATCGGGTGGATGTTCATGGTAGAGGACCGGAGTTTAGGCATCAAAAAATCAGAAATCAGTTCATTCAATAATAAAAAGAATACCAGGCACCAAAGCGCCGTTGCAGGGCTAACGGAAAGTGCAACCAGGGTAGGAGGGATGGCCATAATATAAAACCCTATTTTTGGGATAAGTTCAGAAAAGAAAGCCAGTGCTGCCCAAACCAATGCGCCCGGAACATTCATCAGCGTAAGAAAACCATATACAAGAACTGCTTCAATAGCACCTCCAATAAGATTGGATTTCATCCATCCAACAAGCATAATCGATGTATGTTTCATTGCATTTTCTGCTTTTTCCCGCTGTTTTAAGGGAAATACGGTTAGGTAAAGCTCAATGATGGGTTTAGGATTCCCCACAAAAAATACAACCATGCAGATAAACACGATGAATACAAAAACACCTCCAAGGATGGAGAATGAAAAATTTCCAATCCCCATAACGGTATTGCCTATGGAGGGAATTGCAGATGATATAGACGAACCTCCCTCACTCATTTCCTTCCTCAATTCAGGAAATTTACGCAACAATGAATCCAGGTAACCCGAAACGCTCGCATAATATTTTGGCAGGTTTCCAATCAACACATCCAGCTGGTTGCTCATGTGCGGTACCACCATCCAGCCAAGCAATGCCGTAATCCCAAAAATGATAAAAAATACGATCAGACAGGCCAGCCAGCGCTTCATTCCTTTTTTCTCCAGCCGACTTACCGGAGCGTTAATAATTAGTCCTAAAACGATAGCGAAAATACCCAGCAGCACGATGCTTAAAATTTTTAATAGAAACCAGAGCAGAATAATAAGTCCGGCTGTGTAAAGGATAATTGAGGTTACCGTCCTGAATATCCCGTTGTTCGATTTAATGTTCATGTATCAAACTAACCTTGTTTAATACAAAAATGTTTGACTGTAGCCTCAAAGTATTATACACATCAACCAAATGTTTCTTTACAAAGTAGATGCTTTCATTTATTCGCTTATGCCCCATAATTTCCCTGTATTATGGTGTAGATTTAACATTATTGTAAGTTAACCATACATGTGTACCCTGTTGTTATATCGGGCTCGCCTAAATTTGTCGGTAAGGTAATTAGCTTTACCAGACGCATTTCCGCTAATGCTTAAACCAGATATTTATTACATACAGATAAACAAACTTTTCCGGAATCCTAATGAAATCAATGAAGTACCTCATGTTAAGCCTAAGCCTGGTCGTGTTAAGTTTTTCGGCCATCGCTCAATCGTCTGCACAAATTGTTTGGTTGGATGATTTAGACTTAAGTAGTGCAACCCAGGGATATGGAACACCCGGAAAAAACAAAACAGTGGATGGTAAAACAATGACGATAGCAGGCAAAACCTTCGAAAGAGGTTTTGGTACGCATGCAACCAGCCAGTTAACCATTATTTTAGACGGAAAGGCAAAGTCTTTTTCTACTATGGTAGGCATTGATGATGAAGTGAAAGGACAAAAGCCAGCAGCTGAATTTATAGTTACAGGCGATGGGAAGCGGCTTTGGAGCAGTGGGGTAATGCAATTGGGTGAAGAAGCCAAATCATGCAAGGTTAACCTGGATGGGATAAAAAGGTTGAAACTGATGGTTACAGATGGAGGTAATGGCAATTATTATGATCATGTAAACTGGGCAGATGCCAAATTTGAAGCGATAGGGGTAAATACCTTTAAAACATATAACCCAATTTCCTCTATTCCTTATATATTAACGCCAAAACCAACAGCCTTTCCCAAACTTACAGGTGCAAAGGTATTTGGAATCAGACCGGGATCTCCGTTTCAGCACCGGGTTACGGCAACAGGCGAAAGACCCTTAACTTTTACTGCCTTAAATTTGCCAAGAGGACTCAAAATTGACAAGAATACTGGTGTAATTACAGGGAAGATTACTCAAAAAGGAACTTATCTCGTTACTTTAAAGGCTAAAAATGCAAAAGGTACTGCCGAAAGAAAGTTTAAAATAGTGTGTGGTGATCGCATTGCGCTCACACCGCCGATGGGGTGGAATAGCTGGAATTGTTTTGCTCACGAGGTATCTGCAGATAAGATAAAACGTGCTGCTGATGCCATGGCAAAGAGCGGGTTGGTTAATCACGGCTGGACTTACATCAACATTGACGACTTTTGGCAAAATAACCGAGATTCAAAAAATCCTGACTTACAAGGCAAATTCCGGGATGATGCAGGAAATATTATCACCAACAAAAGATTTCCGGACATGAAAGGTCTTGCTGATGATGTGCATAAACTGGGGTTGAAAATCGGTCTATACTCCAGCCCCGGCCCGTGGACCTGTGGAGGCTGTGCAGGTAGTTACGGCTATGAAAAAAATGATGCCGAAAGTTATGCCAAATGGGGTTTTGATTATCTAAAATACGATTGGTGCAGTTATGGCAACGTAATTGATGGTTTGCCGGATCATGATCCTTATAAAGTTTCATCATTATCATATAAAGGCGGCGAAAAATTAAATACCGCGGTCAAACCATTTCAAATGATGGGCGATTATTTGCGCGCCCAGTCACGAGATATTGTCTTTAGTTTGTGCCAGTATGGAATGTCTGATGTTTGGAAATGGGGAGATGAAGTGCATGGAAGTGCCTGGAGAACCACCAATGATATTACTGACACCTGGGCTAGCGTGAAAAGTATTGCACTGGCACAAGATCAAGCAGCACCTTATGCCAAACCAGGCAACTGGAACGATCCCGACATGTTGGTAGTGGGGCAGGTTGGCTGGGGAAATCCTCACCCGAGTAAGCTCAAACCAGATGAACAATATTTGCATATTAGTTTATGGAGTATGTTCGCTGCACCGTTATTAATAGGTTGCGATATGGAAAAGCTGGATGATTTTACCTTAAACCTGCTTACCAATGATGAAGTGATCGAAATCAATCAGGATCCATTGGGGAAACAGGGTATCTGTCTGCAAACCATTGGCGATTTGAGGATTTATGTTAAAATGCTGGAAGATGGAGGGATGGCCATCGGTTTCTGTAATTTCGGGACAGAGCCTGTAGATATGAATTATGCAGATTTTGAAAAATTGGGATTAAAAGGACGTTTTACCGTAAGAGATCTTTGGCGACAGAAACAAGTTGCTACAGTAGACACTAAAACTTCAAAAATAAAGCTGAATGTGCCGGCACATGGGGTGTTATTGTATAAGTTTTCAAACATGCAGCGTTATTGAAATCCGGTTGAGAAGATTTGGTTTCGCTAAGCTTCGGATTTTAGACTGCGGTTGAATGACGATGGGTAACCGTGTTTTTGCTGGCATATTTATTGTTTATGGTCTAAAATTTAAATGATTGAGATGAACAGATTAGCAATAGTGGTGATTGGACTGATGTTATGCTCTGCCTGTGGAGAACGAGCCGGCAATTCAGAACAGAAAGATAGGCAAGCTGCTGAAAATATTGGAGCAGACCAGGATGAGCATGGTTGTATCGGATCAGCCGGATATACCTGGAGCAAATTGAAAAATGATTGTATACAAATTTTCAATGCAGGATTTCGATTGAATCCGGTCGCCATTCAAAAGGATAAAGAGGTGACCAGTGCTTTTGTGCTGATGAGTGATGACCAATCCAGGATAGAGTTGTTTCTTCCGGATGATGATCAGCACTCCATACTTTTAAATAAATCCGGAGATTTGATTTATGGTAATGATAGTTGCCGTTATGATGCGAAAAAATCAGTTCTCTATTTAAAAGATCAGGTAGCCTATAAAGGCAATGTAGAGTGAAATGTCGGATCATTTTTATTTTAAAAGGGGCATCGTTTAATGGTCATTTTAACCTAAATAGCAGTTTTTTACTACCTATCTAATTTATTGGAAGCAGAAGCTATCTGTTCCTGCTATTTTGGCAAGCAGGCAATCCGTTCTACTTCCGGTTTTGCATCCGGCATACATAGCCGTTCAATCTTTACCCAGGTAGCTGCCGGAAAATTACCTGTTAAAAATTTATGGAGTTTTGATTTAAGCAAATAAACAGTTATAATGATTTACTGTTAATGCATGTCGCTAAAATTGACTACAAGTATTTGGTACCCACTCCGTAAATAATCGAAACAGTTACCTGTTTCTACACATTTATGCTAATTTTGTTTATCATGACAAATGCGGCCGAACAGGTGATAAGGATGTGAAATTAATCATGTTGTAATTGATCCGTGACCAATATGTTTCAAAATCATCAATCATTAAAAAACAAATTTTATGTCTCCATCTAATATTAAATCTCCCGGGGTTTACATCAACGAGCTTGACGCTTTTTCCAATTCGGTAGTGCCGGTTGCATCTGCAGTACCTGCTTTTATTGGTTATACACCACAGGCCATGTACCAGGGAAAATCTTATGCCCATGTAGCGCAAAAAATCTCCTCTTTTTCCGAGTTTAAAGCATTTTTTTGCTATCCCGATGCACCGGCACCCGCTAGTGAGGTGAAACAGTATAATCCGGGGTATTACCTGCTGCAACAGCAATCACAACCAACTGATCCCGGTTACGTGGTCATCAATAGCAATTATTATTCGGTTCTTCCTGATCCTAATACCATTTATTACCTTTACAATAGCGTAAAAATGTTCTATGAAAATGGTGGTGGTTACGCTTATATTGTTTCTGTCGGTACCTATGGCGCCCCATTAAATAGCCCCATGGCTTTAGGAACGCAACTGATTAATCCCAATGTAAAACTGAAAGATTTAACAGATGGATTGGCCTTATTAGTGAACGAACAGGAGCCAACCATGTACATCTGCCCCGAAGCAACTTTGCTCTCTGTAGCAGATAACGGCGCATTAATGCGAGCCATGTTACTACAGTGTAAGGAAACACAAACAGCCATGTCTGTATTTGATGTAATTGGGGGTAGAAACCCTGATCCGATTTTGTATACAGAGGATATCCAGACGTTCAGAGACAATACTGGGCAAGTTGGGCTTGATTATGGAGCAGCATATTATCCGTTTATTGGTACCACCACGATGCGAACATCAGATATCGATTATACGAATCTTTTTGGTGGTGATACGAAACAACTGGCTCCTTTGCTAAATCCGGCCGATCATCCCAATCCGGCTGCGGCTCAGATTTTAGCCAATATTGAAAATCCTTCGGGTACAAGGTTAACGGTGGCACAATACCATAATGCGCTAATCAATGCCAGCGAAACTTATCGTAATATCATCAATCAGGTGCTTGCTGTTGCCAATATTTTGCCTCCAAGCGGTGCTATGGCCGGCATCATTACCAATATCGATAACCATTATGGGCCATGGCAGGCACCTGCAAATGTAAGTATTGTTGGCGCAACATCACTTCCTATCAATTTATCAGAAAACCAGCATGCCAACTTAAATATAGATACCGTTTCGGGGAAATCAATAAACGCCATCCGCTCTTTTAAAGGCATTGGCATTTTAGTGTGGGGGGCGCGTACCTTAGATAGCAATAGTCAGGATTGGAGATATATCCCGACAAGGAGAACCATGACTTTTCTGGAACAATCGTGTAAACTGGCCTGTCGTACATATGTTTTTCAGCCCAATGATAACACGACCTGGGATGCTGTTAAATCAATGCTCAGCAGTTTCTTAACCAACATTTGGAAAGAAGGCGGGTTAATGGGAGCAACACCTGCCGATGCTTTTTCGGTAGACTGTGGCTTAGGTACTACTATGACGGGAGATGATATATTGAAAGGTATCATGACAGTGGCAATAAGTGTAGCGCCAACCCGCCCCGCGCAGTTTATCGAGTTCACGATCCAACAGCAGATGCAGGTACAGCGTTTATGATGATCTCACAATAATATTCAGTTTAAAATATAAAATGATGACAGATGATGGCAACAAGCAAGGCTCAACGTGGCCTATGCCGAGGTTTAGGTTTGAGGTAGATTTTGGAACAGAATTAAAAGGTGTAGCCTTCGAGGAAGTTTCGGGATTAAATATGGAAACACCAATCATTGATTATAGAACAGGCGATAGTCAGCATTTTTCGACCATAAAAATGCCTGGTATTACGAAGTATGGTCAGGTAACCCTGAAAAGGGGGATTTTTGTAAATGACAGGAACCTTTTGAGCTGGTTGGCCGAAATTAAGATGAATACGATTAACAGAAGAACCATCCTGATTAAGCTGTTGGATGAAAGCGGTAATGTAACCATGCAATGGTCGTTAGGCAATGCATGGCCAACCAAAATAACCAGTACCGATCTGAAATCGGATGGTGATGAGGTAGCCATTGATACCATGGAAATTGCATACGAACAACTCACCATTGCCAATGGCCGGTAAGAATATGCGGCAGGCTTTATTTTTGAATTTGCTTTCAAAGGAGAAGATGTCGCTTTTCGAGCTTAACAGTCATTTCGTCGGGGCGTAGAAGATTAGCGTTTGTTGAAGAAACCAGGACTGAATATCAGTTAATAACCATTTCTTCCGAGGATCCCCTAAAATGGAGCAAGCAAGAAAAATATCCTAATTTTTTGATGAGCAATACAACAGAAACAGTAAAAGAAGGCATTCCTGTAAAAAATGCGGGGTTAGTGTTAATTAACCATTATCTCCCAATGCTTTTTCAACGCCTAGGCCTTACCGATGCGCATGGATTTTTCTTGCAGGATAAACCGGCTGACGCCATTCAGTACCTTCAATTTGTAGCCACTGGTTTAACGGAAACCGAAGCGCATTACCTCGCCCTGAATAAGGTTTTATGCGGCGTTCAGATTTGCGGGCCTGTTGTCAACAAAATAGAAATCAGTTCGAAAGATATTGAACTGATTGAACAGCTTTTGCGGGCCGTGGCTGGACATTGGAACGCTATTGGATCAACATCTACAGAAGGTTTTAGGGGCAACTGGCTCATCAGAGAGGGGATATTGGTTGAATATGATGATAAATGGGAGCTGTTTATTGAAAAAAGAGCTTATGATTTGCTCCTGAATCAATCGCCTTTTACTTTCTCTTTAATCAAATACCCATGGATGAGTAAACCTTTGTATGTTCAATGGCCATATTAAAAATGAAAACCAGATGAATAATCGGATTTTAAGTCTTATTTTTTGACGATTCTCGCAAAAACGTGAATATGATGTTATACACCTGGGGTAATGCTTTCAGCTAAATTCCCTAAAAGAAATCTCCTCTTAAATCCCTTTTTTGCAAAGGAGTTGTATCTTTGGTTATCAACAGTCAAACTTGAAGCCTGAATTTTCTGATACTGTCCTTTGGTCCCGCCTGCTTAATGGCGAGAAAGATGCCCTGGATCAAATCTATAAGGCGCATTTTCAGGCATTATACCAATATGGGATGCGCATGCTCCATCAAGAAGATGAGGTAAAAGATTGTCTGCATAATCTTTTTGTTAAACTTTGGGAGAACAGAAAAAAACTCAATCCAACAACACAGATCCGCTATTATCTGCTCGCTGCCCTTCGCAATACCATCGTGAACCACCGGACAAAGGAATCGAAATATGAAAAAGTGGAAGCCAACGACGAATACCTTTTTGATTTAAACTTTACGCTGGAATCTGCCTATATCCGCAAAGAAGAAATACACGAAAAGACTGCAAAACTTGCTGCAGCGATGAACCAGCTCACCCCCAGGCAGAAAGAGATCATTTATCTTAAATATTTCGAAGAACTGGATTATAGCCAGATTGCAGAAATTATGGGTCTGACCACCAAGGGTACTTATAAGCTTAGCGCGAGGGCGTTGGATGCCTTACGCGAGATCATGAAAGTGGATAAAACCTCAATGGTATTGCTCTTGCTGGAATTCAACAGACTTTATATAAATGGTATTCTTAAATAAGCTAATAACCAAGCCTATGCTTATTCCACTAAGTAATAAAGCATAACGAGGTGCTATTGTACTATCCGTTGCCCGCAAGAAAATATTTTAAAAATAATTAAAATTCCATGGGGTAATTTTATTTTCTTTTCTGTTTGTATAATCGTATGGCCACCATTGGTCGCACTGTTTTATGACCAAACAAGATTACACCACCTTCACGATAAACGATTTTTTAGAAGATCCCGATTTTCTGCGTTATGTTAAATATCAGCTGCCGGAAGACGGGCTTTTCTGGGAAAACTGGCAGAAGGCACAACCTGAAAACCTGGCTGCATTTTCGGATGCGGAATTGCAGCTGCAACTAGTGCTCAGTCCAAAGCCCTTTAAAGCTTCTCCCGGTTTGGAAGAAAATCTTTTGGTCACTATTCATCAGTCTATCGCAAAGGACCACAAAAAAATAAAAATCAGCAGGCAAAAATATTTTTGGGCAGGGGGGCTGGCTGCCAGTTTAATGGTGGCATTATTTATCGGCTGGTTCCTGAATTCAACCGTGAGTATCCATACGGCATTTGGCGAACAAAAAAGGATTGCGTTGCCAGATGGTTCTGAAGTGATTTTAAATGCCAACTCTACCTTGAGTTATCCACGGGCTTATGCCTGGAAAGGAAACAGGGCGGTTAAACTGGAAGGTGAAGCCTATTTTAAAGTTAAACACCTCAATCATAACGCCGCCCATATTAAACCCGGCGAATTGTTTAAGGCGGAAACCAGCACGATAGAAGTGCGGGTTTTAGGTACTACGTTCAATATAAAGGAAAGACGTGGTATGGCTCATGTTGCGCTGGTTGAAGGTAGCGTATCGGTACGATCAGTTAAAAGCGGACAGCAATATCAGATGTATCCTGGAAATGTGGTACAGGTAAATAGTCGCAATGGTTTGCTAACAGCAGAGAAACAAGGTTCGCTACAGCAATCAGCCTGGACAGACGGTCGATTAGTCGTCAATCAAGCCACGGTTAATGAAATCCTGCGAAATTTCGAAGATGTTTATGGGTACCGGGTGATTCTGGATGATCCGGCACTTGGCGAGAAAAAGATTGATGGCAGCATTTCGATCAAAAGTGAAGAGGGCTTGCTGTTTACCCTGAGCCATATCTTAAATGTAAATATCCAAAAACAAGGCAAGGTTATTTATCTCAAACGCAGATAAATGCCCGCCCATATTATCAACAAACAACCAAACTAATCAACATGAACAAAAACTTTACCAGACCCCTTTATTTTTTACTGGTGGTATTGCTGTCTTTTGGTGCTGCTTTCCACGCGGCTGCTCAAGATCAGCAAATTAGCCTGCAACAGGCACTCGATGCCATTTCGAAAAAATACAAAACCAAGTTTGCTTACGAACACAGTATTATACAGGGAAAAACAGCCTCTGCGGCAGGTTTGAAGGCAAAATCGGTAGATGAAGCGCTGAAAAATGTATTGTATCCGAATAACCTGTTATTCCTGTATGTAAGCGAAGGAAATTATACCATCGTAAGCAGAGATGCCAAAGCATTAGCGGAAAATGCCCAAATGGCTTTACCTGAACTGAATAGTAGCAACACAACAGAATTTTTTATTTCCGGACAGGTTACGGATGAAAACAGTAATCCGCTGCCTGGAGTGACCATCAAATCCAACGGATCTAACCGGGCAGTTACTACCGACGGAAACGGAAAGTATTCGATTTTTTTGCCGAACAATACCACTTCCATTAGTTTTTCTTACCTCGGTTACCAATCCAGCAATCTACCGGTAACATCCAATACCGCCAATCTCAATGTATCGCTCACGCCTGCAGGAGGCAATCAATTGCAGGATGTAAACATCGTTTCTAATGGTTACCAGGTATTGCCTAAAGAACGTTCAACCGGAGCGGCATTTGGAGTAACTGCAGAAGACCTTAAAAAAATCCCTACCCCTAACGTGGTGCAGCGTTTAGAATCACAGGTTCCAGGATTAAAGGTTACCTTAAACTCTGACAACATATTTACTTATGGGACTACGCAGCAAGGGATCAATTCTTCAACCCGCTCATTAGGGAGGGCTGATTACAACATGGAAATCAGGGGCAATAATACCCTTAAAGGAGAAAGCTTTCCGTTGGTAGTAGTAGATGGTGCCATTATGGAATTAGATTTAGCAACTATCAACCCAAATGATATTGCCAACATTTCGTTTTTGAAAGATGCTGCGGCAGCTTCTATATGGGGAACCCGTGCAGCAAATGGAGTAATCGTAATTACAACCAAAAAAGGTAAAACGGGGCAGGCACCAACCATCAGTTTTTCCATGACGGCTGCCATAGCCAATCGTCCGGATTTGGGTTACCTTAAAACAATGAATGCTGCACAGACAATTGCTTATGAGCAAGATTTAGTGGCCAAAAATTTAATTTTTGCGCCCAGCGCGACCTCTGCTTTAAGTGGCCCTGTTGCTGAAGCAACCGACCTGACTTTCAAATTAAAGGCCGGAACGATTACTCAAGCTGCCTATGATGCAGCCATCGGCCGCCTGGGCGCCAGAGATAACCGTTCGCAAATAGATAATTACCTTTTACGGCCTTCCAACAACCAGCAATACAACCTTTCGGTAAGCGGTGGAGGTAAGAGCAGTGATTATTTCTATTCTGCTTCCTACAGTAAAGAAAATCCTTATACTAAAGGTACTGAAGGCCAGCGTTTAACTTTAGCCATGAACAATAATTTCAAATTGTTTAAAGTAGCCACATTATCGGCAAATTTCAGGGCCTCCTTCTTTAAGTATAAAACCGGCGCGGTAAGCCTTACCAATCTGTTCTCACCATCAGCCAGTACCTTTATGCCTTATAATCAATTCGTAGGTGACAACGGCAACCGCGTGGCTTATTCTACTGCTTATTACGCCGGCTGGGTAGAGAACCTGCAAAGCCAGGGTTTCCTGAACTGGAAATACAACGTGCTTGATGAGATGGATAACGTAGACAACTCACAAAATGAAAACAATTATAATTTCAACCTGAACCTGAATGTTCCGATCTTTAAAGGTTTATCTGCAAATGCTCTTTTTGCCAATGAAAGAAGCTTTGGTTACACCAAAAACTATTATAACGAATCAACTTTTTATTACCGCAATTTGGTAAACACCTACACCCCTATACCTACTTCAGGCAGAGCGGCAAACAGCATCGGACTGGCCCCAGGTAGTGGGATCTTAAGCAATATGAATGGTAGTAACAACAACTATACCTTACGAGGGCAGTTAAACTACGACCGTACGTTTGGCAATGATCACCAATTAACCATGATTGCCGGTTCTGAGATCCGCCAAACCAAAGCAGGGCAGGGAACAAATGTGCTTTATGGTTACAATACCGGAAACGGGATTTCAAGAGCGGTAAATTTCTTTACACCTTATGCCACCGTTCAGGGTTATAACCAGGGCTTGGCAGGTAATCCGACACAACAGGATAAGGTAAGAAGGTACCTTTCTTACTACAGTAACGCTGCCTATACCTATAAAGGAAAATATACCCTTTCAGGGAGTGTGCGATATGATGATTACAATAACTTTGGGGTAGATCGTAAATTCCGTGCTACGCCACTTTGGTCTTCAGGTTTAAAATGGGATGCCAAAAAAGAATCCTTTTTACAACATGAAAATTGGCTAAGCAGCTTGAGTTTGCGGGCAACTTATGGTGTAAACGGAAATATCTCCACAAATACTTATCCTTTTACCTGGATCAGTTTAGGTTCTGGCGATGCTGCTACCGGCTTACCGAATGCCAGTATTATAGCCCCGGCCAATCCGGAGTTAAGATGGGAGAAAACAAATGTGGCCAACTTAGGGGTTGATTTTGCGTTATGGGATAACCGTTTGTCGGGTTCGGTAGATGTGTACAGCAAAAGGGGGAAAGACCTGTTTTACGAGTTCCCGATTAACGGAACTTATGGTTTTACCAGTATTTTTAGAAACACCGCTTCTTTATCGGGGCATGGTATGGAGTTCAATCTGAATGGCACTATGATCCGCGAAAAGGATTATGAGTGGAACGCCGGGCTGAATTTTGCCTATAATACAAACGAGATAACCGATACGCGTTTTGTTGTCAATTCTTCTTTTTTTTCCAATCCTGCATTCGGCGGGGTGCCTTTAGATGGTTATGCATCGGATAAAATATTTGTGTTCCGCAATGCCGGTTTAGATGCCAACGGATTAACACAGGTATACGACCAGAATGGAAACAAGGTTGCCGCCAATCAGAATGTAACCTCTATTGATGCCTTAGCCTATGTGGGCCGTAAAACCCCACCATATTTTGGTAGTTTTAATACTTCATTCCGGTATAAAGCATTTACCTTAATGGCGGTAGCCACTTATCAGTTTGGTAACGTTTTCATGCGCCCAACCATTTCTGCCTATCCTTCTTCCCGCCAGGGTACCAAGTATGATCTGCATGAAGATATCACCAGACGTTGGACCAAAGCAGGTGATGAGGCCTTTACTAATGTACCAGGTGCAGCAGGAGCTTTCGCACCAATCAGTTTATTGCGCTATCAGCAATCAGACATTAACGTATTAAAGGGTGATTATATCCGGTTGCGTGAGTTATCCTTAAGTTACCAGATTCCGGTAGAAAAATTAAAATTTATGAGGGCTGCCAATGTGGGCTTCTCGGTAAGAAATTTAGGTTTGATCTGGAAAGCCAACAAAGAAGGACTTGATCCTGATTTTACCGGTAGTTTAAATTCGTCTACATTGGGACTTCCTTCGCCGGTATCCTATAACTTATCCCTTAATGTGAACTTTTAACCAAAACGATAATGACTCTAAAATATAAAATTCTTGCTTTTCTTTTAGCTACCGGCACATTGGCCGGATGTAAGAAATTCGTTGATATTAAAACCCAGGGGCAGCTGGTACCCAATCAAACTATCAATTACCGATATCTGTTAAACAATACTTCCAATTTTGAAACGGTAGCCAACCTGTCTGATTTCGCTTCGTCGGATATCAACCTGAATGACGCCGCGCAACAAACCGCACTTTCAGGATCGCTGAATTACAACTATCTGTTAGCCAGTTATACCTGGCAGCCGGTTATCTATCCTTTAGGATCAAATATTGAACAAGATCCAAACTGGATCCGTTTGTACAATAATGTTTTAAATTGTAATACCATCATTAATGAATTGCCAGGCAGCGATGGCACTCAGGCAGAAAAAGATGCCTTAACCGCTGAAGCTTTGGTACACCGGGCAGATACTTATCTGAATCTGGTAAATACCTATGCGAAACCTTACAATGCTGCAACTGCAGGAACTGATTTGGGTGTACCCTTAATCCTGGTACAAACTCTGAGTCAGAAGCTAAACCGTGCTTCTGTGCGGGAGGTGTATAACCAGATCATTAGTGATCTTACCAAAGCACTCCCGGTTTTGCCAGAAACGCAGGCCTACAATACGCTTCCTTCAAAAGCTTCGGCCTACGGCGAGTTGGCCCGTTGCTATCTTTTGATGAATGATTATGTAAACGCTGGCAAATACGCAGATGAAGCACTCAGATTAAGAAGTACCCTGAACGATCTGTCAACGATTACAACTGTGAGCAGTGCAAATTACCCCAGAAGAATCACAGATCCAGAAATTCTGTTGTCCAAGGTACCGGCTAACAGTTCTTTGAACTTTTTTCCTACTGTATTAAAACCTAGTGACGAATGGTTCAGTTTACTAGGTACTAAAGATCAGCGTTATACTTTATTTACCACGGCGGCAGCAAGCGTATCCTCCAGCTTGACCGGCAGGGTTTACACCAAAGAACGTGCGATAGGAGAGACCCGTAATGAAGGACCTTCTGTACCGGAGATGATGCTGATCCGTGCTGAAGCTTATGCACGTGCCAGTGATGCGACCAATGCAATGATCTGGGTAAACAACCTTCGGATTAAAAGATTTAAAACTGCAGATTATATACCCTTAACGGCTACTGATGCGAATGATGCCCTGAACAAGGTGATTGATGAGCGCCGCCGCGAATTTTTTGGCATTTCGCTTCGCTGGTGGGATATGCGGAGGTTAAATAATCAAACAAATTTCCAGCGAACTTACACACGTGTGTTTAATGGCACCACCTACACACTGGCGCCAAACAGTAACCGATATGTATTTCCAATTGCCGAATACTTCCGTTCATTAAACCCTGAACTGGAGCAAAACCCTTAATTTATTACTTATTCCATGGCACAGTTTTTACTGTGCCGTTAATTAAAGAACATGTCAAAAAAAATCTTGTTTCTGCATATCTTAACGGCGTTCTCCCTTGCTGTTTTTGCGCAATCTCCTTCAGCGTTTAAGGTTGCTCCTGAAAGGCCTGAAAGTGGTAAACCGTTAACCATTACCTATGATCCTTCGCAAACAGCACTTTCAGGTAAAAAGCAGGTAAATGCAGTTGTTTACCAGTATATTAATTACAAATGGAAAGCTGCTGACCTAAAATTGGAAAGCGTACAAAACCTTTGGAAAGCAACTTTTAATGTACCCGCAGATTGTGGTTTTTTGGGTTTTAAATTTACATCCGGAGAACTTACCGATAACAATAAGGAGCAGGGCTATTTTGTGATGTTATCTGACGCTAAACGAAAAGGGCTGATTGCGCCAGGTGGTTATGCCGGTTGGGGCATGGCCCGTTCACCAAAATATGGCATGGATATCCCGAATTATATCAAATTCGAAGGCATTAGCGATTCGGCTACCTATCATTGGCTTAACCAGGAAATTAGTTTTAATCAGCCATCAAAGTCTGTGCTGGCTTATCCCTACGCTTCAGCTCTAAAAAACACCTATAAAGACAGTGCAACGCCGCGTTTACAGCGGGTAATGGCTTATTTGAAAAGGCCTGAGGCTACTGAACTGGATTTATTTAACGGGCGCCGGATAGCACAATATCTTTTGAATGATAACAATCTGGCTGATTCTATTGAAAAAGTCTGGGCGCAACGTTTTCCAAAAGGAAGCCTCGCCCGGATTGCTGCCTATAAAAATATTGGACAAAGCCGTGATATAGCTACAATTTTGGCTGCCTCAGAAAAGTTTCTGGAAGATTTCCCCGAACATCAAAGCAGCCCGGAAATCGATGCCCAGAATCGGATCAGTTATGGTATGGTATATCAGAACATCATGGTGTTTGGGGCCGTGCAACATCCGAATGGGAACGAAGTGGCGCATTATGTAGATTCCTTATCGTTCGAAGCCCTGCCGAATGTGTATTATAAGCTGATCCAGATTCCTTATGATAAAGGTAATCTGAACCGCTTAAAAGAATATTCAGATCTGTTGGTGAAGAGATTTGAATACTTCAAAATACATCAGCCGGAAAGTATGGCTTATCTTTCACCAATAGAATGGCAGAAAGAATATCAACGGCTTTTTGTACTTAATGTGTCAAGGATATACGCTGGTTTACTAAATAAAGCTGGTCTTTATGCTCAGGCGCTTCGCGTTACACAAGAGGCACAACAAATTCAGCATTATAAGCAAGCTGCTATAAATAATGAGCAGGCTATTGCACTTCAGAAACTCGGAAAAAATGCAGAACTTGAAAAACTGCTCATTAAAAGTATGTTCGAAAATCAAAGTTCAACGGGAATGACGGCCATGCTCAAAGCTTTGTACATCAAAAGAAAAAAAACAGCTGACGGTTTTGAGGCTTATCTGGAGTCGCTGAAGAATCCGGTAGATTCGAAAAAAAACCAGGAAGAATTAAAAGCCCGGATGATTAAAAAGGAAATGCCGGAGTGGAGCATGAAAGATATGAAAGGAAATACCGTTACCCTGGCCAGTCTTAAGGGCAAAACCATTGTAATGGATTTCTGGGCAACCTGGTGTGTACCCTGCAAAGCGTCCTTTCCCGGTATGAAACTGGCTGTAGAGAAGTATAAAAAAGACCCGAATGTCGTTTTCCTATTTATTGATACAGAAGAATATAAAGCTGGCTTTCGGGAAGAAGTGGCCAGGTATATCAAAGAAAACCAATATCCTTTCCAAGTTTTATTTGACAACCAGAGTGAAGGCGCTAAAACCAATGACGAAGTATTCAGCCGTATAGCCAAAACCTTTAGTATTTCGGGGATTCCGCAAAAACTGATCATTGATCGAAATGGTTTTTTAAGGTTTATTTCCATTGGTTATGGCGGAAGTGCAACGGCGCTGGCCGACGAAATTTCCAGTTTGATAGAATTGACTAAAAGTGCAAACTAATGGAAAGAAGAATCGGATTGCTATTCGCGCTGCTATTAGGTGTCAATTTTGCGTTTTCGCAAAGCTATCGTTCAGAAGAAGTAACTTTTCGTAAAGACAGCATTGCTTACGGTGGCACCTTAACCATTCCAGCGGGTAAGGGACCATTTACGGCTATTGTAATTGTTTCCGGTACGGGAAAACAAGACCGTGATGGTACGATGGGTGGGCACAAGATTTTTCTGGATATTGCAGATGGATTATCCAAAAACGGTTATGCCGTACTCCGGCTTGATGATCGTGGCGTTGGTAAAACCAGCGGTGTTTACGAGCAGGCTACTACGCTCGATTTTGCTCATGATGCCCTTGCCGCGGTAACCTATCTACGGGGCCGTAAAGAAATTAACGCCAAAAAGATTGGTTTGCTGGGTCATAGTGAGGGAGGAATGGCCATCAGTCTTGCAGCGGCAAAAAGTAAACAGGTGGCGTTTCTGATTAGTATTGCCGGTTTAGCTTCAAACGGATTAGATGCCTTGATTCGACAGAATAGAGATTTGGTTGCAAACTCGCAACTTCCCGATTACGACAAAGCCCGTTCTAATCAGATCAATGAACTGATGTTTCAAACGGCCTACAAGTATGCAGACTCAGCCAATATGGAGGCAAAGTTAAATGAAACCTATCAGCTGTGGAAAGTAAAGGATGATGCTTATTTCAAATCGTTGAATCAACCTTTTGATCATTTCCGCTTTCCCGTATACAGTTATGTGAAAATGGCTACCAGTTCATGGTACCGTTTTTTTATTCAATATCATGCCGTACAAACCCTTTCAAGGATTAAGGTACCCATATTGGCTTTAAATGGTGACCGGGACCTGATGGTGGCCGGAAAGGAAAACCTGCAGCATTGGAAAGAATATCCGCGGCAGGGTGGAAATACCAACGTAGAAACGGTGCTGATCCCTAATTTAAATCACTTGTTTTTGCCTTGTATTACCTGCAATCAGTCTGAAATTTCTACCATTAAGACAGGCTTTTCAGAAGTCGCCATGACGGTCATCGTCAATTGGTTGAAGAAAAGATTTTAGATTAGTTAATGATGACAGGTCGGTAAGCAGGATTGCGCCGACCTTATCTTTTAAAATTTCAAAATAACTGATTGATATCCTCTATCCATCATATTGATGAAATTAAGTACGTTGTGCCTTTTTTGGAGGTTGTGCTGTACATAAAATTACCATCTACTTTCCTGGCTATTGCATTTACACCTTTAATTTTAATTTGATTTGAGGTTCTGATTTTAAGCGGCTCTCCATTTAATGATTTAATGGTTCCGCTAAGCAGTTTTCCGCCCTTCCATTTCAGCGATACTTCAAAACCACCTCTGGCTTTTAAGCCGGTAATATATCCATCAGGCCAGGCAGATGGTAATGCCGGCAGTAAATCAAGGATGTAAGCATCCAGACCATTTGCACAGGTATAAGATTCCATACTTTGTAGCAACATCTCCGTCATGCCGGATACGGCTCCAAAGTTTCCATCGATCTGGAAGGGTGGATGAGCATCGAAAAGATTGGGGTAGGTGCCTCCGGCATCTGCCATGATGGTTTCGGTTTGGTAAGTGGCACGCAGTTGATTGGATAGGAGCTTATGCGCATGATCCCCATCCCTTAACCTGGCCCAAAAGTTTTCTTTCCAGGCAATAGACCATCCGGTACCATCATCTCCTCTTAATTCAAGTGTTTTTTTCGCAGCCTTTGACAGTTCAGGTGTACCTAATGCGGTAATCTGCCTCCCTGGGTGAAGGGCAAATAAATGTGAAACATGCCTGTGGTGCGGATCGTTAGAGTTGAGGTCCCAGTCTTCGTTCCATTCCATTAATTGCCCGGCTTTACCAATTTTTAGAGGACTGATCTGATTGCGGGTTTTGAGTACGCGATTTTGAAAGGCTTTATCGTCATTGAGTGCTGAAGCCGCCTGAGAGACGTTATTCAGTAGATCCCAGATGATTGATTTTTCCATCGTTGCACCTTCTGTAACGCTGCCGCTCTTCTTATCATCCGTAATAAAATAATTTTCGGGTGAGGTAGAAGGCGAGGTGATTAAAAAACCTTTTTCATCTTTAACCATGGTAGCCATATAAAATTCTGCAGCACCCTTTAAGGTCGGATAAATACTTTTAAGATAGGCTTTATCTCTGGTAAACGCGTAATGTTCCCATAAATGTTGGCAGGCCCAGCCACTACCTCCGTTAAAAACGCCCCATGGCAAATCAGCTCCAGGGCTGGTCCAGGCCCAGCCATTGGTGGTATAACCGTAAAACCAGCCGGGTGTTTCCGGGCCATAATAGGTTTTAGCCGTTTTGGTTCCGGGTGCTACCAGGGTTTGGGTAAGCCTGATCATGGGCAGGTGCATCTCCGACAGATTGCTTTGTTCGGCAGGCCAGTAATTCATCTCATAGTTGATGTTTGATTTATAATCACATTTCCAGGGTAGGTCAAGCCCATCGCCCCACAAACCTTGCGAGTTGGAAGGGAGCAGATTATCGGGACGGCTGGATGAAATCAGCAGATACCTACCGTATTGATAAAAAAGCGCAGCAAAAGATGGATCAGCCAATCCGTTACCATAATTTTTAAGGCGCTGGTCGGTTGGTAGGTTTGGCACCTTATTCGATCCCAATTCAAAATTTACCCTACGGAAATATTTTTGGTATTCTTTGATGTGATTTTGTTTCAGCGTGGTATAGGATTTGGCGAGGGCATTGGCCATTTGTTGCGAAACCAGAGCGTGCGGGTCTTTTCCCTGAAACAATTTGGAATAATCAGGTACATAGGATGTTCCCGCGGTCATCATAATCAGTAACTCGTCAGCGTTTTCTACGTCTAATTCGTTACCTGATGCTTTCACCGTACCACCGCTATTTAAGATCGTCAATTGCAACTCATAGGTTAATTTGCCTCCGGCATTTCCGGTCAGGATGAGTTTGTTTGGCGCAACAAATTTGGTTTGCGCACGTTCCAACCGGCTTAAACTCAGTTTAACGCTTAAACTGCCTTTTTTCGACGCGGTTAAACGTTGGATGATTGCTTTATCTGCCGCACTTGAAAATAGTTCGCGCTGATATTGCGTACCGTCCACTAAAAAGGAAACACCGGCAGTGGCCTGATCTATGTCCAGCCAGCGGCGATAATTGCGCACTGGTTTGTTGTCGGGCAGTTTAAACTTTATATTTAAATCACCCAATGTCTGATAAGAAGCGTCATAAGGCGCAGGCGAGGTAAAATGATCTCGGGTTAACTGTTGCGCCCTTTTATAATCTTTGTTTCGGATAGTCTTCCTGATCGTGTCCAGATATTGAAAGGCACCTGCACGGTCTGCATCAGGTTGAGGATGATCAGACCATAGCGTAATTTCGTTAAGCTGCAGCCGCTCCTTTAGCGGGTCGCCAAAAATCATGGCACCAAACTGGCCGTTTCCGATGGGCAGGGCTTCTTCCCATACTTTGGCCGGTGCTGTATACCATAAAGTTTTATTATTGGGCCATTGGGATAGAGTACTTTGGTTTTGGGCATAACCAAAGCTGATATTAAATAGAATTGAAATGCCCAGAAGCCTGTTCGTTATGTTTAACTTCATTGAAAAAAGTTTATAAAATACTTGAAGTAAGTATCCTTGAATTTATTGGTTAAATGTGTTTGATCTGTTTTTCAAAGATAGTCTTGTACAGGTATTACACATTTATCTGAAACCGACATTTTTTATCACTATTCCGAGGTTAATCGTTTTTCCTTTGACACGCAAAGGCATTCAATTTTTGTTGTTGCCAAAGCCGTGTTTAGAAATGTTTATAAACAGCAAAAGTCTCAAATATTGAGACTTTTGCATAGTCATTAGGATATTTATTCAATTTGATGCGCTAAAATCGATCAGCTTTTAGCCGAGTCCATCATTTTTGCAATTGATTTTTGAATTACATCCAAGGGTAGGATAATCGTAGCTGTTCGGCTATGCCTGGCAATGTTAATGCCCATAAAGTTTCCGTTTCGATCGAAAACAGGGCCTCCGCACTCATCTGATCGGATGGCAGCATCCTGAACAAATACTTTTTCGAAACCATCAGAGCGTAAACTTCTTTTCCCTTTATAGCGCTGCGCAATGTCGCGCTTTGGTCTTTCGTTAAAATCAAGATCAACTATAGAGGTTTTATGGTTTCTTATGATTCCTAAAGTAAGGTGATCGCCCATTACCAGACCATTCATTTCCTGTTGATAAACCTGTTCGTTTGGTATTACTTTCCCGTTTATCGATATAATCTGATCACCAATTTTCAATACTTGTTCAGCAGGATAATTTTGTGCAATATCTTTCACCATCATTTTACCGGCTTCTTCAAATACTAATGCCCCCAATTGCGCACGGCTAAAAAGTAGTGGTAGCTTGATTTCTACTGTGCTTATAATCCCTGTTTTGCAATCTTCAGGACTTATAGGTGAATATAAAAATCTCCCCAGATCGACAGGACTTAGCGGTTTGCATTTGACTTTCCCGAGTTTCAAACCATGGAAATTATTGATACTGTCAGGAGCACTTAAAAGTACCAGGTCATTGTCAGGATCCCGGCTGATTACATTCAGCTGAATTTTTGCACCGTTGTACATCATCCAAGGCTGTTCGCCAAGCATGGAACTTTTACTGAGCCATAATGTCTGTTGCCGGCCTTTTTGCTCCATGCTGATTTCGGTAGCCAGGATTTGCTGTTGCGCATTGCCCTTTGTACTATGCAAGGTAGTAACCTGGTTTGTAAATTTAAGTCCTAGCTGTGAGAAATGAGCAGGCGAAGCCACCGTAAAACGCTTGCTTGCTATTAGGAGTGGAAGCGGTTCGGCTGCTGGTAACCGGCGGTAATTAACTGGTTTCTGTAGCGCACTCCAATATTGGCGAAATAGATTAACCGGAATATCAAAATTTTCATCCTCATTGACCTGAATTTTATCACGGATACCAATCAATTTACCTTGTAAATCGAATAGCGCACCTCCTGAATCCCCGGGTTCCATTTTGCAGGTAGATTCTATCAAGCCATCACCGGCATCTAAATTGGTCAAACGTCCGAAACGGAGGTTGGGTTTAGTTTGAAAAAAACTACCAGGATAGGAGATGGCCAGGCAGCCTTCTCCTAAGATCAGGGCTCTGTTATCAGCCATCATTACAAACGGCCAGGAGCCTTTGCCTTCCATTTTAAGCATCGCCAGGTCGAATTGTTTATTTTCAGCATCCAATGCAATCTTTCCTAAAGCAGTGGCTATCCCTTTTTGGCCGTCGGGGAATTCTACCCGGTACCGATGGTTAGGTTGAACAGAATGCGCAGCAGTTAATATGGTGCCATCTGAAGAAACAATTACCCCACTAAATCCTCCGAAGTCCCGATCTGCCACGGTGTCCCTGATCACCAGTTTAATGCAGGCATCAGCCACTTCCGAGCTCGTTTTACGCAACAAACTTTCTATTTTTTTTGCTGATCTGATCTCTTGCTGCGCTGGTGTCTCCACCGCCAGATGAGAAAAAAATAACAACAGGCAAGCTGTTTTTGAAAAAATTCTCATTTTTCAGAAAAGATTTGATCTAATTTTTGTGTGAGTTCCTCACCCAGAAGATTGATGGCGAGTATGTTGCCATTCCCATCCAAAAGAAAATTGGATGGGATGGATTGTAAACCATAGTATTTCAGGATTTCCCAATCTCTAACCTGTTTCCAAGGCAGACGATCTTCATTTACAGCTTTTTTCCATTTGTCAACATCATTATCACACGATATGCCCAGAATATCAAAGCCTTTTGCATGATATTTATTATAATTCTCTAATAAATTAGGATTCTCTTGTCTGCAGGGTACGCACCAGCTTGCCCAGAAATCTACCAGTACAGTTTTCCCTTTATAATCAGCCAGGGTAACCATTTTACCGTCTAAATCTGGTATGCTAAACGACTTTAATGGTTTTCCGGTTGCCGAGAGTTGTAAAACTGAGAGATCTTTTTTTACTGATATCCCTGCTGAAGATTTTCTTAAGGACTGATCAATGCCCTGGAATAGTGCATTTGCCCTGTCGTAATCTATCCTGGAACCGATGAGTAGATTTAACAGATGCAGACTTACATAGTTTTTCGGATTATTTTTGATGTATTGCTCGGCCAGGCCGCTTGAAATCATTTGTCCGATTTTAAACAGTTTTGTTTTCAATACAGTAGAATCGGCGTTACCATTGGCTATTATCGCATCCAGGCTGTCTGCCTGTTTGATTAAAGACATCCTTGCTTTTATGTAGGAATTAAATACATTTTGGGTAGGGGCACCGGTAATGCTGAGATTGATAATGGAATCCAGATTGTCTACGCTTCCGCGTAGCTTCAGTTCTCCACGTTCCGCAAAAAAAGGATAGTCGAAACTTTGCCCCTGAAAGGGAAGTTTTAATGTTGCCATAACAGGCGTATCGATTGGTGCTGTTACGGTGAACATGCCATTTTTAACGGGGATCCGATAGTTATATGTTTGCCCTTTAAGCATATAACTCAGAGATATGCTATCGGCATTACATCCGCCCACCTGGCCGCTCAACCGCATTTGTGCTTGCAACTGGCTCTTTACCGAAAAAACCAGCAACATTAAAAGAAGATAAATTTTGTTCTTCACTATTTTATTGTTAATTAATTTAATTTTTTAACCTTCTCAATAACTGCGGTCATTTCTGCTACCAGATCAGGAGTTGAACCCGCAAATCCTACACTGTTTAATCGGATAAAGCCATTGCGATCGATGATCACTTTATGAGGTATACCGCTCACCTTAAAGCAATCTGCCACTTTATTTTTTTTGGTATCCTTGTCTTTTAAATCTATATAAAGGGGGAGTGTAAAATCATGTGCTTTAAAATATGCCTGCGATTGGTCTCTTACCTTACTAAAAGATTCGCCAGTGATTTCTTTGGTGTGAATGAACAGAAATTTCACCTCCGGATCATTTTTGTATTGATCTACCAATAGCTGCATACCTGGTAGTGCTGCCTTACAGGGCATACACCATGTGGCCCAAAAATCAATTACCATGATTTTATCTTTAAAATCTTTCCATGATACCGTATTGCCGTTGGCATCCAGCAGTTCAAATTCCGGTGCTTTTTCCTTAATCAGGTTTTCACCATTATAATTCTTGTATTTGGCTTCATACTGTTTCACTCTTGAACTTTCGATAGAATCAAGATGTGCTTTTACATCTCTGTTCGGATACATGAATTGGTAAGCCCTTTTATATTCACTCTTGATTTCTTCATCCTCAGTCTCTTTGTTGATCATTTTTTCCAGTGCCGGAAAAGCTGCCCGATAATTGCCACTTTTGCTTAGTAAAATGCTGTAATGATCAATTTCATTCTGAGTAGGATTTGGCGTCAGATCTAATATCTTTTTAGCAATGATGGCCGCACTTTTATAATCTTGCTTTTGCTCCAGAAGATAACGCTTCATATTCAGGAGTACAATTCGCTCTTCTTGAGGCAATTTTTTTTGCAATAAGGTTTGGTCTACGCTTAAGACAACCTGTTTTAAAATTTTAGGGTCATTTACCAAAGCCAGTTGAGACCAGGCCATTACGCGATCCTGGTCTTTTGTTTTTTCTAAATAAGCCATGGCCTGATTAAAGTTGCCTGCTCTGGCATAATCGCCAGCCAATAAAGCATAGTTATAGCCATATTTTTGGTTGGGAAACTGCTTTTTGATGGAAGCCAATATGGACAGCTTTTTATTCAAATCTCTTTCTGCAAAAAACTTTTCCTGTGCTTTATTAAAGGCAAATTGTTCTTTAGGCATGCGTTTCGCAGCAAGTTCGTCCCATTGACTACGGGACCAGCCTTTTTCAAGCCCATATTGCGTAAGTAGCATTAGGTCTTCCTCAGATCCGGTAGCGAGTGCCGATAATTTTTGATTGAGTACCACGGTATCCTGAATGCTTTTCAGCCCTTCCAGCTCTTTTTTAAGATCACGGGTGTTTTGCGCTAATAGCTGGGTGAAACAGCTTATCGTGAGGCTTAAACAAATGATAGTTTTACGAAACATATTTTTTTTAATAGGTTAGTTTAATTGGCCCTGCGATAACTTATGGATGAAATCTCTCCAAAACCATCTATTTTCTGATCATAAGTTCCGTTAACAATAGTCCCAAGGTTACTGATCTTGAAGAAGTATACTGATCCTCCAGCCGTTTGGTTAGCGGCAACTACCAGCGTTTTGCTGTCCGTCTGATCCATCTGGATTTGTTTGATTTGTGTACCTGACGGGAAGGTGTAAAGCAGTTTTGCCGAGTTCGCGAGGATATCATACAAATAAATGCTATTGTCTGTAGCATAATATATCTGCCTTAAGGCTAGCGAAGCCGCAAATGATTTGGCGGAAGCAATCTCCGGGCTATTCAACATTTTTTGATTGAGGCGTGGCGATGCACCTGATAATGAATAAAGAAAGCGATCGCCATTGGTATCCTGCATCACAAAGAAGAAATCTTCTGATGAGTTTGTTTTGAGGCCGTCCATAGCGCCTACCATCAACATACGCGTATCTCCAATATTAAAAGGGGCAGAAGGAGAACCGAAAGTTGGTATTAAACTAAAGCTGCCGAATGGTACATACATAAAGCGTTTGTACTTGTTATCATAAAAATAGGTAGAGAATAAAGCGCTGGTGATCACTTTGGGAAAGAGGTTATAGTCTCCTTCTAATCTTGCTGAGTAAGTAACACTTGCAGGTTCGTTAAGCATGGAGGCTGCGTAAAGGCTTCCATCATTAATCAAATATTCTTCGGTTGTAAACTTTGATACACTAAAAGCAAATTTATCTTTCAGCGGTGTAAAACTAATGGTTGATTTTCCTGAAACTAAAAAATCGTTTGCACCAAAGCGGTAACTTCCTTTATCAGTAAAAAAACTTAGTCCAAAGCGGCTCCCGTCATTATTATAGAAAAGATTAGCCGCGATAGCATTTCCAGGAAACGTGGCCTGATTCACAGCGCCGGCCGGGTTATAAAATACCCTATAATCTGAACGGATAAAGCTTAATTGGGCATTTCCCGATGTCGTGTTACTCACCAGCCATCCCTTACCAAACGCGCTGTTAACCCGTACAGTATAAATCTTAAATGTGGATACACCAGTTGCTGAATTGGTAATTTTGTATTCCAGGTTATAACCATCCTTTAAAGGTGGATAACTGATTACCGCTTTTAATGCCTGAGCGGTAGACAGAACTTTTGCATCAATTCCTTCTACCGGAGAGACGGAGTAAATTTTCCACTGATAGGTAAATCCTTCTCCCGCAGGCTTGCTTTGGCTAATCTGCGGATTGATTTTAAGGGTATCAAACTGGACGATAGACAAGTTTGCATTGTCACCTTTAATCTCCAGTTCATTTAATTCCTTGTAATTGAAGTTCTGACTTTTTTTGCAGGACCATAAGGTGGCACAGCATATCAGTAATAAGCAAATGCAATATTTTATTTTTAACATGACTTAAAATGTAATTGGGTTACCGAATTCATCAATAAGAGGGCCGTTCAGCTGAACATAATCTGAAAGTGCTTTTTTCAAGTTTACCTGGATCAGAAATAATTCACCTAAATCAACCACATTAGGGTCAAAATTGGTGAGGCCCGTCACCTTGATCATAAATTTAAATTTGACTATACTAAAGTCTCCGAAGAAGAAGATTAGATTTTGCCAATAATCAGGCTCGATAAGTTGATTAGTGATGTTGACTTTCATTTTTGCAAAGTTTCTGGAAAGATCAACTGCTACTCCCGGCGCACCCGGAACCAGTTCACTCCCCGGATCGACCCCCAGCAACAGTTGAAAACTTTTGTTGAGCATTTCAGGTGTATTAAACACGACCAGCGGATAGTTAACAAAAGTTGCATTTGCCGGTAATTTGATTTCAGGCAAAATGTAATCAACATTGGGCCGGGCCGTTGAACCCGCCAAGGCTTTTAATTTGATACTGCGTGCTACACTGGCAGGTTTGCCTACCAAACGCATTTTAATGAATATGGTATCTTTTGTTTTAACCGTTGGCTGTAAGGCAAATGAATAATTGGTGCTATCAGGATTTTCGTAGTAATCAATAAAGAAGCTAATTCCATCCCGGCCTTCAAACGTCGGTATATCGTCTTTCTTGCAGCCTATTGCAAAAACAAGCAAGAATAATATCGTTAAGTATTTCATTCGTTTAGTTATAATTTGGGTTAAACTCTAATTCCTGATCAGGAATTGGCAATACATAATTAGATAGTGGAATATCTGAAGTCATAAACTGCATCCTTGTAATGTTTTTGCGTTTATAGTAATAGAATAGTTGCCCTTCAGCATGAAATTCCTTTTGGTACTCTTTGGTAATCTCATTATTTAAATTGGTTTGGCTAAGATTAGTGGCCAATGGTGTAATGTTTCTGTTTTCGCGTACCACATTCAGGTAAGTAATGCCGTCTGCTGTAGTTGATGCGCATTCGGCCAGAATGTAATACATTTCTGCCAGCCTGATCATGGGTACTAACTGATCCAAACGATTGTCGGAAGGAGCTGTACCGGGATAGGTTTGCCAGAATTTCGATGGAAATACAAAACCTGCACTATTGCTGTTATCAACTTCAATTCTTGCTAAATAGCGGATATCGGTACTACCGCCAGATCTTGCTTCATAAAGTGTTTGGTAATCATCAGAAGAACGGCGCATATTGGAAGCACCGCGAAAATAGCCGGGATCTGCCCAATTTCTCAGGTTAGCTACCCTCAGCCCAAAAATTTGTTCTGTAATGTAGATCCGGTCTCTGCTTTCGGCTGCAGCCGTTGCATCTGCGAAGGTTACAAACGGGAATTTGTTGGCATCAACTACCAGTTTTGCTGCGGCAAAGGCTCTGCTTTTATCACCGGCAAAAAGGTAAACTCTGGCCTGCAAGGCTTTAACCGCATAATAATTCATCTTGATGCTGCGGTTTGCCTGGCCATTGACCACCGGATCTGATGTGGCCAGCAGTTGTTCGGCTTCAGTCAAATCTGCAAGTATAGCCAATACCGTATTTTGTGTGGTCAAAGGTATTGAAGTATATTGGTTCACCTCTTTTTTGTAAGGAATGGCTTTTTTTGTGAGTCCACTTACATATTCCGGTCCAAATAACCGCAGCAGTTCGAAATGCATATAAGCGCGTAGCGCTACCGCTTCACCACGAATCCGGCTGTAAGCCGAAGTACTTAATACATCACGTCGCTTTTCCGTATTTTGAATCACCTTATTGGCACCGGCAATAGCGTTATAACCATTGCTCCAGATCGAATTTCCCAATCCAGTCACCTCCTGTGAGTTGAAGTTGAATTTAGAAGTATCATAAAATCTGGAGTTGACAGGGATATTATAATTCTGTGCCAGGGCAGATGTAAAGCCCATGGTCAGATTGTCGCCAAATAGATTTTGGGAAGCAAATAGCGAATATACGCCATCTAAAGCCTGTTGAAAGCCCAATTCCGAGTTGAATAGCTGGTTTTCAGAAACGGATGATTTTGGATTTACGTCAAGATATTTTTTGCATGACGTTAGCATAGCGGTTAAACAAACCAATATGGCTAATAATTTTTTATAGTTCATGTCTTTTAGTTAAAAACCTGCTCTTAAGGTTAAGGAATATGTTCTGGCAAAAGGGTTGCTGGTACCGCGTTCTACCTGTATAGAACTTACCCTGAAAAGATCGTTCGTAATGGCCGTAAGCTGTAAACTGCGCAAACCAATTCTTTCCAGAAACTGTTTTTTGTAAAAAGTATAACCCAGTGATGCAGAACTCAAAATCAGGTTATCATCATCCTGTACAAATCTTGAAGTCAGCTTGGTTTGACTTGGATTGGCCGTAATTCTTCTGAATTGACTTACATCACCTGGTTTTGCCCAACCTAGGTTATAAGCCCTTTGATCTACATTGAATTTTGGATCAACAGATTCCACACGATCTACCAAAGTCTGGTTATACATTTGTCCGCCGAATTGGTAGTTAAAGATCAGATTAACCTCAAAACCCTTATGCGAAAAGCTGGTACCGAAGTTTCCATTCCAGAGTGGCTGACTGATTCCTACCGGTACTTTGTCTGCTACATTCCAATCCAGGGTAGTTTCTCCCGATTTCGTTAGAAATACCTCAGAACCAGTAGTAGCATCTATACCTAATGAACGTACAGCAAAAATGGTATTAATGGATTGTCCTTCTACCAGTTGAAGATTGGGTTTCACCTGATTTGGATTTCCGTTATTCAATAGATTGTTCGATGACAGAAGCGCGTTTGAAATTTTTCTAAGCGAGTTTCTATTCGTAAATCCATTCACATTAACCGTCCATAGTGTCCGGCTGAACGGATTTTGCAAGATGGTATACCTGGCGTAAAACTCGAAACCTTTGTTTAATAATTCTCCAAAATTTTCGGTATAAGAATTAAATCCGGTTGAAGGGGCCAGGGTAATCTGTGTTACGGCATTTTTGGTATTCTCCCGATACAACTCAAACCTTAAGTTTAAACGGTTTTGTAACAAATCGGCATCAAGGCCAATATTGGCTTTCAATACATCCTGCCAGCTTAAAAAATCATTTCCCATGCCTGCAAGTGTAGCACCAATATTACCAAAATAAGCGCTTCCCGCATTAACATTGTATCTGAATTGAGAAGCGTAGGATGGCACATTAAGCGAACCGGTAGAGCCGTAACTTCCTCTGATTTTCAATCGGTTAACAAAATCGTTTTTCTGGAAGAAAGATTCATTATGGATATTCCAACCTGCCCCTACAGACCAAAATGTACCAAAACGTTTTTCGTTGCCATATTGTGAAGAGCCATCCCTTCTGTAAGAAACACTGGCCAGAAAGCGGTCGTCGTAGATGTAATTTCCGCTATAGAGCAAACCCACACGGCTAATTGTATTTTCATCACCAACCGGGCGACCACTGTACTGTGTAGCATAGAGTATATCGTCTAATTGATCTGTTAATAGGCCCGTTGCAGAAAAGGTATTATAAGATGAGGTACTGCGAGATAAATTTAAACCTAAGTTAGAAAACAACTGGTGTTTCCCAAATATGGCATTCCAGTTTGCCGTAGTCAAACTTTCATATCCCATACTGTTATTGGTACTTAAATCATAACTTCCTTTTAGGTTCAGATCGGTTACATTATTAAACCTGGTGCTTTGCGCAGAATAAAATAAATCATTACCACCACTTTGTTTATTAATGCTTAAACTGCTTTCTACATAAATAGATTGTGTAGGCTTGTAGCGGGCACTAAAGTTATCGGAAAACCCGAAGTAATTGGCGCTATTTATAGAATGCAGGGTGGCATCGTAAAGTGGATTTGCCGTCTGGTAGCTGAATCCAAGAAAGTTCAGGTCTTCTACCATTCTATTGGCGTTTCCCTTATTATCATAAGGGGCCCAATACGGGTTCATACCTACATAATCTGCAAAATTACCATAGGGTGATTCATTAGATTTGCTCTGGAAAATACGCAGGGAATTGCGGAACTCGAATTTCTTTTTAAAATAATTTAAGTCAAACTGACCTGAATAATTGGTACGGTCCTGACCTTTCATTACACCTGATTGAAAGTCGCCTGATACTTGAAGGGCATAACGGATAACTGTATCACCACCCTGGGCATAAACAGAGGTACGGTTACTATAGCCATTTTGTGTGGGGATAGACAACCAATCGGTGTTTACACCTTTGGCATAAGCTTTATAGCGTTCGTTATAAAGCATATCAAGACTGCTTTGCAAAACATTTGATGTAGTGGTATACAAGCCAACCCGTTTTTCAAAATCGAGCTTTTGTTCAGCATTAAGAAGATGGTATACCGAAAGATCTGGCGTGGTGAGGCGAAAATCGTGGGTTACATTAACCTGAAGTTTGCCGGCAGCAGGGGTAATGGTTGTAATTACAATCACACCGTTGGCACCTCTCGATCCATAAAGTGCGGTAGCAGAAGCATCCTTGAGCAGCGTTACGCTTTTGATTAAATTCATATCAAGGTCAACGATACGCTGCAGGTTTACTTCAAAGCCATCCAGAATCAGGAGTGGAAGCGTTGGAATAGATGACAGTTGCCCCGAAAGGTTTGGAAAGGAATTTTCCCCACGGAGTTGAATATTGGGTAACTGGTTAATATTGCCGCCCGTTACATTGTTGGGCACTATCCTGAATGATGGATCAAGTGCACCAATAGCTGCAAATACGCTGTTGGCACTCACTTTTTTCAGTTCTGCACCGGTTAGGGTATTCGCTGCACCGGTAAAATTTTCTTTGCGCTGTGTAAAGATACCGTTAATAACAGTTTCATCTAAACTTACGGCCTGTTCTTCCAAAAAAACACTGAAATGGCGTTCGGCTCTAATTTCAACTTCGGCTGTTTTATAGCCTATGTATCTAAATTCCAGCACTTTGGCGTTTGCTGGCATATTGAGTTTGAAACGGCCATTGTTATCTGTTTGGGTCTGGGTTTTTGTACCCCTTATAGAAACAACAACTGATGGTATTGGATTGCCCGTTTTACGGTCTCTAACCACACCATCCAGGGCATCATCATTTCGCTGGGTTTTATTGGTTAGTATCACCGTTTTATCCTGAATGGTATAGGTAATACCTTGTGGACTTAAAATTGATTTAAGTGTGGCATCAATAGATTGGTCTTTCAGGTTTGCAGTAATCAGCTTAGCATCTGAAATGATTTTATCAGAATAAACAAAATTATAGCCAGTCTGGCTTTTAATCATCCGGAAAACTTCCGAAAGCGGTTGGTTAGAGACACTTAGTGTAATCCGCTGCGCAAAGGTATAAGCGCTAACCTGTAAAAAAGATAAGATGAGCAGAAAGTGGAACAAGGTAACTGCCCGCAAAATTCTGGGACGCGCAACATGATGCCCGGCCATTTTATTGGTCTTCATTAAGTTAGTTTTGGTTTAATAGTTGATAGTCGATTTTTGGTTTGATTCTGTAATTTTTGCAGTCTACAAAAATTAAAATTTTGGTCTTTAGGTTAGCTTTTTGTCATATGTTGTATATTAATATTCTTTATTTTATGAGTTAAATTTATCTTATTGCATAGCTGATACCACTACACGGTTACCTATGGTTTTAATCTTAACGGTTCCGGTAGCCTGAAGGATGTTGAGTACGCTATGGATGTCTGAAAATCTCGAAATGCTGCCACTTATCTTTTCTGACGGTATATCACCTTCATAAATAATGTTTACATCATACCATCTCGAAATCAGTTTCATGATGGACCTGATATCCTGACTGGCAAAAACGAATTCATTATTTTTCCAACCCGTTGCAGCCTCAATATTGGCAGTTGCTTTTTCAATGCTTCCATTACGTACCGTTCCTTTTTCACCTGGTACGAGTATAACCTTATCCCTGTTGGTGTTCATGCTGATTTTTCCCTGTACGAGTGTGGTTATTTCCTCGTCGTCATTTTCATAAGAACTCACATTAAATTCCGTTCCCAACACCTTGATGTCGTGTCCGCGGGTGCTTACCACAAAAGGATGTTCACTGTCGTGAGCGACTTTAAAATAAGCTTCTCCACTTAATTTTACCTTCCTGACTTCCGCATTAGCCAGGTTGGTAGTGTAGGTAAGGCTCGAAGCAGCATTGAGCCATACAGAAGATCCATCCGGAAGTTCTACTTTAAAGGTTTCGCCCTTTGCGGTAGCGAGGGTATTTATTTTTAACGCATCGGAAGTTTCATCTTTTACCTGGTATACCAATTCTCCATTGGCTGTCTTTGTAATCTTTACACCAGCTTCTTCGGCAAAAACACCATTTTTCAACTGGCTTAATCTGATTTGCTTTCCATTTGCCAGCGTTAGGGTTGCGCCAAAAGTACCTGGTGTTATTTGTTCTTTTTGGTTTTGAACCAGGTGCTCCTGAATTGAGTCGCGATTATAAAGCTTAAACAGACCAAACAGTACGAGGATTATCGCAGCAGCTGCCACAAATTTTGGCCATAGCTTACGCTTAACCGCAACACCGGTTGCCGGAAGTTTCGCCCAGATTTCCTGTCCGATAAGTTCCATATTATCCGGATGCTCAACATCGGCAACGGTATTGGCATATGTATTAAACCAGGCTTCAATCTGGATTTCTTCTGCTGGTGTACAGTTACCCGTGTTATAACGGTTAAGCAGTTCCTGAGCATATTTAGTTTGATCTTCAGTCATTGTTGGTCAGTAGATACTGGCTTAACGACTAAGTAGGACGAAAGTCCCATGCGGAATGAAAAAAAAATTAAAAAAAGATAAGATAGGTATTCATGGTATCGCCCAGCTTGTTTCTGAGGGTTTTTAAAGCAGTGCTGAGTTGATTTTTAACGGTTTTGTTGGAAATCTCAAGTTCATCCGCAATTTCCTGATTGGATTTATATTCTTTGCGACTCATTTCAAATATCCGTCGCATCTTTTCCGGCAAGTGCTGAATTTCTCGTTCAATCTGATCGTACAGTTCCTTTTCAATATACAGTCGATCAGGCGTGGCATGGTTAAGCTGTATAAAACTCGTTAAAGATTCCAGATATCTGTTTTCTACTTTAGTGCGTTTAACCAGATCAAGAATCCGGTTCCGGGTAAGCGTGTATAAATAAGCTGCAAGTGGTACGTTTGCATTTTGGCTTTCTCTTTTAGCCCATAAAATCGTGAAAACCTCCTGTACTACATCTTTTGCCACATTTTCATCTTGCAGCATCTTACGCGAAAAGCGGTATAATACCTGCCAGTAACGGTCATAAATTTCCTTATATGCGCTGCTTCTTCCAGCTTTTAAAGCCGTTAGAAGATCACTGTCGCTGGCGAATAAGGGTGTTGACATTAGTTGTGGGTTGGTAATGAACGACTTAATCAGGTAGCAATCTAATTTATCGGTAATTCTTGCAAATGTGAATGATAAAGCTGTAGTGCTGCCGCAATTATACGGATTTATCCGTACAAATATACGCTACTTTTACGGATTTGGCGCAACGCTGCAATTTAGAGTTTGTAGCTAAATAAAGTCGTGGTATGTTTATAGTATATTTCTCGGGCTAATGGACGTATTTAATCGCAAGGTCAAGATTATCAAATTTATACGTAATTAAGCTATTTACAAACGATAAACGATGAAGTTGTATTTTATGCGATTTCCTGGACAAATTTTAAATCATTTATCAAATAAACTGCATTTAAAGTCATGTTGAAAATCTTAAAATGTCGGATTTGTACAAAAAAAAGTCTTATTTATTTAATTTTTTTGGTTTAAAGTCGATTAATTTTGGTTGGTATATATGTATCTGGAGATGCCTTAGTTTTAACCAAATAGATCAAACAGATTAGCATAGCCCCATTTCTGCTGAATAAGGCTATGTAAAACAACACAATATGAAAAGAAGAACCTTAATTAAAGGCATGGCTTTGAGTTTATCTTCGTTATACCTATCTAAAAGTTATGCCGGACAGCTGATTAACGCGCCTTATGCAGCTGGTCCGTTTAAACCTAACTGGGATTCGCTATCTCAATACAAGACACCGGAATGGTTTCGTGATGCTAAATTTGGCATGTGGGCACATTGGGGGCCGCAGTGTCAGCCCGAATATGGCGACTGGTATGCGCGAGAAATGTATATGGAAGGCGGACATAAATATAAATATCACCTTGAAAAATATGGCCACCCTTCTAAATTCGGTTTTAAAGACGTCATTAACGAGTGGAAAGCCGATCAATGGGATCCGGAAGAATTGGTGGGACTGTACAAAAAGGCGGGAGCCAAATATTTTATGGCCATGGCCAATCACCACGATAACCTGGATCTGTTTGATAGTACGCACCAGAAATGGAATTCCGTTCGCATGGGCCCTAAGAAAGATATTATTGGTGGCTGGGCAAAAGCAGCAAAAAACCATGACCTGCGCTTTGGGGTAAGTGTGCATGCGGCGCATGCCTGGAGCTGGATGGAGACCGCCCAGCGTGCTGATAAACATGGCCCAATGGCCGGTATTCCTTACGATGGAAAATTAACAAAAGCTGATGGTAAAGGAACCTGGTGGGAAGGAGAAGACCCTCAGGAGCTATATGCACAAAATCATCCACTCAGTAAAAATAGTGAAGATAACGGGATGATCCACAGTCAATGGGCTTGGGTAAATGGTGTTTCCTTGCCTTCTAAAGCCTATTGTGAAAAATTTTACAAACGCACTATTGAACTGTTAGACAAGTATGGGCCGGACGTCATCTACTTTGATGATACGATTTTACCTCTATATCCTGTTAGCGATGCCGGACTTAGGATTGCCGCACACATGTATAATGCCAGTATCAAAAAATACGGTAAACTGGAGGCGGTATTATTCGGGAAAGTGCTTGATGAACAACAGCGTAAGTGTATGGTGTGGGATATCGAGCGTGGGCAAACCAATGAAATTGCTAAAGAGCCTTTCCAGACAGATACCTGTATTGGTTCCTGGCATTATGACCGTCCGGTTTATGATAACAACTGGTATAAAGATCCCAAAACCGTTATTCATATGTTATTGGATGTGGTCAGTAAAAATGGTAACCTGATGCTGAATATTCCAGTAAGGGGAAATGGAACCATTGACGAAAAAGAACGTGCCATAGTGGAAGGAATAACCGATTGGATGCAACGAAATAGCGAATGTATTTATAGTACGCGACCATGGAAAATCTTCGGAGAAGGACCGGCAATTGCAAACGCAAAGCCACTAAGTATACAGGGCTTTAACGAAGGTAGTGCAAAATTTGGGGCAAAGGATTTCCGCTTCACTACCAAAGGGAAAGATTTGTTTGCAGCCATGCTTGACTGGCCTTCTGATAGAACAGCACTTATAGAAAGTCTCGCATCAAATAAAGTCAATAAAATACAAAAGGTAAGTTTATTGGGTTATCCCGGATCAATTGAATTTGAACAGGCAGGAGAGGGATTAAAAATAAAACTTCCTGAACAGGTACCAGGCTCCATTGCCTATGTCTTTAAAATTTATGGTGCTATTGTTTAAATAGGATTGTACTCCTTAAATGAGTTGGTTATCTCTCCATCCCGGATTGAATCAGCCAGATCATATTTTACTCACTTAATTGTTAAAACACATCATTCATGCACCAATATGGCGCATGAATGATTTACTGAAGTCTTTACATGATTGTTAATGAAGTGATACGAAAACGTGCGATTACGCTACTTTTCATCATGCTATTTTTGCATGCTTTTACCTTCGCACAACCTCCGGTTAATGCACCTACCTGGGGCGATTGGACACATTGGGGAGATCAGGGCAATGGCACTTACCGCAACCCTGTTTTACCTGGCGATTACAGTGATGTGGATTGTATTCGCGTTGGCGATAACTACTATGCTGTATCTTCTACCTTCCAATATTCACCCGGATTTGTGATCCTGAAATCGAAAGACATGGTAAACTGGCAGATACTGGGGCATGCGGTTGAAGATATTACGACCATTTCGCCAGCGATGAACTATACCCAGATGAACCGTTATGGAAAAGGAATCTGGGCGGGTGCCATCCGTTATCACAACAACCGTTTCTGGATTTATTTCGGCGATCCGGACGAAGGTTATTTTATGAGTTCTGCAGCTAAACCAGAAGGTCCATGGGAACCTTTACACCGTGTTTGGGCCGAAAAAGGCTGGGATGATTGCTGTCCTTTCTGGGATGAGGATGGCCAGGGTTATCTCATCGGAACGCATTTCGCCGATGGCTATAAAATTCATCTTTTTAAAATGACGGCTGATGGCAAATCGTTGATCAAAGAATCAGATAAAGTAATTTATCAGTCTAATGGCAGCGAAGCCAATAAGTTGTATAAAATCAACGGTTATTATTATCACTTGTTTAGTGAAGTGCGCAATAACGTTCGCATGTTAATGATGGAGCGTGCTAAAAATATTTATGGACCTTACGAAGGTCCACGGCAACTGAGTGAGGGGCAACCTGAGTTTAACGAACCTAACCAGGGTGGATTGGTACAAACCCCAACCGGAGGATGGTATTTTCTAACCCATCATGGTTCTGGCGATTGGTCAGGAAGGATTTTAAGTTTGCTGCCGGTAACCTGGCTGGAAGGCTGGCCGGTAATCGGAAAGCCTAATGCCAGGGGTATCGGAGAAATGGTATGGTCGGCACCAATGCCAGTAAAAGGTACCCGCAAAACGCAACCAAAAAGCAGTGATGATTTTAATGCCAAAACCATTGCGCCACAGTGGGAGTGGAACTACCAGCCCAAAAAAGATGAATGGTCTTTATCCAAAAGAAAGGGTTGGTTGCGCTTAAATGCTTTTAAACCATTGAAAGACAATATTCTTTCTGCGGGGAACACCCTAACCCAAAGGGTTTACCGTACGTCTAAAAATATTGTTACCGCAAAGTTTGACCTCCGTGGAATGGCCGATGGACAAAAAGCCGGTTTATCTCATTTTGGTGCACCAGAATACGCTACCATCGGTTTTGAGTGTGCTGGGTCTGTAAAAAAACTGGTATTTAGTACTAAAAATCAATCTACGCCTGGCCCTGAAATTAAGGGCAATGATATCTGGTTACGATCAGTTTGGGGACTGGATGGTAAAAGTACCTTCAGCTACAGTTTGGATGGTAAGGCGTTTAAAACTTTTGGCGAGCCTTATCCATTACAATGGGGATCTTATCGTGGCGACAGGATAGCCATTTATAATTTTAATCCTTTAGCTAAGGGAGGTTATATTGATGTAGATTATCTTCATTATGATTATGGACAATAGCAAAACGATGTATCTGGATACCCAGGCCGTATTAGGTTGGTTGGTTCGTTCTGGATCACAAAACTTGTTGCGAATTTATGTTTTAACTTTCCTGGGCTTGTTGTGGTCGCTAATGCTGAACGCACAATCCTGGACGGCAGATAATGGAAATGGTACCTATACCAATCCGCTTTTTTATGACGAGTTCTCTGATCCGGATCTGATTCGTGTAGGGGATGACTTTTACCTCACCGGTACCACCATGCACAGTGTACCGGGATTACCGGTGCTGCACTCTAAAGACCTGGTGAACTGGAAGCTGGTGAGTTATGCCATGGATCGTTTTACGCTGGGAGAAGAATTTGACCTGACCAATGGTAAAGAGGCATACGGCCAAGGCATATGGGCACCGTGTATAAGGCACCATAATGGTGTTTTTTATATCTTTTCCAATGTAAATCACCATGGATTACAGGTTTTTACGGCTACAAATCCTGCCGGGCCATGGAAACAACACCAGCTTAAACGCCATATTTACGACCTTTCGGTCTTGTTTGAAAATGATAAAATCTATGTGGTTTATGGCGTTGGCGAAATTAAGCTAATTGAATTGAAATATGATCTCAGCGGTTTTGTGGAGGGCAGCGATCGGGTAATCATTCCGAAGGGAAATGCCATGGGCGAGGGAAACCACCTGTACAAAATCAATGGTAAATATTACATTACCAATGCCGACAATGGCCGGTTGCAGTGCGCCAGAGCTACCAATATCATTGGCCCTTATGAAACTACGGTAGTGAGCGCGAAAGAAACCATGGGGACCTCACTGGGATGGTTTACCCAAAATATGTGGTTAGATTCTGCGCTACCTGCGGCCGATGCAAAACTGAGCATGGTACAACAGAGTGATCAGCTTTTTGCTTCGGTACCCATGCATCAGGGCGGAATTGTCGATCTGCCAAATGGCGAATGGTGGGGTTTTTCGATGATGGATTTTCGTTCAGTAGGCCGTACCACCTTTCTGTCGCCTGTTACCTGGAAAGAAGGTTGGCCTTTTTATGGCATTGAAGGCAACCTGGGCAGGTCGCCACGAACCTGGTTTAAACCCAATGTAACCAAACCTGATCTTCCACAGGTACCTTACCAACGCAATGACAATTTCGATGCACCGCAGTTAGCTTCTGCCTGGCAATGGAACCACAATCCTGTTGACCGCAAATGGCAGTTGAAGGGGGGAAGCCTGCGCCTGCACACTTTACCGGCAAAAGATTTCCTTTTGGCGAGAAATACCCTGACCCAGCGGGGGGTAGGGCCAGAATCAGAGGCTACGGTAGAATTGAATGGTCAGCACTTAAAAGATGGCGATCTGGCCGGGCTGGGTTTAATGAATATTCCCTATGCCTGGATGGGGATCATCCGCGAGGGGAATAAACTTATTTTCAGGATGTTTGATCAGTATCAGCAAAAAACAATTGATAAACCATTAAAATCTCCACGTATTTATCTACGCGCCTTTGGTAATTTTGATAAAGATATTGCCCAGTTGAGTTACAGTACAGATGGCAAAACCTTCGAGAATGTAGGTGACAGCATTCGTATGCCTTATCAACTTAAAACCTTTCAAGGTACCCGGTATGCGCTTTTTGCTTACAACACCAAAGGAAAAGAGGGTGGTTATGCCGAATTTGATCATTTTAAGTTAACAGAACCTTTGGCCGACCGATCAAAAAATCTGCCGCTGGGGAAAGTGATTACACTAACCAATCTCGCTGATAGACGCCAGCTGTGGGCAAATCCACACGGCATGCTTTGCCCGGGGCGCGCTTATAATGACGACCTGGATGTCGCTTATCAATTCCGTGTGTTGGATCGTGGACAGGGGAAAGTTGCCCTTCAGGCGCTTAATGGAACCGGATTTTTGACCATTACCAGTTTAGGCTTATCAGCAGATGTCCGCTTGATGAAAGATGAAACACCGGGCAGTCTGTTCATGTGGCAGGATATGTTAAGGGGACAATGTATGTTGCTATCCTTAAAAACCAACCGCTTTGTAGGGCTAGATCCTAAAACGGGAGAATTATACGGTGCAGACTGGCCAGGTACTTCACCCAATAGAAAAGATGGCACCGTTTTCAGTTGGCAACTGGTTACAGAATAATTTAAACACCAAACGAACCTGTACAAATCATGAGAACTCCGATCAAAAAAATTATTATCATCCTTTGTAGCATACTAGCCTGGTGTGGCAACACAGTGGTATTTGCTCAAAAAAAACAGTCTTTTCCGGTTCTTTCTCCTAATGGAAAAATCAAATTGGTTTTGGATTACCAGTCACAGGGCGCGGATGATACCACCGCTTCTGCGCGGTTTCAGGTGTATTGCCAAAACAATGGAAAATGGTGGGGCATTATGGCCAATAATCAATTAGGATTGTACACAGACCAGGAACAATTTAAAAACCTGACGCTGAAAATCACCGGAACAATAAAACGTATTGATACCCGCTATGAAATGGTGAGCGGAAAACGCAAACTTTGTGAAAATAATGCCAATGAGGGTACCTTTTCTTTTTCAAACGCTAATGGTAAGCTATTGAATATCGTTTTCAGGGTTTACAATGATGGTATCGCATTCAGGTATGTTTTGCCCAAATGGTCTAATCAAGCCGTTAACATCAAAGATGAATATACCACTTTTAATATTCCCGCTCAAACAGAACGTTGGGCGCAGGCTTATGATCCGGGATACGAAGACTTTTATCCTTATAGCACCAGTGGAAAAGGTGAAAAAGGGCAGGAATGGTCATATCCGGCATTGTTTAAATCCAGGCAGGCACCGGTGTGGTACTTAATCTCTGAAGCAGGAAACAGTGCGTTTAATGCGGCCTCCAAATTGAACAATAAAGCCGATTTAAATGAATATAAAGTGAGCTATGCTGCCGGTCGAAAAGGCTTTGAGCAACAAGGTGATGTGAGTAAGCTGCCATGGAAGTCGCAGTGGCATACTGTAATGATCGGAAGCCTGGCAACTGTGGTACAATCTACCCTGATTACTGATGTTAGTGAACCAAGTCGTATTGTACAAAAAGACTGGATCAAACCCGGTGCGGTGGCTTGGATTTAATGGGCTTACAACCATGGATCTAAAGACTATCAAAAAGCGGTGGAATATACCAACCTGGCCAAGGCAATGAACTGGCCTTATGTGCTGATCGATTGGGAATGGGATGTAATGGGCAATGGCGGAAAATTGGAAGATGCGGTTAATTATGCCAAATCAAAAGGCATTAAACCCTTAATCTGGTACAATTCAGGTACGACAGACTGGTCTGATGCTACACCTGTAGACCGCATGAGAACCCGAGAAAAACGCATCAAAGAGTTCGAATGGTTAAATAAAATCGGGGTTTATGGAATTAAAGTGGGTTTTTTTGCTGGCGACCAGTAGGATATGATAAAGTTGTATCTGGATATCCTTCAGGATGCTGCAGATCATAAATTGATGGTAAACTTTCATGGCGCTACGATTCCGCGTGGCTGGTCAAGAACCTATCCAAATTTAATGTCTGTAGAAGCAGTTTATGGTGCAGAATGGTACAATAACAGTGATATCCTAACCAACAAAGCAGGTGTACATAATACGACCTTGCCTTTCACCAGAAATGTGATTGGCCCGATGGATTATACCCCGGTTACCTTTTCTAATAGTCAGCACCCGCATATCACCTCTTACGGTCATGAGTTGGCTCTTTCTGTAGTATTTGAATCGGCCTTACAACATTTTGCAGATCGCCCTGAAGCTTACTATGCACTACCAGATGCACCAAAGAACTTCCTGAAAACCGTACCAGCCGCCTGGGATGAAACACGCTTACTAGATGGTTATCCTGGCAAGCACGTGGTGATGGCAAGAAGACGTGGTACTAAATGGTACATCGGAGGACTAAATGGGCAGGAAGATGCAAAAATATTAGCTTTTAATTTAGATTTTTTGAAAAATAAGCAAGCGAACATCCGTATCATTCAGGATGGTGGAAATGATAAATCTTTTAAAACAGAAACTCAGGTTTGGCGTAAAGGACAGCCGGTTAAAGTTAACTGCCTGCCACGCGGTGGTTTTGTAGCGGTAGTAGAATAAATTATTGATCAGTATGTTTAATTTTTTAGCAACGATCACATTTAGAATTATTTATTATGCGGAGTATTTCACGTAATAAAGGAAGATGGCAGTTAAGTTGCTGATTTTTAGTTAATGATGATCGGAGCTGGTTGGATAACCGCTCCGTTTTTAGCTTAACACATAACTACCTGAGTTTGATAATTAATTTTTAGGTAATCCCCATGCTGAATTTATTTCAGCATCCTTTGGAAAAGATACGATCTGGAATCAGATAAAAGAAATGAAAATATTTTTTTCTTTTAAAATGAATCCGGTAGCTCTACTTTAAAAATAAATGTAAAACGTCGAAACTATATACACTTTTGGTTGTTCAATCTCCGAAATAAAACCAAAATATGAAGCAGCATTTACGAACAGCATTATTGTGTTTACTTACCTTAAGTGTAGCATTACCGGCTTGCAAGAAGAAAACGATAGACGAACCCACCCCAACTCAGCCAGAACCTTTTGATATCTATGTAGCCGGGAGGGAAGGTAATGTAGCTAAATTCTGGAAAAACGGGAAAGCTGTTAATCTCGGTAACACCGGCCTGGCTTCTGATGCAACCGCAATGGTGATAGCCGGAAATGATGTGTACATTGCAGGTTATGAAGTTAATGCTTCAGGTAAGTATGTGGCCAAATATTGGAAAAATGGCGTATCCGTCTCGCTAACGGATGGGAGCCGTGATGCTTTTGCCAATGACATATTTATACAGGGAAATGATGTGTATATTGCCGGACAGGAAACGGTGTCTGGAAAATCAATCTACCAGGCAAAATATTGGAAGAACGGAACACCTATAGTATTAACCGATGATACACAGTCTTCCCTTGCCACTGGCATAGCCTTACTCGGGAATGATGTTTATGTGATTGGTGAACGGAGGAATTTAGATTGGCTTAGCTCAATAACCGTTTACTGGAAGAACGGGCAACTTTTCGACCTTTCAGACCGCTCAACAGCAGCTGATAACCAGGCTATAACCGTATCAGGTACCGACTTGTATTTTCTCTGGTCTGAAACCTATAATAGCGCCGGGCAATCAAGAACGAGGTACAGTAAAAACCTGGGCAGTCCGGTATTGATTAACGATGGTAATGCAGATGTGCGAGGCTATTCGATTTTTGTAAATGGAAATGACGTATATGTGGCAGGTTCGGGCAGTGCAAATGGAAATAATGCAATTGCGGCAAAATATTGGAAAAACGGATCCCCTGTCATTTTATCCAATGGCCCTGAAAGTACGTTTGGTTTATCTGTTGCGGTTTCTGACGCTGATGTTTTTGTAGGTGGTTACGGGGCAGGAACCAATGGCAGAACTAATGTAGCGCAATACTGGAAAAATGGGAGTGTTGTACAACTTACCGATGGATCAGCAGCAGCACTGGTACGCAAAATTATCGTCGTTAGAAAGTAGCTTTAGGTTTATCGCAAATGGCCGATCAGGTGACACGTTGAAAGAGAATCTAATCTATATCAACCTTATTGAGCTTTATACCGTGCTTTTAGTTCGATAAACAGTAACGTTTGTTCATATGGGCTTTAATCTTATTGTAAAATAAACAGCCTATTATTTTTGTTGAGTGCCGATCTGTATCGTTTTTAAAAAAATAATTTAATTTTATCTCAATAAATTATTGTCTAGTTTTTTGTCTCAAACATATTTCAATAAAATGCATTTTTTTCGTCCCATCCAATTACAATCAACATACGCTCATGAACTATAAAAAACTGCAGGAAGGTGTAGAAAAGTATGTGGTTGATTATTTTCATACCCATAGCGATCCGCGTTTGGTTTACCACAACCTGGAACATACGCAGGAAGTGGTAAATGCTGCACAGCAGATAGCCAATCACTACCAGTTAAACGAACAGGATTTTTTTACGGTAACGACAGCCGCCTATTTTCATGATACCGGATATTTTGAAGATGCGTTAAACCACGAGGCAAAAGGAGCGACATTGGCTGATGATTTTTTAACCAGGCATCAGGTAAGCCAGGAGATTCGTGATCAGGTTAAAAGCGCAATACTGGCTACAAAAATTCCACAAAATCCTAAAAGTGAAATTGATAAAATCCTTTGTGATGCTGATCTTTTCCATTTAGGGCAGGCCGATTTCCGCGCAAAAGGAAAGTTGATGCATAAAGAGAACGAACGGATTTATAAAAAGGACATCAGCAAATCAGACTGGCGCAAAAAAGATATCCAGTTTTTGGAATCGCATCATTACCATACCGATTATGCCAATTTGTTGTTAAGCGATCAGAAGCAAAAAAACATCGAGAAACTGAAAAGCAAACTAACCGCACAGGAAGTAATCAATACCGAACTCGAAGAACCCAAAAACTTTGCACCGGTTATTGTTACCGAGAAAAAGAAAAAAGATAAAGAAAACAGACCGGATAAGGGAATTGAAACGATGTTCAGGATAACATCGGCCAATAACCAAAGGTTGAGTGATATGGCCGATAATAAGGCACACATCCTCATTACCGTAAATTCCATCATGCTTTCTCTAATCGTGAGTTTATTATTAAGGCGCCTGGAAGATCATGGCAACCTGATTATCCCCACATTTATTTTATTGATGGTGAGTTTAACTTGTGTTGTTGTTTCCATTTTATCCACCCGTCCCTCTATTCCACCAGGAGAATTTACGCAGGAAGATATGGATAAGAAAAAGGTAAACCTATTATTTTTCGGCAACTTTTATAAAATGAGTTTGCCTAGTTATACAGACGGGATGATTAAGGTAATGAATGATAAGGATTTTTTGTACGGCACATTAATTACCGACGTATACTCGCAAGGGGTAGTGCTGGGCAGAAAATATAAACTCATCCGCCTGGCCTATAATATCTTCATGTTTGGTTTGATTGCAGCCGTATTGGCATTTGTAATTGCTTACGCAGCTTACGGTAAACTTTAATGGAGCAGCTAGTAGAAACCTCTTTTTTTAATCGGGATTTAAGCTGGTTAAAATTTAACGAGCGTATTTTAACGGAAGCCGGGCGAAATACCGTTCCGCTTTTAGAACGGATCAAATTTTTATCAATTTTCTCATCCAACCTTGATGAGTTTTATCGGGTTAGAATGCCAGTATTGCTCGCTTTGGAGAAATTGAGCAACAGAGATGATAATGACATCAAAATCGATGATCAGTTGTTAAGCACGGCCAATCAGCTTATCTTTGATCAGCAACAACGATATGGCAAGTTGCTTCAATCAGAACTGATTCCATTGCTCAAAGAAAATAAAATAAACCTAATTTATGGAGAGCCGTTCCCGGCTGAAATCCGAAAAAATATAACCCGGTATTTTCTAAGCCAGGTAACGGCCTTTTTGCAGCCGGTGTATTTAAATGCCAATTCCGATTTTTTCCCATCCAATAATGAGCTTTATTTTCTGATTACTTTAAAAACGAAAGAAGATGCAGAAGTGGTGATTGTAAACATTCCTTCCAGTCAGTTACCACGTTTTTACAAAGTCGAATCGGGGGGTGAAACCTTTGTGGTATTTTTGGATGATATTGTACGTTTTCATTTAGATCGTATTTTTCCACAGGCCGAAGTAACCGGATGTTATAGTTTCAAAATCACCCGGGATGCCGAACTGGATTTGAAGGATGAATATACCGGCAATTTATCAGAACAGCTCGAAAAACAACTGTTGAAACGCGATTTGGGTTTGGCCACACGTTTCCTCCACCAACCCGGCATACCCGCAGATGTATTCGAACTGCTTAAAAAATTGTTTAACCTTAAAAAGGCAAATAGGATGGAAGGTGGACAGTACCATAACCTGAAAGATTTTATGGGTTTTCCGGTCAGTTCACCAGAATTATCCAACCAGAACTGGCCAAAAATATGTAATACCGACCTGATTGATGGCTCATTAACCGAAGCCATTTATAAAAATGACATTATTGTACATACGCCTTACCAGAGTTATGACAGTGTTTTGCGGTTTTTTAACGAAGCGGCTATTGATGCCCAGGTCAGGGAAATCTACGTAACGCTTTACCGCGTGGCCAGCGATTCTAAAATTGTTAATGCTTTGATCAGTGCAGCAAAAAACGGTAAAAAGGTGACCGTACTTGTTGAGCTTAAAGCGCGTTTTGATGAAGCCAATAACATCAAGTGGGCAAAAAAAATGAAAGATGCCGGCGTTGATATTATTTATAGTGTTACTGCATTAAAAGTTCATGCCAAAGTGGCCCTGGTAAAACGTAAGATTGGCGATAGAATGCGTTACGTTGGTTTGTTTGCCACCGGAAATTTTAACGAAAGTACAGCTGCTTTTTATACCGATCATATTCTAATGACGGCCAATAAAGAAATGCTACGCGAAGTAGAGTTACTTTTTATTTTTCTGGCCAAACGGGTTAAGCCCACATCGCCCGACCAGGTTAATTTTAAGCATTTATTAGTAGCCCAGTTTAATTTACAACAGGTTTTTCTTAACCTTATTGATAGGGAAATTGAACATGCCAAACAAGGTAAACCATCAGGCATCACCATTAAAATGAACAACCTTGAGGAGAAGGTTTTAATTAACAAACTTTACGAGGCATCATCGGCTGGCGTAAAGATCGAAATGATTGTACGGAGCATTTGCCGCCTGATTCCTGGAGTTGCAGGGATGAGCGAAAATATCAAAGTTACCCGTATTGTAGATCGTTACCTCGAACATGGACGTGTTTTCATTTTTAATAACCTGGGGAAATACGATGTTTATTTAGGCTCTGCCGATTGGATGAACCGTAATATTTACAGAAGAATTGAAGTTTGTTTTCCGGTTTACGATGAGCAGATTAAGAAAGAAATGTTAGATATTATAGCAATACAAAAACAAGATAACGTGCAGGCGGTTTGTATAGATGAAAACATGGAAAATATTCCGGTTAAAACTGGTAAGGTTCTTATTTCTTCTCAACATGATATTTATCAGTTTTTGAAAAATAAATAATAATAATAACCATGGTCTGTAACATCTCCATATGGTCGTCATTTTGACTGAAGCGCAGCGAAATGGAGAAATCATATGCCGTGGTCTGTGTCCTCACAGACCACCTGACTATAGTTACGAATGATTTTACCCATAGTCTGTGAGGACACAGACCATGGTACGTAACCATTAAATTTTACCCTTATGAAATACAATAAAACTTTTTTGGCTTCAGGTCTTTTAATCGCTTCAGCTTTTCTTAGCGTATCCTGTGTGAATAGTAGCCGCGATGATAAACAAAAGGATTCAACAGAAAACGTTTCTGCAGGCGGAGCGGCAAAATCAGATTTTCCTTACGATCTCGCCAATCCGGTAAAATATAACATGCCGCAAAATCTATTCGAAATTTCTGGTATTGTATTTCACAATGGCGATCCCAAAGAAGTATTTGCCATCCAGGATGAAGATGGCGACCTTTTTCACCTGGGTTTAGGCGATAAGGAATCAAAATATACCAAATTTGGAGGCAAAGGAGATTACGAAGACGTTACCATCATCAAAAATTATTTCATTGTCTTAAAAAGTAACGGCGAATTGCACACTTTTCCCATTACTGAGCTAGGTAAGCCAGAAGCTACCAATGTAACCAAAACCAAAGATCTTATACCGAAAGCCGAATATGAAGGATTGGCCGCCGATGAAAAAAACAGCATGATTTATGTACTCACCAAGGATAGCAAAGCCGATTCTAAGGCAAAAGCTTCCAGTATTTACGGTTTTAAAGTGGCTGATGATGCTTCGCTAACAGCAGCCGGAGAATTTAGCCTTTCGCATAAAGCCATTCAAAAAGCTTCCGGGAGCGAAAAATCGAGATTCCGTCCATCTGCACTGGCTAAAAATCCGAAAACAAACGAATGGTATGTCCTTTCTTCAGTAAATAAACTATTGGTAGTGACAGATGCTGACTTCAAGGTTAAAACAACGTATCCCTTAGATCCAAATTTATTTAACCAGCCGGAAGGGATTGCTTTTGATCGCGATAATAACCTGTATATCTCTAATGAAGGAGGAACACTATCCGCAGGAAATATTTTAATGTTCAAGTTGAAAAAATAAGTATGGTTACTGAAGAAATCGTTATGCTGAACTTGTTTCAGCATCTTTTCTTCCTTATAGATTGAAGTTGTACTATAAGTCGTAATTTACTTTAAATTACTCCTGTTGAGCCTTTCGAAACCCCGTGTAGGATAATGAAAGAAGTCCTGCAACGAGCGCAGGATGACAGCTCATTATTGATGATAAAGCTCGATGGCGCACCAGGTGAAATTCCTGAAAAAAAATTAAATTTTAAAATCACTACCTTTATACAAATGCCGAAAATATGATTAAAAGCTTTACCCTTTTTACCATCTTATTTTTAATCAGTTTCATTGCCTTTGCACAGGATGACGTAAAATATCGTGTAATTCTCTTTGGCGATGCAGGCGAAATGAACGCTGCCCAAATGCAGGATTTAAAAAATGCAGCAAAGCAGATTCTCCCTAAGAAAACTACCGTATTATATCTCGGGGATAATATTTACCCAACCGGAATGGGTTTGCCTGGCAGTGTAGAAGAAGAGGAAACCAAAAAGATTCTGCGTTCGCAGTTTGAACCGATGCGCAAAATGGGTGCTTCGGTTTATTTTATTCCAGGAAACCACGATTGGGATAAGTCCGGACCAAAAGGCCTTGCTAAAATTAAAGCCCAGGGCGATTTTCTCAGAGAACAGAATGATCCTTTGCTTAAACTAATCCCTGATAATGGTTGCCCCGACCCCGTAGCCATCAACCTGACAGATAAACTGACCATCATCGCCTACGATAGCGAATGGTGGTTGTTCCCGTACAATAAAACTAATCCTAATGATGATTGCGATTGCCATACTAAAGATGAGGTGCTGGTAAAAATGGACGAATTACTGGCGGAAAATAAAGATAAAGTAATCCTTTTGGCATCTCACCATCCCTTCCAGAGTTATGGCCCCCACGGTGGTTATTTTAATTTAAGGAACCATCTTTTCCCGTTAACATCTTTGAATAAAAATCTTTATATCCCTTTGCCTGGCTTGGGTTCTGTTTATCCTTTATTACGTTCTACCTTATTAAGCCCCGAAGATTTAAACCATCCGGCTTATAAAGATATGATCAAATCGGTTACCGGTGTATTTGGCGATTATCCAAACGTGACCTACGTTGCCGGGCATGAACATGGCCTCCAGTTAATCAAAGGAAAACAACTGCAGGTGATCAGCGGTTCAGGATCCAAAGTATCACCCAATAAAGAAGGTAAAGCCTCGTTGTTTCACGAAATGCAGCAAGGTTATGTGGTGGCCGATCAGTTGAAAAACAACGATATGCGTTATGAATATTATATTTATTCAGATACGAGCGTTAAAAAAGTTTACAGTTATACCAAAAAATTTGAAACCATACCGAAAAAGATCAGAAACAGAGATAAACCGATTACGGCTGACAGTATTTTTGTACGCGTAAAACCAGAATACGATAGTGTCGGACGTTTTCACCGCGTTATTTTTGGCGAAAATTACCGCAAAGAATACGCTGCAAAAACAAAAGTGCCTGTACTGCGGATTTCCCAGATGATGGGAGGTTTAAAAGCCACAAAACGTGGCGGGGGTAACCAATCTCGATCGTTACGATTAGAAGATAAAAATGGTAAAGAGTACGTATTGCGCAGTGTAGAAAAATTTCCGGAGGTGTTGTTACCTGCAGCATTGCGCGAAACATTTGCCAAAGATATTTTAAAAGATAATATGTCGGCGCAACATCCTTTTTCGGCGCTGGTAGTGCCAGAACTTGCCGAAGCTGGTGGCATTGCACATAGCAACCCCATCATCGGCTGGGTGTCGCCAGATGATAACCTCGGAGAATTTGAACCCGCTTTTGCCAATACCTTATGTTTGTTCGAAGAAAGGGAACCTACAGGAGAATCAGACAATTCTCCGAAGATGGATAAAAAACTTACCGAAGATAACGATAATAGATTAGATGGACCGGCATGGGTTAGGGCCAGGGCATTTGATGTATTATTAGGCGATTGGGACAGGCATGAAGACCAATGGCGCTGGAAAGAAACTAAAACCAAAGATGGTTCTCTTTATTCACCGGTTCCACGAGATCGCGACCAGGTATTTTTCAGGTCAGACGGACTTTTGCAACGTTATACGCAATCCTCTTCTTTATTGCCCATGATGCAGGGCTATGAGCGCGGTATAAAAGATATTAATTGGTTTTTATGGGAGGGAAGAGAAATCAGCAGCCGCTGGACTGCCAATATTGATGAGGAGGAATTTGATAAAATTGTGAAAGATTTCTGTGCAAATTACAATGATGCCGTTTTTGAAAGAGCATTAAAAAAATTGCCTGAACCGAGTTATTCATTACATCACGATGCCTTTATGGCACAGCTCCGAAATCGGATTGCTACCCTGCCAAAATTGATGAACCAATATTACCACTTCTTTAACCGCATTGTAGATATTGAAGTAAGCAATAAAAATGAACTCATTCAGATCACTGACGCTGCTAATGACGGCCTACGGGTAAAAATCAATAAAATTTCGAAGGAAGGCAATATCAAAGATGAGCTTTTTGACCGGAAATTTGATCCGAAGGTAACCAAAGAGATCAGGGTATATATGCATAACGGTAATGACAGCCTGATACTGGATAATAAAAACTCGAAAATTAAACTGCGGATTATTGGTGGCAAGGGCAATAAAGTTTACGATTTTGCCAACAGTAATGGTAGTGTAAGGCTTTATGGGCGCACTACCAAAGCAACTTATCTGGGCAATGATCAGGATAAGATCAGGAAGATCATCTCTAATGATACTTCAAATTTTAGTTACATCCCCAAAGATATGTACCGTCGCAGTTCCTGGTTACTAAATGCGGGTTACAATCAGGATGATGGTGTTTTGTTAGGCTTAATCTATAAACAAACCAACCCGGGTTTCCGAAAACAACCTTATGGCAATTCGCAAACGGTTTCGTTTTTACATTCTTTCTCTACCAAAGCTTTTAGGTTCAATTATAAAGGTGAGTGGTTAAAAGCTTTGGGTAAAGCCGATTTTGTTTTAAAAGGCGATGCTTTTGCGCCGAACAATACACAAAATTTCTTTGGTTTTGGTAACGAAACCCGTTTTGATGAACATGGCGATGAGATCAGGTACTACCGGGCCCGTTTTAACCTCTATCAGGTTGATGCTGCCCTCCGCTGGCGCCGTCCAAAATCTTCCTTCAGCGTGGGGCCTGCTTTTCAGTATTATAAATTTAACAAAGAAGATAACGAGGGCCGGTTTATCGAAAATACCAGCCAGTTGCACTCTTCAGATAGCTTAACCGTACGCAACGAAAAGATGTTTGCCGGCGCATTTGTAAACTTTACCAATAATACCCGGGATAACGACCTTTTGCCAACACTCGGCAGTTTTGTAGATTTTAAACTTTTAGGCTATAAAGGCGTAAATAAATATTCTAATTCTATAGCGCAGTTTACAGGAAGCATTGCCCTTTACAAAAATTTAGATGGCAGAAAGAACTTTATTCTGGCCGATCGTTTCGGCGGAGGAATAACTGTGGGTAAACCTGCATTTTACCAGGCCTTATTTTTAGGCGGTCAGGGCAATCTCTTAGGCTATCGGCAGTTTAGGTTTGCTGGTGAACATATGTTTTATAATAACTTAGAACTTCGGGCAAAGCTTGGGGATCTGGTAAGTTATGTTTTACCCGGACAAGTTGGCTTGCTCGGCTTTTATGATGTGGGCAGGGTTTGGAAACGTGACGAAAAATCAACAATCTGGCATCATGGCGTAGGAGGAGGGGTTTATTTTGCTCCCGCATCACTCACGGTTGTGCGATTTGTAATGGGACATTCCACAGATGGATGGTATCCGTACGTGTCAATCAATTTTAGGTACTAAATTTGTATAACTGTATGATGGATGTTTTACCAAAGTATTTACGTTCAGCAGACTAACAACCGACGGGATAGTACCTATCTTTGCAGTTGATTAGTAACATATTAGAAAAATATAATTTTTACCCTATAGCAAAACTTATACAATGAACACCAATGTCATACAGATACATAAAAACGAATGTATACATTGCCAGGTAGATTCAGCGCTGTCTTTCCGCCCGCTTGTGGAATATTTAAAAGGCAGGTTGAAAACAGAAAAATCAGTCAAATCTGAATTTTACAGGTTTTTACTTCAAAAAATAGAAAAGGATGATGTATTGCTTGGCAATATCAGTGCGGAGGATTTATCTCAATATAAAGATACTTTAGAATTAATTTTTACCATTCTAACCCCTTTAATGGATAATGAAGACGATTTGTTTTGGGCATTAACTACACCCATTCCAGATCAGATTTTCTTTAGTACCAATGCATTCTATAAATTTTTTAAGGATCACGATCCTAAAAGTAAAGTAACCAAAGATAACGAGCCTGTTGAGAAAAAACAGCTTAAATTTATCTATAACATCATTCTGGGGCGTTTCTATAATTTTACTTCCGTACTCAAAAATGAGATTATTTATGCACACATTAATCAGGATACTAAGCTTACGCAATACTATAATATCCAGACCGATACCAAGTTTGTAGATATTATGCACAAGGGTGATTTACCTGAGCTGAATTTTGAGGCGCTGAGTAAACATTTCCAGGAAGAAACTGAATTGGAATACCTGCTGGAACACCTGCCGCTGACAAATTTCCATTTTGAAGGCTTCAGCATCATTTCCATTACGGATGTTACGCTACAGCACTCTATTGAAGGTATCCGTGGTGCATTGGTTGATCATAACTACCAAACTGAAGCATATAGCCACGTCATACATGCTTTAAAAACACTAAGTGGTAACAGTAAGCTGGAGTTCGGTCTGATGCCTTTTTTAACGGTTAACAATAAGCTGGTATTTGATAATCAGGAGTTTTCTCAAAGTATGCTCATCAATTCGGCAAAGGCTTCCAATTTAGAAGAAGAAGTTTTTTACGCACTGGTTGATAAATACAAGGAAAATCCGCGGTCTATATTTGTAAGTGCCATTAAAGAAGAACAGATAGAGAATGACCCCTTTTTAAAGGTTTTAAAAGCTGCCGGTGTTAATTCTTATTCGGTACTGCCTATTTATTACAATAAAGAATTGGCCGGGGTATTAGAAGTGTATTCCAAAGATGCAGTAGCAGTTGATGATAAACTGTTATCCAGGTTGCGTCCGGCGATGCCTTTGATCGGTCAGCTTTTCCAATACAGCATTGAGGAATTTAATGCCAAAATGGACGAAATCCTGATGGATAAATTTACCGCCTTACAGCCTTCCGTTCAGTGGAAATTTAACGAGGCCGTTTGGCACTTCCTGCAGCAGAATAATGGTTATCACAAGCTGAAAGAAATCGAAACCATTACCTTTAAACATTTGTACCCGCTTTTTGGCGCGATTGATATCCGCAACTCTACTACCGAGCGTAATAAAGCGTTAAAAAATGATTTGGAAGTACAGTTGAAGACCTTAATTGATACGTTAAAATTCATCAGTAAAAACGTTGCGTTAGAATTAATTGATAAGCTGATTTTCAACTGTAAAGACTGGATTAAAAGAATAGGGGATTTTGCTTCTTCAAACGAAGAAAGCCAGTTGAACGAGTTTTTGGAAGTTGAGGTTTACCCTTTCTTATCGATCATTAAAGCAAACCACCCTGACACCGCTGAAGTCATTGATCAGTATTTCGAAGTGGTGGTGCCCGAAACCGGCTCTGCATTCGAGAACCGCAGGCAGCTTGAGGTTTCCATGCAGCTCATCAATACCGAAGTGAGCCAGTACCTGGGAAAATCGCAATCGAAGCTGCAGGCTTCTTATCCTTGCTATTTTGCCAAGTTCAGAACCGATGGGGTAGAGTACGATATTTATATCGGACAAGATATTGCACCCGAAAAACCCTTCGATTTACTTTACCTGAAAAATATCCGTTTGTGGCAGCTTACCTCTATGGTTGATATTGCCCGGTTATCAAAGGATTTAATCGCCGAAATGCCATGTGCACTCGAAACTACGCAGTTGATTTTTATCCATTCAAATGCTATCGATATTAGTTTCAGGAATGATGAGCGCCGTTTCGATGTAGAAGGAGCTTATAATATACGTTACGAAGTAGTGAAAAAACGTATTGATAAAGTGATGATAAAAGGCACTACGGAGCGTTTAACACAACCGCATAAAATCTCAATGGTTTACTTTAATCCGGAAGAAGCTAAGGAGTATATCGAGTATATCAAGTACATGCAGGTTCAGGGCTATTTAAACGACGATTTAGAACAGCTTGAATTGGATGAGCTTCAAGGTGTATCAGGCTTGAAGGCCTTAAGGGTAGGAGTTAAATACCTGGAAGATAAAGCGGCAACTAAAGCAGATACAGCTAAAAAACTTAAGCCAAAAGAGATCAAATCTATCGAAAAGGAAATTGCGAAAGTATTACAACATTAGACAGATCGTTTAGTAAAATCCTCCAAATTAAATTGGGGGATTTTTTTTGCATGTTAAATACCATGGGGATAATTGTATCAATTTGTAGAATAATTACATAATTTGTGTATTTTTTTGTGTAGTTTTTTTTGTCTGAGTTCAGTATGTTAGAAATTTTTTAACATTTTCATTTTATAAAACCCCTGTTCTAATTCGCAATAGCGCTTTCCAAACCGTTTCTTGAGTCGTTATCCCTTCATTGTGAGTTTTTTATAAATGATTGGCCTGATCTTTGGTTGATGGGTTACGGTAGCGGAAGCTACTGATAATCAAATTTTTAACCTTTAAATTTTAAAACTATGGCTTTCAAAGCTAGATTAAATTTTTCGGGCAAGGAGTACGATGTGCTCAACTGTGCCTATGCGTTAAACCGTGATGTAGATGCGAAAGGAAGACCCTCTTCCGGAGTTTACGGCGGTACCATCGACATTGAGATCGAATCAACCGAAGACACCTCAATTATCGAGGCGATGGTAAACAACCAGTACAAACCTATTACAGGAACCCTTCTGATCAAGAAAACAGAGGAAGATGCCAAAATGAAAGAAGTTCATTTCGAAGATGGCTACATTGTTAAATATTCCGAAGGGATAAACATTGTGGGCG
>NZ_CAJYOJ010000065.1 GCF_913776295.1 uncultured Pedobacter sp.
ATAGTGTGTAAAAAAAGCCCTTCTATAAACTGGAAAAAGTTCGCCTTCCTTTATAAGGGCTGACATAAAGATACTGGTTAAATCCTTTCTTTGCAATGTTTTTCCTTAACTTAACGACATTGAACGCCCGCCTGCAACGGGCAGGGGGCTAAGAACAAAGTTGCTGCAAAGAACGACGTAAAAACTCTCAATATCGGGCAAAATACTTCTTGATTTCTTACACCGGCCCATATTCAATAAACCTTATTGAAGCGGCTATCCTTTTTGGTGCAGAAACCAAAATATGCCTGCTAAACCCTCCACAAAAAGATAAGAGCGGAAAGAAGGACTGCACCAACCGAATAGCAACGAACCCTGATTTACAAAAAACATGGATCGCCAAAATTATCTAACGATGAAACCGCTGAAATAAACAGAAAATTTTATGTCATTTAACTCAATTTTTCGGCTAATAACTTCATTTCAATCTGTGGAGACCGTTTCTCGTAAATAATGTTATGAACTGCTTTGCAAATAGGCATATCTACATTGTATCCTTGATTTTTGATGTGCATACATTTCGCCGCATAATAACCTTCGGCTACCATATTCATTTCCAGCTGTGCCGATTTTACGGTGTAGCCCTTCCCTACCATGTTGCCAAAAGTACGGTTGCGGCTAAACTGCGAGTAAGCCGTGACCAGCAAATCGCCCAGATAGGCTGATTCTTTAATGTCGCGGTCTATTGGATGAACCACATCTACAAAACGTTTCATTTCACTTATGGCATTGCTGATGAGCACGGCCTGAAAGTTATCGCCATAACCTAAGCCATGGCAAATGCCGCTGGCTACCGCATAAATATTTTTTAAAACCGCAGCGTATTCAGTACCGAAAATATCGTCAGAAACATTGGTTTTAATATAGCGTGTACTTAAAAGAGAGGCAAATACTGTGGCCTTTTCTACATCGGTACAGGCTATGGTGAGGTAAGATAGTTTTTCAAAAGCTACTTCTTCGGCATGGCAGGGGCCGCTTACCACCAGAATATCATGATAGGGAATGTTGTATTTTTCATGCAAAAATTCGCCGATAATCAGGTTATCTTCCGGCACAATGCCCTTAATGGCAGATACTATTTTTTTTCCTTTTAAATCTTCAGGTGTTATGGTTGCGAGGGTTTCCTTTAAAAATGCAGCCGGTACATTCAAAATCACAAAATCAGCTGATTCTATAATCGAACGGATATCGGACGAGATATGGTCCTGATCGAGCTTTAGCTCAACAGAACTGAGGTAATGCGGATTATGCTTAAATTTTTTAATGTGCTCAATGGCTGTTTCATTACGCATCCACCAAAAAATCTCTTTCTCAGACAAATTATCTGCAAGCATTTTAACAATGGCAGTAGCCCAGCTCCCGCCCCCTATCATTGCTATTTTAGGCACCATGATTATAGAAAAGGTTTAAGGTAAAAGGTGTAAGGCAAAAGGTGTAAGACTTAAGGTTTAAAACGAATACTTTAAACCCTAAACCTTACACCCTAACCTTAGGAATACACCTTAAAGATGGCAAGTTACTATTTCTTACAGATATTTACGACAAAAGTGTGAAGCAGACAGGCAACCCCCTACACCTCAAACCTTTAACCTTACCCCTCAAAAGGCTACTTTTTTCCGTCTTTGCTAAACAATTGGTCTTTAGCTGTTTTTTCTACCACCATCCCGTCTTTCAATTTGTTTTGAATGGCCGAATACGGACCTGTTACAATTTCCTCACCAGCTTTAATACCCGATTTTACGATGATAAACTGATCGTTCTGGATACCGGTAGTAACCTCTGTTTTTTTAACTTTTTTACTTTTGGCATCATAGGTATATACAAATTGTTTTACCTTTTTATCAGTCAGTTTCGATTTCTGTTTATCGGTATTTTCCTCGTTGCCCTGGTTATTGTTGCTTCCACCAGATTTCGCATTATCGGTAAACACCGCCTGGATCGGGATGGCCAATCCGGTTAACGATTCGCTTTCTATATCAACCGTTGCCGACATACCCGGACGGAAAATAGATTGTTGCTTACCTTCCATTTCTTCAGTAATCCGGATTTTTACCGAAAAGTTGGTTACTTGGTCAACAGATGTTGATGCAGTAGTTCCAACAGCTGTTGATGAACTCGCAATTTCGGTAACCACGCCTCTGAACTTTTTGTCAGAGAAGGCATCCACTTCGATGGAAGCCTTATCGCCAATTTTAACTCGGGTAATGTCATTCTCGTTTACATCAACATTAACCTCCATTGAGGATAAGTTGGAAATACGCATAATTTCAGTACCCGCCATCTGCGAAGTTCCCAAAATACGGTCGCCTAGCTCAATGGATAATTTGGAAACTACCCCATCAACCGGCGCATAGATAGTGGTTTTAGCCAAGTTTGCCCCCGCTTCCTTAACATTTGCACCGGTTTGCTCTAAAGTAAATTTGGCGCCTGTTACATTTTCTTTTGCACTGGCTAAATTAGCTTTGGCGGTTAAAAATGCCGCTTTTGCTGCATCGAATTCTGAAGCTGAAATTACTTTTTTATTAAAAAGTTCTACATTACGTTTGTATGTGGCTTCTGCATTTACAAAATTAGCCTGGTTTTGGGCAAGTTGTTGTTGCGCTGCAGCCACGCTGGCTTTCTGCGCGTTGAAAGTGGCCACCGTTCTTTCATAACCCGATTGTAATACATCCGGACGTACTTTACAAAGCAATTGGCCTGCTTTAACAATGTCACCTTCTTTTACCTTTAATTCTACCACCTCACCCGATACTTCCGAGCTTAATTTAACCTCGGTTTCCGGCTGGATTTTTCCACTTGCCGTAACTGTTTCCACAACAGTTTTATCTGATGCTTTTTCTGTAGTTACTTTTTCGGTTTTATTCCCACCAATCACTCCTGCCAGTTTTAACACCACCAGAAGGACTACGATAGCAACTACGGTAATAATAATATGCTTCAGTTTCATAATTTATATTGTATTTCGTTTATTTCGATAATGTTGTAATGTTTAAAGGTTGAAAGCTTATCATGCTGGCTATCCTTTCAGCTTTGGTTTTTTAGCTTTAACCTTTGGTTTTTCCGCTTTTAGCTTTAGTCTTAAAAAACAATCTGTTTGCCCAGATAATAATCAATTACTTTGGCACGGAACAGTAAATCGTATTTGGCCAGGATAAAATCTATTTCAGCTTTATTTCTATTGGTTTGTGCCGTACTATAATCTAAAGAATTTACTAAGCCAACGGCGTAACGCTGCTCGATCACATAAAAAGCATCCTTCTGTGCCTGAAAAGCATTTTGCGTAGAGGAATACCTGCTTTGCGCCGCGTTTAAATCGGCAACCGCCTGATTAATTACTTTGATGAGGTTATTTTTGGCAATCTGCTCATCGGTTTTACGTTGCTGGAATACTATTTTGGCCTTTCTGACAGTTGATCGGGTGGCAAAACCATTAAAGATAGGAATGGAAATACCCATATTAATAGATTTACCAAAGTTATCTGACAATTGGTTGAAAAACGGACTGTTTCCGGGGAAAGCAAACTGGTATTGATAGAAAGATCCTAAACCTCCGCCAAAACTGACTTTAGGATAATAACTACCTTTGGCCACATCAATGCCTTTTTCTGCTGCCTTAGTATTTAAACTTGCCAATTTGATATCGGGAAAGCTGTTTAGGGCCTGTTTATAAATATCACCTGGCACATAAGTATTCTGGATATTGTTCATTTCGTCAACCAATGGCGGCTGTACTTTAAACGTCATCGGTGGCTGAATTTCCATCAATTGCCCTAAAGTTAAAAAAGATATGGTCAATTGGTTCTGGGCATTGGTTAGATTAAGTTCAGCGGTTGCTGCCTGCGATTTGGCCTGCGAAATATCGGCCAAAGTTTTATTACCAACGTCTAAAAGCGCCTGCTCTCTTTTTAAAGTAGCATTGGCCACTTCTAATTGTTGCTGTGTAGCTCTAACCTGATCCTGGTTATTTAAAACCTGCAGGTAAGCCGTTACCACCTGCAATATCAGATCGTTTTTAACCTTTTCTACATTGGTTTGATCTACAGCCAACAATAACTTATTCTGCCTGATTTGATTGAGTAGCGCACCACCGCCAAATAACTGCATATTGGCAGAAACATTTGGACTTAAGCTATAATTCTGAGTGTTTAAAAACAAACCTGATGTTACCTGGCTTCTTCCCCATTGCATAGATTGGTTAACAGATCCATTTACAGCTGGCAATAAAGCGTTTTTAGACTGGCGTACATTTTCTTCGCTGATGGCGGCATTGAATGCAGCTTGTTTGATGGTTAAGTTATTTTTCAACGTATTTTCGACCGCTTTTTCGATGCTGATGACTTCTTGAGCCCTCATTTGCTGACTAAAACTTAATGCCACTAGCAAAGCAGATCCGGTAATTAACTTTTTATGGGTAAACCTCTTCATAATTTGTTTCGATTCTAATATAAACAACTTTAATCATTTCAATCTGTTCAGGCATTTACTAACTTTGGAGTTACATGTACCTGATCAAATCACCGCTTCTGCTAAAATGGTATTATCCATCGCTGTTATGGAATAAATCCCGCACCGAAAAAGTCATTTATCTGACCTTTGACGATGGACCTATACCCAATGTTACAGATTTTGTATTAAAAACTTTGAAAGTCTTTAATGCTAAAGCTACATTTTTTTGCATCGGCGATAATATTGTTAAACATCCCGAAGTTTTTGAACATATAAAAACGGACGGGCATGCCATTGGTAACCATACTTTTAATCATTTAAAGGGATGGAAAACCGATGATGAAACCTATCTCAAAAATACGCTAAAATGCCAGGAACTTACGCAGTCTCACCTCTTTCGCCCACCTTACGGGAGGATAAAGAAGTCCCAAATCCGAAGTCTAAAGTCTCAAGTCGGGAGTCCAGCGTATGAATCCCAACTAAAAACGGAAAACTTCCAACTGCAAATTGTGATGTGGGACGTACTCAGCGGCGATTTTGACATTAATCTTTCGCCCGAGAAATGCTATCAAAATGTAATCAAACATACCGAAAATGGTTCTATCATTGTTTTTCATGATAGTTTAAAAGCATTTGATCGTTTGGAATATGCATTACCCAGGGTGTTAGCTCATTTCTCCGAAAAGGGTTTCACTTTCGCTTCGCTTTAGCGATTGCTGTGCCAGAACACCTAATGCTTATCCTTTGAAGCCAGAACAGGTTTTAGTCATACCCATGGATGTTCAACTGTTCAAAAACGGACAAAACTGTACGGAATTGAACGGTCGATTGACGGTACTAACTGCAGTTTTAATAGCGATGTTCCGCAGAACGATTAGACAAAATCTGATTGTTTAGAATAATTCCAAATTACGCAATCACCCGCTCGAATTCCATAAAAAGCTTGCTTTTTGTTATTTTTGTTTTTATCCAAAAAATTCACTTTTTTGGCTGATAACCACAAATTAATCACAATTAATAGTATTCTTTTAAGAAGTTGTATTTACTGCATCAAACTTCGCCAAAAAGAATAAATAGCTAAGATGAGTATTTATAACGATTATATTAAGGAAATTGAAGAGCGAAAAATTCAAGGTCTTCATCCTAAACCTATTGACAGCGCCGAGTTATTAAGCGAAATCATCGACCAGATCAAAAATGTCAACAATTTTAACAGGGCAGACGCTGTTCACTTTTTCATATACAATACCCTACCGGGTACCACAGCTGCGGCGGGCGTTAAAGCCCGGTTTTTAAAAGAAATTATTGCAGGCGAAACTGTTGTTGCAGAAATTACACCTGATTTTGCTTTCGAACTGCTATCACACATGAAGGGCGGACCTTCCATTAAAGTTTTATTGGATATTGCTTTGGCAGATAATGGAGATAAAGCCAAAAAAGCTGCCGATGTGCTTAAAACACAGGTATTCTTGTATGATGCCGATACCGATCGTTTAAAAGAGGCTTACCAAAATGGTAATGCCATTGCCAAAGAAATATTAGAGAGTTACGCCAAAGCTGAATTCTTTACCGGATTGCCTCCTGTTGCGGAAGAAATTAAAGTAGTAACCTTTATTGCAGGTATCGGCGATATTTCTACCGATTTATTATCACCTGGCAACCAGGCACATTCACGTTCCGATCGTGAATTACATGGCAAATGCATGATTACTCCTGAAGCGCAACAGGCCATTAAAGACCTTCAGGCACAACATCCTGATAAAAGTGTGATGCTGGTGGCCGAAAAAGGTACCATGGGTGTAGGTTCTTCCCGCATGTCGGGCGTGAACAATGTGGCCCTTTGGACAGGTAAACGATCCAGTCCGTATGTTCCATTTGTAAACATCGCACCAATTGTAGGCGGTACCAATGGTATTTCACCTATTTTCTTAACCACAGTTGATGTAACAGGTGGTATTGGTATCGACCTTAAAAACTGGGTAAAGAAAACCGATGAGTATGGAAATGTGGTACGGAATGAAAACGACGAACCGGTTCTGGAAGAAGTATATTCAGTAGCCACAGGTACGGTACTTACGATCAATACCAGAACCAAAAAATTATATAACGGCGATCAGGAGCTGATTGATATTTCAAAAGCTTTAACACCTCAAAAAATGGAATTTATCAAAGCAGGTGGCTCTTACGCCATCGTTTTCGGTAAAAAGATCCAGACTTTTGCCGCTAAAACTTTAGGCATCGAAGCTCCGGTTGTGTTTGCTCCGGCTAAAGAGGTATTTGTAGAAGGTAGGGGTTTAACCGCCGTAGAAAAAATATTCAACAAAAATGCCGTAGGTTTAGCCCCCGGAAAGGTTTTACATGCGGGCTCTGATGTGCGTGTAGAAGTAAACATTGTAGGCTCGCAGGATACGACCGGTTTAATGACCGCTCAGGAATTAGAGGCTATGGCGGCTACGGTGATTTCGCCGATTGTGGATGGGGCGTACCAGTCAGGCTGTCACACAGCGTCTGTATGGGATAAAAAAGCACAGGCAAACATCCCTAAACTGATGAAATTCATGAATGATTTCGGCGTGATTACAGCCCGTGACCCGAAAGGCACTTATCATTCCATGACGGATGTGATCCACAAAGTACTGAATGATATCACCATTGATGAGTGGGCGATCATCATTGGTGGAGATTCGCATACCCGCATGTCAAAAGGAGTGGCATTCGGTGCCGATTCTGGTACAGTGGCGTTGGCACTAGCTACTGGCGAAGCTTCTATGCCGATTCCGGAATCCGTAAAAGTAACTTTCAAAGGTACCATGAAAGAACACATGGATTTCCGTGATGTGGTTCATGCTACACAATTGCAGATGTTACAACAGTTTGATGGCGAAAACGTATTCCAGGGCCGTATTATTGAGGTACACATTGGTACTTTGCTGGCAGACCAGGCTTTTACCTTTACCGACTGGACTGCCGAGATGAAGGCAAAAGCATCGATTTGTATTTCGCAGGATGATACATTAATCCAATCGCTGGAAATTGCCAAGAACCGTATCCAGATCATGATTGATAAAGGGATGGACAACCATAACCAGGTGCTTCAGGGCTTGATCAACAAAGCAAACAAACGTATTGAGGAAATTAAAACCGGTATCAAACCTGCTTTAATGCCGGATACAAATGCCAAATATTATGCAGAGGTAGTAATCGACCTGGATTTGATCAACGAGCCCATGATTGCCGACCCGGATGTAAATAATGCTGATGTTTCTAAACGGTACACACATGATACCATTAGGGATTTAACTTATTACGGTGGCGATAAAAAAGTAGATCTGGGCTTCGTAGGTTCATGCATGGTACATAAAGACGATTTAAAAATCGTTTCTCAATTATTGAAAAACGTAGAGAACCAAACCGGTAAAGTAGAATTTAAAGCTCCATTGGTGGTGGCCGCTCCTACTTACAATATTATTGATGAACTGAAAGCAGAAGGCGATTGGGAATATCTACAGAAATACTCAGGATTTGAGTTTAGTGATGCATTACCTAAAAGCGTAGCGCGTACTGAATATGAAAATATCATGTATTTAGAGCGCCCCGGCTGTAACTTATGCATGGGCAACCAGGAGAAAGCAGCTAAAGGTGATACGGTGATGGCCACTTCTACGCGTTTATTCCAGGGCCGCGTGGTTGAAGACAAAGATGGTAAGAAAGGAGAATCTTTACTGGCCTCCACACCAGTTGTGGTGCTTTCAGCCATCTTAGGCCGTATTCCGAGTATAGAAGAGTACAAAGTTGCAGTTGATGGCATCAACTTAACCAAGTTTACCCCTGTTTCCACAAAACAATAATAAGAAACAAAAAAGCATATTATTTGTTAGGGCTATCAGAAATCTGGTAGCCTTTTTCTTTGCATAAAAATTGCATAGAATGGTTTTAAATAAGATATTATGACAAATCTCCAAAATAATTCTGTTTAAAATTGTTTACTTTAGATAGTACCTTATTGTTAATAATTTATAAAAATTAAAATATGGCTTTTGATATAGACATGATTAAAAAGGTTTACGCAAACTTCGGTAACCGCGTAGAAGCTGCGCGTAAAGTTGTTGGCAGACCTTTAACATTATCTGAAAAAATATTGTATGCCCACCTTTGGGATGGAGATCCTAAAAAGGCATTTAAGCGTGGATCTGATTACGTAGACTTTGCACCCGACCGCGTAGCGATGCAGGATGCGACTGCGCAAATGGCATTATTACAGTTTATGCAAGCTGGGCGTCCCCAAGTTGCAGTGCCTTCTACCGTACATTGCGATCACCTCATTACGGCAAAAGAAGGTGCTGCCATAGATTTACCTCATGCCAGAACAGAAAGTGCTGAGGTTTTTGATTTCTTATCCTCTGTATCCAACAAATATGGTATCGGTTTCTGGAAACCAGGTGCCGGTATTATCCACCAGGTTGTGCTGGAAAACTATGCTTTCCCGGGTGGAATGATGATCGGTACCGACTCGCACACCGTAAATGCGGGAGGTTTAGGTATGGTGGCCATTGGTGTTGGTGGTGCAGATGCCTGTGATGTAATGGCAGGTTTACCCTGGGAACTAAAATTCCCTAAATTGATTGGTGTAAAATTAACCGGTAAATTGAACGGCTGGACAGCTGCAAAAGATGTGATTTTAAAAGTAGCTGGTATTTTAACCGTAAAAGGTGGAACCGGTGCCATCGTAGAATATTTCGGCGATGGTGCTACTTCAATGAGCTGCACGGGTAAAGGTACCATTTGTAATATGGGTGCTGAAATTGGTGCAACTACTTCTACTTTCGGTTATGACGAGAGTATGGAGCGTTACCTACGCGCTACAAACCGAAACGAAGTGGCAGATGAGGCAAATAAAATTGCCGCATATTTAACCGGCGACCCGGAAGTTTATGCTGATCCCGAAAATTATTTCGATCAGGTGATTGAGATTGATTTAGATACTTTGGAACCCTACTTAAACGGTCCTTTTACACCAGATTTGGCTACTCCGGTTTCGCAAATGAAAACGGAAGCCGAGAAAAATGGCTGGCCATTAAAAGTAGAATGGGGCTTAATCGGCTCTTGTACCAACTCTTCATACGAAGATTTATCAAGAGCAGCTTCTATCGCCAATCAGGCAATTGCAAAAGGTTTAACCACTAAAGCCGAATTTGGTATAAACCCGGGTTCTGAGCAGGTACGTTACACCGCAGACCGCGATGGTTATTTAAAAACTTTCGAAGATTTAAGTGCAACGATATTTACCAACGCCTGCGGTCCATGTATTGGTATGTGGGACCGTACGGGTGCGGAGAAAGCAGAAAAAAATACCATTGTACATTCCTTCAACAGAAACTTTGCTAAACGTGCCGATGGTAACCCGAATACTTACGCGTTTGTAGCGTCGCCAGAGATGGTGGCTGCCATTGCCATTTCGGGTAATTTAGGATTTAACCCATTAACGGATACCCTAACCAATGATAAAGGGGAACAAGTTAAATTAGACCCGCCTACCGGTTACGAATTGCCAACCAAAGGTTTCGCGGTAGAAGATGCAGGTTTCCAGGCCCCGGCAGCTGATGGCTCGCAGGTACAGGTTCTGGTATCGCCAACTTCCCACCGTTTACAGTTATTAGATCCGTTTGCTCCTTGGGAAGGTACCGACCTTAAAGGCCTGAAACTATTAATTAAAGCCAAAGGTAAATGTACAACCGACCACATTTCGATGGCTGGTCCGTGGTTAAAATTCCGCGGTCACCTGGACAACATTTCAAACAACATGTTAATTGGTGCGGTAAACTATTTTAATGATAAAACTGATACCGTTAAAAACCAGCTAACCGGAGAGTATGGCCCGGTACCGGCTACACAACGCGATTATAAGGCTGCTGGTTTAGGTTCAATTGTGGTGGGCGATGAAAACTATGGTGAAGGTTCATCACGTGAACATGCCGCCATGGAGCCACGCCACCTGGGCGTTCGTGCGGTATTGGTAAAATCTTTTGCCCGTATCCATGAAACAAACCTTAAAAAACAAGGCATGCTGGCCTTAACTTTTGCCGATAAAGATGATTACGATAAAATTTTGGAAGGCGATACAATTGATATTTTAGGCTTAACGGAGTTCGCTCCTGATCAACCGTTAACCCTGGTATTACACCATGCAGACGGCACTACTGAGGAGTTTGCGGTTAATCACAGCTACAATGCACAACAAATAGAGTGGTTTAAAGCTGGTGGTGCGTTGAATATCATCAGGGCCGAAGCTGCTGCAAAAGCCGCATTATAGTCTGGAGTCCGTTTTCGGAGGTCCAAAGTCTCGATTGATACCATCAATCCCGTTTTGTTAAGGCATAACGGGATTTTTTGTTTGTAAAAAAGAATATTAAATCTATTTTTACAGCTCAAACAAACTAATCAAATTAATGAAAAAGCTCTTTTTATGTGCCGCTATGGCCGCGACTTTTCTATGCGCAAAAGCACAGGATGCAGAAAACACCATTAAAATCAATCCTTTAAGTGCCCTCATCAAAACCGGATCAGTTTTTTACGAGCGTAAACTCAATGATGGAGTTTCGTTACAGCTCGGTTTGGCTTATACTGGCCTAAAACTGGATGATGTTAAATTTACGGGAGTTGCGGTTACCCCAGAAGCCCGTTTCTATTTAAAACAAAGGGCAATAAGTGGTTTATATGCTGCTCCATTCTTAAGATACCAGAATTATTCTGTTACCGACGGATCAGACAAAGGAAAATATAGTTCATTTGGCGGAGGAGCTTTGATGGGACGCCAGTGGGTTTATGGAAGTGGCTTTGTACTTGATATTTTCTTTGGTCCGAGTTACAACAGTGGAAAGTATAAAGCCACTCAAGGTAATAACGAACCAGATATCAAAGGCGGGATTGAAGGCTTTGGTCTTCGCACCGGTATTGCGTTAGGTTTCGGTTTTTAATCTATACAGCATTCTTATAATCCCGTTCTGTTTATTCAGAATGGGATTTTTTTTCCCCCCTTACCCCGGCGTATAAAGTATATTGGAGACATTGCCCTGATCTGGTAAATACCGGAATTATTTCAGGGATTGTATCGGCTGGATGAATGCTGACCGCGAAGTAGCTACAAGACAATTAAAAATACCACCTCTGCCTGTAAAATGAATTCAGCATAACGATTGCCTGAGCAATATGTATTAGAAAACACTCTCGCCATAAAGGATTACCTGATATGATTAAATCTACTTAAACTCAAAACCGCAATCATAACAGTGATAACATTTATTGGCTTTAATTGGCGTAGTAAATGTTAAAAAGGCTAACATGGTAGCCCAAAGACTGTATTTTTTTTCGGTTGCCATTCCGTAACCTACATTGGCAGAGCCACATCTTTCACAAACGGTTTTGCTTTCTGCTGATTCTTCTTCATCAATAATTTCATCTGATGATTCAAAATCCAAGCTATTGTCTTCAGCCAGTAAAGCATTAATTGCTTCCACATCTCGTTCAAAAACAATAAGTTTAACACCACCTATGGCCTGGTTATAGAGCGGCTGAATGGTAGATACATTTTCATCTGCCAGAAAACAGGCAAATCCTCTATCTTCCAATTTGGCTTTGATGATATTGGCCTCCATTGGGTTATAAAAGGTGCTATAAACTACGGTTCTATCATTCATACCTCAAGCGAATAATTTATCCGGTAAAGATAGCAAAAAAACGATTTAACAACTAGCTTCTTAGGAATTCTTTCCACCAGTAACCCGAATCCTTGATGGTACGTTCCTGGGTTTTGAAATCATTATAAACGAGCCCAAACCTTGCTGTAAAACCTTCGGCCCATTCAAAATTATCCATTAATGTCCAGGCCATGTACCCCGCAACCTTAATTCCTTCATTTTTGAGTTTGAACAGGGCTGCGAGGTAAAGTTTAAAGTATTCGATCCGTTCGGGGTCTTCTACCCTTTTATCAATTAATTTATCGTGATAGGCTGCACCGTTTTCGGTGATGATGATATTTTTAATGGCCGGATAGGCGGCAAACTGTTTTACAATATGGTAAAAGCTATCGGCATTAATTTCCCAACCCATTGCTGTATGTGGTTTTTTTCTGCTTTTGGCTTTCACTTCCCAGGCCTGGATTACCGGAATAAAAGCATTATATTTTACTGTTAACGGAAAATAGTTTTGAAGACCAATAAAATCGAAGTCGAATTTCATCCGTTCCTGCCATCGCCAGGTACCATATTCAATCTGAAATTTTTCTAACACGTCCCAATCTGCAGTAGGAAAGCCCGTACCCAATGTAGGCTCTACAAACAAACGGTTCATTAAACAATCTATCCGCTTTGCAGCCAACACATCGTTATCGCTTTCGGTATAAGGGATTATCTCCGAGCAGGAATAAGTAGTTCCGATATTCGCCTTGGCTACCTCGGCACGTAAAATTTTAGCACCCTCGGCCTGTGCTAAAGCCGTATGTAAAACTGCCGGAAAAAAATTGCTCAAGCCTGTTTTTCCTGGAGCATGTACCCCAAGCATATAACCCAAAGATGTGTAACCGAAAGGCTCATTCAGTACGATCCAGTTTTTTACTTTATCGCCGTATTCTAATGCACAGATACTTACAAAAGCATTAAAGGCAGCATTAATACCAAAACTTGTCCAGCCGCCCTCATCTTCCAGGGCCTGCGGTAAATCCCAATGATAAAGCGTAACATAAGGTGTAATCCCGTTTGTTAAACATTCATCAATAAGATGATGGTAAAAACGGATACCTTCCTGATTGATCTCTCCCCTTCCGCTGGGTAAAATCCGCGACCAGGCAATAGAAAACCGAAAAACCTTAAACCCCAGATGTTTAACGAGTGATACATCTTCGGTATAACGATGATAAAAATCGCAGGCAGGATCTAATTTATGGTTCTTCTTTATTTTGCCATTTTTCGCCGTAAAAGTATCCCAGATGGAAGGTCCTTTACCATATTGCGTTGCTGTGCCTTCTATTTGTGCTGCAGCAGTAGCTACCCCCCATAAAAAATCCGAACCGAAATCACTTGATTTAATCATTGTTTACCAATTAATTGCCATAAGTTGCAAGTTTAATGTTAACGTATCATTAACAATCCAAATGATTCGAAATAAAAACATTTTTCCAGATGGTAACATCTGTTACCATCATTTGTTATTCAGCCCCCAATTTTTTACGTGGGGTTAGTGCAATCTGGTGGTACCACCTGACTGGTTTAAATAACTATCAGATGGAAACATCTGACACCACAAATAATTTTAAACATATAAGCTCGTTGTGCTTTTTACGTAAGGTTAGTGCAGTTTGGTGTTACCACCGGACTGGTTTAAATAAGTGTCAGATGGAAACATCTGACATCACAAATGTATAAGCTCATTGTGCTTTTTACCTGGGGTTAGTGCAGTCTGGTGTTACCACCTGACTGGTTTAAATAAGTGTCAGATGGAAACATCTGACACCACAAATGTATAAGCTCGTTGTGCTTTTTACCTGGGGTTAGTGCAGTCTGGTGTTACCACCGGACTGGTTTAAATAAGTTTCAGATGGAAACATCTGACACCACTTACAGCTTTAAGCCAATTTCCTGAAGCAAGATAGCTGCATTAAAAGTTTTGCACGGCCCATGTTTTAGCAGATAATCGAATCTCATTTCTCCGTCAGTAATCTGGATATCAAAATGGAAATTGCGGACTGCTTCAGGATGATCGATAATCAGATCGGCCAGTTGCAGATCATGGGTTGCAAAAAGAGCAGGTGTTTTTTCAGCAATCAGCTTTTGTATAAAAACCTTCGATCCTAAATATTTATCGCGGCTATTGGTACCACGAAGCATTTCATCAATCAATACAAAAGTATCTTTATCTTTTACCACATTGTCCAGGATCATTTTCAAACGGTTAAGTTCTGCCTTAAAAGTAGAAGTACTTTCGTTTATTGAATCTTTGATCCGCATATAGGTATTGATCGAAAAAACCGATAATTGCATATTCTGTGCGCAAACCGGGGCACCTGCGTAAGCCAATACCATATTAATCCCCAAAGTACGCAAAAAAGTACTCTTACCTGCCATATTAGAGCCGGTCACAATATCAACTGTGGGTTTTGCCTCCACCCGAAAATCATTATTTACCCTCAATTGACTATGAATAAGCGGATGGCCAATATGAGTGGTAGCCAGTTCAAATTGATCGGTAATGACCGGAAATACCCAATCTGGCTGATTGTAAGCTGTTGTGGCCAGCGAAATCAGTTCTTCGAAATCGCCCAGGTGATCAAGCGCAGCAATTACATCTTCCGACGATGATTTGTACCAAATATCTAAATTAATACAACATTTTAAATCCCAGAGTAAAAGGGCATTGAGAACGCCTCCTACAATGATATTTAGCCTGGCATCAAAATTCTCGATAATCTTCGTTAGCGCTTTAATTTCCCTACTTACAACATTTTTTGAATCAAGTAAACTTTTTGTATAGCTGCTTTTCCAATTTTGGTTCTCTGCCCATAAAATAGCGCTTGCATAGCCGTTTAGCAGGTTCGAACTTCCACCGAAGCTATAAAACACTTTGTTGATTTTTGAACCCAGCAATACATTCCACCCGATATGGATCACTACTAAAAGCGCCAATATTTTCCAGAAAACACTACTGACCAAAAGTGCGGCCAGCACTACAGCGATAGAAATATAGGGCACCAGTGTCACATAAAACCGCATAAAAGTTCCTTTAACAAAGCTCAACTGTTCACCCAGTTGGCTCTTTAACTGCATTTTGATCAGTTCTATTTTATCAGGATCGTAACCATGGAGGTTAGCCCTAAAACTATAGGTTTCTGCTATTTTATCTGTTATTTCTATTATGGCTTCCTGTCGGAGCAATATCCTCGTCCTCGTCGATTTTTCCGCAAAATTTTTAGCCAGCAGCATATTGCCTGTTTTGGTACTGCAACGGTTAATGAGGGCAAACAGCGATGCAGGTCCGAAAATATCAAGATCAGCAGTATAAGGATGCTGCTCAGATTCGAAAGCCTTACCATGGTCGTACCCATTAGCGATACCATTTAAAATATTCCATTCGTTCTGATACACCCATAAAAGCTGTTTTTTATACTCGATTTGACGATCTAGCCGGCTTTGTCTGCGTACAACAATCGCAAAGGCAATTATTGGTACCAATAAGCAAATTTCGATTAATGTCCTGAGGCTATCATCTGCCGAACGCAGCAGCAACACAAAAAATAAAATTTCACTGAGGAACAAACCGATGCGTAAGAAAGATAGCTGATCGATCAGTTTTTTTGTCCGATCGATATTGGTAGTCACTTCATTTATTTTCTCCTGGTAACCGGCTATAATGGCTTCTTGTAATTTCTGCATGATTTTATTCTATATATTTCCGAAGTGATCAGATCGATAGATTGTCTTTTTTGTTACAATTTTCTCTAAGTTTGAAGTTCGAAATCCTAAAGATAGGCAAAATATTAAATGAAGATTACCCTGATCGCCATTGGCAAAACCGAAGATAAATATTTAATTGAGGGAATTGATAAATACATCAACCGCCTTAAGCATTATATAAATTTTAATTTTCTAGCCATACCTGATGTAAAAAATGTTAAGAACCTGAGTGAAGCACAACAAAAAGCAAAAGAAGCAGAACTCCTACACAAGCAGATCAGTAACGGCGACATGGTGATTTTGCTGGATGAGAAAGGAAAAAAGTACTCATCGGTTGAGTTTTCCAATTATTTAAACAAACAGATGATTGGCAGTGTTCAACATGTAATATTTATTATTGGGGGGCCTTACGGATTTGAAGAAAGTATTTATAAACGGGCAAATGGCTTGATTTCGTTATCAGATATGACTTTTTCGCACCAGATGATCAGGCTATTTTTTGTGGAGCAGCTTTATCGCGGATTTAGTATCTTAAAGGGGGAACCGTATCATCACGCCTAGCGAGGGAAAATGCTCGAGATGGGCTATTTTGATGTGATATGGAAAACGGAAATAAAAATCATCATTAAATAAAAAGACACGATGTTACTAGATAAATATAAACGGGAATACAGGTACAAGAGCCGCCAGGGTGGCAGCAACAAATACTTATGGATCAGCATTATCATTTCATTGATTATCGGCGGATTGATCTGGTATTTTGGTTAAGCGCATAAAAAAACACCAGACAAGCTGCCTGGTGTTTTTTATGTTTCCCTTTATTACAGCTTAAACGCCTTTCTTACTGGTCATATTAGCTTTTTTAGCCGGAGCTGAAGTTTTGGTAGTTGCTTTTGCACTGGCTGCCGCCTTGGCGCCTGTAGCTTTTACTTTTTTATCAGCCGTTTTCTCTTCAGCTAATTTAGCTTCTGCAGCTGGTGCCGGTGTTTCAGGTGCTTCTTCCGTAAACAAAGGAAGATCTTTAAGCAAGTTATACCAGGTAATGATTTTTTTCATATCCGAAGCATAAACTTTTTCCTGATCGTGGCCTGGAGCAACTTCCAAAAAGAAAGGACGTAAATCGCCTTTAAGATCAGGGGTACTTCCTTTAGCTGCAATTTCGGCAAAAATATCAGCCAATTTAATTTCTTCCTCTTCACCATATACCGTAATATCTTCTAACGAAGCTAATTTTGTATTGGTGATGTTGGCTACAATTTTAGCTTTTTGTGCATCTAAGCTTTCTAAAATGTAACCCACCTTATTTTGTCCTACCAGTTTAAATAATCCCGGTCTGCCAGATACGGCAACTATTCCTCTTAAGTTCATATGATGTGTGTTTAGCGGTTGGGGGTTAGCGAAATAAATTGTCTACCGCCAAACGCATAATATATTTAATGTTTAAAAACCCTTACTGAGCACCTGGCGTAGCGCTTTAAACGCTTACCACCAAACACCCTGCGCTCTTAATCTTCTAAAACTTCAATATTTACAATCTTATCACCCTGGCGAATATCATCAACAAGATCCACATTCTCTATAACTTTACCAAAGCAAGTATGGTTGCGATCTAAATGAGCGGTGTTTGCTCTGCTATGACAGATAAAAAACTGTGAACCACCGGTATTACGGCCGGCATGGGCCATAGATAGCACACCACGATCGTGATATTGGTTTTCGCCATCCAGTTCGCAATCAATTTTATAACCCGGACCACCGGTACCAGCCAAATGTGCTTTAGCCGGATCCTTTGAGTTTGGACATCCGCCCTGAACCATAAAGTTAGGGATTACACGGTGAAATGTTACACCATCATAAAAGCCTTCTTTAGCTAATTTTTTAAAGTTTGCAACGGCTTTCGGCGCATCATTCTCGTAAAACTCTACGGTCATGTTACCTTTTTCTGTTTTTATTATTGCTTTACTCATATTAATATCGGTACTAATTTTAAATTATATGGCTTAAAAAAATTTTTTTTTAAAAGTAGACGGCAAAAATAGCAAAATTGTATAACTTATAACATCATTAAATTTTTCCATCCCGTTTAAATACGGTATTTTAGTATTTTAAGTATACCGATTTGATAAAGAAATATTATATCCTGCTCATCTGCCTGCTTTGCTCTCTTGGGCTTAGGGCTTCTTCCCTGTTGATTTATATGGATGAAGACCAAAAAAACCATCTTAAAGCGTATGGTATTGCGTATTGGACCATCAGCAAACAATTGGAGGTTGACTGGCTTTTAAATTATCGTGGCGGCAGCTTTTTAATTAAATACAATAAAGTAGTCGAAGATGAACTTAAAATCCGCGGTATATCTTACGAAGTAATGGCCGATGGAAAGGTGACCGGTCTTTTAAACGAAATCAGCGACCCTGCCGTGAATATGGACATGGTTAAACTGGAAAAGACACCCAAAATTGCCGTATACTCTCCGAAAAGCAAATTGCCATGGGACGACGCGGTTACGCTTGTTTTAACCTACGCAGAAATACCATACGATGTCATTTATGATGATGATATCCTTCAGGATAAATTAAACAAATACGATTGGCTGCACCTGCACCATGAAGATTTTACCGGACAGTATGGCCGTTTTTGGGCTAATTTCAGGTATGCCACCTGGTACCAGGAAGATGTTAAAAACCAGGAAGCATTGGCGAAAAGAATGGGTTATAAAAAAGTATCTGAAATGAAACTGGCAGTGGCCAAACATATTAAGGAGTATTGTGCCGGCGGTGGTTTTTTGTTTGCCATGTGTTCTGGCACCGATAGTTTCGACATTGCCCTGGCTGCAGAAGGTGTAGATATTTGCGCGCAGATGTTTGACGGGGATCCGGCCGACCCCAATGCACAATCGAAGCTTGATTTTGACAAAACGCTCGCTTTTCAGAATTTCAGACTCGATAACAATCCCATGAATTACGAATTTTCGGATATTGATGTGACCCAAACCCGTACCCTGAACCAGGCTAACGATTATTTTACTTTATTTGATTTTTCGGCGAAGTGGGATCTGGTGCCAACGATGCTTACCCAGGACCATGACAAGGTAATTAAAGGTTTTATGGGGCAAACCACAGCCTTTAAAAAAAGCCTGGTTAAAACAAGTGTGACCGTTCTGGGCGAAAACAAGGGTGCCGCAGAGGTGCGATATCTACATGGCGAAATTGGCAAAGGCCAGTTTACCTTTTATGGCGGACACGATCCGGAAGATTATCAGCACGCTGTAGGTGATCCACCAACCGATTTGAACCTGCATCCGAATTCAGCTGGATATCGTTTAATCCTTAATAACGTACTTTTTCCGGCGGCCAAAAAGAAACCTCAAAAAACTTAATTCAAAGCGCTGCCATTATTCCCTTTAGTTTTAAAAATGTTCAATCTGCCGCTGTATTCCTGTTATGTGTACAGTAAATAGTTTCGTATACCAATCCCCACCTGGAGGACAACCATACCTGATACTCATAAAAATCATACTGATAACCAACAATTTAGCCGGCAAAATGTAACACACTTGATACTTTGGCACAGCTTTTGGTTTAGCAGAGGCAATTAACGAACAGGTGATACCTGTAATTTAAACAAGATTTTTATAAAGAAAAATATCATGAAAAAGTTATTATTAAGTGCTTCAGTAGTTTTATTAGCAACAGCTGCTTTCGCTCAGAACACCATGACAGGTAGTGACGCCAGATTTGGAATAAAAGCGGGAGTAAACCTGGCAAGATTTCACGCCAGCGGTACTGATGGAAGTACATCATTCAACGACAATGCAAAGGACAATGTTGGTTTCAATGTAACAGCATTTGCTGATTTCGGTGTAGGAAACAATTTCTTTATTCAACCAGGTGTATCCTTACAGAATAAAGGTACTAAATCCGAATCCACCAGTTCTGCTACGGTTGGTGCCAATACCATTACTACCGCAAGCACCAACAAAATTAACCTGATGGCAATTGAAGTTCCTGTAAATGCAGTGCTAAGAATTCCTACTGGTAATGCTGGCGCTGTACAGGTTTCTGCAGGCCCATACATTGGTTTCAACATTTCAGGTAAAACTAAACAAGAATCGTCTGTTACTACCTTGAACAATAATACCAATACATCTACAGTAGCTAACAGGTCAGACGAAAACGATCTAAAATTTGGTTCATCAAATGATAAAGATTTTAGCGGTACAGAGTTTGGTGCCAACTTCGGTTTAGCTTACCGTACAAATTCTGGTTTTTTAGTGGGTGCCAACTACGGTTTAGGACTTTCGAACTTAATTCCTAAAGATAGCCGCGGTAACTCTGATGCAAAATTAACTAACCGTGTATTAGGATTCACAGTAGGTTATTCATTCTAGTTTATACCATACCTATGAAAAACAAAAACCTTCCCGATGTTAAATCGGGAAGGTTTTTTTATATAACTAATCATGTTATTAATCGTAGAAATTCCAGCTTACGCCAAATTTCAATAAGGCATCTTGCATAGGATATCGGTTTACCGTATAATAACCTGGTTGGAAGAGTCCCTGGTTTATAAAATCATACTTCACAAAAATATTGGCTCTTTTCAAATTCGCTTTAAAAAAAGCATCAACTATTGGCCTTGATTGCAGCTTTGTTGGATTGCGCTCGTCAATATAAAATTGTGCCGTAGCAGGTGAATATAAGTAATTTGCATATTCAGAATTGTACCTTACGTCAAATCCGATATTAGCTTTTAATACTTTAAAGAAAGTATTATCAAAATAGATGCTGTTATAAGTATAAAGCTCTGGTGTTCTTAATACCGCATTTTTATCTGTTTTCTGATAAGCGATATAGTTTTCCATTACAAATTTACCGAACCGGGTTTTCTTAGATACATCCAACCTGATCAAACTAATATCTGCAGTAGCCTGTTTTGGCAAAATAGCAGTTGTGTTATTGGTTAGGTCTGCAGTAAAATAAAGATAATTACTGGTTAAGTAATATTTGGCACCTGCAGTAAAACCATACTTATCATTGATATAATTGAAAGATAAATTGGCAATTTTTGTATTCTTAAAATCATTGTTTGTCCACTGGTAATGATTGCCATGATAATAATTAAAAATAGCTGCCGGTGTTTGGTTCTGCGCGTAGGCACCCAGCTCAATCCGGCCAATGGTTTTGCCTAATAGAATTTTGCTTTTTGCCTCGTATAGATAATCACCTGCGTTTTCCCCCTGCAAAATTTGCTGTACATCTAAATTGAAGTCAATGTTATTGGAAAACCGATAGCCCGCCGCGCCTAAAATGGTAATGTTCTGATAGGCGAACCTGCTTTGCTCATAACTGGTGCCGTCTTGCTTTAAACCCAGGTATTCATGTGTATAATAATCGTGCCTTACCCCCGCATCAACCTTTAATTCATTTTTAATAACCGAAGTATTTTTGGGTCTTAAAAAGAAACTATAGATAAATTCATTTTTGATGTGTTTTACATGGGTAGAATCATTGGTATAGGTTGTACTTGACATTCCGGGAGGGAGCACATTATTGGCGTCCGTTCCGTTTTTATAGAAATCATAACTATCGTTATTATACTCAAATGTATACGACACCTTATTTGTAGGTAAAACTGCGTTATTAACATTTGTAGCGGTATCTATTCTGCCTACATAATAGGTTTGTTTCAAAAAAATGGTATTTTTCCGGTACAAATTTCTGGCGTCTGATAAATTTACAGGCTCCGCTTCTCTTGAAATTTTAGAATAATCAGGATCAAATAATCCTGTAGCTACGGTAGAACCATTCTCGTAGGCCCGCATGGTGTTAAAAATTGCCGATGCCCACATATTATAACGTTTGCCAGGCGATTGGTACCATGAAAATATAGCAACATTCAAATTATCGCCTCGCTGCCTCGAATAAAACCCTTTTGAATCGCCACGGTTAAAGTTAACCCCAACATTCCAGTTCTTTTTAATGTTCTGTGTATGGATAGCCCTAAAAAGCTGTTCTTTTTGGCCTGCACTCACAAAATACAAGCTGGTAAAAGGTGTTCTGGCCTGATAGTAAATGATATCATCAGGCGTTAAAGCATAGTAATCGAGTGAATGAAAGCCCGGATCAAAACCAATACGCTTACCAGGTTCGTACAGTAAAGGCCTGGCCGAAAGCCCCATGTTACCATTGTTAATGGTTGGATGGGTAGGCTGCAAAAGCGGGCTATAATTCTGAATATTTACGGTTGACGTATCAAGCGGCAACAGCACAATGCTATCTTTGGTTAAAGACAGCTTGGTGTAACGAATGTACTTCGCGGTAAAAACGACCGAATCTTTACCCCCATCCAGCTTTTTCCTTACTGAATCGAGTTCTTTATTGGTACCAACACTAGTTTTCAAATCTTGTGCAAAGGCTTTGTTCACACCTAAAAGCAGTAAGAGAAAAAAACAGATTTTAACAGCTTTATGCATCTTACAATTCAGAAATTAAGCGGGTTAAAATCTCAGTCATCTTAGGTTCGGCTTTGGCTGCGGCGGCTAAAATTTCATCTAAATCAAAAGGCTGCAGATCTTCCGGAAAACCTTCATCAGTTAACACGGAAATGGCAAAAACAGGCAAACCGGCATGGTTGGCTACAATAACTTCTGGCACAGTACTCATACCCACGGCATCAGCGCCAATTAAACGCAGGTATCTGTACTCGGCCTTGGTTTCTAAATTTGGACCGGAAACGGCGACATATACTCCTTTATGGCATTTGATATCTACACTTTTAGCTATTTCCAATGCTTTGGCTATGATATCGCGCTTGTAAGGCTGACTCATATCCGGGAAGCGTGGCCCTAATTCGCTTTCAATTAAACCACGTAAGGGGTTATCTGGCTGTAAGTTGATATGATCGTCGATAATCATCAAATCACCTTTTTTAAATTCAGGATTTAATGAACCCGCAGCATTAGATACAATTAAATTTTCGATACCCAAGCCTTTCATTACCCGCACCGGAAAGGTAATCTGTTGCATGCTATAACCTTCATAATAATGTAACCGGCCTTGCATGGCTATAATTTTCTTCCCGTTTAATGTTCCGAAAATCAGTTTCCCGCTGTGGAACTCTAAAGTGGAAATCGGAAAATTGGGAATGTTAGAATACATCAGTTGATGTTCTATCTCGATTTCTTTTACCAAACCACCCAGGCCGGTGCCTAAAATAATACCTATTTCTGGCTTAAAGTTCTCAGTTTTACGTTTGATATATTCAACGGTTTCTTCTATTGCTCTTAACATAATTTAAAATGAGTTCGTCAAAGGTACTCTTATCTTCTTCAAATAATTCAACCTCAATAGGTAAATAATATATGGGTAAATCTACCAGTAAATCTTCAAATCCGGTAGCTCTTAAACGTTTGCTATCCTTTTCTGTTGTGATAATGATTTTATCTTTTTTATCGCTGGCCATAAAAGCTGATTTAAATTTCTTAAGATCATCAGTTTTGAATGCATAATGATCAGGAAATTTTTCGTGTTTAATGTTTTCAGCATATTTTTCGAGTTCTTCAATTAACGGATCGGGATTTGCGATTCCGGTGAGGAGAAAAATTTCGAAATCTTTAATTGCCCCAAGCCTTTTACTTTCGTTGTGATATAAATGGATCAGATCGCCATATTTTAGGTAAGAATGTAATACGGGCTGATCTACGGTTGGTTGCAGTTCGTTTACCGATGCCTGTTGCGCTACATGCAGTAAAGGCACGGGCGATTTAGTAACCAAAAGCACATCGGCTCTTTTGCGCGAAGAGAAAACATCCCTTAAATTACCCGCAGGCAGCAAAAACTGTAAAGTACCCAGTTTCCTGAACTCGAAAAGCAAGATATTTAATCCGGCCTTAATGGCCCGGTGCTGAAAAGCGTCATCCAGAATAATTACATCATGATTGTTTTGCAATTTTTTCACACCTTTTACCCGGTCTTCACATACGGCCACCGTAACCTGCTTAAATTTCTGGTAATATTGTAACGGTTCATCCCCAATCGTTCCGGCAGTAGCCTGATCATCCGCCAGGATAAAACCTTTGGTTTTACGTCCATAACCCCGGCTTAAAATAGCTACCTTATAATCTGCGAGTAACCTGACCAGGTATTCGGTAGTGGGCGTTTTTCCTGAACCACCAACAGCAAGGTTACCTACGCAAATAATGGGTAGATTAAACGATACGCTGCGCATCATTCCCCAATCGTAAAGCTTTTTCCGAAGTATAATGGCCATGGCATAAACCATTGAAAAAGGGAGCAATAAAAGACGTAGATAATTAACTAACATAGTGTCGTATTTTCAAAATTACTGATTATTTAAAAAAGAAAGGCATTGCTTTAGGCAACGCCCACTAAATGAACCTTTACCATTTAAAAATGTTTGCCCGATATCCAGGATACAGTGACGATTTAAATTGACAGGGCAAAATTTTATTTTTATACTTGTTGTTCTATCAAAAACATAAAAACATGTCTCTAAATAAGCGACTAGTAGTCGGTCAGGGCCAGATTAGTGGCTATATTTCTATTTTTTTAGCCGTTTTGGTCATACTTGGCATCCTTTGTTTTCATTATCCTGAGAAACTTACCACTCCGGAATTTCGTGAGGTTTATACCAAAGAAAGTGTAGAAATTTTGATGTTGGGCGGTGTAATTGCGGCCTTTTTCTTTTCGGCACTGAGTATTATTTTAAGCAAAAAGTTAAAGTGGGCCTGGCCAGGTTTTCTGCTGACCGCTTTAGCGGTTTTATTAGGTGCGGTAACGGTTCAGGGCAGGGATGTGGCCAAATCGAGCTGGCATTTTGGCTTAGACTGGATGATTTTAGATTTACTGCTCATGGTGGCCATTTTTGTTCCGCTGGAATTATTTTTTCCGAAAAATACCGACCAGACCAAATTTCACGAAGAATGGCGTACGGACTTAACCTATTTTGTAGTGAGCCATTTGTTTATTCAGTTTTTTGGCATTGTAACCCAGAAACCTGCCGTACTCTTTTTTGGCTGGATGGGATTAGATCAACTGCATACCTGGATCCAAAATCTGCCATTTGCAGTAGCGCTGTTTTTGGCTTTTTTTAGTACCGATCTGTTTCAATACTGGGCACACCGCTTTTTCCATACCCGGGTGGCGTTGTGGCGTTTTCATTCCATCCACCACTCTACACAAAATATGGATTGGCTGGCCGGAAGCCGTACCCATTTTATCGATATCTTTTTTACAAGAGCCATGACTTTCATTCCGCTGTACATTCTGGGCTTTTCAGCTACGGTTTTCAACGTGTACATTATCTTTATAGCTATCCATGCGGTACTAATCCATGCCAATACCCGGATTAACTTTGGCCCGTTAAAATACATATTCACCACACCTCAATACCACCATTGGCACCATTGTGAAGACCCTAAATATTATGGCCATAATTTCGCTTCAATATTCCCTTTTATTGATATGATGTTCGGCACCTATTATTTGCCAGGCAAAGAATGGCCTGCCGGAACCGGTGTGCACGAAGCTTCTTATCCGAAAGGTTTTGTTAATCAGACCATTTATCCTTTTACCAAAAGTCCGTTTGATACGGATTTGAATATGGAAGAAAGAAGTGAGCGGTAATGGATTAAGCTAACGCACGTTTCTAACGGGCATTGAATAACCCATCGTTTTAAACGATGTAATCGTAAACTATTGCTGAGACAAACAAAAACCCTCAGATGACAACATTTGATCGCGCACAATATTATAAACCCAGCTCTGTGTGTGCTTCGTGTCTCTCGATAATCTCTGTGGCTAAGCAAAATCATTTTACGATGTAATCGTAAAGCTATTTCTGCCACTCGGTATCCTCAGTGTTTTTTCTCCACTCCCTCTGTGGTTAAAAACGCAATCATGGAACAAACCCTTTATTAATTCGTTATATTAGTGTTCCATCTTATTTTATGCAGGCCGAAACAGAAATTTTAATTATTGGGGGTGGGCTAGCAGGTTTAACAGCTGGACTTCATCTAAATAAGTTGGGTTTAGCGATTACGTTGATTGAGAAAGATACTTATCCCCACCATAAAGTGTGCGGTGAATATATTTCGAACGAAGTTACCCCTTATTTTAAATGGCTTGGCCTGGATATTGAAAGTCTGGCGCCAACATTGATCAGTGAATTATTTTTTACCTCAGAGCTTGGGAAAAGTATTCAGACTCAATTGCCATTGGGCGGTTTTGGTTTGAGCAGATATACACTAGATGGTTACTTGTATACCGAACTGATCAGGAGAAAGGTAAACATTGTTCATGATCGCGTTGTGGAAATAAATTTTGCCAATAACCAATTTAAAGTAGCCACTACAAATCATACCTTTAACGCCCGTTACGTAATTGGCGCATATGGAAAACGATCGGCCATTGATGTTAAATTAAACCGAAGTTTTATGGATAAGCAATCGCCATATCTGGCCGTTAAAGCACATTACCAAGCCGATTTTCCTAATCATCTGGTTAGCCTGCACAATTTTGAAGGCGGGTATTGTGGTGTTTCGAAAGTTGAAGGCAATCGCGTGAACATCTGTTACCTTGCGGATTACGAGCGGTTCAAAAAACATAAAAACTTAATTGCCTTTCAGGAAAACATGCTATATAAAAACAAGTACCTAAAAGATATTTTCGAAAATGCGAATTGCTTATTCGACACCCCGTTAACCATTAGTCAGGTTTCTTTTGAGCGTAAAGAACCTGTGTATAACCACATTTTAATGATTGGCGATACTGCGGGCTTAATCCATCCGCTTTGCGGCAACGGAATGGCCATGGCCATTCACGCAGCCAAAATTGTCTCAGAACTTTTGCACCAAAGGATCGGGGGCAAAATTAATTCGCGTGAGGCACTGGAAAAAAATTATACCGCATACTGGAGCAGGGAATTTAAAAGCCGGTTAAAAATGGGCAGAATGTTGGCATCGTTACTTAGGAATCCAAAATTGGAAAGTTTAGCGATCAACACATTGATTAAAATGCCCTTTTTACTTCATACAATAATCAAAAAAACACATGGTAAGCCCATTAAAGTTTCATCATAAATGTCAGTAGATACCAGATTTAGAAGCACCGCGCCAGAGATTATGGATGATTTTGCCATGGAAGGTGAAATATTGCGCGATGCGCTTGACAAAATAGCCAGCATCAACCAGCTTCTTGGTGGCAATAAAGTTACCCTTGCCGGGGTAAAAATGTTAATCGCCGGCAAACCATCCGGTCAAATAATCCGTATTACCGATATCGGCTGCGGTAATGGAGATATGTTACGTACTTTGGCCGATTACGCAAAAAAGAAAGGTTTGCATTTTATTTTAAAGGGTATAGACGCTAATAAATTTACCATCAGCCATGCGAAAAGTTTATCCACCCATTACCCTAACATCACCTATGCCTGTACCGACATTTTTGATGATTTAAGTAAAACAGAACCTTGCGACATTATGCTTTGTACCTTAACGCTCCATCATTTTAAAGATGAAGAAATTGTTGCGCTGTTAAACAATTTTAAAAGATCGGCAACAATGGGCATTGTGATAAATGACCTCCAGCGAAGTGCAATAGCCTATTACCTGTTTAAAGCGCTTTGTTACGTTTTCCGGTTAAATGATATGTCGAGAGAAGATGGACTAATATCCATTTTACGTGGGTTCAAAAAAGCAGATTTACTTAAGTATACAAAACAATTAAACTTAAAGTCGAGTTCCATCAAATGGAAATGGGCTTTCCGCTACCAATGGATAATTAAGACAACATGAGCGTAACCATAAAAGCAGTAAGTAAAGCCTTACCGGAGTATTGGCGGTCAACAGCCGACATTCTACCACTTTTAGATAGCTGGCTGATCGATCAGGACGATCGCTTTATCAGGAAGGTAAAAAAGATTTTTGAAGGTGCCGCGGTAGATAAAAGATACTCGGTCATGTCGCCCGAAGATGTTTTTAGTGATTTAAGTTTCGAGGAACGAAACGATATTTATGTGCGCGAGGGCATAAAACTAGGTGCCAAATGTTTGGAAAATGCACTCGAAAAAGCCAGTTGGCAGGCACAGGATTTAGACTACATCATTACCGTAAGCTGCACGGGCATCATGATCCCCTCCCTAGATGCCTATCTGATCAATCTGCTCAAACTCCGTCAGGATATTATTCGTTTGCCCGTAACCGAAATGGGGTGTGCAGCTGGTGTATCGGGTATGATTTATGCCAAGAATTTTCTGAAAGCCAACCCGGGCAAGCGCGCAGCAGTGATTGCGGTAGAATCGCCAACGGCAACTTTCCAATTAAACGACTTTTCGATGGCCAATATCGTGAGCGCGGCCATATTTGGCGATGGTGCCGCCTGTGTGTTATTAAGCTCTGATCAGGAAGATACCGGACCAGAAATTTTGGACGAAGAAATGTACCACTTTTATGATGCAGAAGAGATGATGGGCTTTAAACTCACCAATACCGGATTGCAAATGGTACTGGATGTGGCCGTTCCGGAAACGATTGCCACTCATTTTCCTGCTATCATACATCCATTTCTACAGAAAAACGGTCTCAATATTAAAGATATCGATCATCTGATCTTCCATCCGGGAGGAAAAAAAATTATCCAAACTGTTGAAGAATTATTCGGGCAGCTCGGTAAAAATATAAATGATACCAAAGAAGTATTAAGGCTTTATGGAAACATGAGCAGTGCAACGGTGCTTTATGTTTTAGAGCGGATGATGGATAAAAAGCCAGCGTCTGGTGAAAAAGGACTGATGTTAAGCTTTGGACCAGGGTTTTCAGCCCAACGTATACTGTTACAATGGTGATATTTATTCTCTTAATCAGCTGCTCATGACCACACAGGAAATTTTAAACCAACTGCCTTATGGTAAAGCCTTTCTTTTTGTTGAGGAATTATTGCATATAGACGAAAATGGAGCCAAAGGCACTTATACTTATGCTAAAGAGCTGCCTTTTTATGAGGGACATTTTAAAAATCACCCCATTACGCCAGCAGTAATCCTTACGGAGACTATGGCGCAGATTGGAGTGGTTTGCCTGGGAATTTACCTGCTTAAAGACATTGAAACTGATCAAAATATATCCCTGGCCATGACTTCAAATGCGATTGATTTTTTAAAACCAGTTAACCCGGGCGAACAGGTAACGGTTACCAGCGAGAAAGTGTATTTTAGGTTCAATAAACTCAGCTGTAAGGTAAAAATGGAAAATGCAGCCGGAGAGGTGGTTTGCAAAGGAAATATCTCTGGCATGTTAATTCCCAAAGAAAATGGACAATAGAGTAGTCATTACCGGTTTAGGCGTATGCGCACCCAATGGCACGACCATCGATGAGTTTTCAGATGCCATAAGGCAGGGGATTTCCGGCATTCGCCATCAGCCAGATCTGGAAGCTTTAAACTTCTCTTGCCAGATTGCCGGTAAACCACCACTTAGTGAAGAACGGATCAGCCAATATTTTACACCGCTTGAATTGCGTAACTTAAACAGCACGGGTATTTTATACGGTGTTATTGCGGGTTTAGACGCCTGGAAGGATGCAGGTTTAAACATTGAAAATAATAATGAACCCGACTGGGATAGTGGCACCATTTTCGGAACCGGAACTTCTGGCATTGATAAATTCAGATGGGCCATTAACAAAATAGATGCCCTTGAAATAAAAAAACTGGGCAGTTCGGTCGTGATACAAACCATGGCCAGTGGCGTGAGTGCTTTTATCAGCGGAAAACTGGGTTTAGGCAACCAGATCAGCACCAATTCTTCTGCCTGTGCAACCGGAGTGGAAAGCATCATGATGGCATACGAAAGAATTAAAACAGGCCAGGCCCGCAGAATGTTGGCGGGGAGTACCAGCGACAGTGGTCCTTACATTTGGGGTGGCTTTGATGCCATGAAAGTTTGCACATTTAAACATAACCACGATCCTGAAAAAGGTAGCCGGCCAATGAGTGCCACCGCAAGCGGTTTCGTGCCCGGAAGTGGTGCAGGCGCTTTGGTATTGGAATCGCTTGAAAGTGCACTGGCCAGGAAAGCTAAAATTTACGCAGAAGTATGCGGCGGTCATATCAATTCGGGTGGTCAGCGGGGTTTAGGCTCTATGACTGCTCCAAACCCTACAGCAGTACAGCGATGCATCCGGGCCGCATTGAAAAATGCGGGGATTGAAGCAGATGAAATTGATGTGATTAACGGCCACCTTACCGCCACGACCAAAGATGCACTAGAAATAGAAAACTGGAAAGCAGCCCTACAGTTATCTGATTGTAGTTTTCCATACATTAACTCCTTAAAAGGTATGATTGGTCATTGTATCGCAGCCTCAGGAAGCATAGAATGTGTAGCCTCGATACTGGAACTTTCGGAGGGTTTTATATTTCCCAACATTAATTGCGAAGACTTAAACCCTGAGATTACGGCTTTAATTGATTCAAAATGCATTCCACAAACGGCAATCCATCAACCTATTAATATTTTAGCGAAAGCCAGTTTTGGTTTTGGCGACATTAACGCCTGTATTATTTTTAAAAAGTATTCCCATGAATAAAGAAGAAATTATCGAAGCTCTGAAAACAATAATTGAACCTTATAGCGAAGATGCAGCGGCATTGGCTCAGATCGACGAAAACACGGATTTTATAAAAGACTTAAAAATAAACTCAGCCAATTTGGTTGATATTGTGCTGGATGTTGAAGAGAAATTCAATATCGAAATAGATAACGATTCAATGGCTAAAATGCTCACCGTAAAAGCTACGGCCGAAATTATAGCTCAAAAATCGAAAGCAAATGCTGGGTAACGACATTGTTGACCTGGATCTGGCCAAAATCCAAAGCAACTGGCGACGTAAAAATTACCTTGATAAGATTTTCACTTCAAAAGAACAGTCATTGATCGCGTCGGCAAACAAGCCTGATGAGATGGTATGGCGCTTGTGGAGTATGAAAGAGTCTGCCTATAAAATACACAACCGTAAAACAGGCATCCGTGATTTTGCACCCAAGCGTTTAAGCTGTACGGTTTATGTTGATGATTATGGTGAAGTAGACATTAACGGCTATATTTACTTTACCAGGAGCAATGTGCAAGCTTCATTTATACATACCATAGCTGCTCCTGTTTATGATAATTTGGAAAAAATTAAAGTAGCCATTTACGAATTACCTGATCATCCGGTTGATTACAAAAGAACCAATCCAGGTTGTGTCAGCCATCACGGGCAGTATCTGGCATTGGTGTATTAATTATTTTTTCCTCGTGGTGGCAGATAAGTGTCAGTGGGTAACAACTGACATCATAGCAATTTCGCTTGTGATTCAGGGTTAGTGTCAGCTGGTAACAGCCTACACCACGAACAATAAACCGGTAATTACCTAAATAATCATTCCTTTACACCGTAGAATTTTTATGCTGTTTTCTTTACAGAATAATGGAATGGCCTACCTCAAAAAGCATTATCTTTGTCCAAATCATAAAAAATAAAATATGCTTAAAGGATTTTTTAACGTACCTACCCCGGTTAACGAGCCCATTAACAGCTATGCACCAGGCACAAAAGAGCGTTCGCTTTTAAAAGAGGCTATTGCCGATGCGCGTGCTAAACAATTGGATATTCCGATGTTTATTGGCGGAAAAGAGGTGCATACTCAAAATAAAAAGAAAGTTGTGGTTCCACACGATCATCAACATGTACTGGCTACCTTTAGTTATGGCGATAAAGGCCATGTAAAAGAAGCCATAGACGCTGCCCTGGCAGCCAAAGCAAATTGGGAAGCTTTAGCCTGGGAACATAGAGCTGCTATTTTTATGAAAGCTGCTGATTTGTTTGCGACTAAATACCGCTATCAAATTAATGCGGCAACCATGCTTGGGCAAAGTAAAAATGCCTATCAGGCTGAAATTGATGCTGCTTGCGAACTGGTAGATTTTCTGCGTTTTAACGTGAGTTATATGCAGGATATTTATGGACAACAGCCGCCTGTATCGCCAAATGGCATGTGGAACAGAACAGAACAACGCCCTTTGGAGGGATTTATATTTGCTTTAACACCTTTCAACTTTACGGCGATTGCAGGTAATTTACCTGCCTGTGTGGCCATGATGGGTAATGTTGTGGTATGGAAGCCTGCAGATACGCAAGTTTATGCGGCCAATGTAATTATGCAGGTTTTCCGCGAAGCTGGCTTACCTGACGGCGTAATCAATCTTATTTTTGCAGACGGACCTGAAGTTGGCGAGGTAATTTTTAACCATGCTGATTTTGCTGGCATCCACTTTACAGGCTCAACAAAAGTTTTTCAGGAAATCTGGAAAACAATCGGAACAAACATCCACAAATACAAATCATATCCACGCATTGTTGGAGAAACGGGCGGTAAAGATTTTATCCTGGTTCACCCAAGTGCAGATGTTGCTGCTTCGGTTACGGCAATTGTTAGGGGCGCTTTCGAATATCAGGGACAAAAATGTTCTGCAGCCAGCCGTACTTATATCCCAAAAAGCCTTTGGCCGGAGATTAAACAATTAATGTTAAAAGATCTAGCCTCATTTAAAATGGGCGGAACAGAAGATTTCGGCAACTTTATTAATGCCGTTATTGATGAGCGTTCTTTCGATAAACTGGCTAAATATATCGATCAGGCTAAACAAGATCAAGGTGTAGAAGTTATTGCCGGTGGCAACTATGATAAAAGCAAAGGTTATTTCATAGAACCTACCGTTCTAGTGGTTGACGATCCGAAATATACCACCATGTGTGAAGAGCTTTTTGGTCCGGTATTATCCGTTTATGTATACGAAGACCAGGAGTTTGATCAGATTTTAGAAATAATCGACACCACTTCACCGTATGCCTTAACGGGCGCTATTTTATCGCAAGATAGGTATGCTATCGAAAAAGCCAGTTATGCCTTACGCAACTCTGCTGGTAATTTTTACATTAACGACAAATGTACAGGTGCTGTAGTTGGGCAACAACCATTTGGTGGGGCAAGAGGATCGGGTACGAACGATAAAGCCGGGGCAATGATTAATTTATTGCGTTGGGTTTCTCCCCGTACCATTAAAGAAACTTTTAATCCTCCAACTGATTACCGTTACCCATTTTTGGCAGAAGATTAATACATTGAAAAAATTATATCGAAACCTCCGGAAACATCCGGGGGTTTTGTTTTTTAAAAGGATTCCTCCTTAAGAAGCAGAAAATATCTGCAAAAAAGCGATGATGACTGAAGCGCTAAATATACCACAAATAAAAGCCTGGAATTTCTTCCAGGCTTTTCTAACAACTAAAAAAATGGCTTAATGTGCTGCATTTTATCCCACCTGGAAAGCCGGAGCAACATCATCAACACAGGTACAGGTTACTTTCAGGTCTTTAATAATTCCAGTTTTTAAACTATAAACCCATGCATGTACCGCCAGTTCCTGACCGTTGGCCCAGGCACTCTGTACGATTGAAGTATTGGTTACATTTGCAGCTCCTTCAATGGCGTTTAATTCCACTAAACGGTCAAATCGCTGATCAGGATCTTCGATTGTTGCCATTTCGCGTTCGTGCGTGCGATATACATCGCGGATATTCCTCAACCAGTTATCAATAATTCCAACCTGTTTGTTGCCCAATGCAGCTTTTACACCGCCACAACCGTAATGACCGCAAACAATAACGTGTTTAACTTTTAATACATTAACAGAATAATCGAGTACAGAAAGTAAATTCATGTCTGTATGCACCACTACATTGGCAATATTCCGATGTACAAAAATATCACCCGGTTTCGTATTGGTAATCTGGTTTGCAGGTACCCGGCTGTCAGAGCAACCGATCCATAATACGGGTGGACTTTGACCTGCCGACAATTTATCGAAAAATTCAGGATCACTGTCAATCGTATCTTTTACCCAATCTTTATTGCCTTGTAACAAGGTATCGTAAGTAATATCTTTCGTTTCTATTGTTTTTGCGCACATAATTATAATTTATTAATTTCTTCTTCTACTTTAATATTTAATTTTGGTACTGTATAATGTTTCTGGATGTTCTCCAGGGTTACGATAATACCTTTTGTATAGGCATTATGTTTATAATTGTAAATGGTTTCCAATACATCAGGATCAATATACCTGGCATTCGAACCATCAATAATTACATTTGTTTCTTTTGGGATATTCGTTAAAACTACCTGTATCGCTGCTTTATTCAGGAAAGAAACCTCTTCTGCCAGTTTAATTCTGATATTCTTTTTGTCGCCTTCATTTGTAATCCTGTAAAAGAAAGGGTTACGCATATTGGTCCGCAATAAATAAAAAATCGAGACCAACATCCCAACGGCTACCCCTTTTAACAGATCGGTAAACAATACCGCCAACACGGTAACCACAAATGGCACAAACTGATCCCATCCTTTGTGGTACATGTGTTTAAAAAGGCTGATCCGCGTTAACCTGTATCCGGTTACCAAAAGAATCGCAGCTAAACATGATAAGGGAATCATATTAATGAGTCCTGGAATAAACAACAGCGACAGTAACAACCAGATGCCATGAAAAATTGCCGACATTTTTGTTCTGGCACCAGCATTTACATTGGCCGAACTCCGTACAATAACAGATGTCATAGGTAAACCGCCAACCATACCACTGGTTATATTTCCTATTCCCTGCGCAATCAGCTCCCTGTTTGTTGGGGTTACACGCTTAATCGGATCAATTTTATCCACCGCTTCGATACTGAGCAAAGTTTCTAAGCTCGCTACAACCGCAATGGTGATGGCAACGATATACACATTTTTATTGGCTAACTGAGAAAAATCGGGCATTGTAAATAACCCCAGAAATTCACCGAAGCCATTCACTACCGGGATTTTCACCATTTGATCGGCCCGTAGCGGATAATCGGTTCCGGCAAAAACAAGGGTTCCCAAAATCCCCAAAGTAACCACCACCAGTGGCGCAGGTACAACTGACAATTTCGGAAACTTTGGCCACAAAATCAGGATAGCTATCGATAATAAACTAATCACCACCGCAGCCAGACTGAAATGGCTTATTGCTGCAGTAATGGCAGAAAAAGTATTTTCATGATCCTGCTGAAAGAAGCCCTCATCACCGGTAAAATCGGTATCAACGCCTAAGGCGTGCGGTAATTGTTTTAAGATTAATATCAGTCCGATAGCCGCAAGCATTCCTTCAATTACACTCGAAGGGAAGTAATTACCAATGGTTCCGGCTTTAACCAAACCTAAAATCAACTGGAATACCCCTGCCAGTACAACAGCAAGTAAAAACGTAGGGTAGCTTCCCAAAGAGGTTATTGCACCTAATACAATAACCGTTAAACCTGCGGCCGGACCACTAACACTTAATTGTGAGCCACTGAAAGAGGCAACTACAATTCCACCTATAATTCCGGTAATTAAACCGGCAAATAGTGGCGCGCCAGAAGCCAGGGCAATACCTAAACATAGGGGTAAGGCCACCAGGAACACCACAATGCTCGAAGGTAGATCTTTGCTGAGATTTTTTTTAAGAAAATATTTCTTTACATCCGAACCTGAAACGGCCGGGTTAAATTTTTGCATAACGATATCATGATCTAGTAAATTTTAACGAATAAAATCGTAGGGGATTAAAATATGGACACAAGCATCTACGTACTGCATAAAATGAACATAGCAATAACGCTTAATACGGTTGAGCAGACAATTTTTACCCCAGATATAAAGACTAGATAACGTTGGGCGGAGGTGTAGGAACAGTAGGGTGGTATGGATCTACATATCTTTTGAAGTGTTCTATAAAACTGCTCTTCAAAAAGAAATGACTGGAAGAGAACTCGTAAGAAAGGATGGGATGGTTCAGCTCGATGAGTTTGAAATCAGTAAATTTTGCGCTGTCTTTGGCGGTATCTTTACCGCCTTCATGCTCTAACTCGATTTGCATGATGACAGCATTCATGATTTCCCTGTCAATACTGGTATAAAATACGGGTGCACCGGAAATGCCCATCTTCGCCATGAAGATGACCATAAAGGTAGCAACGATTAAATACTTGTATTTCCTTAAAAACATTTAAATTCTAATGCTGTTTTAATTCCTATGCATACAAAAGTAAACGGATTATCGGTTTTTCAATGCATTGGGCTGTAAAAAAAATGTAATTTAGGTAAAATCAGGTATTCCTCATGAAAAACAGGATACCTTATCAAGTTTGGGAAACTTTGGGTTCTGCTATTATTGCTTCATTCGGCCCCGCCGTTTCTGCCCGCAATGCAGGCTGGTACTTCAATCTTTTTGGCAAAATCAGCTGTAGATTCAAAATCAACCGAAGCCAAAAAGGATACCACTTCTGTAAATTTTAATGAACAGCGGTCTGTTTTCCAGGCACCGGCCCAGGTTAAATAAACCCGATTGCCGGGGAGAGCTTCCGGTCCTTCACCGGAACTCGTACCAGAAAGTGGGGCTGAACCTGCCAAAAGCACAGAACCAGCCGTTTCCTAACGATTAATGTTTTTTCCTTTTTGGAAATGAGCGCTCAGGATTTCATAGGTACTGAAGTCCTGCCCTACCTGCCCGTACTGTAGGTGGGCGCTAAATATTTTTGACAAAATTAGCTATAAATTCAAAATCAACCGAAGCCAGAAAGGATACCGCTTCTGTCAGGTTTATTGAACAACGGTCTGTTTTCCAGGCACCGGCCCAGGTTAAATAAACCCGATTGCCGGGAAGAGCTTCCGGTCATTCACCGGAACTCGTACCAGAAAGCGGGACTGAACCTGCCAAAAGCAAAGAACCAGCCGTTTCCTAATCTTGTAAACTATTCTTCCTTAAAATGTCGAAAAGCCCAGCACCGTTCATTTCCAATTCAGTACAACATACTTTTCTTTTAGGAAATGAAAGGACAGCATCTGGTAGCTATTACCCCATCTGCTTTACTTAAATTGTATGTTCGACCGAGATAAAATAACATCCCACCCCCTTGCATTACCGCTTGTAATTTTTAATTTTAAAATCTCATAGCCTCAGCAATGGACAAAAAAATAGCATTACTTAAAGATAAAATCAATCAGGCAAACCTTGGTGGCGGACAGCTTCGAATCGATAACCAGCATAAAAAAGGAAAACTTACTGCTCGGGAACGGATTCATTTTTTATTGGATGAAGGAAGTTTTGAAGAAATCGGCATGATGGTTACCCATCGAAGCACCGACTTTGGCATGGAACGCGAAAAATATCTGGGCGATGGCGTGGTAACAGGTTATGGAACCATTAATGGCAGATTAACTTATGTATTTTCTCAGGATTTTACCGTGTTTGGCGGTTCGCTTTCTGAAACTCATGCAGAGAAAATCTGTAAACTGATGGATATGGCCATGAAGAATGGGGCTCCGATTATCGGCCTAAACGATAGCGGCGGTGCACGTATTCAGGAAGGCGTGGTTTCATTGGGCGGTTATGCCGATATCTTTTATAAAAATGTGCAGGCTTCGGGTGTAATCCCGCAGTTATCAGCTGTAATGGGTCCGTGTGCGGGTGGAGCCGTTTATTCGCCAGCCATTACTGATTTTATCTTGATGGTAGAAAATACTTCGTACATGTTTGTAACCGGACCAAATGTGGTTAAAACGGTAACACACGAAGAAGTAACTTCTGAAGAACTGGGAGGCGCCAGTACACATGCCATCAAATCGGGTGTTACCCATTTTGCCTGCGCCAATGAAATTGAGGCCATTAACCATGTGAAAAAATTATTGAGCTATATGCCGCAAAATTGTGAGGAAATAGCCGATCACCTATTTTATGAAGCAGCTGATGAAAGCAGACCGGAACTCAACACGCTTATGCCTGAAAATGCTTCTCAACCTTACGATATACGTGAAGTGATTGCAAGCGTAGCCGATAATGATAGTTTTTTAGAAGTACATGCTGCTTACGCAGAAAATATTGTAGTGGGTTTTGCCCGCCTTGCAGGCAGAAGTATCGGTATTGTAGCCAATCAGCCCGCTTACCTGGCAGGCGTTTTAGATAGCAATTCTTCGGTTAAGGCTGCACGTTTTGTCCGCTTTTGTGATTGCTTTAACATTCCACTGCTGGTATTCGAAGATGTTCCCGGTTTTTTACCTGGTACAGATCAGGAATGGAACGGCATTATCACCAATGGTGCAAAGTTGTTATACGCCTTTAGTGAAGCTACCGTGCCACGCATTACCGTAATTACCAGAAAAGCTTATGGCGGTGCTTACGATGTGATGAACAGCAAACATATCGGTGCCGATCTGAATTACGCCTGGCCAAGTGCAGAGATTGCTGTGATGGGTGCCAAAGGTGCCGCAGAAATTATTTTTAAACGTGAAATTACCGCAGCAGAAAACCCGGAAGAAAAATGGTTGGAGAAAGAAAAACTATACTCAGATATTTTTGCCAACCCTTACCGCGCTGCCGAACGTGGCTTTGTTGATGAAGTAATTGAGCCGGCACAAACCCGTGCGAAGTTGATCAGAGCTTTTAAAATGTTGGAAAATAAAGTCGTAAACAACCCGAGAAAGAAACATGGAAATATACCTTTGTAGAAAATAGTCATTAGTCCATAGTCAGGTAGTAATCCACTCGCCGCTTAAGACTCATGACTGGAGACTTCCGACTCAAGACTCAAATGCAGATTACTCAGAAACTATCCCGGACAGACATCTTGCTCATGGCTTTTTGCACAGGCCTAATTGTTGCCAATATTTATTACTGCCAGCCATTGGTAATCTTGATTGCAAAAGATTTTGACCTTACCGAGCCTGTTGCCGGGAAGATTACCTACCTTACGCAGATTGGTTACGCTTTAGGCCTTTTCCTTTTAGTGCCACTTGGCGATATGTTTGAACGTAAAAAACAGATCCTGGTGATTACCGGCCTTGCCATTTTAGCTTTACTGGCTGCTGCCGTTTCGCAAAGCTTTTTTATACTGGAAGCGGCCTCCATCTTAATCGGTGCCTGCTCTATTGTACCTCAGTTGATATTGCCATTGGCAGCTAATTTAAGTACCGATGAAAATCGGGGAGCCAATATTGGCATGATTATGAGCGGTTTGCTGGTGGGGATCTTAGCCTCACGCGCAGTAAGTGGCAGCATTGGCTTTTGGCTGGGTTGGCGGGCGGTGTATTATATGGCCGCCGGAATTTGTGGACTGCTTATTTTTTTAATGGCCAAACGCTTTCCTCAAAGTTACCCTCATTTTAAAGGCTCGTATAAAGAACTCATGCGTTCGATGTTTGGGTATATCAAAACACAACCTGCCTTAAGGGAAACTTCGATCATTAATTTTCTGGCTTTTGCCATTATCAGTGCTTTCTGGACCACCATGGTATTATTTCTGGCTAATCCACCCTTTAATTTCCAAACGTTGCAGATTGGCCTATTTGGAATTGCCGGAGCAGCGGGCGCATTGGCTGCACCGCTGGTTGGAAAATTAAGCGATGGAAACAATCCGCGTAAGAACTTAATGATTGGTTTTGTACTGCAACTCATCAGTATCGCTTTGTTTTATTTTACAAACAGCCATTTGTATCTTTTTGTAATTGGTATTGTGCTGATCGACATCGGACAGCAAGCAATACATGTAACCAATCAAACCCGTATTTACACCTTAATACCAGAAGCCAGAAACCGGCTGAACACCATTTTTATGTCGGTGAGTTTTATTGGCGCCAGCTGTGGCTCGGCACTGGGTTTATGGCTTTGGGACTAGGGCGGTTGGGCTTTATTCTGTTATGGAATGACAGGTATCATTATACTTAATATTTTAATATATCAGTTTTACGGGAAGAAAAATCACAATTTAAACAATCCCTTATAAAGTTTATGAAATCTAAAAACGTAATCAAAACACTTTCAGTATTGTTAGTCTCTCTGTCCATTTTTGGTAAAGCAAAAGCTCAAGACAGTACAAATGTAGCGCAGCCAACAGAAGTAAAATCGCTTAATAAAATAAGGTTGAGTCTTCTCTCGCTACATTATGAACGGGAACAAAAAATAGGAAAACTCATCACACTTTATGGAGGTGCAGGATTGGCTGGTACTTTTCTAATAGAATACAATTATAATTACATGGCTGGAGATAAAACCAAAACCTACTTTGATCTGGCACCAAACCTGTACGCAGGAATCAGAAAATATTACCATTTTGATAACAGGATAAAAAAAGGAAAAAAAACCATTAATAACGCTTCTAATTATTTTGGACTAGACGTAAGCAGTTATTTTTCTCCCTTAATTAAAGGTGGCAATCTCAATCAATACCATGTGGCAAATTGGGAGATGGGAATTACCCCGCAGTGGGGTTTTCAACGCAGCATCGGCAAGAAAACAAATTTTGAGCTTTCATTGGGTCCAAATATTCGCATCAATAAATATCAAACCTATTATGGCGTTGATGGCCGGATAGGCTTTAGCTTTTTGTTATAATTATGGTTCAAATTGAACAAATATTCCCCTCACTAACCTGGCGGATCAGGCATGAGACGATGTACCCTGAATTACCCTTTGACAGCGTAAAGCTTGCCGATGATTTTGAGGGCATCCACTTTGGGTTATACCTCGATCATAAGTTGACAGGAGTAGTTTCTTTATTTTATGAAGGAGATGTGTATCAGTTCCGTAAACTGGCCATTTTACCCGGTGCTCAAAAAGCAGGTTTGGGTACACAGTTAATGGCTTATATCCTCGATTTTTGTAAAATTCAAAAAGCGACAAAACTATGGTGCAATGCACGTGTAAATGCTAAGGAATTTTATTTTAAATTTGGCTTCCTTGAAACGGATCAAACCTTTTTTAAAGATGGTTACGATTTTGTGATCATGGAAAAAGAACTATCATAATCATTAACAAGACGGACAAACGCATCACGCCATGCGCTTTGCACCATGCTATAAAACAAATAACATATGGCTAAGAAAAAAGACGAAGAAAAGAAAAAACATGTTGCAGTAGTTACCAAAAAGTCGCTGCAGTTTCTCGAAGAATACATCAATAACCCTGCTCCCACCGGTTATGAATGGGAAGGACAAAAACTTTGGTTAAATTATTTAAAACCGTATATAGACGAACATTTCATCGATAATTACGGTACTGCTGTAGGTGTGATTAACCCTAAAGCTGATTTTAAAGTGGTTATAGAAGCCCATGCAGATGAAATTTCCTGGTATGTAAACTACATTACCAGCGACGGCTTAATTTATGTCATCCGCAATGGCGGTTCTGACCATCAGATTGCACCTTCTAAACGGGTGAACATCCATACCGAGAAAGGTTTGGTTAAAGCGGTATTCGGCTGGCCGGCTATTCATACACGTCATGGAGAGAAAGAACAGGCTCCGGAATTAAAAAACATCTTTTTGGATTGCGGTTGTACCTCAAAAGAAGAAGTAGAAAAATTAGGCATCCATGTGGGCTGTGTAATTACCTACGAAGATGAGTTTATGGTGTTGAACGACCGCTATTATGTTGGTCGCGCTTTAGATAACCGTGTGGGTGGTTTTATGATTGCCGAAGTAGCCCGTTTATTAAAAGAAAACAAGAAAAAGCTTCCTTTTGGTTTGTACATTGTAAACTCGGTACAGGAAGAAATCGGTTTGCGTGGTGCCGAGATGATTGCCCAGCGCATTAAACCGAATGTGGCCATTATTACCGATGTAACACACGATACCACTACGCCAATGATCAATAAAAACGTTCAGGGAGATTTATCGGCAGGTAAAGGTCCTGTTGTTTCTTATGCACCAGCTGTACAAACCAATTTAAATAAACTATTGATCCAAACGGCCGAGAAAAACCACATCCCATTTCAACGTCAGGCCTCATCACGTTCTACCGGAACTGATACGGATGCTTTTGCTTACTCAAATGGCGGGGTACCATCGGCATTAATTTCGCTGCCATTACGTTATATGCATACTACGGTAGAGATGGTGCATAAAGAGGATGTTGACAATGTAATCAGCCTGATTTATGAAAGCTTATTGAACATTAGCAACGGTCAGGACTTCAGATCATTTAAATAATGAAAAAATTAAATCACCGGAAGATCGTGATCAACACCTTATTAAAGGTTTTGCTTATGATTGTGGTTATCTTTATCCTTAACTCCTGGCCAAGCATAAAACAGAGTTTTGCTGGTAACGCACCACCTTTGCATTACTGGCTGGATCATAGCTTTAAAGTAAGTAACATCATCCTTATTTTAGGATTTGGTGTTTATTTTTATTACAAAGATTTAATGAATCAAAAAGAACTGATTGAAAATTCAAAAGTCTCAGATCAGCATTAATATTAGTAAATGAGACTAAAGATGCTATATCAGGAAAAATCTCCGAATTTTTCTATCCTAAGCATAACTTTTACTAAACCTGCCAGATAATCCAGCTTCGTTCCTGTAGTTTCTCTGGCAGGTTGTCTATTTCAATACAGCCGCATTAACCTCCAAGTGTGAATTTTAAGTCGCTTGCACTGCCAATCATTCAGATGTTTTTTTGTTGATGGAGATATAATCGTAAATACCCTCATGGTTCCTGTACATTAATTTTTATTAATACTCAACAGATCTTCACATACTTTGTGTAATTTACCTTCATAGTTTATCCTTCTTATTATGAAAACAAACAAGAAAAATGTTGATCTATCCGTTATTTGTGATGATCACTGGGATGTCGTATTCGACCACCTTCGCCTTGGTTTTTGGGAGCTGAGCCTAGCAACCGGTATACTTCGTTCAACCCGATCGTTTAAAGAGAATTTTGGTTACCCCCCGGATGGCGTTCTAAGCTATGAAACAGTTTTAGGCCTGATTCTGCCCGAAGACCTCGATCATGTTCAGGATGAAATAGAGCTTACCGTAACCAGAGAAAAAAACAGCTATGATGTATTATACCGGATCCGCCGCCCTGATGGAAAAATCCGGTGGATCAAAGCCGATGGAATACTTTCCCAACAGGAGGGCGAATTGCTAAAATTGATTGGAACAACTTTAGATGTTACCGATTTAAGATAATTTCAATTTTAGTTACAGATCATTCAGTTCTATCCAAACAGGTCCGTGGTCGCTTGTTTTTTCCCATCCCCTAACGTTTTTATCCACTCCCGCTGATTTTAAGCGATCGCTCACCTGAGGACTCAATAAAAAATGGTCAATTCTCAATCCTGCATTTCTGCCATAAGCATTACGGAAGTAATCCCAAAAGGTATATATGGTTTCTGTCGGATATAATTTCCTGATCGCATCTGTCCAGCCTTGTGCCATTAAATTTTGAAATGCCTGTCGGGTTTCGGGGCGGAACAATGCATCTTCAACCCATCTTTCAGGTTTATAGGCATCCAGTTCTGTAGGAATTACATTATAATCTCCTGCCAAAACAACAGGTATATTCCGCGATAACAAAGTTGCTGCATGTGCAGCAAAGCGTTCAAACCATTGCAGTTTATAATCAAATTTAGGTCCTGGTGCCGGGTTGCCATTTGGCAGGTACAAACAACCAATTACAACATTGTTTACCATAGCTTCTATATACCTGCTGTGCAAATCTTCAGGATCTCCATCTAAACCGCGCCTGAGTTCTTTTATTTCTACATTTCTGGCAAGTATGGCTACTCCGTTCCAGCTTTTCTGACCGTGCCAGATCGCATGGTAACCTGCATTTTTAATCGCCTCTTCAGGAAATTTTTCCTGAGGGGCCTTTAGTTCCTGCAGGCATACCACATCTGGCTGGGTTTCTTCCAACCAACGTAAAAGTACAGGCAAACGGCCATTTACACCATTCACATTATAAGTAGCTATTTTCATTTTATAAATCTCCGCATTAAAAACCTAAAAACAGAAAATCCTTATATTTTAATCTTAAAAGCAATATTTCATACCTCAATTAACGATAATTTAAAATTTGGCGTTATCTTGCCGCTCATTTAGCGTAACCGTTCCAATAATCATGTTCCAGGCAGTCATAAATAATCATTCTGCTGAGCCAAAAGAAATCTGTTGGCTTTATAACCGATATGCTCCCATGCTGCTGGGCTATATCAATGGTATTGTACAAGACCCTAAAAAATCCGAAGATCATCTCATCGCTATTCTTACTTCATTCGTAAAGGATGTTGTCGTTTTACCAGAAAAAAGCAGGTTAAATATCTGGCTGGAACTTCGTCAATATGCACAAAGTAAATTAACTTTGTACACGGCTAAAAGCCATCAGTCAAATCTCGACCAATCAATACATAACGGTAAGCTGGATTTGTTAGATGATTTACAAAAAAAGATATTCTGTGCGGTATATTATCATGGAAAATCAATTCAGTACCTGGCGGCAACAATTGGATGTGATGAAAGCGAAATCCGCAATCAGTTAAAATTATCAATCGATAAAATGAGGAGGGCAAGTGGAAATTAATAAAATTATTGAGAGCGGTTTAATGGAAACCTATGTGATGGGAATCGCCACCGAAGAAGAGGTAAAGAAAGTCTTATCACTAAAAAAAGAATATCCGGCATTTAAAGACGCTCTGGAGCAGCTGGAGTATGATATGGAGCTACTGGCACAAAGCATGGGCATTGAACCACCTGCCGGCACTTTAGCTAAAATTGAGCATGGAATCAATGAAATACAGCGCCAAAACCAATCTGTACAAACTGCCTTCAATCCAGAGTATAGCTCTGATAAAACCCAGCCAGATAACAGACAAGAAAAATATATAGAGGTAGAATCAGAATCTAACCAAATGCACGTAAATAAAGCCTGGAAATGGGTATTTATCGCCGTTTTTGTATTGGGCAAAATATTTCTGGCCTGTGCTATTTATTTTTATCTGGAAAACAGACAGGTGAAGGAGCAAATTAAGGAATTAAAAATAGAGATAAAACAGAAGATAAGGTAAGATGTGCTGGATGTATCAGACAAACCTATCTTTTTAAAACCAATACTAAACTGAAATGTTTAGTTGTTAAGATTCATTCGTGTTTGAGCGCATGTTTGAGTTTAGATATGGGGATAGGCTGCTAGTCTATCCCCTTTTTTTATATTCAAACCGTTTTTGTTTCTAACAATGTCTTTATTTTTTGTCGGAGGTCCGCTATCTCAAAAGGCTTTTCAATGGTATCGTCAGGTGAGCAATTTAAATTATCCATATTTACAGCTGAAAGCAATATCACCGGAACTGAGGCTGTTTGAGGATCAAATTTTAATCTATTGCAAATATCCCGACCATCATGTTTGCCTATAAGTATATCCAACAGAATGAGGTCTGGCAGAAAATCAGTAATGGTTTCTTTTAATTGAAATTCATCAGCATCCAAAATGCCTTTTATATGATAATGTTCTTCCTCAAAAATTAACTTTATAATATCATGAATGTTTTCGTCATCATCAATTATAAGAATTTTCTTAACTAGCGGGCTGCTCATAGTCAACAAAGCTAGCGCAAGTGAATGGGTTCAGACAGCGTATTTATACCTGAATTTACCGAAAAGATGACCAATATCAGGCAGCTAAACCTGCTTTATAATTTTTAAGCATCTTTTTCAGCAGCCCTCTAGCCACATGTATTTTAGTTTTTACCGTACCTAGCGGAATGTCTAACTCGGCAGCAATTTCGTGATATTTATAACCTTCAAAGTAGCGGCAAAAGCAAAACCTACAGTCCTCAGGTAAGGCATTTAGTGATTTCTGTATATCCTCCATGATAAACTTGGTAGCTCCGCCATTTAAAGAGGCGCTTGGAACCAGTTGCACGGAAGTCAAATCATCTTCCTGCTGGATCATTTCATTTTTACGCTTCACTTTATAATAATGATTGAGAAAAGTATTTTTCAGGATGGTGAAAAGCCATGCCCTCACGTTGCTTCCCATTTCAAATTTGGCCGAAAACCTAAAGGCTTTCATAAAAGTATCCTGAACTAAATCAGCGGCGTCATCTTCATCATGTGTGTACGCTAATGCGCGATCGAAAAGTGGTTGCCTGTATTGGTAAATGTCGCAATTGAAATTTAAAGTATCCATAATTCGTTTTAAGGCTGATGTCAATATTCAACAAACAGCAACTCCTTATGTTATTTGTAGAAATACCCGATTTTTTACGGTTTATTCTAAACACTTAAAAAAGGGCCGAAAAACGATCAAAAATACTAGTCTACATAACCATTTCGCATGGCAAAACGAACTAAAGATGCGGAATTTTTTGTACCTGTTTTGCTGATTAAAGCTTCTCTTTGGCTCTCTACAGTTCGCCTGCTCAGGTATAATTTATCAGCTATTTCCTGGTTAGTTAATCCGTCAGCAATGAGTTTTAACACATTAATTTCGCGCTCCGTAAAGTTGATTTCCGTATTCATTTTTCGCGAGAGTATATTCAACTGCATATTAAAACGCTCTAAAATGGAGATGCATAAATTAGAAGAAAGGTACCGTTTTCCCTTCATTACATGCTTTAGGCAAAACAACAGTTCGTCTTCTTCAATATCTTTTGACAGATAAGCAAAAGCTCCTGATACAAAAGCATTTGACGCATACTTTTCATCATCTAAAATAGATAAAACAACTACTTTAGCGGTGTATTTACGTGCTTTAATCGTACTGGCCAAGGCGATCCCATCCAGCCTTGGCATTACAATATCTGATAAAATGATATCAGCTTTTATTCCTTTTTCCAAAAGCTCCAAGACTGCTAAACCGTCCGGAACTTCTGCAACAACATTGATGCCTTCGTGTTTTTCTATAAGCGCTTTAAGTGAGGTCCGGATAATATGGTGATCATCCGCAAGAATAATGTTAATCATAATTCAAATATAACTTACGCCGTTTTAAAATTAAAAACGACTACTTAGGCAGCTCAATATAGAAGGTTGTTCCAACACCGGTTTTGCTCTCAAACCATATTTTTCCCTGATGTAAATCTACAATGGCCTTGATTATGCCCATACCAAATCCTCCTGATTCTTCGCCCTTAAGTCCAGGCCTCAACGTTTCGGGCAAATGATTAAAAAGTCCTGCCTGCAGCTCTTCCGGAATCCCTATTCCATCATCGGCAACGGTAATCAGAACAGTACTTTCATATTCTTCGGCATGTATCGTAATATTACCATAATCGGCAGTAAATTTTATGGAGTTTGAGATAAGGTTATTAATAACCTGTATAAACTTCATAGAATCAAGACGTAGATAAATCTGTTCAGCAGAGCTGGTAAATTTAATATGCTTCATTTTGCCCAGCTTCGATCGTTTATAGAAACGAACCACATCTTTAAGTTCCCAAACCAGATCGGCACGCTCTTTACGGATTTCGACCACAGACGATTTTAAAAATTCCTTGTTAACCATACTCCGTACCAAAAGTAGGTTACGCTCACACATATCCTGAATAAATGCCAGCGAATTGATCATCCGCTCATCACCTGTTTGTGCAATCCCCTCTTTCATAGATGAAGCAATTAATTTCATCATGCCCAGTGGTTCTTTTAAATCGTGAGCCAATACTTCCAGGGTTATGTTTTTTCGTGCGTTTATCTGTTCGATGTGGATTTTATTATGTCGCATTACCGTGATGTCTTCAACTGTACCGACTAAAAGCTTAACTGCACCATTAGTAACAGAAAATACGATTACCCGGACATACTTCTCTCTATCTAGAAACAGTAAACGAAATTCATATTTGTTTTCCTTATCCTCTTCAAGGCATTCTTTATAACAGTTCCTTACATGCGTCAAATCTTCAGGATGCACCCTTTTTAAAAGCAACTTCGGATCAGCAATAACTTCATCAGAGTGGAGTTCCCAGATGTTACTTAATGATTTATTTAGATATGAAAAAGTTTGCGATGTGTAGTTAAAAATAAAATATCCGTCAACAGAACGGTCGCCTAGATTACAAAAAAGCTCTTTATTCAATTCGACCATGATATAATTTTTGATAATTTGACAATAAACGATATAATAATAAATCAGCAGTCACATCTCAAACAGTAGAGGAGTGAAAATGTTTTATACAAAAAATAGGTGCGCACTATTGCAGGAAAGGACATCCAGACCAGGATGAATTACTTTAGGGAAATTAACATTTTCCACATATTGTTTAAAAATATTTACCCAGTTAAAACCAACTATTACCTAAATTGTTAAGCATAAAAGAAAGATAAAAAAGTCCTGTGAGCGGGAGATCCGCGGAGGGCAGGCACACCATAAGGAAGAAATAATTCCTCTTAACAATAGCCATCATAAAAGGTGGCTATTTTGTTTATCTTTCATGTATAAAATTTTTATTTGTCTTGAGCTGTTTTATTCACTACAATTGATTCGATGTGATGATAAATCGATCTGAAATCCCCCTACGCCTCTTCATGTTTTATTCATAAAACAAATGGCATAGAATAAAACTACAGAAAACGATTTAATCAAATAGACAAGTTTTTTTATCACAATGCCTCACTAAGAAGTTACGCAGCAATAAGTTAAATTTTACCATATTTGATCATTCCTTATTTTGAATAAAACCGGAAATGATTAAAAAACTAAGCCTTTATTTATGGATAGCAGGCACTTGTATTTCGCTTCATTCTGCGGCACAAGATGCAGTAAGCTACCAAACTCCCCCAAAAGAAATTGCCGACTTATTACTGGCTAAACCAACTCCCAGCGTAAGCATAGATGGCAAAGCTGAATGGATCTTGTTCAGCGAGCGTAATTCCTATCCTTCGGTAGCAGAATTGGCTATGCCTGAATATAGAATTGCGGGATTAAGATTAAATCCGAATAATTACTCGCCAAGCAGACAAACCTATATCAACAATTTCAGTTTAAAAAATATTAAATCCAATCAAAATTTTCAGGTAACCGGCTTGCCCAATCCATTGTATGCTGGCAACGTTAGCTGGAATCCATCTGAAAATAAGATTGCTTTTACACATACTACTCAAAAAGGAGTTGATCTATATATCATTGATCTGGCTACAAAAAAAGCGACTAAAATCAATAAGGCTTTTTTAAACGTAGTTTTAGGAAGTGGTCTTACCTGGTTAAATGATCAAACCGTTATTTACCGTACGGTAACCAAGCCTGCCAGTGCCGCCCCTACAAAACCATTAATGCCTAAAGGGCCAACCATCCAGCAAAATTTAGGAAAAGCTGCACCCAGCGCTACTTTCCAGGATCTGATCAAATCACCGTTTGATGAACAGTTGTTTGAATTTTTTGCTACCTCGCAATTGGTTAAAAACACGGCCGGAGTAGAAACGCCCATTGGTAAGCCGGCTATTTATGGCTTAACCAGTTTATCACCCGATAAAAATTATATGATGGTTGAAACCATCCATAAACCATTTTCCTACCTCGTTTCGGCTTATGGCTTTCCATCTACAGTAAGTATCAACGATTTGTCGGGTAAAACTATTAAGGTTATTGCCGAACTACCATCATCGGAAGGTACGCCATCTGGTTATGATAATACACAAGACGTACCTCGGGCTTTCGACTGGAGGGATGATGAACCGGCTACATTGGTATGGAGCAAGCCTCTGGATAGTGGTTTGATTAAAAAAAATGTTCCCTATCATGATGCAGTATATGCGTTAAGTGCACCTTTTACCGGAACAGGGAAAGAATTATTTAAAACACAGACCCGTTACCGAGGTGTACAATGGGGCGATGCCAACCTTGCACTTATTATGGAAGGCCTACGCAGCAAACAAACCACTAAAGTAAGCCGCTATAACCCTACAACAGGAACGGTAGAAGAACTGTACAGCCGTAACCAAACAGATGCATATGGAAACCCAGGTTCCCCGGTTACGATCAAAAATAAATACGGCAGACAAGTAATTAAAACGGTTGATAATGGCACTAAACTGCTGATGAACAATATTGTGGGTTCATCAGAAAAAGGAGATTTACCGTTCCTGGCTAAATTTGATTTAAGCACTAAAAAGAACGAGATTATCTGGCGCAGTGCCGAAGGAACGTTCGAGTATGTAAGTGATGTAGTCAATCCTGATAAACTGATTTTAATTACCCGTAAAGAAAGTCAAAAATTAGCACCTAATTATTTTATTAAAAACCTGTTGCTTCGTGTTGCCGACCAGCCTATCACCAATTTCACTAACCCATACCCATCGTTGGAAGGCATTACCAAACAAAAAATTTCTTATAAACGTGCAGATGGAGTTGATTTAACCGGCGATTTGTATTTACCAAGGGGATATAACAAAGATAAAGATGGCCCGCTACCAACTTTAATCTGGGCTTATCCACGCGAATTTAATTCTGCGGCTGATGCTGCACAGATCCGCGGATCGAAAGATAAATTCACAACCATAAGCTGGGCCTCTCCTATTTTTTGGGTAACCCGCGGATATGCTGTGTTAGATAATGCCGAAATGCCAATTGTGGCCAAAGATGGTAAAAAACCTAATGATACCTTTGTAGATCAATTACAGCTAAATGCTGAAGCAGCGATTAATAAGTTGGCTGATTTAGGTGTTGGCGATAAAAAACGTATGGCTGTTGGTGGCCACAGTTATGGTGCATTTATGACTGCAAACCTATTGGCCCATACTCATCTTTTTGCCGCAGGTATTGCCCGAAGCGGAGCATACAACCGTACGCTTACACCATTCGGTTTTCAGAACGAGGAACGTACCTATTGGCAGGCACCTCAGTTATATTATGAAATGAGTCCGTTTAGTTATGCTGATAAAATTAAAACACCATTGTTATTGATCCATGGCGACTTAGACGATAATCCGGGTACTTTCCCCATTAACAGCGAACGTTTGTTCAATGCCATTAAAGGTGCAGGAGGTACAACCCGATTTGTGTTTCTACCATATGAAGCACATAGCTATCGTGGCAAAGAAAACCTGCTGCACATGCTTTGGGAGCAAGACCAGTGGTTAGAAAAATATGTTAAAAACAAAAAATAATATCTCTCTACCTATATCAATCAAAATGCCCCCATATGGGGCATTTTTTGTTTATCGTGCTTCTAAATTGCTTGCTGTGCTGTCAGATATTTCTATCTGAAACTGATCACATTCTGAAATCCAATATTTCAGTAGCCAGCTGTCAGCTGGTAACAACTGACAGCACATTCGATAATTTAATGCTCATTTTTTACTCTTTGCTCCATGCTACTCTCCAATTTTGCCATTGCACATTTCCACACTAAAACCTTACATTTATACAATAAAATTGAACATTCCCTTTATTAATTTGTTAAGTCATTATGGACTACATAGACTATTATAAAATCCTCGATTTAAAAAAAGATGCAACCACAGAGGATATTAAAAAAGCTTATAGAAAATTAGCCCGCAAACACCATCCGGATCTTAATCCCAATAACGAAGAGGCAAACAAAAAGTTTCAGCAAATTAATGAGGCTAACGAAGTTTTAAGCGATCCCGAAAAAAGAAAGAAATACGATAAATACGGAAAAGATTGGCAGCACGCCGATCAGCTGGATGCCCAGCAACAACAGCAAAGGCAATATCAATCGCAAGGGCAATCTTACGGCGGAAGCAGCTATTCTGGTGGTTTTGGCGGTGAAGACTTTTCTGATTTCTTTTCTTCTATGTTTGGTGGAGGAGGAAGAAGCAGTAGAAATTCGCCATTTAAAGGCCAGGACTATAGTGCCGAGTTACAATTGAATTTGCTTGATGCCTATACTACACATAAACAAACCTTAACTGTTAACGGCAAACAGGTACGTATTACCATTCCGGCAGGAGTTGAAAACGGACAAAAGATCAAACTTCCGGGTTATGGTGCTCCTGGTGTCAATAATGGGCCTCCAGGCGATCTATACATCAAATTCAATATTAGTGATCATCCCAAATTCAAAAGGAAAGGGAACGATATTTACATTCAGGAAGAAATAGATCTCTATACAGCGATTTTAGGTGGCGAAAAAATTGTAGAAACCTTAAATGGCAAAGTCAAGCTTAAAGTACCGGAAGGCACACAGCCCGATACTACGTTAAGATTGAAAGGCAAAGGGTTTCCGGTTTACAAAAAAGAAAACCAGTTTGGCGATCTGTATATTAAATGGCAGGTAAAGATACCCACTAATTTAAATGCTGAACAAAAAGAACTATTCGAAAAACTTTCCAAATCATAACCATTATGGAAACTTATCTCATACCTGTAGAAGACATCTGCGCTTATCACCATGTAGAAATCAACTTTATCCATTCTCTGGAAGATTTTGGATTGATCCAAACTACTATAAAAAAGCAATCTGTTTTTTTACCTGTTGACGAATTGACTAAACTGGAGCAGTACCTTCGATTGGCTAACGATCTCCAGATTAACTTGGAAGGTATTCATGCCGTTTCGCACCTGCTCAATCAATTGCAAAATATGCAGCAGCAAATCACCGTGCTTCAGAACGAATTAAATTATTACAGGCAGCTTAACCATCAACCATAAATAACCATGTATGCCATGTTTTTGGATCAAAGGGCTGAATAAAACCATAACTTTTACAAGATAAGTTTCTTAAATTGGCAATCTAATTTTAAAAAATGAGCGATCTTTCTTCAAAATTCATCGAAAAAATAAAATCATCTTATGCTCCTTCGGGTTCGTGCATTTATTTAGGCGCCGGAATTTTAGATGGACAGGTCTATAGCGAAGCCGAAGTTAATTTGTCGTTAAAAATGATGAATAGACACGGTCTGATTGCCGGAGCAACAGGAACAGGTAAAACTCGGACCCTACAGTTACTGGCAGAGCAGCTGTCAGACGCTGGTGTTCCGGTTTTTATGTTGGATGTCAAGGGCGATTTATCGGGTTTGAACCAACCAGGTTCTGTTAATCCAAAAATCGAGGAAAGAGCACAACAGCTCAACAAAACTTTTTCACCAACAGGTTTCCCGGTCGAGATTTACTCCCTTTCAGGCAGAATGGGCGCACAGATGCGTGCAACCGTCCTGGAGTTTGGACCTACGCTTTTATCAAAAATTTTAGATTTAAACGATACTCAGGCAGGTGTTTTAGCCGTCATCTTCAAATATGCTGATGACAATAAACTGCCGATAATCGATTTAAATGATTTAAAAAAACTGGTATCGTATCTTTCAGAAGGGCCAGGCGCAGCAGAAATCAAAAGCAGTTATGGCAGTATTTCTACCGCAACAGCTGGCACCATGCTGAGGAAAATAGTAGCGATAGAACAACAGGGCTTAGGCGGTATGTTTGGTGAAAAATCTTTCGATACTGAAGATCTTTTTGAACGGATTGACGGCAAAGGGGCCATCAGTTTATTAAACATTGCAGATGTCCAGAACCAGCGCGTATTATACTCCACCTTTTTATTAAGTTTATTGGCTGAGTTATTTAATACCATGCCCGAGGTTGGCGATTTAGACAAACCAAAACTGGTATTCTTTTTTGATGAAGCCCATTTATTGTTCAAAAACTCTTCCAAAGCATTTTTAGAACAGATAGAAACCATCATCAGGTTAATCCGTTCTAAAGCTATAGGTGTTTTCTTTTGTACACAGGCACCTACCGATGTTCCGGAAAGTGTTTTAGGCCAATTAGGCAACCGCGTGCAACATGCATTGAGGGCTTTTACCCCGAATGATGTGGATGCCCTGAAAAAGACGGTTAACACTTACCCAAAATCGGATTTTTATGAGATCGATAAAATATTAACCTCATTAGGTACGGGACAGGCATTGGTTACCGTATTAAATGAAAAAGGTATTCCAACAGAAGTATCGGCAACCATGCTTACCCCGCCAAGGGCCGTAATGGGACCACTTACAGCTGCAGATTTCGAGCAGCTGGTAAATACCAGCCCGATGTATGCCAAATATAAAGATTCTATCGACCCTGAAAGTGCATATGACATTTTAACTAAACGCATTAACGAACAAACTGCAGCAGCCGAACAAGAAAAACAGGAAGCTGAAGCACAAAAACAAGCCGAAAAAGAAAGCAAGCCAAAACCAGGAGAAAAGAGCCTTATTGAACAGGTAATGGGTGCAACCATCACCCGACAAATTGGTAAAGAAATTGTCCGCGGTATATTTGGCATGCTTACCGGTAAAAAAACACGCTCAAAAACCGGTGGCGGCCTTTTTGGATTTTAAAAACTAATTAATTAACATAATAAAGCGCTCAAATAACTAATTTTGCAAGTTGAAACTAAGATAATGTATTAGTTATTTCATCATCAAGGTCTCGACGCACAATAATATAATAAACAATAGATGAAACCCACCTTATTAATATTAGCAGCCGGTATGGCCAGCCGCTATGGAAGCATGAAACAGATTGATGGTTTTGGCCCGAATGGCGAAACGATTATCGATTATTCAATATATGATGCAATAAATGCCGGTTTCGGTAAAGTTGTATTTATCATCAAAGAAGAGTTTGTAGATAACTTTAAAGCTATTTTTGAACCTAAACTTGCCGGAAGAATTGAAGTGGATTATGTTTTCCAAAACTTCGATTTAAAACAGTTTGGTATAGAAGAAGAAATTTACAGAGAAAAGCCCTGGGGTACTGCACATGCAATCTTATCGGGTAGAAAAATAGTTAAAGAACCTTTCTGCGTAATCAATGCAGATGACTATTATGGTTTCGATGCCTTTAAAAAAATGGTCGATTTCTTAACTACAGAAGTAACGGACAGCAACTACTCCATCATCGGTTACCAGATCGGAAAAACTTTATCAGAATTTGGTGCAGTTTCCCGCGGGGTTTGTAAGGTAGATGCAACTGGCAATCTCGAAGAGATTATCGAACGTACCAAGGTGTATCCTAAAGACGGCAAGATCTTTTATGAAGAAAATGGCGAAGAATTTCCTTTGGCATATGAAACACCAGTTTCGATGAATTTCTGGGGCTTCACACCTGCTGTTTTCAAAATTACTGAAGATCTGTTCAAAGAATTTGTGGAAGCCAATAAAGACAAGCCTAAAGCAGAGTTTTTTATTCCATTAATTGGCGAAAACCTGGTAAAAAGCAATACGGCAACCTTTAAAGTAATTCCTACTTCAAACAAATGGTTTGGCGTAACTTATAAAGAAGATAAACCTTATGTTCAGGATAGTATTGACCAATTGGTGAAAAACGGAACATACCCGGAAAAACTTTGGGATTAAATTGATTCTGAAGGTTAAAAAGCATAAGCTACAGAAAATGCAAAAATTACAAAATAGGTACGGTTTTAATTAACCGTACTTATTTTTTCTTCAGAATCATAAGAAAAAAATATTCTTCAAAACATCAATAGTTTGGCATTTAATCGCCATAAGCTATTGCAAAATACCTCAGACTAATCGCTAATTATCATTATTTTACCTATCCTGATTAATTTTATAAAACATGTTTCGACAATTCAGCTAAGAATAAGCCTACCTTCATGACTACTGGGGTAGGGCTCCATTTTTGGGCTAAATATGTTTTTGTCTAATAAGTCTGATAGTATCTTGCAGTACAAATACTGCCAAATAAAAAAGAAGAATATGAGAATCGATAATTTTAAAGTTTGGCTTTTTATTTCTACCTCACTCCTTTTTGTCCTCTTTACTTTTATAACATTTATTGCATTTGGAGCGCTTGATGAAGGTACCTCTGGAACCAGCCCAACTATACAAGTAACAGCCAAATTATATTATATTTTCCGTTTCCCTACACATACGTTGTTATTTCGTTTTATGAATGGGTCGGTCTTCTTCATTGGGTTATTGCTCAACTGTCTATTTTATGGATTTTTAACTGAGCGAATTGTTTTTCTATTGAGTAATAAAAAATTAGCTTAGCAGTTTGCAATTATATAAGATATTGAGTTCATATAAGTGATCCGAACTTTGCAGCTTTTAAACAAAAGCCATGAACAAAAAGCCCTTCTACATAAACCTGACAGCAGCGGCAGCCCCGAATTTTTCATGAGGGCTACAGCGAATGGCGGGACTGCAGTTACAGAAAAGCGCCTAACTTTCATTTCCCAAATCTCTTTAACTTTAACCCTATAAGCCATATAGGAACAAGAAGTTAAACAACCACCATTAAAACCCAAAAAAGCGTCCCTGAATTTAATCAGGAACGCTTTCTATATTTAGATCTTCGGACTTTACGGACCTCAGACTTTAAGACTTTAAGACTATTTCTTATCGTCTTCTTTTACTTCTTCAAAATCAACGTCAGTAACATTATCGCCACCTTGAGCTTGTCCATCAGCTTGTGGTTGTTCACCACCCTGAGGTTGCTCTCCAGCTTTGTACATTTCTTCTGATGCCACGTTCCAGGCAGCTTGTAATTCAGCCGAAGCCGCATCGATATCTGCGAAATTACGTGACGAGTGTGCTGCTTTTAATTTCTCTAAACCAGCTTCAATTGGTGCTTTTTTATCAGCAGATAATTTGTCACCAAACTCTTTCAATTGTTTCTCCGTTGAGAAAATTAAAGCATCAGCACCGTTAATTTTATCAGCTTCTTCTTTTTGCTTCGCATCATCTGCAGCATTCGCTTCCGCTTCTTCTTTCATTTTTTTGATTTCAGCATCAGTTAAACCTGAAGATGCCTCGATACGGATTTTTTGCTCTTTACCAGTAGCTTTATCTTTAGCACTTACGTGTAAGATACCGTTGGCATCAATATCGAATGATACTTCAACCTGAGGCACACCACGAGGTGCTGGTGGAATACCATCTAAAATGAAACGGCCAATGGTACGGTTCTGAGCAGCCATCGGACGCTCACCTTGTAAAATGTGGATTTCTACCGAAGGCTGGTTATCAGCTGCAGTGGAGAAGGTTTCCGATTTTTTAGTTGGGATCGTAGTGTTAGACTCAATTAATTTAGTCATTACACCACCCATCGTTTCAATACCTAATGATAAAGGCGTAACGTCTAATAACAATACATCTTTCACATCACCAGTTAATACACCACCTTGAATAGCAGCACCAATCGCTACCACCTCATCAGGATTAACGCCTTTGCTTGGCTCTTTACCGAAGAAAGCTTTAACCGCTTCCTGAATAGCAGGAATACGTGTAGAACCACCTACCAGGATAATTTCGTCGATATCACCTGTGCTTAAACCAGCGTTTTTCAAAGCAGATTTACAAGGATCGATAGTACGTTTAATTAAGCTATCAGCTAATTGCTCAAATTTAGCACGAGATAATGTACGTACCAAGTGTTTAGGGCCACTAGCATCAGCAGTAATGTATGGTAAATTAATTTCAGTTGAAGTAGTGCTTGATAACTCAATTTTAGCTTTCTCAGCAGCTTCTTTTAAACGTTGCAACGCCATTGGATCTTTAGAAAGGTCCATGTTGTTTTCTGATTTAAACTCCTGAGTTAACCAATCGATAATGATGTGGTCAAAGTCATCACCACCTAAGTGCGTATCACCATCGGTAGATTTTACTTCGAAAACGCCATCACCCAATTCCAGTACAGAAACGTCATGCGTACCACCACCACAGTCAAACACCACAATTTTCATGTCTTTGTGTGCTTTATCTAAACCATAAGCTAAAGCAGCTGCAGTTGGCTCGTTAATGATACGTTTCACAGATAAACCTGCAATCTCGCCAGCTTCTTTAGTCGCCTGACGTTGCGCATCATTAAAATAAGCTGGTACGGTAATTACCGCCTCAGTTACTTCCTGTCCTAAGAAATCTTCGGCAGTTTTTTTCATTTTTTGCAAAATCATTGCAGAAATCTCTTGTGGAGTGTATTTTCTGTCGTCGATTTCAACACGTGGTGTATTGTTGTCTCCTTTTACTACTTTATAAGGTACGCGTCCAGCCTCTTTCGCACTTTCGTCATAGCTGCTACCCATAAAGCGTTTAATTGAATATATCGTTTTTGTTGGGTTGGTTATAGCCTGACGTTTAGCAGGCTCGCCAACTTTACGCTCACCGTTTTCTGCAAAAGCAACAATAGACGGTGTAGTACGTTTACCCTCACTGTTTGCGATAACTACAGGCTCATTGCCCTCCATTACGCTCACGCAAGAGTTTGTTGTTCCTAAGTCTATTCCAATAATTTTTCCCATTGTATTTTTATTTTTCTCTTTTTAAAGTATTATAATTTCTACAGCTATTAAACAATGCTTGTGCCAATTGGTTTTTGGCAGAGATTATGAGAAAAAGACTGATAAAATGTAAAAAACAACCCAATTTGATACTGACAGCATGACAGAAAACAGGTAAGATACAGATGGATTGAAAGGGCAAAGTTTAAAGCTCAGGTATTAGAGCAAAGTAAAGATTTCTTAAAATGATTTGAAAATGAAAGTCAGCAGTTCTTCGGAAACACCAGCCCCGCTAACCGCTTTACTCCGTTGCACTACGTGTTCGCTATTATCGGGTTTAGTTACAACGGGCCGTAAAAATCCATCCATAATTTTATATCTTTAAAGACGCAATCAATCTGGGGCAATCATTTAAATTAATTTAATCATTTAAATCTGTGTAATCTCTATCATATGCAAATAGCAGCACAAATCTTAATCGGCTTAGTAGCCTTTATTCACGTTTATATCCTTTGGTTGGAAATGTTCGCCTGGACAACCAAAGCACCACAGGTATTTAAAACCATTCCTAAAGACTTATTCGTACCAACAAAAACATTGGCTGCTAATCAGGGCTTATATAATGGCTTTTTAGCAGCGGGTTTAATCTGGTCGCTATGTATAAATGATCATGAATGGAAAATGTACGTAGCTATATTTTTTCTATGCTGTGTGATTATTGCGGGTATTTATGGTGCAGCAATGGCGAGTAAAAAAATTCTCTATGTGCAATCTATTCCTGCTTTAGTCGCATTAATCTTATTGCATTTGTAACTAAGTTCTATTGGTCGGTATCGCACCTACCGAAATGGTGCATTACTCTTCATACCACTCATTCTCCATGCAAAAGTTGTTCGTTCTCCTGGCTTTATTCACCGTCTTCCGATTTAAGCCTTTCGTGGATAATAAAGTGAGTGAAGATAGAATTGGCGAAGCATTGGTCTTCTGTAAAAAAAACAACATGGATACTTCCATTGCCATGATGGTTGACATGAGTATCCATTCCGGCAAAAACAGATTCTTCGTTTATGATTTTAAACAGAAGAAAATTATCATCGAAGGCTTATGTGCCCATGGGGTTGGAGGAGGTAGTACCCCAACGAAACCTGTCTTCAGTAATAAGGAGGGTAGTTATTGCACCTCGTTGGGTAAATATAACGTTAAAGGACGTGCGTATAGCAATTGGGGTATCCATGTGCATTATAAAATGTATGGTTTAGAGAAAACGAATAGCAATGCTTTTAAACGGATTGTGGTCTTACATTCCTATAGTCCAGTACCTAATCAGGAAATTTATCCTCAAACCCTTTTCGGGCAAAGTGCTGGCTGCCCTGTTTTATCAGATGCCACGATGAAAAAAGTAGATACTTTGTTGAAGAACAGGGAAAAACCAGTATTACTCTGGATTTACAATTCGTATTCAATTTAATAAGGCGATCGTCATTCGGAATGACGAATATTCTTAAAGCTCCAACAATCTTTCCAAATGATGATAGCCAATGCCAAAGTATTGCTTGCTGGCTTTAATTTTCTCTAAAATTGCTTTCTGCCCCTCAGTCTTCGGACTTCCGACTAAAGACTTCTGACTTTTCTTCACCCCCACCACAAGCACATTTTTAGGCGTATGCGCATCAGAAATAAATTCGAGAACTTTGGTTTTATAGCCAAAATACTCCAAAATCAAAGCCCGGATGCCATCAGTAACCATTTCGGCCTGACGTTCCAAAAAGATTCCGTACTTGGTCAAAAAAGAAACATCATTCTTTACTTTGTTTTGTTCAATTTCCCTGCGGATCTGTTTATGGCAGCAGGGCGCAACTACAATCAACTCGGCATTGGCCTTAATTCCTTTATAAATGGCATCATCTGTCGCGGTATCGCAGGCATGTAATGCAATTAAAAGGTTTACCTCTTCTGCATTATAATCTTCAATAGTGCCTTGTACAAAATTCAATTTGTGGAAAGCAGATTTTACCGCAACCTGGTTACATAAGTCAACCATATCCTGCCGGAACTCTACTCCGATTACCTCGCTTTCCAATTTTAAAACCGAATGCAGGTAATCGTAAAGTGCAAAAGTCAGATAACCTTTGCCAGAACCCATATCAGCAACCTTTTTAATAGTGCCTTCAGGTAGTTCTTTTATCAAAGTGCTTAAAATTTCAATATAGTGATTTATTTGCTTGAATTTATCCTGCGCATTTTTAAAAACCTTCCCATCTGCATCAGTGATTTTCAATTCTGTCAAATACGAATTCGAATCAGGTTTGATCAACCTGGTTTTTTCTTTGTCGTGATTGGCAGATGGTGCCGCTACACGGGTTGCTTTACCTTTACGCAGCACAACCTTTCCATTGTTCATTTCCTCCAGTATGAGGTCGTTCTCGGTCGTAAATAGCGTAGCTATTTTAAATCCGGTTGTCAGATAATTCTCAATTAAATCGATGGCCTCATTGATCGCGTAGTTTTTAACCACATCGCGTGTTTTGTAGCGATAAGTAAGTGCCAGTCTATCTTCACGTTTAATTATCACCTTACGGATCAACAATTGTTTCAAGGCTTCTTCTGCCCCTTTATAATTCCCTAAAGAAACTTTTACAAAATTTTCTTCTTTTAAACTGGCTTTTAAAGCGGTAATAAATTGCTTGATATATTCTGACACTGCTATTGATTTGAAATACAAAGATAATCAAGTTTATCTGGAGCCGAATACTCAATGAATAATGTAACAATAGAGCGACCATATAAAAAAATGGAAGAGATAAAATGCACGAAGGATTGCCATCTTTAACCATAAAAATCGTTGGTATTGATTTAAATAGATGAATGACGTAATACGATTTAGAAACCCGCCATAGCATCATTATCTATACTGATTCCAAAATAGTGGAACACTTTTTTTTCAAAAAATTAAATTTTAGATTAGGGTATTCAAATAGCTAATCACAATACATGAGTGACTTTCAGATAAAAAAATCGCCTACTGTATACGATGCCATTATTGTTGGCTCGGGTGCAGGTGGCGGAATGGCAGCCTATGTGCTGGCTCATGCCGGTCAAAAGGTTTTAATGCTCGAGGCCGGTCAAAATTTCGATCCTCGATTGGATTCACATCAATTAAAATGGCCGTGGGAATCACCACGTCGCGGGGCAGGAACCGTTCGCCCCTTTGGTGATTTTGATGCTTCTTATGGCGGCTGGGAACTGGAAGGCGAGCCTTATACCCAGAAAAACAAAAGCGAATTCGAGTGGTTCCGATCGCGTATGCTGGGTGGCCGTACCAACCACTGGGGAAGGATTTCTTTACGGATGGGTCCGGATGATTTTAAGCCCAAAGATGGTTTGACTGATGCCTGGCCGATAACCTACGCGGATGTAAAACCATTTTATGATAAAGTTGACCGCATGATCGGTATTTATGGAACAGCAGAAGGTTTAGAAAATGAACCTGACGGCATTTTTATGAAACCGCCTAAACCGAGGTTAAACGAGCTTTTCATCAAAAAAGGTGCTGAAAAAGCCGGCGTGAAGGTCATTACCGGTCGTGGTTCTGTATTAACAGAAGCTCTACCCAATAACAATGATCGCGCACCTTGTTTTTATTGTGGACAATGTGGAAGAAGCTGTAAAGTCTATGGCGATTTTTCATCATCATCGTGCCTGGTAAACCCTGCAGTAAAAACCGGAAACCTAACGGTTATTACCGATGCAATGGTACGTGAAGTGATTACCGATAAAGACGGTACTGCAAAAGGTGTTTCTTATGTCAACCGAAAAGATTTACAGGAATATCAGGTAAACGGCAAGCTGGTTATTTTAGGTGCGAGTGCCTGCGAATCAGCGCGAATATTATTGAATTCCAAATCAACTTCACATCCAAATGGCCTGGCCAATAGCAGTGGTGTAGTGGGCAAGTACCTGCACGATTCTACAGGGGCAAGCGTTTCGGGCTTTCTGCCGCAGTTAATGGATCGGAAACGTTATAATGAAGACGGTGTTGGTAGTGTTCACATCTATTCACCATGGTGGTTGGATAATCGCAAACTCAACTTCCCACGAGGTTACCATATTGAATATTGGGGCGGGATGGGCATGCCTGCTTATGGTTTTGGTGGCGGCGTAGCTCAAATGAACGGGATGGTACCTGGCAGAGATGGAAAAATGAAAGAAGCCGGAGGTTACGGAAAATCACTAAAAGATGATTATCGGAGGTTTTATGGCACTGGTGTAGGTATGGCCGGCCGTGGTACCGCTATTGCGAGAGAAAGCAATTATTGCGAAATCGATCCGAACACGGTAGATAAATATGGCATTCCGGTTTTAAGGTTTAACTATAAATGGGATAAAGATGAAATTTTACAGGCGAAACACATGCAGGAAACTTTTCTTTCGATTATGAAGGAAATGGGTGCAGTGGTAACCTCCGAAATTCAAGGTGCAGATACCAATTACGGTTTACTCAATCCCGGAAAAATCATCCACGAGGTAGGTACCATACGCATGGGCGACGACCCTAAAAAATCGGCTTTAAACAAATACTGCCAGGCACATGATTGTAAAAATCTGTTTGTGGTAGATGCGGGTCCGTTTGTACAACAGGGCGATAAAAATGCTACCTGGACTATCCTGGCCCTGTCCATGCGCACTGCAGAATATATTTTAGCTCAAAAGAAAAAACAAAACATTTAAAGAATTACAACATGAATAGACGTGATTCACTAAAAGCACTAGGTTTAACCGCCATCAGCACAACCGTGCTACTCGAGGCCTGTAAGCAACCTGAAGCAAAAACCGAGGTTACTGCGCCTGAAGAAGGTGCAAAAGAAGCAGGCAGGGAACAGTGGGAATTGGACCGTGATAAAAATCTGAAATCTGAAACTTTTTTCACCAAACATGAAATGGCTACCATTACCGTTCTAGCCGACATCATTATCCCGAAGGACGAAGTTTCGGGTAGCGCTTCTGATGCCAAAGTACCAGAGTTTATCGAATTTATCGTAAAAGACATTCCCGAACATAAAACACCTATGCGCGGCGGACTGAAATGGCTGGATGTATATAGCTTTAATAAATTTCAAAAACCTTTTATTGAAGCCTCTGCAGATCAACAAATCTCTATAGTTGATGAAATTGCTTATCCTAAAAAAGCCCGACCAGAAGTGCAGGCGGGCGTAGCCTTTTTCAACAGAATGAGAAATTTAACCGCCTCAGGTTTTTACACCACAGAAATGGGCGTAAAAGATATCGGTTATGTTGGTAATGCGCCAAATCAATGGGCTGGTGTTCCTGCTGATGTATTGAAGCAGTATGGAATGGAGAATGTAAAGATTTAACTTAAAGGAGCGAACACTCGCTCCTTTTATTTTGTATGCAGGTCTAAATATAATAACTGCTTAAATTTCTCCTTTGAATTAACCGGTAGTTTCAGATTACCTCGTTCAGAAATTACGATAGTATAATTGAAAGTTAGTTCTTGTCCTGAAGCTAACGCGATACTGCCGGTAGTAAAATCCGAAAGCATAGAACCTCCCTTAACATTAATTTGAAAACCTTCGTTTTTCTCATTTAACCAACCGTTTAAGATCCTATGATTGTTAACTACGGGTCGATCATCCAATCTTAAATAAAGCCCCTCCCAAACATTGCCTACCCAAAAAGCGGGTTTCGTTTTTAAACGGCTACTGAAATTCCACTTCACCGTGTCCGGACGTGCATTGCCCTTTTGGCCTAAACCAGCGAAATAGTTTGAATTGCTGATATTGAACGGGATATGAAAACTGATATTTTGGAATTTAACCTGAACACCTGAAACAGACACTTTAAACCGAATGACTCCGTTAGCATAGGCCTTTCCAAAAACATCCTGATTCAGGCCTTCAGCTGTACTTCGCGCACGCCAGGTAACAGAATCTTTTCCAACGGCTAAAAACCTGAATTCGGTTGGAACAAATTTTAATTGTTTTTTGGAGTCGATATAATAGTGAAAATGAATAGGCTCATAAAGTATTTGATGGAGTTTAGCGATACTATCTGACAAATAGCCGCCGCCTACTTGTTTTAAAAAACCATCTGAATTAATCTCGATTTTATGTCCTCTGATTGACAAGGTTTGACCAACTACTTTAAGTGAATGATAACTGTCAAGATCCTGGGCATAAATGGAAGATAGACAAGTAAAGAAAATAAATAATAGGCTCGCAAATACTTTCATAAGTGTTAGTAAAATTTCCCTTCAAGGTAATAAAAAAAGTCCTGCTCTTTCGAACAGGACTTTTGTATACTTAAGTCGAATAAAATTATTCTCCTTTTGGTTCTTCAGTAGCAGGAGCTTCTTCAGCAGGAGCAACTTCTTCGGCAGTTTCAGCTTTTGCTTCAGCCGCTTTAGGCGCAGCCGATTTACTTCTACCACGACGAGTTGTTTTCTTCTCTTCTTTAACTTCTACATCTTTACCGTAAACTGTATTGTAGTCTACCAATTCAATTAAAGCCATCTCAGCGTTATCACCCTGACGATTGTTTAATTTAATGATACGAGTATAACCACCTGGACGGTTTGCCACTTTCTCAGCTACTTCGCGGAACAAAATAGTGATTACTTCTTTATCCTGTAAATAAGAGAAAACTGTACGACGTGAGTGAGTGGTGTCATTTTTCGCTTTAGTGATTAATGGCTCAACATAAGTACGTAACGCTTTAGCTTTTGCTAAAGTTGTAGTAATTCTTTTTGCTTTAATTAGTGATGTAGCCATGTTAGCTAACATCGCTTTTCTGTGGCTGTCGGTTCTACCTAAGTGGTTTACTTTTTTACCGTGTCTCATTGTTTTTTGATTAAGTGTATACCGTCTCTGTCTCAGAGGGAATTATACACTGTGAACTAATTGTTAATTCAACGCTTTGCGCTAAGCGCACGGCGCTATGCGTACTACTCTTCGTCTAATTTAAATTTAGACAGGTTCATACCGAATGATAAACCTTTTGATTTTACCAATTCCTGGATCTCTGTTAAAGATTTCTTACCGAAGTTTCTGAATTTTAACATATCAGCCACATCATAAGAAACTAAATCAGCTAAAGTACGGATATCAGCAGCTTTTAAGCAATTTAGTGCCCTAACTGAAAGATCCATATCTACCAATTCAGTTTTAAGGATTTTACGCATGTGTAAAATTTCCTCATCAACTTCTTTGGTTTCTTCCTTTGCCTGAGATTCTAATACTAAATTCTCATCTGAGAATAACATAAAGTGTTGGATCAGGATCTTAGCCGCTTCTTTTAATGCTTCTTCAGGATGAATTGAACCGTCAGTAGAGATATCTAAAACCAATTTTTCATAATCCGTTTTTTGCTCAACACGAAAGTTTTCAATCGTGTATTTTACATTTTTCATTGGAGTATAAATCGAATCGATTGCGATTACACCTACAACAGCATCAGCAACTTTATTTTCTTCAGCAGGTACATAACCACGTCCTTTATTGATGGTTAATTCCACTTCCAAAGTAACAGATTTATCCATATTGCAAATAACATGCTCAGGATTTAAAACTGTAAAGTTGTTAGAGAATTTAGTGATATCACCAGCCTTAAACTGATCTTGACCATTAACGATGATGAAAACTTTTTCAGAATCACCTGAATCACCTGTTTTCTTAAAACGAACCTGTTTTAAGTTTAAGATAATGTCAGTTAAATCTTCTACAACACCTTTAATGGTAGAAAATTCGTGAGAAACGCCTGAAAAACGAATAGTAGTAATAGCATAACCTTCTAACGAAGAAAGTAAAATTCTTCTTAAGGCATTACCAATTGTTACACCGAAACCGGGCTCTAAAGGACGAAATTCAAATGTGCCATCGAAATCGGTTGATTTCTGCATGATCACTTTGTCTGGTTTCTGAAATGCTAAAATTGCCATTTATATTTTTTTAAATTCGTTATTGAATATATAGTAATATGAAAAAAGTTAATTACCCTTTTGAGGTAATTAACTAGCTCATTTATTACTTTGAGTACAACTCGATGATTAAGTTTTCCTTGATGTTTTCAGGAATCTCATCACGTTGAGGGTAGGTTAAGAATTTACCAGTTAATTCACTGGCGTTCCACTCTAACCATGCGAACTTGTTGATTGTTCTGCCTGCAACTGAGTTACTAATTGATTCTAAAGATTTAGATTTTTCACGAACAGCAACCACATCACCAGCTTTTAACTGATATGAAGGAATATTTACAACTTCACCATTCACGGTTACGTGTTTATGGCTAACTAACTGGCGTGCACCAGAACGGGTTGTTGAAATACCTAAACGGTAAACTGTATTATCTAAACGTGCTTCCAATAATTGAAGTAAGTTATCACCAGTGATACCAGCACGTGAAGATGCTTTTTTAAACAAGTTACTGAATTGTTTTTCCAATACACCATAAGTGTATTTTACTTTTTGTTTCTCCATTAACTGGATGGCGTACTCAGATTGTTTTCCTCTTCTCTTTGAAACGCCGTGTTGGCCGGGAGGATAATTTTTTCTGTCTAACACTTTATCAGGACCGAAAATTGGTTCTCTGAATTTACGTGCGATTTTTGATTTTGGGCCTGTATATCTTGCCATTTTTTTCTGTTTTTAAAGTATCATCCAACCTGTAGCTGGAGATTCTTAGCTTTAAAATTAATTAAACTCTTCTCTTTTTAGGAGGACGACATCCGTTGTGAGGAAGTGGAGTAATATCTTTGATAGATGTTACTTCTAAACCTGCTACCTGTAAAGTTCTGATTGCAGACTCACGACCTGAACCCGGACCTTTTACAAATACTTCAACTTTACGTAAACCTAAATCAAACGCAACCTTACCGCAATCTGAAGCTGCTTGACCAGCTGCATAAGGCGTGTTCTTTTTAGAACCTTTGAAGCCCATTTTACCTGCAGAAGACCATGAGATAGTCTGTCCGTTGTTATTTGTTAAGGTAACGATGATGTTGTTAAAAGTAGCATTGATATGCGCCTGACCAACAGGCTCGATTACAACGATACGTTTTTTTGTTACTTTTTTACTTTTAGCCATTTTATCTTTTAGATTTTAGATATGAGACTTGAGATATAAGATCTTCTATACCCCGATACTCAGTATCCTACTTTTTCTCTTTTATTCCAGATTTGAGCAGATATAAAAGATGTGTCATCACATCTCATATCTCACATCTCACATCTATCTATTATTTAGTAGCTTTTTTCTTGTTAGCAACTGTTTTTCTCTTACCCTTACGAGTACGTGAGTTGTTTTTAGTACGCTGACCACGAGAAGGTAAACCTTTTCTGTGACGTAAACCACGGTAACAACCAATATCCATTAAACGTTTGATGTTTAACTGAACCTCCGAGCGTAAAGCACCTTCTACTTTAATCTCATCGTTGATCATGGTACGGATTGCTGATAACTCATCATCAGACCAATCTTGTACTTTTTTGTTTAAATCGATACCTGCCGTAGTTAAAATACGTTGAGCAGTTGTTCTACCAATACCATAGATATAGGTTAAACCGATCTCTCCTCTTTTGTTTCTTGGTAAATCAATACCTGAAATCCTTGCCATATTTATTATTGTTTTGCAGTAATTCCGAACGGCGGGCCACCGTTGTACGGTAAATTACACTATTTTCTAATTACCCTTGACGTTGCTTGTATTTAGGATTTTTCTTGTTGATTACGTAAAGTTTTCCTTTACGGCGAATAATCTTGCAATCAGCGCTACGTTTTTTAATTGATGATCTAACTTTCATTTTATTTGTATCTATAAGTAATGCGTCCTTTTGTTAAATCATAAGGAGACATTTCCAATTTAACCTTATCTCCAGGAAGGATTTTGATGTAGTGCATCCGCATCTTTCCTGAAATATGGGCAATTATCTCATGACCGTTCTCGAGTTCTACCCGGAACATTGCATTAGATAATGCTTCCCTTATTACTCCGTCTTGTTCAATTGAGGCTTGTTTAGCCATATTTTATTGATTGTTACTTAATTAGCTGCTTCTAAACAGGGTTGCAAAATTAAACAAAAAATTTTAATTATTTATTTTTTTTGTTGCAAAACTTCTTCTATTATAGAAAACGTCGATAAAACGTCTGCCTGGCCCTTTTTAATGGCAACTGTGTGTTCAAAATGTGCCGATGGTTTATTGTCTTTACTGGTTACCGTCCATCCATCGTTATGGAATTTAACACCGGCTACGCCTGCATTAATCATGGGCTCTATTGCAATGACCATTCCTTCTTCCAGTTTTGGTCCTGCGCCACGTTTCCCATAATTCGGAACCTCCGGTTTCTCGTGAAGTTTTATACCAACGCCATGTCCAACAAGCTCTCTTACTACACCAAATCCATTAGTTTCTGCATACTGCTGAACGGCATAGCCTACATCACCGGTACGCATGCCAACAACAGCTTTTTCAATACCCAGTTCCAGGCAACGTTGAGTAACCGTAAGCAACTTTTGTTTTTCAGCATCGATCTCTCCTATTGCGAAAGTATAGGCTGAATCGCCAAAATAATTGTTTTTAATTACCCCACAATCAACAGAAATGAGGTCGCCCTCTTGTATTACATATTCGCTGGGAAAACCATGAACAACTTGTTCATTTGGCGAAATACACAATGAATAGGGAAAACCATTGTAATTCAAAAATGCAGGAATCGCTCCATGATCACTAATAAACTCGTAGGCTAACTCATCTAACTGAATAGTAGTCATGCCTGCTTTTATCACCTTGGCCACTTCGGCCAAAGTTTTAGAAACAAGCATGGAACTTTCTCTTATTAACTCGATCTCCTCAAGAGACTTGTAATAAATTTTAGACATCTTTACACTACAGCGCTGCGTTGCTACTTGCAGCAGGAACTCCTGTTCTGCCAGTAACTCTACCCGTTTTCATCAAACCATCATAATGGCGCATCAATAGATAACTTTCGATTTGCTGTAATGTATCTAATACCACACCAACTAAAATCAATAAAGAAGTACCACCGAAGAAGTGTGCAAACTCTTGTTTAATACCAAACTTAACCGCAATTGAAGGAAGAATAGCAATGATCGCTAAAAATACAGCACCCGGGAAAGTGATTTTTGAAATGACATCATCAATAAAAGTTGATGTTGCAAAACCCGGTTTAATACCCGGAATAAAACCACCATTTTTCTTCATATCATCGCTCATTTGAGTTGGATTAACTGTAATGGCTGTATAGAAAAAAGTGAATGCGATAATTAAAAATGCGAACGTTAAGCTATAAGCCAACGAAGTGGTATTGCTGAACTGGATTAACCAAGAACCCTGTAATGAAGGAACAAACTGCATTAAAGCACCTGGAATAAACATTAACGCCTGAGCAAAAATGATAGGCATAACCCCGGCAGCATTAACCTTCAAAGGAATGTACTGACGAACACCACCAAACTGGCGGTTACCAACAATTTTCTTGGCGTATTGTACAGGCACTTTACGTACACCTTGAACAATTAAAATGGTAAACATTACCACAGCAAATAAAGCAACGATTTCCAAAACCAATGCAACCGGGCCTCCACCTTCACTAGCCGAACCCACACGTGCACTAAACTCTTGAGAAATTGCCACCGGTAAACGTGCAATAATACCAACCATGATGATTAGTGATGTACCGTTACCAATACCTTTATCTGTAATTTTTTCACCTAACCACATTACAAATAACGTACCTGCCGTTAATACAAACGTAGACAACACTAAAAATAAAGTATTTGGCAATAAAATAGCTTCAGCAGGAACTTGCGTTTTAACGTAACCAACAGACTGAACGATTGTGATTGCTACTGTTAGGTAGCGGGTAATCTGGTTCATTTTCTTTCTACCACTTTCGCCTTCTTTCTGCATTTTTTGGAAAGAAGGAACAGCAATACCCAATAGCTGCACCACAATCGATGCAGAAATGTAAGGCATTACCCCCAACGCCAAAATAGACACACGAGAGAAAGAACCGCCGGCGAACATATCCAGTAAGCCTAAAATTCCTGATTTCTCATTATTGCCTAAAGCAGTTGGATCTACACCTGGTAAAACCACGTGAGATACGAAACGGTATACCAAAAGAATTAAGAGCGTAAACAATATACGCTCTTTTAATTCCTGAATTTTCCAGATATTACTTAAAGTAGTAAATAGCTTCTTCATTTAATAATTACAATTTTACAATAGAACCACCTGCAGCTTCAATAGCTTTTTGTGCGGTTGCAGAGAACGCATGTGCTGTAATTTCTAGATTTGCTTTAACTTCGCCACGACCTAAAATTTTAACCAAGTCGTTTTTAGAAGCTAAACCATGTGCTTGTAACGCAGCAAAATCGATAGTTGTTAAGCTATGTTTTTCAGCTAATGCTTGTAAAACGTCTAAGTTTACACCTACATACTCAGTGCGGTTGATTGGTTTGAAACCAACTTTAGGCACACGACGTTGTAAAGGCATTTGACCGCCTTCAAAACCGATTTTGGTTTTGTGACCTGAACGAGATCCCGCACCTTTGTGACCACGGGTAGAAGTACCGCCACGACCAGAACCTGTACCACGACCAATTCTTTTACTGTTTTTTGTAGAACCTACTGCAGGTTTTAAATTACTTAAATTCATCTTTTTGAATTTGTGTTGCCCTTCGCTTTCACTAAACAGGTACAACGATTAAACATATATAAAGGTAGTACCGGCTTTTATACCCATACTACCTTTAAACTTTTACTAGATTGCTTCGATTGCTACCAAATGGTTTACTTTACGAACCATACCGATAATCTGTGGAGTAGCCTCTACTTCAACGCTCTGATTCATTTTAGATAAACCCAAAGCCTGAACGGTTCTTTTTTGGCGCTCGCTTCTGTCGATAACGCTTTTTACTTGTGTTATTTTGATCTTAGCCATAATATTATCCGTTAAATACTTTGTTTAAATCTATACCACGGGTTTGAGCTACTGTATAGGCATCACGCATTTTAGTTAATGCATCAACAGTTGCTTTTACCACGTTATGCGGGTTAGATGATCCTTTAGATTTTGCCAATACGTTATGTACACCAGCACTCTCTAATACAGCACGCATCGCACCACCGGCAATTACTCCGGTACCTACTGCAGCTGGTTTGATTAAAACAAAACCACCTGAGAATTTACCGATTTGCTCATGAGGAACGGTACCATTTAAAATCGGAACTTTTACAAGGTTCTTTTTAGCATCATCCACACCTTTAGCGATTGCTTCAGTTACCTCTTTTGCTTTACCCAAGCCGAACCCAACAACGCCGTTTTCATCACCTACAACAACAATTGCTGAGAAGCTGAAAGTACGGCCACCTTTGGTTACTTTAGCAACACGTTGTATACTAACCAAACGATCCTTCAATTCGATATCGGTGGTTTTTACTCTTTTTATATTAATAGTTGACATCTTACTTTTTCTTCAGATTAAAATACTAAACCAGCTTCGCGGGCACCCTCTGCCAACGATTTTACACGACCGTGGTATAAATAGCCGTTTCTATCGAAAACAACTTCTTTAACACCTGCAGCAATTGCTTTTTCGGCAACTAATTTACCCACTGCAACTGACTGATCGCTCTTGCTTCCAGTACCAGTAAAATCTTTCGATAATGATGATGCTGATGCTATTGTTGTACCGGTTACATCGTTAATTACCTGAGCATAAATCCCTTTATTGCTTCTATATACAGATAACCTTGGACGTTCTTCCGAACCGGTAAGTCTTTTTCTGATCCCTTTTTTAATACGATCTCTTCTTGATAATTTTTTACCTGCCATGATTACTATTTTTTAGATGCTGATTTACCTGCTTTTCTTCTTAACACTTCACCTACAAACTTGATACCTTTACCTTTATATGGTTCTGGTGCACGTAACGAACGGATTTTCGCTGCTACCTGGCCAATCAATTGTTTGTCAATACTTTCCAAAATAATTTTAGGAGTCTGACCTTTTTCTGATTGTGTAGTTACTTTAATCTCTGCTGGCAACTGGAATACATAGTGGTGAGAATAACCCAAAACCAGGTCTAATGTATTACCTTGGTTTGTAGCACGGTAACCAACACCTACTAGCTCTTGAGTTAATGTATAACCTTCTGTAACACCAACAACCATGTTGTTAAGCAATGAGCGGTATAAACCGTGTAATGCTTTGTGTTTCTTTTGATCTGATGGACGTTGAACTGTTAAAATTCCATCTTCTTGACTTACAGTGATATCTTTATCAACTGCTTGTGATAATTCTCCTTTAGGGCCTTTTACAGTTACCACGTTATCGTTAGATACAGTAATGGTTACACCTGAAGGGATTGTAATTGGGGCTTTTCCTATTCTTGACATTGTGTAGTTCTCCTAAATATTAATAAACGTGACACAATACCTCACCACCAATGTTTAATTTGGCTGCTTCTTTATCGGTCATTATACCTTTAGAAGTAGATAAGATTGCGATACCTAAACCGTTTAATACTCTTGGCATATTTTCAACGCCTGCATACTGTCTCAAACCTGGTTTACTTACTCGCACTAATGTACGAATAGCAGGAACTTTAGTAATCGGATTATATTTCAAAGCTATTTTAATAGTGCCTTGAACGGTAGTATCTTCAAACTTATAGTTCGCGATGTAACCTTTGTCAAAAAGAACTTTAGTAATTTCTTTTTTAAGGTTTGATGCAGGAATTTCTACAACACGGTGGTTGGCCTTAATGGCATTCCTTACTCTTGTTAAATAATCTGCTATTGGATCTGTATTCATTTTTTATTGTTTTTGATAGTGGTTTCCTTTCCTGATTCACATCGGGATGGGACCTGCTATCGGTTAAAATTCTTTTTTAGTATTAAGACATAAGTATCAAGTATCAAGAAACCATTCCGTCTTGATACTTGATACCCTGTACCTGATACTTTATATTACCAAGATGCTTTTTTAACACCTGGTATTTTACCGTCTAGTGCCATTTCGCGGAACGTTACCCTTGAAATACCAAAGGTACGCATATATCCACGAGGACGACCAGTTAATTTACAACGGTTGTGTAAACGTACCGGAGATGAGTTTTTAGGTAATTTATCTAAACCCTCGAAATCTCCTGCTGCTTTTAATGCCGCACGTTTTTCAGCGTATCTAGCTACCAATTTTTGGCGCTTAACTTCGCGTGCTTTTACACCTTCTTTTGCCATTATTCTGCTGTTTTTTGATTTTTAAATGGTAATCCGAATTGTTTCAATAACTCAAGCGCCTCAACGTCAGATTTTGCCGAAGTTACGAAAGTTATATCCATCCCTAAAATTTTATTGATTTTATCGATATTAATCTCCGGGAAGATGATTTGCTCAGTAACACCTAATGTATAGTTACCTTTTCCATCGAAACCTTTATCGTTAATACCTTTGAAATCACGGATACGTGGTAAAGCTACTGAAATCAAACGATCTAAGAACTCGTACATGTTGTTATCGCGTAAAGTAACACGCACACCTACCGGCATACCTTTACGTAATTTAAAGTTAGAGATATCTTTTTTAGATTGTGCCGGAACCGCTTGCTGACCAGTAATGGTAGTCAACTCAACGATAGTGGTATCCATAATCTTTTTATCTGTAACAGAAAAACGACCAACACCCTGATTGATACAGATTTTTTCCAACTTAGGAACCTGCATTACAGTTTTGTACTGAAATTTCTCTTTTAATGCATTTACAACTTCTTCTTTGTATTTGCTTTTTAATCTAGGTGTAGCCATTATTTAATCTCCTCTCCTGAAATTTTAGCAACTCTAACCAATTTACCATCTGCGTTAAGTTTACGACCTACGCGGGTAGCTTTACCAGATTTTGGATCAACCAACATCAGGTTAGAAATGTGAAGAGCAGCTTCTTTTTTAATAATACCACCGTTTGGATTAGCAGCATTTGGTTTAGTGTGTTTAGCTACTAAATTAATGCCTTCTACAATGGCTCTGTTTTTATCTTTTTGTACTGAAAGTACTTTTCCTTGTTGACCTTTTGAATCGCCAGCAATTACTTTAACTAAATCTCCTGTACGGATTTTAAGTTTTGGTGTATTTACTTTGTTTCCCATTTTATAATACCTCCGGTGCTAATGATACGATTTTCATGAATTGTTTTTCACGTAGTTCTCTCGCAACCGGGCCAAAGATACGTGTACCTCTTGGCTCATCCTGTGCGTTCAATAATACAGCAGCATTATCGTCAAAACGGATATAAGAACCATCTTTACGACGGATTTCTTTTTTAGTTCTTACAACAACTGCTTTAGAAACTGTACCTTTTTTGATGTTACCTGAAGGTAACGCGCTTTTTACGGTAACAACTACTTTATCACCAATTGAAGCATAACGTTTGCCGGTTCCACCTAGCACACGAATTACCAATACTTCTTTTGCGCCGCTGTTATCAGCAACGTTTAATCTCGATTCCTGTTGTACCATCTTATTTAGCTCTTTCTAAAATTTGTACCAATCTCCAGTTCTTGTTTTTACTCAAAGGACGAGTTTCCATAATTAGTACGGTATCACCGATACCACACTCATTTTTCTCGTCGTGAGCCATAAATTTGGTAGTTTTCTTTACGAACTTACCATAAATCGGGTGTTTCACTTTACGTTCCACGCTCACTACAACAGATTTATCCATCTTGTTGCTTACCACTAACCCGGTTCTTGTTTTTCTTAATTGTCTTTCCATGTCGACTCTCAAATTATTTAGTTTCAGTAGCTGACTCCGTGTTTTTCACTTTAGTCAACTGAGTGTTTAAACGGGCTATGTCTTTCCTTACTTTTGCAATACGCGAAGGATTTTCGATAGCTGAAATAGTGTGAGCGAACTTTAATTTTGACAAGTTCTCTTTTTCTTCCGCAATCTTAGCTACTAATTCTTCTTTTGAAAGCCCTGTGATTTCTGAATTTTTCATTTTTCTTTTTCTTTTACGTTGAGTGTAGCGGTTATAATAAACAAGTATTTACAACATTCATCTCAACACTTTACTATGCTTCTACGTAATCTCTACGTACTACGAATTTGGTTTGGATCGGTAATTTCTGAGCAGCTAAACGCAATGCTTCTTTAGCAACTTCCAAAGGCACACCTTCAGCTTCGAAAATTACGCGTCCAGGTCTCACAACTGCTACCCAATATTCAGGAGCACCTTTACCTTTACCCATACGTACCTCAGCAGGTTTTTTAGTTACCGGTTTGTCCGGGAAGATCCTGATCCATACTTGGCCTTCACGTTTCATGAAACGGGTTACGGCAATACGGGCAGCCTCGATCTGGCGACTTGTGATCCAAGTAGCTTCTAGAGATTTGATACCGAAAGATCCGAATGCTAACTCAGCTCCACGGGAAGCTAACCCCTTCATTCTGCCTTTTTGCATCTTCCTGAACTTCGTTCTTTTTGGCTGTAACATTTTATTTTGTTCTAATCGTTAAACGATGTTAATAAATCAATTATTTACGAGGACCTCTGTTAGCGCCTGCGCCACCACCTCTGTTTGCACCACCTTGGCCCGGACCACGACCGCCGCCTTGGTTTCCACCACGTCTGTCGTTACCACCGCCACGGTTATCTCTTCCACCACCACGGTTATCTCTTCCACCGAAAGCTGGTTTATCTGATGCGCCTTTTGGACCGTTGTTTGTTGCACCAATGTTTGGAGACAAATCACGTTTTCCATAAACCTCACCTTTACAGATCCAAACTTTAACACCTATCTTACCATAAGTAGTTAAGGCTTCAGCTAAAGCGTAGTCGATATCAGCACGGAATGTATGCAAAGGCACTCTTCCTTCTTTGTACTGCTCAGTACGTGCCATTTCAGCACCACCTAAACGGCCAGAAGTCATGATTTTGATACCTTCAGCACCCATACGCATGGTTGATGCGATAGAAGATTTCATTGCTCTACGGAATGAGATCCTTGCTTCTAATTGTTTTGCAACACCTTCTGCAACTAATTGTGCATCAAGTTCCGGGCGTTTAATTTCGAAGATGTTAATTTGAATTTCCTTTTTAGTCAGTTTCTTTAACTCTTCTTTGATTTTATCAACCTCAGCACCTGCTTTACCGATTACAATACCCGGACGAGCAGTGTGTATGGTAACGGTGATACGTTTTAACGTACGCTCGATAACCACTTTTGCTACACCGCCTTTTGCAATACGGGCAGAAAGGTATTTTCTTATTTTCTCATCTTCAACTAATTTATCGGAGTAGTTGTTGCCACCGAACCAGTTAGAATCCCATCCTTTGATAATTCCTAATCTGGCACCTATTGGATTTGCTTTTTGTCCCATTTCCTAATTAGTTTTGAGTTGTTTCTGTATTTTTACTATCTACAATCAGCGTTACGTGGTTAGAACGTTTACGAATTCTATATCCACGGCCTTGAGGAGCTGGACGTAAGCGTTTTAACTGACGGCCACCATCAACCATAACTGTTTTAACAAAAAGTTGATTTTCTTCAGGGCGGGCACCTTCATTTTTAGCTTCCCAGTTTTTGATAGCAGATAATAATAATTTCTCAACTTTTATTGCTGCTTCTTTATTGGTAAACTTTAAAATGCTTAATGCTTTTTCCACACGTTCACCTCTGATAAGATCTACAACCAAACGCATCTTACGCGGTGAGGTTGGACAATTGTTTAATTTTGCTACTGCTTCCATTGTCTAATTATTTTTTCTTTTCAGCGTGTCCTCTGAATGTTCTGGTTGGAGCAAATTCTCCCAACTTGTGACCAACCATGTTTTCTGTAACGTACACAGGGATGAATTTATTTCCGTTGTGTACAGCAAATGTATGATTCACAAAGTCTGGTGATATCATTGATCTGCGAGACCAAGTTTTGATTACAGACTTTTTGCCTGAATCATTCATAGAGTTTACTTTTTTCTCTACGTTATGGTCAATATAAGGTCCTTTTTTTATCGAACGAGCCATTATTTCTTCCTTCTCTCTATGATGTAACGATTAGAATATTTTTTAAGTTCTCTGGTTTTGTAGCCTTTAGCTAAAACGCCTTTTCTTGAACGTGGGTGACCACCTGATGATCTACCTTCACCACCACCCATTGGGTGATCTACCGGGTTCATCGCTACCGGTCTGGTTCTCGGACGACGGCCCAACCAACGTTTACGACCAGCTTTACCTAACACTTCATTTGCGTGATCTGAGTTAGATACCGCACCGATAGTAGCAAGACAACTTGTCAGAATTAAACGGGTTTCGCCTGAAGGCATTTTTAAAGTAGCATATTTACCATCGCGGGCAGCTAACTGTGCATAAGCACCTGCACTACGAGCCAATTGTGCTCCTTTTCCAGGGTGAATCTCCACGTTGTGGATGATAGAACCTAACGGAATGTTCGATAATTTTAAAGTGTTACCTACTTCTGGTGCTGCTTTGTCGCCCGATAATAATACCGAACCAACTTGCAATCCTTCAGGAGCGATGATATAACGCTTCTCGCCATCTGCATAATGTAATAATGCGATGCGGGCAGTACGGTTAGGATCGTATTCAACAGTAGCTACTGTTGCAGGAATATCGAATTTATCGCGTTTGAAGTCGATAATACGATAAGATTTTTTGTGACCACCACCGATATAGCGCATAGTCATCTTACCTGTATTGTTACGTCCACCAGACTTTTTTGATGATACAACCAATGATTTTTCGGGCTTGGTTGCTGTAATCTCCGTAAAACTAGCACCAACTCTGAAGCGGGTACCTGGAGTAACTGGTTTAAATTTTCTTAAGCCCATAGTTATAATGAATAATTAAATTAAAGGGTTGCGTAATAATCTATTGTTTCGCCGTCTTTTAACGTTACGATTGCTTTTTTGTATTTCGGGCTACGGCCTGATACAAAACCTGCTTTAGTGTAACGAGATTTAGCTTTTCCATCAACAACCATAGTGTTCACTGCAACGATGGTTACACCGTACAATTTTTCAATAGCAGCTTTGATTTGGATTTTGTTAGCCTTGTGATTAACACTGAACGTGAAACGGTTAGATTTCTCAGATAAAGCTGAAGCTTTTTCGGTTAATATTGGTTTTTTTAAAATTTCCATATTACTTGGCAAACGCCTCCTCCAAAGTTTTAACAGAATCAGCAGTTAACACAAGTACACCAGCGTTCAACACATCATAAGTGTTTAAATCTGCCGCAGAGATTACTTTAGTTTTCTGAACGTTTCTGCTTGATAAATAGATATTATTATTTTGTGCAGGTAAAACCAACAAAGTTTTTTGATCATCTACTTTTAAAGCAGCCAATAAACTTGTGTAGTTTTTAGTTTTAATCGTATCGAAGTTGAAATCTTCCAAAACTACCACGTTGTTGTCTTTTGCTTTGTAAGCTAAAGCCGATTTACGTGCCAATGATTTTAATTTCTTGTTCAATTTAAAACTGTAATCACGTGGCTGAGGACCGAAAACACGACCACCACCGTTAAATAACGGAGATTTAATGCTACCGGCACGGGCACCACCTGTACCTTTTTGTTTGTATAGTTTACGGGTCGAACCAGCAATTTCATTACGTTGCTTAGATTTGTGCGTACCTTGACGTTGGTTAGCCAAATACTGTTTTACATCTAAATAAATCGCGTGGTCGTTAGGCTCGATACCAAATACCGATTCAGGAAGTTGCACCTTGGCACCTGTTTCTTTACCTGAAATGTTTAATACTTTAACTTCCATCTGATTATTTGTCTAAGATTACGTAAGAACCTTTAGCTCCTGGAATGGAACCACTAACTACTAATAGGTTTTGCTCAGCATAAACTTTCAAAACCTGTAAGTTTTGAATTTTTACCCTGTCTCCACCTGTTCTTCCTGCCATGCGCATTCCTTTGAATACACGTGAAGGAAATGATGATGCTCCCAATGAACCTGGGGCACGTAAACGGTTATGCTGACCGTGAGTCTGCATACCAACACCGGCAAATCCGTGGCGTTTTACAACACCTTGAAAACCTTTACCTTTTGAGGTACCTACAACATCAACAAAATCGCCTTCTGCAAATGCATCTACAGTTACAACATCACCTAAGCTAAGTGCAGTTGTAAATGAGTTGAATTCTACCAGCTTGCGTTTTGGAGTTGTGTTTGCTTTCGCGAAATGGCCTTTTAACGGCTGAGAAGTGTTTTTCTCTTTTTTCTCATCGTATCCCAACTGAACAGCTGAATACCCGTCTTTTTCTTCGGTCTTTACTTGTGTAACTACACAAGGCCCAGCTTCGATTACAGTACAAGGAATGTTTCTTCCTTCTGCATCGAAAATACTGGTCATTCCTACTTTTTTTCCAATAATTCCTGACATTTTATCTTTTCTTTTTAACACCCATCGAAGCAGTAGGGCTTCGTTCAAGGTGGTTGTACATCCCCCGAAAGGGACGGCAAAGATAGACAAGAATTATTAATTTTCAAATAGTTAGCTAAATATTTTTTCAAATAAATTGCTGATATGATGGGATTTAGCCTAATAATGAAAGATAATATGCTATTAGAACATTTAAAAGGATAGCTATAAACCTGACTAAAAGCAATTTAATCCATATTTCAGGCGTAAAAAAGGGCGAATCTATTCAAATATTTGCTATCTATGATACATCACTTTTATCTGCGGCAAAAGATCAAATATTGCATTTCGCAACAAGAATATTTTAAATCTTGGTCATTATGTAAATTATTGAAAAATCAATGTGCAATCCCGCCATTCAGGCTGATGGTTATAATAGCCAAAATAATAAATCCGATCAGTACATAAAGGTAATCGCGCTCAATTAAAAAGCTAAAGATGGCGAAAACGATACGCGCAATCGGTGTAAAAATGAGCATCAATATGCCAAACTGTACAATAGCATCACCCTGAAAACTAGTTACTCCTTTAAATATAGCCAAAATAGAAGAAAGCTTACCGACTTCAGGCTTAAAAACTTTATAATCAGTAATGGCTCCTTTATTATGGATGAGGAAAATGGCACCACCGATTAATACAATAGCCATGGAAATGATTACACCGGCACGTAACAATGTACCGAGAATTACCTGAATATCCTTATCGTTCAGATTTTCTTTTTTTGCTGTATCCATTATAATCCACTTATTCCTTTATAAATCATCTGCAATGCCAGAAAGGTAACTACAATGGCAAATACCATTTTAAGTTTATCGGTTTTGGCCTTTACCAATACTTTCGAGCCAACTGTTGCGCCGGTTAAAACACCAATGCATACCGGCATGGCAATGCCAGGATCAATCTGGCCCCGGTGCAGATAAACCACTGCACTGGCTGCTGCCGTAACCCCCATCATAAAATTACTGGTTGTGGTTGATACCTTAAAGGGTAATCGCATAATATTATCCATTGCAATTACCTTCAGGGCCCCACTCCCAATGCCCAGCAAACCTGATAAGGTTCCGGCGAAAAGCATCATCAAAAAACCTCCCGGAACATGTTTTACCGAGTATGAACGATTTATGCCCTTATCAGGGTAAGATCCGTTAAGCTTAAAAAATCTGGCCCATTTATCGGTATCATCCAAAGTAGTGTGATCTACCTTTTTCTTTAAAGTCATGATTGCCGAAAAGATTAAAATACAGCCAAATAAAATAGCGATATAGTTTGCATTAAGGTAAACGGCTACAATTGCGCCGCAAATGGCACCTATAGTGGTTGCAATTTCTAAAAACATCCCGATCCGGATATTGGTGATGCCCTCTTTTACATAAGCAGCAGCCGAGCCTGAAGAAGTAGCAATAACCGAAACAATGGATGCACCAATAGCATAGTGGATGTCAACACCTAAAGCCAGTGTAAGTAACGGTATAATAATAACCCCTCCACCTAAACCAGTAAGCGAGCCTAGTAATCCAGCTAAAAAAGCGCCTAATAAAACAATAAGGGTAAACAGCAATACCGACATGTTGACAAATATAAGGCACTTGTCTGGGCGAAACGAAGGATCTGCGGAATAAAATAAAGTCTATATGTTATATGGATGATGTAAGATGTGTGATGAAAATGGAAAAGGTTAAAATGGAAAACATAATGCCATCCATCTTACATTTTACATTACTTACCCAATCTCTTTATCATCTCGGCACTCAAATCCCTGCCATCATTCAGCCGGTTGGCAAAAAATGATTTGGCCGCTTCAAAATGTTCCTTGTAACCCTTCAAATCGCCGTAACCGATAATGGATGCCCACTCATGCACCGCGGTATGGAATTCGAGATCATCGCCACGGATTGATTTGTCATATAATGCCGTATGGATAGATTCTTCCAGCATAACCTCATTTTTAAAAAGGTATTCGGCAATGCCCAGCCTTAATTTGAAAGGCGGTGTCTGGCAGATCAGGTTATCGTAAGGATTTACACCCATTTTATACCAGGCATACACCATACTCAATAAACTAAGGTGCGAATTGGGTTTCTGTTTATGGTCCGCATCAGACAGGCTAAACTCTTTCATGATGTTATCATCCAGCAATAAAAGCGAACGGCTTTCATGGAAAACGAAATCGCGGGCCAGATAAATTTTCTCCCTGAATTCCTTTTCATTTTCACAGATCATCAGCTTAAACAGTTCAGACTCTGCCTGTGCATAATATTTAACCTGTTTTTGCGCATAAGGATTTAGAATGGCCAAACCGGCATAGATGTGCGATTTATAGCTAAAAATCCTTAGGGTAGTGAGAATCTTTACGTTATCAATTCCACCTGCATAAGCAGGATTATCCCAGGGAAAGAAACCGGCATTTTTCCAGGCAGAGCCCATGCTCTCAAAACCCATATGCGTTACCGCCTGCGTATCAGCCACAATACGGTCATGCTCGCGGTAATCATCCATCTCAATAATCTTCGATTTTAAAGATTGATAGACTTCCAATGCCTGTGCATAAACTTCATCGGTTGCGCGGTGACGCACCACTACAAGCGTTTGTCCTTCAGAGCTGAATGCCGGACCGTGCAAAGAATGGCAGGTTACAATCTGGGTATCCAGGGGAAGGTGTTTTTCAAAAGCAGCAATTTCGGGGTGTTTGACCGATGTTTGGCCCGAAACAATTGCACCATATTTGGTGGAGCGTGCAAAAGTTGCCACCACTTCATCAATTTTCTCGGCTTCAACGCAGTAAATGATAAAATCAGATTTACGTGCCACTTCATGGCCATCAATCAAAACCTCAATCCCTTTAGGTTCAAGCTCATTTTTTAAATCCGTAAAACGTAAAGGCATATCCGCCCCACATACCTTATAACCTGCGTTTACAAACGAAAGAGCATATAGTTTGCCCATATCGCCCATACCAATAATTCCTATTTGCATGAAACAAATGTAACCTATCGTAAATAAATTTATAATAAAAGTTAGATAAAATTGTTATTTAGAATGTTAAACCAAAATAATTTTATCGATTTGCCAAAATCTTAACCCATTTTACAGAGCGCAAAACGGATAAAAATGTAGTTTTACATGCTAATACCTATATTTAAACTATGCAAAAAATTAAACACACCTTATTGTTTTTAGGCGCTATGCTATTTTTAAACACTGCGTTTGCGCAAACCGCTCCCGACACTACAAAAAACACTGATCCTTCGCTAAATGGTCAGTATCAGTTCATGTTAAAAAAATCTAAAAGTTTGTATGGCGCGAAACTGATCAACCCAAACCGTTTATCCGCTTTGTGGAAAAGTGTGAATGATACACTGAAAAAGGAACGCAAAAAATTGCAGGAAGCCAGGCAGGAAATTAAAGCACAAGCCGGCAATATTTCAAGTTTAAAAGGCGAGGTTACCGGAAAAGAAAACTCACTGGCCAATGCTACAGCCTCGGTTAACGAAATTAAGTTTTTAGGAATTTCATTTAACAAGGGCACTTATAACACCATTGTCTGGACCATTATTATTGTGCTGGGCATTGGCTTGGCTTTTGTTATTTTTCAATCCGGAAAATTAAGACATGAGGCTAAGTACAGAACTGAACTTTACCAGGAAGTAGCCGACGAATTTCAGGCACATAAGGTAAAGGCAAAAGATAAAGAAATGAAACTGGCACGTGAACTACAGGACGAGAGAAATAAATGGGACGAAAGTAGAGGAAGATAACATATCATAGCGCTTCCGGAACCATGCGAAATAGTTTGAATTAGTGTAAGAAGGCAACACCTGACACCATTATACACTGATAAAAGGATTTGCTACCGGTGGTTTATCACACTTAGAAAAGTACATTTTTCCGTAAAAATGCGCTCAAAGCGAGATGCAAACCTTTTTATTCCAAATAGAAGAGAAGCACATGATGCCTTTGTAAAAACCATGACAAATGCTTTCTAAAAGATAAAAATTAAAAACCTGAACTCGATAATTATTCAACTAAAATACTGCCTTATAAACGACCCGTCTCCTACCGATTCATCTTGCTAAACTTGTTTTACAAATAGAAATAATATTTTCAATGGCCTTGTAGCTACATCGTGGTCAGCATCTTTTTAGCAGGGAAGACCCTGAAATGAATCCGGTTGCTATCGGATCAGAGTGACGGCATCTTAATCAAAAAATCCATATAAACTACCTGGAGGCAACTATTAATCGAATTCAGGTTAAAAGCAATATCAATTATCAAGTTAAAAAACTAGGTTTCAGAAGGGAACGATATTCCCTTGATATTCCGGTATAAATCTACAGCATAGAGGTCTGTCATTCCGGAAACAAAGTCTAGCACACTCTGTATAATAGAATAAATATCGGTCAAATCGGTATGATATTGTTTAGGAATAAGTTTAACCAGTTTTCTGTAATAGTGTGTATTGTTATGAATAAGTGCCGGAACAAACTCTTCCAGTAAACCGGCCATAATTTTATAACCCGCCACCTCTTTCTGTATTACTGAAGAGAAATTATATATACGCTCCACGGAAATTTTTTCTACCGCTTTCCAGGCCGAAATATAGGGTTCGGGCAGTAAATCAGTTAAGCTATAATTAAGATCACCCTTTAATAGCTTTTCTTGTTCGTTAAAGAATATCGCTGCACATTGATTTGTTAAGGTATTAATGGCTTTAGCACGCAGCAGACCAATTTTGGCATCATCATCTTCATAATCGTTTTTTAAACGTTCTTCTATAGTTGTTGAATTGGCAAAAGGCATGAGGTAACCTTTTACTTCTTCATAAGAAAGGATCTTGAGTCGATGCGCATCTTCAAGGTCGATGATGCTGTAACAGATGTCATCTGCAGCTTCTACCAGATAAACCAGAGGATGGCGTTTATAAATGAGGTACTCGCTGTCTTCTTTTGCCAGGCGAAGTTCGGTGGCAATCTTTTTGAAACTTTCCTCTTCCGATTGAAAGAAACCGTATTTTTTACGGTGCAGCAAACCTTTCTGTTTACCTACAATAGAAGCACAGGGATATTTAGCTATAGAGGCCAGGGTTGAATAGGTAAGCGCATACGCATCATTTCCCTTTCCTTTTAATGGATGCGTAAGGATCCGGATAGCATTGGCATTCCCTTCAAAATTAATTAAATCGTGCCATTGCGATTCACTCATCTCTTTCTGGTAAACCTTACCATCACCATCGGTAAAATAGCGCGAAATGGCTGCTTCTCCCGAATGTCCAAATGCCGGGTTGCCCAAATCATGCGCCAGTGCAGCAGCAGCTACAATATTACCTACTTCGTTAATTAAGGGAACATCTTTAGTGAGTTCTGGTTGATATTCTTCTATACTTTTAAGAAATATGTTTGCCATGGAACGGGCCACACTTGCCACTTCTAAACTATGTGTTAGGCGATTGTGTACAAAAACACTTCCAGGCAAAGGAAAAACCTGCGTTTTATTCTGCAACCTTCTAAATGGAGACGAAAAGATCAACCGGTCATAATCACGCTGAAAATCAGAACGTGCCCGATCTGTACTGGCACCATATTGCTCTTGTCCGTATCTTTTATTCGAAAGTAAGTATTTCCACTCCATTTATCACGCTGGCATTTAAAATCTGGCGCAAGTTAAACAAAACGCGAAAATGGTAAAGCATAATGCTTTAAGTAAAATTTGTATTACATCAATTAAAAGATATATCTATATTTGCGGCAAACAAACAAACAAACAACAATGAAGAAAATCTTATTAACGCTTGCAGTCTTATGCTGCTTTACGGTTTTGACTAAAGCACAATTTGAAGGCTCAAAACAAATCTTTGAAAGTCCGAAATTAAAGGATGCGATCAAAACACACAAAACTGTAGCTATTTTACCCTTTGCGGTAAAAATCTCTTACAGAAAACAACCCAAAAACTTTAGCGCTGAAGCGAATAAAAGTCAGGAAGAATCAATGGCCAGGTCTATCCAGGCAAGTATGTATACTTTTTTGCTGAGAAAAGCTTCAGACTATACCGTAACTTTTCAGGATGTTGACAAAACAAATATCCTGTTGAAAAAAGCTGGCGTTCTGGATAAGTTAGATGAAACAACCAAGGATGAATTAGCCAAGATACTTGGTGTTGATGCGGTGATTGGTGGTCGTTTCGAAACCGAGCAAACGAAATCAGAAGCCGGTGCTATTGCCTCGGCTGTTTTATTTGGGGGTTTTGGAGGAAAATCCGGAACAGGCACCATGTTCTTAACCATCAATAATGGATCAGACGGTGAATTGTTATGGCGTTTCTTTAAAACAATGGATGATAACATTATGAGTTCTACCGATGATATGGTGGAACGGATGATGCGGAAAATATCTCGGAATTTCCCTTATAGAAACTAAAACAGGAGGCAGATAGAAATATCTGCCTTTATTGTTTACCAGCTTTACTGATTGATTATAATCAAACCATTTAGCTTCTGCCCTGTTTATTGATAAAATGATACAGACATGAAAACGAGTATATACAACAAAAAGGAACATATGGAGGGATATGTAGGGTCAGGTGATGAGCAATCTGAAAAATCAGACGTGCAAAAAGCTTTAGAACAAGCCAATGATACAAATATAGTAACGAGTTACGGCAAAGAACCTGGTGAATTGATTAAAGGAAATCCTTCAGCGAGAGATGGCAGAGATAACTCTGGTACGCAAGGTAAAGATTCACTTAGTGATGATGCCTACAACAGCGTGGATAAAAACCCAACATTAAAGAGTGCTGAAAGTCATACCGGAAGTTCGTCTGAAGATTTTAAAACAAAGCCCGATATTAATGAAGCTGATGAAAACCACGCATTAAATACTGGCATTTAACACCATAAGATTACTAAAACAGCATTGAGTTTATCAGTAAGATTCAGGATATATGGATAAAACAATTAAGCCATAATAACGATTGTGATCATGTCTACCTTATGTTTTTGAATCACAACCAGATATCAATTAACATCTTAAAAAATTGACATATATCAATTCATTAAAACCATATCTCTTGCGTTTTGATGATAAGTTATTGAAATTAGCTCTGCCTTAGGATTCGCGACAAGCTAAAAATTAGAGAAGAACTATTAAGGGCTTTAGCTAGTTAATTGACACAATTCGGTTGTTGAATTCTAGATTACTTCCATCTACCGGGAAAGGCATAAACTTATAAAGGGATTGTCAATGAGGATAATCCCTTTATAATTAATTTACAGATCTTTTCCATGTAAACCTTTGTCGTCGTTCTTATTTCTGTTTCCTATATCTTCACCCTGACTTAAATTCGCATTATTCAGACTTCCATTTACGTCTTGATTAACATCATCCTCTGCGCTTTTGTGAGCGGCCCCGGGTTCATCCTTACGCTTAAAATCAGCCCTTTTATGCCCGTAAGTAGCTTCTCCGTTATCCCACTCTATATCCTCCTCATTGTGATTAATCTCCTCATTAGGATTAATATTATTATTTTCATGATTTTCCATAGCGATTGATTTTGTAGACACTCTTTTATAGGAACAATAGATACGACAGAAAGGTTTAATATTGAAACAATTATATACTCCAAGCCTTTGCTCTCTTCTATCGCCTTTAGTTAATTGTGCTAATTCACCCCTTTGCTTTGATCTATTGCTGTTTCACTATCCAAATCATCTTTCGTCAAACCATTTTCATCGCGGTGTTCCGGTGGGTTTTCCATCCTGCTTTCTTCCAAATCTGAAAAATCACTACCTTTCTGATTGGCTACTTCACCATGTGAAGAAGGCTTATCTTTCCCTTCTTCCTTAGGATCAGCAAAATCCTGTCCTTCAACAGGTAATGCTTCTTGCTCTTTATCTTTATTCATCATATCAGTACAACCAGCCAGCTCAAGTTTTGTTTTAGAATTCGGGCTATACAAAAAAAGGCCCCGATGTGCATCGGGACCTTTCCTGTTCTTTTAAAATCAGTTAAACTTTGATTTCAACTTCAACACCGCTAGGTAATTCAAGTTTCATTAATGCATCAACAGTTTTAGAGTTAGAGCTATAAATATCCAATAAACGTTTGTAAGCGCATAGTTGGAACTGCTCTCTAGCTTTTTTGTTTACGTGTGGAGAACGTAAAACAGTAAAGATTTTTTTCTCTGTAGGAAGTGGAATAGGACCACTCACCACTGCACCTGTAGGTTTAACAGTTTTTACAATTTTCTCAGCAGATTTATCTACTAAATTGTAATCGTAAGATTTTAACTTAATTCTGATTCTTTGGCTCATCTTATTTTTAATTATGGCTTCCTGTTAGAGCTATTAACAACAGAAACCGGATTTATCTTTAAAAAGGCGAATGGTTTAAGGTGTAAAGTTTAGGGCTTGAAAACCTTATACCTTACGCCCTTTACCTTATACCTTAATTAGTCTTCAGTTTTAATTCTTCCTTTAGATTTAGCTACCACTTCGTCCTGTACGTTTTTAGGCGCTGGCTCATAGTGGTCAAATTCCATTGTAGAAGTTGCACGGCCTGAAGTGATGGTACGTAACTGTGTTACATAACCAAACATTTCTGAAAGTGGCACCAATGCTTTGATTACCTGAGATCCGTTACGGGTATCCATACCTTGCAACTGACCACGACGACGGTTCATATCACCGATCACATCACCCATGTTTTCTTCAGGGGTTAAGATTTCGATTTTCATGATTGGCTCCATCAAAGCAGGTTTACATTTAGGTAAAGCCTCACGGTAAGCCATACGGGCTGCAAGCTCGAATGATAAAGCATCTGAATCGACTGCGTGGAATGAACCATCAATCAAACGTACTTTCATATCAGGAAGCGGATAACCAGCTAAAACACCATTTGCCATTGCAGATGCAAATCCTTTTTCTACTGAAGGGATGAACTCACGAGGAATAGCACCACCTACAATTTCGTTTACAAACTGCAAGCCACCTTTTTCAAAATCAGCATCAATCGGAGAAATCACCACTTTGATATCGGCAAATTTACCACGACCACCTGATTGTTTTTTATAAACTTCGCGGTGTTCTGAGGTACCGAAGATCGCCTCTTTGTAAGCTACTTGTGGTGCACCCTGGTTAACTTCTACTTTAAATTCGCGTTTTAAACGGTCAATTAAGATATCTAAGTGAAGCTCACCCATACCAGAGATAACCGTTTGGCCAGTTTCCTGATCAGTTTGTACCCTGAAAGTAGGATCTTCCTCTGCTAATTTACCTAACGCTAAACCTAATTTATCAACGTCAGCCTGAGTTTTGGGCTCAATAGCTAAACCGATAACCGGATCAGGGAATACCATTGATTCCAGAACAATTGGATTTTTCTCATCGCAAAGGGTATCACCAGTTTTGATATCTTTAAAACCTACTACCGCAGCAATATCACCAGCACCTACGTTAGGAATTGGATTTTGCTTGTTAGCGTGCATCTGGAAGATACGTGAAATACGCTCTTTGTTATTTGAACGGGTATTGTACACATATGAACCCGCCTCTAAGTTACCTGAATAAACACGGATAAAGCATAAACGACCTACGAAAGGGTCAGTTGCAATTTTAAATGCTAATGCTGCAAAAGGCTCTTGTTCAGATGGTTTTAATAAAACTTCCTGATCTGTATTCGGGTTAGTACCTACCACACCTTCAGAATCCAAAGGCGAAGGCAATAATTCCATCACATAATCCAACATGGTTTGTACACCTTTGTTTTTGAAAGATGAACCACAAACCATAGGAACAATTTTAGCATCCAATACAGCTGCACGTAAAGCATCTAAAATTTCGCGCTCAGTGATTGAGTTTGGATCTTCGAAGAATTTCTCCATCAAAGTCTCATCATAATCAGCAACTGATTCTAACAATTTCTCTCTCCACTCTGCAACCTCATCTAACATATCATCAGGAATTGGCACTTCAGTAAAGGTCATACCTTTATCGTGCTCATTCCAAACGATACCACGGTTGTTGATCAAATCAACCACACCTTTAAAGTTATCTTCAGAACCAATAGGTAATTGCAATGGAACTGCATTGCTACCTAACATATCTTTCACTTGCTTAACAACTTTTAAGAAGTCGGCACCAGAACGGTCCATTTTGTTAACAAAACCGATACGGGCAACATTGTAGTTGTTAGCTAAGCGCCAGTTGGTTTCTGATTGTGGCTCAACACCATCAACTGCAGAAAACAAGAATACCAAACCATCTAATACACGTAATGAACGGTTTACCTCTACGGTAAAATCTACGTGTCCAGGTGTATCGATAATGTTGATGTGGTATTTGCTACCACGGTAGTTCCAGTTTACGGTTGTAGCAGCAGAGGTAATAGTGATACCACGCTCTTGCTCTTGTGCCATCCAGTCCATTGTTGCGGCACCTTCGTGCACTTCACCAATTTTGTGACTAACACCAGCATAATAAAGGATACGCTCAGTAGTGGTCGTTTTACCAGCATCAATGTGAGCCGCAATTCCAATATTTCTTGTAAATTTTAAATCTCTTGCCATTATGTTTTTAGTATTGATTCCACCGATTTAAAAGATTTCACCGATTATTTTGTGTAATCGGTGAATTCAATTTTATCTGTGTAATCCTATAATAATCTGTGTAATCTTACTGGTCTGTTAATTCTAATTAGAACCTGAAGTGAGAGAACGCTTTGTTAGCCTCAGCCATTTTGTGCGTATCCTCTTTCTTTTTAACAGCAGCACCTTCACCCTTAGCAGCAGCTACGATTTCACCAGCTAATTTTTCTTTCATCGTTTTTTCACCACGACGACGAGCATATAAAATTAACCATTTCATACCTAAAGCTGTTTTACGCTCTGGTCTAACCTCAGTTGGAACCTGGAAGTTGGCACCACCAACACGACGGGATTTAACCTCTACAGCTGGCATAATGTTAGTTAATGCACGTTTGAACACCTCTAAACCGTTTTCACCTGCTTTTTTCTCCGCAATTTCAACAGCATCGTAAAAAATGGAGTAAGCGATAGATTTTTTTCCATCGTACATCATGTTGTTTACAAAACGGGTTACCTGAACATCATTAAATTTTGGATCAGGAAGAATAATTCTCTTTTTTGGTTTTGACTTTCTCATTTCTTATTTCCTCCCGATTATTTTTTCTTTCCTTTTGCAGGTGCGGCAGCTGCCTGACCTGGTTTAGGACGTTTAGTACCATATTTAGAACGACGTTGGTTACGACCAGCCACGCCTGATGTATCTAACGCACCACGAATGATGTGGTAACGTACACCTGGTAAATCTTTAACACGACCACCACGGATCAATACGATGGAGTGCTCCTGTAAGTTGTGACCTTCTCCAGGGATGTAAGCATTCACCTCTTTACCGTTCGTTAAACGAACACGGGCTACTTTACGCATTGCTGAGTTTGGTTTTTTAGGGGTAGTGGTGTACACACGTGTACATACACCTCTTCGCTGTGGACAGCTGTCCAACGCTGGAGACTTACTCTTGAACTCCAGTGCTACTCTACCTTTTCTAACTAATTGTTGAATGGTTGGCATTGTGCTTTTTTATGTTTTTTATTTAAAAAATTTACCGCTCCCCCGGCATCCTTACAGATAGCCCATAAAACGGACTGCAAAAGTAGAACAATTCTTTTTAAAAATCAAGGGGTTAGCATAAAAAGTTTTAAGTTGGCAATTGTTGGTTTTCAGTTGATGGTTAAGGTTTTGCCGTCGAGTCTGCAGTTAAGACTTTCTAGTCAACAGCTCACGCTTCAAGTTCTCTATGACAAATACTTAATTGTTTTATATGCCGTTATGTAAAACTCATTATCTTTATTAAAAACCAATCTAAAAAATGAAGCTAATCGTCATCACAATCATGCTTTGCAACCTTGCAATTCTATGTAATGCACAAACCACACCTCCTAAAAGAAAGGCTAACGTAGATTTTGAGGCTTATGAAAAACTTATACCAAAGGTTAAAGCACACCGTAAAAATAAGCTGGTTGATCTCCCCACATTTCTGAAAATGGCGGGAGAGAAAGGCACGGTTATTTTAGATACCCGTTCAGATAGCCTTTTTAAAAGAAAGCATATTAAAGGGGCGATACATTTAAATTTTGCTGATTTTACACAGCAAAACCTGTTAAAGATTATTCCCCATGCAGAGGTCAGAATACTAATCTACTGCAATAATAATTTTATTGATGATCAGGTAAATTTCGCCAGCAAAGAAGTTGTGCCTGATTTGATAAAGAAAAAAATAGCACCCATTTCATTGGCCTTAAATATCCCTACATATATTAATCTATATGGTTATGGCTATAGAAATGTATACGAGCTTTCTGAATTGGTAAGCACAAATGATAAAAGAGTAACCTTTGAAGGAACGAATAGCCGATAGTGGTCAATACTTATTAAAAGAGACTGATTCCGGGACTGAAACACATAACCTAAGTCAATTCATTATTGTCCAGACGATATAAAAAAAGTCTTCCAGTTTTACCTGAAAGACTTTCCTTATTAAACTTTGGCTACTTTGTGTGTGTGTTTATGATGATGATGTTTTTGATGACTTTTTTTAGTCTGTGATTTTTCTGTAGTTGGTTTTGCATGCGCTACAGTTTTTGCATTAACGGTTGCGAAGGTAAACATGGCTAATAAAGCGATGCTTAAAACTTTAATTGCTTTCATTTTCAAGTGGATTTAATAATGAATAAACCTTGTTATTTTGTTGATTTAAATCTCGAAAATCAAAATGAAGATTTTATGAACTATGGTCAGTCAAATTTAAAAGTATAATGGGCCTTTTCCTGCTCAAAATATTTAGAAATAATATTCCCGTTCAAGAGGGTTTTATTATGATGACGGTCCAAGTAAAGTTTGCAAAGGAAATGATTGAATGAGCGAATATTGGATTAGACTAGATTATTTTATCCTGCTAAACTCACTTATTCCATCATTTATTAAAAGTGTCTAGGTATAAATCTTCTACTTTTTTTCTTGCCCAGGGCATACGTCTTAAAAATTTCAAGCTCGATTTGATGGATTGATTGTTATTAAAACAATCGATCCTGATTAACGATCCCAATTTCTCCCAGCCATAATGTGCATGGAGGTCAGTTACTATTTTCTCTAAAGTGATACCGTGTAAGGGGTTGTTCTTTTGCTGTTCGGCCATGGAACAAAGTTAAAGGAATTTATTGGGTTTGTGCTTTGCCATCCAAACATTTGCGCCACCGCAATCAGGATCGTTTACTTTGTGTTTGAGCAACTCAAATTGGTTTTCCTGTAATAAATTCTGATATTCAGCAGTAGCTAAAGAAGCATGAAAAAGATTTTCGCCCCCGTTCAGCCCCCATACTTCTCCCCGTTCCGTTCCGGATGTAAACAGTAAAATACCGCCGGCCTTTAAGTGATGCTTAAAAATGGTAAACATATTCGGTTGGTCATCAGCCGGAAGATGAAAAAGACTATGCCAGGCAATAATCGCATCAAATTTTTCATCAAGATCCAGTTCTCGCATATCCTTAATCAGAAACCTCACTGCTGGGAAGTTGGCCCTGGCCAATTCGATCATTTGCGTACTGGCATCAACGCCTAAAACATTTATACCATGGTTAATGAAATATTCCAGTATCGGCTTCCCATTACCACAGCCCAGGTCCAAAACCTTTGCATCCGCCGGAAGGTATCCGAGAATATCATCTAAGTAAGCTTTTTCCACCAAATCGGCATAACGATTTTCAGCAAACCAACGCCCAATTTTATTGTAAACCTTATAAACGTTTTTGCGCTCTCCTTTTTCCATCCTTAAAATTCCGATTAATGTTAGTGTAGAGATTTAAAACATCCAGCAGTTAGCGATGCCTTTGCAACACTAAGTTAATCATATTTCTATTTTTTTGGAAACGAACGTGCAGTGGCGCTTGGCCATTGTAGCCCCGCCATTCGCTTTATTCCGATGAAAAATCGGAATGCCCGCTGCTGTCAGGTTTATGATGAAAAGCCTGTCCAGCATACCGCAAAATAACAAGCTACGTTTCCAAAATATAATTTCAACCTGATTTAGAAATTAGCCAATGGCCGTAGCGTCAATCTCGATCAACATGCCGTTTAAGGCTACTCTCGGACTGGAATAAGTGTATTTACGGGAAATCGCTGATCAGGCCATATCTTAATCGATTCTTCGATCAACACCTCGTGCTTCTCCTCATCGTAATCGACCACCAAAGTGGTTAACTTAGCGATGTTCTCCATTTTTAAGCCTCTGCTGGCTAATGCAATGGCAATGTTTTCAAATACGATGGCAACCTGGGTCCTGAAATTGCGACTTAAAACACCATCGCTTTTGCTCCTCCCTGACCCGCAATAAATACCAGTTAACTCCAGACCGGAACGGCAGCAACATGCGAATAGCCATCTGGTCGGGGATCAGAAATAACTTCAGGATTGTTTATTTCTATAAGAGAAGTGCCAAGTTGGTATAATTTTGATGCTACACCAACTGATATCCGAAATTTAACCGTCGGTGCTTTGCAAAAAAAAACCTCCTGATCTTTAAAATCAGGAGGTCTGGAATGATTTAATGTGCGCTTAGTTTCCCGCGGCCGTCCAGGTATCGTTATCCGGATTTGAATCTGGCAATACTTTATCCGGATCTAAAGTAACGGATTCAATTTCTTCAGTTGTTGGGAAACGAACTAACCAACTGGTATTTTTCATCCAAACATCAACGGGAACTTTCACGGTCTCCGTTTTTCCACTTTTGGTTTTGATCTGAAGAATAATTGGCATCGGCATTTTTTCCAGGTTCACCACTCTGATATTATAGCTTACCAGTTTCCCGTCTTGCTTAACAGCCTCAACACCAGCGATACCCTGATCCATTTTCCAGCTATTTAACCACCAGCTTCTCCAGAACCAGGCTAAATCTTCTCCTGCCCCATTTTCCATCGAACGGAAGAAATCAAATGGTGTTGGGTGTTTAAACGCCCAGTTTTTGATGTATTGGCGAAAAGCATAATCAAAACGGTCTTCCCCTAAAATCTGGTTTCTCAAAATGTCAAGTCCCCAACCTGGTTTGCTGTATAGGTTAACGCCGATGTTTCTTTCGGCCATCCCATCAGGCATTTGCATAATATTTTCGTAAATCGGGTTACCGATCACACTTCTGCCGATCCTGTGTAAATCAGCCGGAGGACTGGCGTATTCGCCATTATTAAAATTTTTCTTCGAAATGCCATTAATGAAAGTATTGAAACCTTCATCCATCCAACCATATTTACGCTCGTTGGATCCCACAATCATTGGAAACCAGGTATGGCCAAATTCATGATCGATTACGCCCCATGCGCTGGCTTTTTTTGCCTTCCAGCCACAGAAAACAATGCCCGGATATTCCATGCCACCAATATTAGTGGCTACATTAACAGCCATTGGATATGGGTATTCGAACCATTTTGATGAATAATGCTCGATAGTGGTTTTTACATATTCCACACCACGACCATAAGAATCGACTCCATTGCTCTCTACTGGTTGTGCAGAAACCGCTAAACCTGTTTTACCACTTGGCAATTTATACCTTGCAGCATCCAATACAAATGCTTTTGACGAAGCCCAGGCCGCATCGCGTGCATTAATGATTTTAAACTTCCAGGTTAATTTATCTTTAGCCGGACGTGATTTTGGATCGGTTACCTCTGCTTCGCTACGGATGTGTACAGTAGCATCACTTTGTTTAGCCGCATTCCATCTTTTTAACTGCTCCGGTGTAAAAACTTCGGCAGGGTTTAACAATTCACCAGAACCCATTACGATATGGCTGGCAGGCGCAGTAATGGCAAAGTTGATATCGCCGTATTCGCAATAAAACTCACCACCTCCCCAATAAGGCAAAGTATTCCAGCCAATTACATCGTCATACACACACATGCGTGGAAACCACTGTGCAATGGCAAAAATTTCGCCGTTTTTGGTGGTTAAATGTCCGGTTCTATCCGATCCTTCTTTAGGTACGATATACGAATAATCCATTTTGATGGTCACCAAATCGCCATTCGGGGCCAAAGGCTGATCTAATCGGATCTGCATACGGGTATCCTCAACTATGGAGGTAAATTTTACTGCACCTGCTTTTTGCGCTACACTAATGTTCTGGATTTTATATCCGCCATCAAACTTTTCACCCTGCGCGCCATAACGGCTGCGTGATGGGGTAATGGCGTAACCGCGTGAAGTTTCTTTAAAGGTATTTTGATCTAACTGCAACCATAGATAGGGCAATTTATCGGGGCTATTGTTTTTATAAGTAATCGTAACGGTTCCACTCACCATGTTTTTGGTTTCATCCAGATTGGCAGTAATGTTATAATCAACCCGGTTTTGCCAATATTTCGGACCTGGTGCACCATTGGCAGAACGAAACTCATTCCCGTTTTGTGTATAAAATAGTGGTCCAAACGCTTCAGCAGGATTATAGTTGGTTGCTGGTGCAGGGGGTGTAGTCTGTTGAGCCGATGCAGAAAAAGCAAAAACACAACAAACTAAGCCAAAGTTAATCAGTTTAGTCAATTTCATGATGATAATAAGATTGTAATCGGCGGTAAATATAAAAAATAACCACATATAGATTTACATGTGTTTAATAATGTTACCAATAGCAATATGTGATGTTAATTCGCTTTCAACTTTGGAAGATCCTGGAGTTTTCTCTCCTGAGGCGTTAATTTATTCCAGGAGGCAAAGGCCCGTGAAATATAAAAAGCATAGCGGAATGGCCTTTCGCCCTTTACAGCCTCGATTGAAGGCCTATAAATGATCATAAAGTTTTTAAGCTCCTCACCTTCCAGTTTAGTCAGATCGGTAATGGCCTTTGGGGTAAAATTTTCATCTATTTCATCCTGATACATTTCTCTTTCTTCCAAATCTGCTTCTTTGCGCTGTTGCCTCTTATATTTACCATAACCAAGATTTAGACTCAAACCCCCAACTTTATCAGTCATGCGTTTACGGTTCAGGTTTCCGCCCGTACTCAATAGCGTATATTTCTCAGCTAACGGATCTTTAGCATCCGTAATCTGACTATTCATCCTTACTGCGGTGATATCCACATCTTTTAAGCTATTCGTTTTAGCGGGTAAATATATGGTTCTGTTCAAAAGGTTGGTCAGGTATAGCGTATCGGTGTGATAGCCTACGGCAGAAAACTCTAAAAGATCTCCAATATTGGCACTTATCGTATACTTTCCATCTTTATTTGTACTGGTTGATTTTTTACTGTTCAGGTTTCTGATACTAACACCAGGAAGAGAAAGGTTTTTTTTCGAAAAATCGAAAACTGTACCAGTAGTTACCGCTTGTGCGAAAGTACCCAGGGGCAATGCCAGCAATAGAAAAATGATCAGTTTGTACATACTCAAAAGTAACTTAGTTCAACAATTAAACACTGCATTTAACAATCTTTAACATTAGAACAACTGAATCAGGCTAGTGTTTTTAAATAATTTTCATCGTCAAATCCAATTAAGACAGCCTTGTTGTTTTGCTCAACAACCGGACGTTTTATTGCACTGGTATTTTCTTTTAAATAAGCAATTGCCGAATCCTGGTTATCAATTTTGGCTTGCTCTTCTTTAGTTAATTTTTTCCAGGTTAAACCTTTTCGGTTTAATACCGTTTCCCAGCCGAAAGTGTTACACCACTCGTTTAATTTTTCAATGGTGATGCCCTTTTTCTTAAAGTCATGAAACTCAAAGTCAACCTGATGTGCTTTTAGCCAATCAAGCGCCTTTTTTACTGTATTGCAATTTGGAATTCCGTAAACGGTCATATTGAATAATATAAGATGGAAAATGTTATATGGATAATAGAGAAACAAATCCGGCTATCCGTTTCAAAGATAGTAAAATTGTTTATCCATAAAATGTTTGAATCAGGAGCAGGCAGGTACCGGAGATTGGATGTCAGGAACAGTCAGGTAACATCTGACTGCACAATTATCGGATTGCCTAACTGATCTTAAAATCCTGCAATCCTATTCATTCGTCACATTTTTAGCGCCATCCATCACATTTTAATAATCGGTATAAATTCTCTTTGTAAAATTGTGCCATTAATTTAGAACAAAATGGAAATTCTTTCAGATCATTCATCTGCTATCAGATCTAAAAATATCAACCAGCTGGAGTTTTGGATCTCTACCACATTATACATCCTGGCTTTGATCAGTATTTGCACAAAAATCAATTACGGACCCGGAAACTCCTATCATTACGCTGACAATGGTGTTAATTATAACGTTCTTCAAAATTTTTTCCTTCCGGAGGTATTTAAAATTACCATGCTTTACTTTAGTTTTCTGGTATTCAATTTTGTTTCAATGCCCCAATTGGCAAGGAAGCAAAATATGATCATGAACCTGATCATTACTGTAGCGGTTACTGCTTTCTCTATCATTGGCTGGATGGTAGCCAATACCTATGCCCAACCACACAGGTTAATAGAATATGACAATATCGATCAGGCCTACGGCGTATTCTTTGGAGAAGCATTCAGTTATATCTTTTTTCTTTATCTGCTTATCAATGCCTATTCTTATTTTAATGAACGCGGATTAGTATTGTTAAACCGGATTTCTTTTTTAAAGCAATACAGTAACAACATCGTTCCGGAAATTTTTACCTCGACTAAAATCTGGTTGATTTCGCTCCTGGTGTTTGCTGCCGTGCTTTCGTTAAGGATTGATTATGAATTATTGATTATCTGGCTATTGGTACCACCGGTAAATATTTTCTTTGCCTTTCTTTCTATTTATTACATCATTCCAAATCTTCGCAAAAATTTCAAAGGTTTTGGCCGGTATTTCTGGGGCAACGTAGGTATAACCATTATCATTTCACTTTTGCTCTTGCTGGTTCTGATTCCTTTTATGCGCAATGGCGCGGTTGTTCCCATTACCTTAACATTAAATCTAATCTGTTTAATCTGTATCACCACGCCATCTGCCTGGTATGTTTACAAACATAAATTTGAAAAACTGAGCGAGATACAAATGCTTAAAACAGAGCTAGGCAAATCTGACGCCAGCCTGAATTTCTTAAAATCACAAATCAATCCACACTTTTTATTCAATGCCTTAAATACATTATTTGGAACTGCTTTGCAGGAAAATGCAGAAAGAACCGGCGAGGGTATACAAAAACTGGGCGATATGATGCGTTTTATGCTCCATGAAAATACACTGGATAAAATTTCGCTCACCCGTGAAGTAGAATATCTCAACAATTATATCGATCTGCAAAAACTCCGTACCTCGCGTTCTGCTGATATCAGGATTGATACGCATATTGAAGAACAGTTAAACAACCTTCAGATTACACCCATGTTATTAATCCCGTTTATCGAAAATGCATTTAAACATGGAATTAGCTTACAACAACCCTCTTACATCAAAATTACCCTGCAAACTAAAGAAAGCACCTTGTATTTTGATGTAAGCAACAGCATATACATTAAAGCCGACAATGATCCTGAGAAGCTAAAAAGCGGCATCGGACTTGAAAATGTTAAACAACGTTTATCATTGCTCTATTATGGAAAACATGAACTGATTATCCGCGAAAGTGCAAATGAGTTTTTTATTCATTTAACTTTGCAGTTGGATTAGTGATAAGTATCTCTCGGAAATCAAATAAAAAGTAAATAATTTAAATTGATAAATTTGTGCGATTCGTCACTTCGACTGGAGCGCAGCGTAATGCCTGCCCGTACAGGCGGGGAGAAATCTTTGGTCTCAGTTTAAAAGATTTCTCCGCTACGGTCGAAATGACGATCGCCTTTGAGCTAACAGAGATATTCCCTTCGTTAGCATAAAAGAAGAGATAAAACACACAAAATGATTGCCATTGCTATAGATGATGAACCGATTGCATTAGATATTATAAAATCGCATGCCTCTAAAGTTCCGTTTATTATTTTACAGGAAACCTTTACAGATGCTTTTGCAGCCATTACCTATCTTCAGCATAATCAGGTTGACCTGATTTTCCTCGACATTAAAATGCCCGATATCAGCGGTATCGATTTTTTAAAGAGCCTGAGCAAGCCGCCAATGGTCATTTTCACTACAGCATATACCGAACATGCGGTGCAAAGTTTCGAACTGGATGCGGTTGATTACCTGTTGAAACCTTTTTCACTTCCTCGTTTTTTAAAAGCATGCAATAAAGCACACGAACTGCTTAACCTGCGAAACGGAAAAAAGATGATAAAAGACGACCACATTTTCGTAAAAGATGGTTATGAGCAGATAAAAGTAGCACTGGATGAAATTTTATACATTGAAGCTTCAGGTAATTACACTCAGATCCAGCTTAAAAGCAAACTGCTAAGCTCCCGCATTACCATTAACGATCTGGCCGATCTGCTGCCGAAGCCAGATTTTATCCGCTGTCATCGGGCTTTTATCATCGCCAAAAATAAAATATCCAAATTTGACCGCAGCCAAATCTGGATTGGAGAAAAAATTATTCCGATCGGCGCTACTTATAGCGGAATACAACTTACGTAATGCGATTTAAAACTCAAAGGCTTAAAGCACTGAGAATTTTACAACAGCAATACAGAATGCAAACCATTGTAAAGTAAACCTGATCGCAGCGTAAAACACGAAGGTGAGGCACGAACCGAGGCTTTGAAGCGTATAGCGGGACATCCGTAACCCAAGTACGCCGAACCCTGCTTTTCCAAAAAAAATGACCGCATAAATGATCTGAGTAATATAAGGTCTACATCGGTTTTGCAAATCAATTATTTTACACTTACTCTAATTCCCGCCGAATGCGTAGTAAATTCTGGCGCATACATGCATTGTAAACTAGTAATCCCATTCGAAAAATTGCCTGCATGGGTAACCCTCAACGGATATTCAAATACATAGGTTCCTTTTGGCATATAACTGATGAAGAAATTGGTTGATGCATCTTTTGCACTCTCATAGTACCCTAAACCATCCTGATATTTATAGCTGGAGATTACATTTACCGGCTCGAATCCTGATGAACGCATATCCTTCAGATGGATGTATTCCATATCCCGGTCGCAGTAAATTTCGATGCGCACCTTTAACAAATCACCAGGCATTAAAACATTTGTGGTAGTTAACGGCGTCAGGATATCACCTTTGGCACTGGCTTTTTGAATGAACAATTGCTTTTTGATTTTAACACCTGTGCTGGCGGATGTGATTTTATCCAATTGCTCAAAATATTGCCAGTACAATGCCCCCCAGGCGGTGGTCTGGTTGTTGTTTTTAACCTCTACCCTTCCCATTTCGGGTGTTACATCCTGACCTGCAATGGTCACTTTTTGATAACCGGTTCCCGCTTCTTTTGTAGCGTGAGCTTGTTGAAGCGCCGCTAATTTCCGGCCACCAATGGTAATTTCCGGTTCATTGTTTTCGGTTAATAAATCTGTACCTTTCATTAATAGCGCATAACAGGCCGCAACAGTTGCTTTGGTTGTTTTCCAATCGTTAGTTTGTTTATTTTTGAGCAGCCAGATTTTCATTTCTTCTACAGCCCTGGTATCGTTGGCTATTTCATCAAAAGCTTCAATCAATAACGATTGGGTTTCGATCGGACTTTGGTACCACCACCAGCCCGCTTTATTGGCAGCCCAGTACATACCCATTTCGTCATTTTGTTGTGCGGTTTGCCGTAATAGTGCAATGATTTTTTTGGCTTCTACCTGATTGCCGTTTCGGTTTAAAACCAAAGCTGTCTGTGCCAGCTGGTATTGATCAAAGGTTTTCCATTCGGAAATCAATTTTTTGAGGTAAAAGTTTTTAGCTTTTGTAAAATCAGTGCTTGTATTTTTATGTTCGGTATAACTTCTCGCAAATAGATAGTGTAGTGGCAAGTAAGCAAAACGTTTGTCTTTCAGCTCTTTTTTATAATCGTTGATAAATTTTTGATCTAAATAGATAATGGCCTTGTTAAGTATGGCATTGAAATTTGGATATGCTTTTTCATCGATCATTTTCATTTTTTTCAACTGGCCCATACCTAAAACAATGTGCTGGGTAATGTATTGATCTTCCTGCATTCCATTAAACCATGGAAAAGCGCCATTGTTAAACTGCATTTTTTCCAGCTTTTCGAAATTGTTTCTTAATTCATAGGTCATTCTGTTTAAGTCGAAAAGTGTAGCCAAACGTTTTTTACGCTCTGTTTCATTATCAGCATGGCGTACCCAAGGTGTTTCTTCCAATAAAATCGATTTCAATTCCTGGTTTTTCTCCAGATTGGACAACAACGCTTCGCCGTTATTGGTATTTTTCCATTGCTCGAAAACCGTTTTAATTTTTGGAGATGAATTGATGATTCCCGTTGCAAAACTATTGGCGTAAAAGCGGCTAAAGGTTTGCTCGGCACACTCGTATGGATACTCCATGAGGTAAGGTAAGGCCTGCACCGCATACCACACCGGATTGGAAGTAAATTCGAAAGTTAAACCTTGGTTGCGTAAAGTTTTTGAGGCTCCTGACTGCTCCAGTTTCTCAAAATCGAAAGTTTTAGTGGCATAACCGCGAACATTTATGGGCATACTTTCGGTAACCAACATGGCATTTGCCAAAACCGGAATGGTATTTTCTTCACCATCGCTAAATTTGCCACTTTGGGCCAAAACCTTATAAGTAATGGCATTAATGCCCGAAGGGATAATCAATGTCCACTTTATAACGGAATTTCCCTCATTATCCACTTCGAAAGTTTTCTCAGCTTTATCATTTGCCTCAAAAATTTGGACCTGTTTTCCGGTCAAAGCATCTGTAAGTGCTAAACTGGCATTGCCCGCAAGTTTTTTACCAGCTAAGTTATTCAGCTTGGCACTTAATAAAATGGTGTCACCTTCCCTAAAAAAGCGAGGTGCATTTATGGCAACGGCCAGTTGTTTTTGCGTAACCAGTTCGTTCGTGATCGTTGCCGTTTTTAAATCTTTGGTATGTGCAAAACCCATCATTTTATAACGGGTTAAACTCTGCGGTATGGTAAACTCAATTTTGATTTCACCTTTGTTGTCCGTTAACAATTGCGGATAAAAAAAAGCAAGTTCGTTGAAATTAGTACGAGCTGCAATATTTGGTTTTTGATATTTGAGCGCCTCTACTTCTTTACGCAATGTAGGGGCCTTAAGTTTATCATTTAATTCTTCTCCTGAAGGCGCACTCTTTAATCTTTCAACTGTAGGTGGCTCAGTACTTAATCCCGCAGCTTTGCCTTGCAAAGTCGACATTCCTCTAATCTGAATAACCGAACTGGTCATACTTTTCTTTTTCTGCGTGCCAAAGCCTACAACCGTTATTTCATTTAAAGCTGTCCCATCTTCTTTTAAGGTTGCATCAATCCGTTTTTTATTGCCTATTTTTATCAAATGGCGTTTAAATCCGATATAAGAAAAATTAAGTGTTTCACCTGCTTTAGCATCAATAGTATAAATTCCAAAAACATTGGTGGTGGTTACCTTTTTACCTGCACTAACCTGTACGCCTGGAAGTATTTCACCCCGCTGATCAAAAACCGCTCCATAGATTAATTTACCATTTTCTAAACCTGCGAGCTTTTTAACCGCCTCTGGTGATAATCCTTTCCGTGTAGCCCTATGTAAATTACTGATGTAGTTGTGGTAACCAAAATTGTATCCGCCATAATAGTTATAACCAAACAGGTTCAGGTTTTCATAGTGTCTGGTAATTAAGCTATATTTTTTTTTCTGTCTTAAAAACCATAGGTAGCCTGGGTAGGCTACATTGTTTACACTGAAATTCCAGTTATAAAAACCATAATTAAAGCTGGTTTGCAGATTTGTGTTCCAGTCCATTGGCCTAAGTTCGTCTAAACTTGCATCGTAGAGTGTGGCCAACATTTCGGCCATTTGTTTTTCTCCTTTATTATTACTGATCTGCAGCTTCCAACTTTCCTTTTCACCTGGCTGTAATTTATCTCTGAAGGTTAAAAAACGGATATTTAGTTCTTTCTGTGGATCTACAATTTTAACCTGTTGCATGGAGTTGTAAACGGTACCCTGATGTACCATGGTAAACTGTACGGCAAAACCATCTTCATCATTTACGTTTGGTTGTATTTTAACAATGGTCTGTTTTGGCGATAAATTGATCCAAACTTTTTCGGCTATACTATCACGATAGTAAACTTCGTAATATGCTTTGCTGTTTTCTGTCAGCCCCGCTAAACGGAATACAGCGCTTTCATTTGGTTTGACCACCGTAATTTCTGGTGTAATCCATTCGATGTTAGATTGTATTACCGCAGGTGACTTGTGATAAATTACCAGGTATTTATCTACTTTAATGGTATCATTTTGCCCATTAACAGCTGTTAAACTAATTTTATAATAACCTGGCTTCAAGTCTTTCTGACTGAAATTTAAATTTCCCCGCCCATTTTTAGCATTCAGGTGCTGTTTAAATTCAACCGATTTTACCGGCCATTTAGCTACCTCAAGTTCATTGTCATAATCATCATTAGGAAAGTTTTTAATAAAATCTTCCTTACTCATGGCATAGCTTTCGGCATAAAACGGGCTTTTGTTCATCAACCTGGATGGTGCCTGCAATAAGCTCCATTCAGCTTTAACATCAGCCGTGATGGCCTCATTATTTAAATTGTTAACCGAAAAAGAGATGCTATCTACCTTGTTGCTCAAATACACAACTTGCGCTGCGCTGACGTTAAGCATAATATCTTTCTTTCCTACCGTGAGGTTGATTGTCTTCGAACGGGTTTCTCCATTCAAATCCGTTACATCAGCTACAATTTCGTAAACATAGTTTTTACCGCTATCCTCAGCCTTTGCAAAAAAAATAATCTCAAATTTACCGGCTGCTTTCGTATTGGTTTTACCAGTAGCGATCTGCTTTCTGTCCGCATGTATCCTCGAACCAAACCCATTACCGGTTTGCCCGTAAATAAGCCTTTGATCATACACCAGGTTTCTGAAAATTTTATAAGTTACCTTCGCGTTGCTTACCGAATAGCCCGAAAATGAACTTGCTCTACCCTCAACTTTGATACTATCGTTCAATTTATAATGTTTGTTGGGTTTATCAAAAACCACTTCAAAAGTAGGCCGCTTATATTCTTCTACCTGTACAGCAATACGGCCATAATCGGTTTCAATTTCCATCCGGCCGTTCAATATCCCCATTGGGACGGTAAATGAACCTTGGAATGTGCCGTAGTCGTTACTCATTAATTTTGTTGAGGTAATTTCTTTCCCATTGGCATCATTAAAAGAAATATCAACAGCTTTATTAATGGCAATTTTATTTTTTCCATTCAGGATTTTTAAACACAATCCTTTATAATAAACCGTTTGTCCGGGGCGGTAAATGGGCCTATCCGTAAAAAGAATAACCCGTTCTTCATCTTCATCTTCCCTATAGCTATTATAATTGTTGATATTTAATTTCAGTTCATCTTTAGCGAACGTAACTACCGCGTAAGAAATATTTCTGTCTGTTTCATAGGTGCTGGCATAACCTTTATCATCAGTTGTAACTAAAGCGCCATCAATAAACTTCCGGGTATTATAATCATATCGTCGTTGCTGAATCTTTACGTTTTTCAATGGCGCACCATTATTCAGTTGGCTGACAAAATATTCGTGTTTTTCGATATTACGCCTATTGATCACCGCCATGGCCGTAACCTTGAAATTGATGTTGCTGTAAACGGTATCATTCTGTTTACGGTTGATGGACTGCACAATTAATGTATAATCACCAAATGGCAATCCCTCCATTTTATCTACTAAACTGTGGGTTTGATAATCGTTGGTACTGCGAACAGCTATGGCCCATTGCCTAAAGGATTTATTCTTTTTCAAAAAAGCTAAGAAACTAGCCTTGTTGTTAAACTGTTCATTGTTATTTTTGAATTCGGGCGAACGATACAGCCTCAGCTGTACACTATCAATGTTTTTATATGATAAATGTAATTGGCTTGGTCGATCCGGCTGTACAAATTCTTTTACCTGAACCGATAAACTACTGCTTTCAATATCTTCAATTAAATTTCGGGCATTCTCTGCCCCAATGCTGTTTGGAAAGGCATTTATTGCTTTTTCGGCCAAAGCAACTGCCGTAATCAGGTTTTGCTTATTGGTATCAACAGGTAGTTGTGCATTTTTATGTAAAACGGCCTGCTCATAAATAATATCAGTAAAAACTTCGCTTTGAATACTTTGCTCAGCTAACTTGCTTAAAGCATTATCATACAATTCCTGACTATCGCTGGCAAAATACTGTTTTACAAATTTTAACCGTTTTAAATCCACATCTGCCAATGCTGAAGAATTGCCGCTGTTCTGATGGAATATGATCAGTTTTTTAAAAAGCTGCAAAGCCTGCGTTTTAAACGAGGTACTGTCAACAGGCAATGGCATGTTTAAGAATATTTGTCTGCTTCCAAACCAATCAACATTACTCATGTCAATCAGTTCATCATCATATTGGGTGAGTCTTAACTGTGTATTGCTAAAAACATCAAGGGCACGGTGCGCCAACAGATCGTATAAAGTAGGCCTAAAGCTTCTGTATGTTTTATCGCCAGCCAAAACCGCATCTAAAGTATCTACTTTAGTTTGTTGTAAAAGTTGGCTTTCTTTTAAGGATAGTAGGTAATATTTTACCGTTTCATCATTCAGTTTTTTTATGTTCCAGGTTTTAATGTCATTACCAATATCACCCTGTACCTGTGTACGCTGATTAATCTGCCAACGGTTCTGTTGCAGGTAGTTCCAATAGGTTTCGGCTAGAAGGGATTGTAAAATGCTTTTTTCAGGCTGTTCAGCATTACCTATGTCTTTACGCAAACCGATCAAAATTTTATCAAAGGCATTTTCTTCCAGATAACTTTGAAACATCATCCGGTAAATAACCGATTTAATGAGCAAAGGCATATTGCGCGTTTGGCTGGCCTGCCCATATATTTTTTCAACTAAAGCAAGCGCGTCTTTTGGTTTGGCCTGGTTGGCCATTGAATCTACCCTGTAGAAATCCATCAGCGTATATTGATGCTGCGCAGAAACATCTAAGGACAACAAAAAGGTAAAGAGAAGTAAAGTTGAGATACGTAATAATATGTTCATAAGATGAATTGCGTTTTAATATAGATGGGCAAAACTCCAAAATTCCATAATCAGCTAAAATTTTAGCTGATTATGATGCTAATCTAACGATAACCAGATTAAATTTTGCAAGCCGCAAACATTAACGTTTTTAACATTCGATGCATAACATTATCTTTGTCCTATGTCAACACAATTAAAAAATCTATCTGATTTCTCTCACACTACAGTTCCTAGTGGCGCAAACTATAAATTCGGGATTATTGTAGCCGAGTGGAATGCCGAAATTACAGGCGCATTGTACAATGGTGCATTAAAAACCCTGTTAGCCAATGGCGTTGCCGAAGAAAATATAATTTCTTTACCCGTACCGGGGAGCTTCGAATTAACAGGTGGTGCAGAAATTTTATTGAGCAAAAGAAATGATATAGATGCTGTAATCTGTTTGGGTTGCGTCATCCAGGGAGACACTAAACATTTCGATTTTATTTGCGATGCGGTAGCACAAGGGATCACCAATGTTGGCATTAAATATAGTAAACCGGTTATCTTTGGGGTTTTAACTACCAATAACTTGGAGCAAGCCCAAGACCGTGCAGGTGGCAAACATGGTAATAAAGGCGATGAAGCTGCAATTACGGCGATTAAAATGGCTGATTTTTCTGCGCAAATTTAAACTTGCGTTTTAATAATTATTTGTACCTTAGTCGTTTAAATTATCGGATCAAATGAAACCATCATAACTGGTTTTTGATCGCTTCATTACCCTTGAAACAAACTTAAAAAGATGAAAAAAGTAGCCATTTTATTATTGGCGGTGTTTTGCACCATTACCATTTTAGAATCTTGTTCTTCTAAACTTTGTCCGGCTTATGGATCTTATCCTGAAGGAAGACGCAGAAGAAACTAACCGAACTCATTCCTAATTTTCATTTTCAGGTTGTTTGCAGAACTTTATTTAACTGCAATTGTTATTCTGTAAATCATATCATTAATATCATGAATTGGGTTAACTTAACTTCAATGGAACAGCTTGACGAGATCAAGAATGCAAGCGGTTTTAGTCTTATTTTTAAACACAGCACGCGTTGCTCCATTAGCTTAATGGCTAAAAAGAATTTCGAATTTGACTGGGATGTTATTCCATCAGAAACAAAACTTTATTTTTTGGATTTAATCAGCTATCGTGATATATCTAACCAGATTGCAGAAGTATTTCAGGTAGCACATCAATCGCCTCAGATTTTATTGATAAAAAATGGTGATTGTGTACTGGAAGCATCGCATAGTGATATTTCTGCCGAAGAAGTTGCAGAAGTAATCGCAGCTTAACAATAAAAAAATTCAGACAAAGGGTATTCAAGAAATTGGATGCCCTTTTTTTATGGTTGTTTCTGTTAGAAAAGCAATTTTCGATCTGTTATCCGCTGCAGTAGGTCTATTTCTATAAATTATGCGAAAGAAATGCTCCTATGGAACGAAAAAACCTCTTCTCTTATAGGTTACCTAAAACACGTCCCCACGGAACGATAATCCTGATCATGATCATTACATCTAACGTCCCGGCGGGACGATTCCTGGGTAGCACAAATAATTTATTATTTGTGCCGTTCCGCAGGAACGTTTCGTAAAACAATAATCAATATTGATCAAACGGTGAATAATGCCTTGAATCCTAACCTATCCCTGGAGTTCTGAAAGGCTCTACGGATTATAGGAAAAAAAAAAAGTCTCCGAATCGTTATTATCTACGGAGTTACAGACTCAATCCGATCATCTAGTCCGTGGAGAGGCTACGCTTAACTCTACCGACAGATATGGACGTATATGGCTGACAACAAAAAAGGTCCCGGTTTATACCGGGACCTAAATAATATTTTGATTATTATAGCTTAAGCTATTATTACGTTTTCAATTTTCAACACTTTCGATGTTCTCGTTCTGGTTTCTTTACACAATTCAGGATCCTGAGCAAGTAATTTTCCGTAAGTAGGAATCATCTCTTTAATTTTTGCCTGCCATTCATCAGTTGCCAAATCATCAGCAAAACAACGGTTTAACAAGTCGAGCATAATAGACACCGCTGTTGAAGCTCCTGGAGATGCACCCAGCAAGGCCGCAATAGAGCCGTCGGCAGCACTAACCACCTCTGTCCCAAACTCTAAAATCCCACCTTTTTTCTCATCCTTTTTGATCACTTGAACACGTTGCCCTGCATATTCCAGTTCCCAATCTTTCAATTCGGCAGTTGGCAGATATTCTTTTAAAGCCTCCAGCCTATCTTCCGGCGACTGCCGAACCTGCTCAATTAAATATTTTGTTAAATCGAGGTTATGTAAACCGGCCGAAATCATTGGCCGGATATTGTTAAATTTTATTGATTTTGGTAAGTCTAAAAACGATCCGTTTTTAAGAAATTTAGTCGAGAAACCTGCATAAGGTCCAAATAACAAAGCCTGCTTACCATTAATCATACGGGTATCCAGATGCGGTACCGACATTGGTGGTGCGCCAACGGCAGCTTTACCGTAAACTTTGGCATGGTGTTTTTTAATAATTTCATCATTGGTGCATTTTAACCATTGTCCGCTAACCGGGAAACCGCCAAACCCTTTTCCTTCCGGGATATCTGATTTTTCTAACAATGGTAATGATCCGCCACCCGCACCGATAAATACAAATTTGGCCACACGTTTGCGTTTGTCTCCGCTTTCTAAATCTTTAACCTTTACAATCCAGTTGCCATCTTTATTCTTTTTAAGGTCACGAATTTCGTGATTGAAATACAGATTAACATTGCTTTCATCCTTTAAGTGATTAAACATATCTCGGGTTAACGTACCGAAGTTAACATCAGTACCCAAATCCATCTTGGTTGCCGCAATTTTTTCACCTTTTTTACGGCCATCCATGATTAATGGCGCCCAGTTTTTTACAAGCTCAGCATCTTCTGTATATTGCATGTCGCTAAACAGACCGCATTGAGTTAAGGCATCGTACCGCTTTTTAAGATATTCTACATTCTTTTTACCCCAAACAAAACTCATGTGTGGAATATTGCGGATAAAATTGCCAGGATCGGAAACCAATCCCTTACTTACTAAATATGACCAGAATTGCTTGGAAACCTCAAAATGCTCTGCAATTTGAACCGCTTTTTTTATTTCGATAGAGCCATCTTTCTTTTCAGGCGTGTAATTTAATTCACAAAAAGCCGAATGTCCTGTACCAGCATTATTCCATGCATCAGAACTTTCTGCTGCCGCAATATCTAAACGCTCGTAAATTTCTATGCTTAAATTCGGCTCTAACTGTTTTAATAAAACACCCAGGGTTGCACTCATGATGCCCGCCCCTATCAAAATTACATCAGCATCAGTTTTGCCAACTGTCTTTTTCTTTTTTGTCATCTTAGCTTAAAGGAGTTACAAATTTAGAATGATTTTAAACATAGTACGAATTTCGAGACATTAAATCTCTAAAAAATTGCGGAAAAATTAGAAATATTTCCAGTTCCCTACAGATTAGTAATCAAATTTTAATCCAAAAAACAGTTTGATAAATTAAAAACAAAAAATGGCCTCTGCCGCTCTTCAAAAGCTGGCGATTAAAACTGTCAATCAAATCGGTAATCAGACGGTAAGGTGGCTTAGAATATTGACCAGCTTACCAAATGGATCTCTGGTGTAAAACCGCCTTACGCCCCATGGCTCATCAACCGGGCCATATTCTACAGGAAACCCTGCCGCTCTCACCTTTTCCAGTACCCCGTCAACATTTTCAACTTCTATCGACAAATCTGGGGTTGGCGTGCCTGCTCCCCCTTGCGAAGCGAAACTGATCTGTACATCCATCTTTTCACCTATCGCACCGTAAGTTGCAATCCAGCCATGGTCCATGATTAGATCAAGTCCCAAAATATCTTTGTAGAAACCGACTGCAGCGTTAATTTCCGGAGTGTCGATATTTAGCACAATTCTTTTTACCATAGGAAAACTTTCGATCAGTTAGCCACGTTGAGCCTGTAGAAGGACCTGCCTTAACTCAGGGTAATATTTCAACTTCTTTTCCCAAATTTATTGAGGCTCAACGTGGCGAAAATTCAATGTAAATGAAAGAGCACATCTCCAGATTAGTTTTTAAGCTTGGCCTTAAATACTTTTTCAAGTTTCTGTATTTTTGGAAGGATGACCAACCTGCAATACGGCTCGCTCCCGTTTTTGTTAAAATAATTCTGGTGGTAGTTTTCAGCGACGTAAAAAGGCTTTGCGGCCTCTATAGCGGTAACGACCTTTTTGCCATAAACATTGGTTTTGTTTAACTCCGCTTTGTATTTTTCAGCTAAGGCCTTTTGCTCTGCCGAATGATAAAAAATTACGGAACGATATTGTGTGCCGCTGTCTGCACCCTGGCGGTTTAGCGTAGTTGGATCGTGGCTTTTCCAAAAAACTTCCAATAACTCATCGTAAGAGATCACCATTGGGTTGTAAGTAATTTCCAAAACCTCGGCATGCCCGGTAGCCCCGGTACACACTTCTTCATAAGTTGGATTGCTCAACGTACCACCTTCATAACCCGATTTTACGGATACTACACCTTTTAATCTTTGAAATATGGCCTCGGTACACCAAAAACAGCCCATACCAAATGTGGCTTTTTCCGTCTTTTTCCCTTGTGCATTTACCTGACCTACCGAAAATACAGCAAGCAGGATTAACATTATTTTTCTCATGTGTGTTTTATTTTTTAATTTAAAATAATTCCTCAACGCTAAATGGAAATGAACTATTTATATCTAAGTATACGCAAAATAAAAGCCTGTAGTTTGCATTCGATTTATAATGGGTTTTGTATGACAATCGCAACGATTTGTTGGCTTTTGCTGTTAATGTTAATAACTTAACCCATTGATCAATAAATTTTTAAAGAGACATCTCTTCTGCAAAATACACTTATCAACAATTCTTTCTAAATTCGTATAACATTAAAATTAAAAAATTATGTCAACACCGTATATTCCTTGTCTGGACTTAGGTTCTTACATCAATGGTTCTGAAGAAGAACGTAAAAAGTTTTCTGATGAACTGGGCAGGGCTTTTAACGATTCTGGGTTTGTTACTATTACCAACCATGGTTTAAGTCAGGAATTGATTGATAAACTCTACGAAAACATTAAAGCTGCCTTTTCCTTACCCATTGAAATCAAAAGGAAATACGAAAAACCGGAATTGGCAGGCCAGCGTGGCTATACCAGTGCAGGTAAAGAAACGGCTAAAGGTGCCAAAACGCCTGACTTAAAAGAATTCTGGCAGATTGGCCAGGACGTTACGGATGGTGATCCGGTTAAAAACGAATATCCCGACAATGAAATTTTAGAAGAGTTACCTGAATTTAATAAGGTAACCGGAGAAATCTATAAAAAACTGGAAGAAAACGGAACGCATTTATTGCGTGCCATTGCTACTTATTTAGCATTGCCGATCAATTATTTCGATAAACACGTCCATAATGGAAATTCTATCTTGAGAGGGATCCATTACTTCCCGATCGAAAATCCGGAAACTATCCCCGACGATGCCGTACGCGCAGGCGCACATGAAGACATCAATCTGATCACTTTGTTAATTGGTGCCAGTGCCGATGGCCTTGAGGTATTAACACGGAGCAATGAATGGTTACCGATTAAAGCTCATCATACCGATATTGTAGTAAATGTTGGCGATATGTTACAGCGTTTAACCAATAACAAATTAAAATCAACAACGCATCGGGTAGTAAACCCACCCCGTGAATTGATGAAAACTTCACGTTACTCTGTTCCTTTCTTCCTACATCCGCGCAGCGATATGGATTTAACCAGTTTACCATCAACCATTGATGCCGAACACCCTAAAGCCTATAGTGATATGACGGCTGGCGAATATCTGGATGAAAGATTAAGGGAAATTGGATTGAAGAAATAGTTTGCAGTTGGGAGTTCTTGGCCTTGAGTCTCCAGCGAATTTTATAATAAAGATTAAAAGCACCGGCTGAAGCTGGTGCTTTTTTGGTTTATGTTAAGGTAAGCATGGACATTGGTATATCCAGGCATTTAAACGATTATGGCTGACCAGTGAATTATTTAAATTTAAGAGTTGTCAACTTTATAGCAAACTGATTATTAAAGTTGACAACTCTGAGTAGTTGAATACCAGGCTTTATTTCTTCGATTCATCAATGGCTTTATTGATTACATCCTGAATTCTACCCCTAATTTTTAAATTGGAAAGTTTATCGGTAACCGTTGGATTTACACGGTTAGATAAAAAGACATAAACCAAACCGCGTGATGGATCTACCCAAACGCAAGTTCCGGTATATCCGGTATGGCCATAAGTTTGAGGTGAAGCCAGATCAGAAGGATAATGTTTGGTGCTATCCGGGTCCCAACGGTCGAAACCCAGGCCCCTTCGGCTTACATTCGATTGTTTGGACGTAAAAAGATCTACCGTTGCATTTTTAAAATAGGTTTCTCCACCGTAGCTACCCCGGTTTAACAGCATCTGGTAAATAATGGCAAGGTCGTTTGCGCTTGCAAATAAACCCGCGTGACCTGAAACGCCTCCTGCCAAAGCTGCCCCCTGATCGTGCACATAACCTACGAGTAAAGTTTTCCTGAAATATTTATCGTCTTCCGTTGGAATAATCTGCTCTGGTTTAAAACGGTTACGCGGTAAAAAGCCAGCCGTTTGCATCCCTAGTGGCTTATAAAAATTTTCGTAAGTATACTGATTTAAAGGCTCTTCGCTAATATGCTCTACAATATCTTTCATCACATACATACTGATATCGCTGTATACATATTTGCCACGTGTTTTAATAGGCGAATTAAGCATCTTAGGCCACATAAAATCTTTAAAAAAACCTTTTTTGATATAATAGTTATCAGCTACTTTGGTTGGATAGGCTGCAGATGAATCTCTACTATAATCGCCTGTTTTCACGTAATCATGAAAAGGAATGTAAGGGATAAAACCCGCCTGGTGCAACATCACCTCGCGTACCTGAATATTATTCATTGGGGTAGTGCGTGCTTTTGGAATATAAGCGCCGATATTAGTATCCAGCTTCAGTTTCCCTTCTTCAAATAAACGCATCACCGCTGGTGTAGTTGCCGTTATTTTGGTTACTGATGCGAGATCAAAAATATCGGTTACCTTATCTGGCATACTGGTATCGTAGGTATGCGTACCATAAGCCTTATTAAAGATCACTTTACCATCTTTCGCTACCAAAACCACTAATCCGGGAGTTGCCTTCTGTGCGATAGCTTCGGCAGCAATAGCATCAATCTCCTTTAAATTGTTCGAATTTAAACCGGCATCTTCAGGCACAGTATACTTTAGGCGCGTAGCTGTTGTAGTGAAACCAGAACCCCTTGTATAACGGGCAGAATAAGCAGTAGTTAACTTATTTGAAGCGGCCATACCTCCAAAAATATACTGCGGTACAATAGCCGCAGCATCAGCATTATTTTGACTGGTCCATATAATCGGCGATTTTAACAGATCGAATGATTTTAAGCCAGGCCCGTTACCGAAAAACGAAACAATCACCTGCTTATTTTTGCTGATGCTGTTAATAAAGTTAATATATCTGGCTTTAGTTACCTGCTGATCATCAATAGCAATCAAAATCGTATTGAAATATTTAAGATCATCTTCTAAATCATCTAAATTCAAGCTGTCTTGATAAGAACTCGCAGAAAATGAGGTGATTTTATCGTATTTGTTGGCCAAACTATCAAAAACAGCACTATAGGCAAAGCCAAGGCTAACCGAAGCAATATTTTTTTTCTCCAATGCTTTTAGCGGAATGATCCCATCCTGATTGTTCAACAACACGGTTGTGTTGGCAATTGCATTGGCAATAGCCAGTTTTTTTTCATTTGCGGTATGATCCTGTGCGCAGGCAGTTAAACATAAAATATTGCAGCAGAATACTACGGCCAGGATATACACTCTATTTCGCTTCATATACTTTTTCTCCGTTCAGATAGGTTTTTAAAACTTTGGTTTTTAATATGTTTTGTGGTGTTGATTTCAAAATATCTTGATCGAGCATAACAAAATCGGCTAATTTACCTTTCTCCAGACTACCCTTTTCATTTTCTTCGAAATTGGCTTTTGCTGCCCATATCGTCATTCCGCGCAAAGCCTCTTCAGGTGTCAGGGCATTTTCTACCTGGAAACCTCCTTTTGGAAAACCTTTCGCATCTGCCCTCACCGTTGCTGCATAAAACGTTAATAATGGATTAATGTTTTCTACAGGGAAATCGGTACCCAAGGGAATCCAACCGTTTTGTTTGAGTAATTGTTTGTAAGCATAAGCACTTTTTAACCTTTCGCCACCGAGGCGCTGTTTAGCCCAATACATATCGGAAGTGGCATGCGTAGGCTGAACGGAAGGAATGATACTGGCTTTGCCAAACAGGCCGAAATCTTTTGCATTAACTACCTGAGCATGTTCAATCCGCCAGCGCTCATCATTCTTGCCTTTTAATATTTTGTTGTAGATATTGAGGACTACCCGATTGGCCGAATCACCAATGGCATGTGTACACATTTGAAAATGATTGGCAGCAATTTTTGCAGCTACCTCTTCAAAATGTTTTTGACTGCTCAACAGAAAGCCTGTTTTATCTGGCATATCGCTGTAATGTTGCAGCAAACATGCACCCCGAGAGCCTAAAGCACCGTCGGCATATATCTTAAAAGCACGAACATTTAGCCGGTCGGTTTTAATCGGACCACGGTTGAAAAGATAAGTATAATTATCAGGCTCATCTGAAAGCATTACATAAAGCCTCATTTTCAGTTTATTCGATTGCTGCAGTTTTTCAATAAATTCAACCGTCAGGTAACTTAATCCACAATCGTCAATGGTAGTTAAGCCGGCAGCAAAACAGTTTTGCTGTGCATCCATAAATATCTTTTCCGCCAGTTTAGCATCGGGTGAGGGAATTTTACGTTCTACCAAGGCTACAGCATTATCGATCAAAACGCCGGTGAGTTTTCCATTTCGGGTGAGCATATCACCTCCTACCAACTTTTGCTCACCCTTAATACCGGCATCATCCAATGCTTTTTGGTTAGCAATGGCGGCGTGTCCGTCAATCCGGTTTAAAAATACCGGTCTACCCGGAAAAAGTGCTGTCAACTTTTCATTTGTAGGAAATGCTTTATCTTCCCAATCGTTTTGGTCCCAGCCATTGCCAATTAACCAGCCATCAGGATGTGTTTTGGCAAACTCCGCTAAACGGGTAAGCACTTCATCCCACGATTTTGTTTCCCGTAAATCGGCAGTTTGCAAACTTTGTCCATAACCATAAAAATGCGCATGCGCATCTATAAAACCCGGATAAACGGCTTTGCCCTCCGCATTGATTTCTTCTTTGGCTGTATATTTTCCTTTTATCTCATCACTTTTACCCAATTCGAGTATCTTTCCATTTTTCACTGCGAAGGCTTCAACCGTATCAAACTTATTATTAACAGTATAAACTGTTGCATTGTAAACAATCAAGTCAACCGCTTCTTTTTTGGAGCAGGAAGCAAACAGCAATACCAGAAAAAGACTATATAAGATGGATTTCATTCCGATAAAGATAAAAAAATGAAAGCATTTGGATCTGTAAATTCGGTTTTACAGAAATTAGTTTTTTTGCCACAGATGCATACGGATCAACACAGATTTTACTTAATCCTCGTCTTAGCGTCTCAATCCTGGGGCTGACTAAAAAGGTACAATGCTAATCTAGTCAGCTTTTTTTTCTATGGCTATAGAATACCTCACCGAACTTATTTTGTTGGCTAACTTTTGATCGACCTTACATGAAATTGGGATTAAAAG
>NZ_CAJYOJ010000066.1 GCF_913776295.1 uncultured Pedobacter sp.
CACAGGCCTACCGTTATGGTTTTAACGGTAAGGAGAACGATAATGAGGTAAAAGGGCAGGGCAACCAGCAGGATTATGGCATGCGGATTTATGACCCAAGGATTGGGAAGTTCTTGAGTGTGGATCCTCTTAGTAAATCATATCCATGGTATACTCCTTATCAGTTTTCTGGTAATACACCAATCCAAGCAACCGATTTAGATGGAGCGGAAGAATATCACTACACTTTAACTCTTGATAAAACAGGAACACATTTAAAACTTAATAGTGTTAAGACACATAATGATCTCACTTTCCTAGGATTTGATTTTCAAACTAAGATTGTTGGTAAAAGATATGTTGTAACCTATGATAAAAATACTTATCACATTGGTTTTGGATCTTATGTAAATAATAATTACCGGCAAGACCTCTTTAAACAGTTTCTAAAAAAGCCTGACGTTGGTTTTTTTATTGGCAATTTTGAGACTGATGAAGATTCAAAAGGTCAAGCAATGATTACTGCTTGGCAAACTTCTACAATTGTTGCTCTGTCTTTAAATAGTCACTTAACAGGAACATATGGTGTTTATAAAAACATTGCCGCAGGTACTTCTGCTGTTCAAAATGAAAGTGAAGGTGGACCGAAATTTAGTTTACGTGATATTAACAAAAGCGGTGGCAATAATAATTGTGTCAGTTGTGCAATGGCAACAGATAATTATCTGAAAGGAAGGCCGACTTCTGCATTAAATTCTGAATTGACTTCTAAGCCAACTTCTTTATCGGTAATTGAGTCGGAATATAATGGTAAGTTTGTTCATGGATTATCCATTGAAAAAATTAAAGGAATGGTTTCTTCAAGTGGTGAAACTGGAATAGTTTTTGGCAATAGAGGGCCAGGTAAAGTCGGTCATGTTTTTAATGTCATCAATCAAAATGGAAAAATCAATTTTGTTGACGGACAGACAGGGAAAGGAGCTGCTTTATCAGGTCAAGGATATAAAGATTTTTCATTCATTCCAACTAATAATAAATAACAATGAAACAAGTAGATTTAGTTAGAGAAGAATTAGAGGCATATTTAAATAAAAAGTATAAATATGTTGATGATAGTTTAATTGTTTTAGGAGATGATACAATTGATAGAGATCAATACTGGGTTTTTTTTTACGTCAATAGAAAATATTTGGAAACTAATGATTTATCGGATATTGTTGTCGGAAATTCACCAATAATTATAAATAAATTAACTGGAGAAAAATATACTACAGGAACAGTTTATCCGGTAGAATATTATATGAATGAATACGAAAATAAATTAATGCTTTGATATGTTCCATTCCTAGCGCAAATCTTAGTTAGCGAGGCAATGGGTAAGATGACCCCCAATCTGGTCTTAGCGTCTCCAATGCTATTAAGTTAAGCTATTTATATCCTGTCAAACCACATGTGGGATGGAAAACACCCGGTAAAGGTAAAGGTAAAGACAAAAAAGTTGGACATATAATAGTAGATTATGTGCCTGCAGGTAGAACAGATAAAAAGCCTTAATTATGGAAAATTTAAGAAGTCATAGCATTGAATTTTTAAATGCATTAAAACTTTTGAAGAAAAAACCTATTCAGCTTTCCGAAAATGAAAATTGCAATCTTTTGGAAAAAGTACTTGAAAAAAATATAACGAAAAAAAAGTATGTCTACCCATTATGGGAATATATGTTTGAATTTAACTCTATCAAATGTGAATATGGTTGGGAAAAATTTGAAACAATGCTTAAAGGTAAAGAAGTTGTTTTCTTTTTTGAATTAGATGATGATAAAAGCATGTTTTTTTTAGAGGATGGTTCAATACTTACTGAAATCTTAGAGCATTGTTATTCATTTGTTTTCTATGTTACAGATATTCGTGGTGATTTTTTAATAGCTTATAATGATCACGATTATCTAATAGGAACAGGAAATGCTAAAGAATGGATAGAAGAATTAAAGTGCTTATAATTTAAATAATTAACCCCCCTGCTAGTCCGAGTGAATTGTAATTAGATAAATTGTGCTGGTGCGAGTTTTTAACTCGTACCCATATAAAAGGCTATAGTTCTAAAATTTAGAAAGTCGCAATCCTAATTTTTTATAATTTTCAAGACACCATAATCCAATTGAGGCAGGTTTTGTAACAGAAGATTATCATTGTAAGTATAGTAGTACAATAGATTTTTCTGGAGAAAGGGGTTTGTTAGAAATTGATATAATTTAAGTATACTTAGATACGAGCTAAAAGTTCGCACCAATTTGGGGAAAGGAAATAAACAAGACAGTGGCCAAATTATATTGGATGCAGTTCCTGCTGGTAGATCAAAAGCAAAGCAATAAATAATATGAATATATCACATAGCACCGAAGTTTTAGAGGCTGCGAAAATAATTAATTATGAACTGGTACCATTGAGTATTGAAAAATCAAAAAAAGTATTACAGATTGTTTTAGAAAGATTTTGCCATAAAAAAAGGTACTCGTTCCCATTGTGGGAAGATATTATAGATCGTGAAAGTATTAGATATAAATTTGCTTGGGATTTATTCAATCAGATTTTTGACAAAGAAAGTGTTGTGTTGTTTTTTGATCATGGTGACGACGAGAATATGTTTTTATTTGATGATGGAGGGGTATTAACTAAAATTTTTGAAAATTGCTATAAATTTGCTTTTTATATCACCAAATTAAATAATGATTTTTTAATTGCTTTTAATGATCATGATTATTTAATTGGTGCGGGTACGGGAAAATTAATTGTTAATAATATAGCCATGGGAAAATATAACCCTCACTAGCGTAAGTCTTACTAGGCAGATTAGTGTGTGGCCAACTTGTGCTTTTCAATAATCTTAGCCTGGCTCTCGTGCCGGGATTTTCACTTTTCCAGTTTCTCGAGTTTGATGAGCCTGCAACGTCTGAACTATCGGCTGCAAGGTCTGAACTGTCGGCTGCAAGGTCTGAACTGTCGACTGCAACGTTTGAATTATCGACTGCAACGTCTGAACTACCGGCTGCAACCCCTGAACTATCGACTGCGACGTCTGAACTATCGACCGCAAGTATAAAACTATCAACTGCATATATAATGTTGTTAACTGCGGGCTTATAACGATCTATTGCAAATTCATAACTATTAACTGCGTTAACATTGCTGCCATCGGCAAGTATAAACATACCAACTGTAAGTATAATGTTGTTAACTGCGTTGATAGAACTGCCAACTGCAAGATGAAACTGCCCTCATTTATGCCTTATTTGAGCAACAAAGATTTTGTAAACTGATTTATTCTATTTATCTTGCTTATGCAAATCGATAATCAATAAAGTTCTAATCTAACAGAGACGGTATAAGCAAATCATTTTTTAACAATATTACTTAGGGGAGCGTTTTAGAAACGCATTTTCAATTGATCTCTGTATGGAGTTGATTGTCGGTTTGCAGCCCCTAAGTATACTTTTTTAACAATGTTATGCAAACCGACAATTGTAAAAACCCAGACACACAGCTCCCAAATGAGGTAGCAGCTGTAAGCACCTTCCGGAAACTGATTGAAGCCTATTTTGATATGATCAGTCTATCGGATGTCAATCAACTCCTTACCGAAATGCTCAGCGCCAGTACCGGCCCCGATCCACGTTCGGGCAAACACAAAGCCTTTACCATTGCCAACACGCTTTACAATGTAAACCACATCATCAAGCTGTTAACCAAAGCGAAAACTTTGGCCAATGAAAGCACCTTCAAGCAATATGCCCAAAACCAGGTTTATCAATTGCAGGCCGTTGGCCATTTTGATATCGAAAACCTGGCTGAACTGTTATATTATGGTTTAAATGAATACATCTTCCAGGAAGAAGGTTATGAGGGTGCAAACCTCAACTTTTCTGCCGAAATTACCGCTGCCTATAAAATGATTTTTGATTGGCTTGCCGCTTGTAATGCCTGGTGTAATGCTTTTGAAGGTGATGAATGTAATGAAACGATCACTTTAGCGGCCACAGCATAAACCCTTCAGATTTTTATTGGCCCTTTACCTATGCAGCTATGAGGGGCCAATCCCCTCCTTTTTAAGGAGGGGTATCCGTAGGGTGGGTGGTTAAATTATTTTCATTTACCAGTGCGGGTATAGTGTAGCCGATTTCTCTCAAAAAATCGTCATCCCGAACATCCGCCCGGCCGGGTGTTTCAGGATCCTATCAAGATATATTCAGAACTAAATATGATGGTTTACAATTGATTAGTGTCTACTAACCAATTAACTGTCTAGCCATATCAGATATTTAATGGCATGTAAGTTAACAGTCGCTATTCGGCCTCTCCCAAAAAGCTACAAGCCCTTCTCAATAAACCTGACAAAAGTGGAAATCCTTTTTGTTGCCACTTATATAAATCTCAGAGATCATGGCTACAAAAAGATTGTAGCGAATGGCAGGGCTGCAAACCCCAAAAACACAGAACCATTCATTTCCAGATCATTTTCATCACACCTTTTTAATATAAGCATGAACAGGTTTTAGTTAGCGGTTCGCAGTTTTCAGTGTTTAACCATATCGGAAATTTAATGGGCATGTAAGTTAAATAAGCGCTATTTGATCCATCAGGGATATAAACCTAACAACCACATCGAGAGATTTAGTCATTCAATTTAGGGTTTTCAACTATCAAACACCGTGGTTCCGTCAATCTGGGTTTTTTAAATGCGTCCTTTGTCTGATATTTAATATGGCATATTGTTATGAGATTAGCTGATCTGCTTCGCAATTGCCATAAACCAAACCACAATTAGATGAAACTCAAATTATTCCCGTTTTTAATGGTACTTTTACCTATAGGTGCCTTTTCACAAACCATTTTCCGCAATGATGCTGGCCAGGCCAACATCAACGCTGGTTTTTATGAAGCATCAGCACCTGTCAATTTTCCGGCCGGTGCCTCCAGCTGGTGGCATTTGCTTGATGTAAGGCATTCAAATGGGGCGAACAATTATGCGATGCAACTTGCCGGTAGCTTTTTCGATCAGAACTTTTATCTGCGCAAAACCAATGACAATGCTCAACAGCCCTGGGTAAAGATTGTAACCGAAAGTGGTGGTAAGGTGGGCATTGGAACAACTGCACCGCAGGTACCCTTGCATGTGTTGGGCAAGGGCCTGTTTGAAGGAAATGTTAAAATCATGGCTGCAGACGAAGCGTGGGCTGAGGGGCTAACGATAGTAAAACCGATTGGCTGGTCTGGCCTTCGTTTTACCAGAAATGATCCCAGTACCGGAAATTATGAAGGGAACTGGGCTATTGGTTATGCTGGCTCAACTGGAAATGACTTTACCATTAGCCATCAAACAGGGAGTATACAGCACGATGCCTTATTCCACATCCGTTCAGATAACCAATTTGTGGGGATAGGAACGGCAAATCCTGAAGCTAAACTTACCGTGAAAGGAGGGGCTTTTGTGTTGGGGAGCCATACACCTGGCCATAATACCGATGGTTATATGAGTTTAGGAAATATTTTAGAAAGCTCTTCGCCAACCATACAGGATTGGACCAGTAAAACTACGTTACTCCTAAATGCTCAGGATTATACTACGATTGGTTTTCACGATTCTGGCAGCCGGGTTGATTTTATCCGGGCGGGTAACGGACTCATTGATTTGGGTTATGACGGTGGATTTGGCAAAGCAAATATTGGATTACCAAACGGCGTATGGAGCGCCGCGGGGAATGTGGGCATTGGTACCGCCAACCCCCATAGCAAGCTCCATATTGTTGATGGTGGGATTTCGAAAAATATTGGAAATGAAAATCCCATTACTGCGGGTGGGCTGGTCATCCAGGCCAATACCCGGGGGCGGTCTCAAATTAATGGGGCACAGCTGGAATTTGTTATACCGGCCAATACCGATGGAAGTAATATGTATAGTCAGGGCCGAATTATTACAGTTGCCGGGAACGATCAAAGTTATAATGCTACGGGAAGGATGATTTTAGGAACCAGAAGAATGTTCGATAAAAATGGTAGCGGCCCACAGTGGTATTATGGTGATGATATTACCATTGATGGTTCTGGTTATGTCGGAATCGGTATCAACAACCCATCAGAAAAATTCACCGTAAATGGTAAGATCAAAGCGAATGAAATCAGGGTTGATGGTGCGGGAACACCAGATTACGTTTTTGAAGAGGATTACAAGATTTTATCGCTTAAAGAAATCGAGCAATACATCAAGAAGAACAAACACCTGCCCGAAATTCCATCGGCTTACGAAGCCGCCGAAAACGGAATTTCCCTTGGTGAAATGAATAAACTGTTGTTAAAAAAAATAGAAGAATTGACATTACACCTGATAGAAAAAGATAAAGTACTAAGCGATGTACAGGAAAGATTATTGAAATTGGAAAAGATTACTAAATAACAAAAGGTAAATTGGTCAGTTGATTGACGGTTTCAGACGGTCAAAAACCCGTGTTTCATCAAACGTGGTTTTTTATTCCATTTTAATTAGAGATTTTAGATTGGCCCATTATGTATGTTGGAGACCTAACTAGCCTCACTTAATTCTTTTGGGTAATTAGAATCAAACAAGTTTATGATGAAATTTTTTGCGCTATTATTTTTCGCGTTTATCCCGTATTTTCTTTTCGCACAGACCACTCAACCTAAAGACGATGCAGGCCAGATGGGTGGCACTTCCGGTTTTTTCGAAACTTATAATCCTGTCAACTTTCCTGCCGGGGCAGGTGGCTGGTGGCATTTGCTTGATGTGAGGCACAGCAACGTGAACAACAACTTCGCCATGCAGTTTGCAGGCAGTTTTTTTGATCAGAATCTTTGGTTTAGAAAAACTAATAACGTACCAAATACAGAATGGTCAAGAGTAATTACCGAAACCAACGGCAACCTAAACGGAAAGTTATATATGCTTACCTCAGGTGGTCAGAATTTTTTTACCGGTCACCAGGCGGGGGGTACTTATAGCTACCCCGGTGGAATTTTTAAAGCCATAACCGATAACGCTAACGGGCAGAGCAATTTTTTTTATGAAGGTGTTACCGCCGGAATCACCAATTTTACGGTAAGGGCAGACGGACAAGGCTATTTAGCCGCAGGTTTGGGTATTGGTACACAAAATCCTGCCTATAAACTAACGGTTGCGGGCGGCGATATTAAAGCTTATGGTTATGATAATAATTCTGGCATTGCCATCGGAGCCGAAGCGTCTGAACGGCCACGCATTGGTTTCCATGTATCTGATAATTCGAGGCGTTTTAAAATCGAAATGAATGGCATCAATACTCACTATGAACGCTTAGGTTTTTTTTCTATAAATGGTGGGCAAAGCCCCGAGCAGGAAGCTTTTTCGATAAATAAAAATGGAAATATCGGGATTGGTACGCCACTTCCTGCCAGCAAACTTCATGTTGCAGGCGATGAATTTATCACCCTGGGCAGTTATGACGCCGGCAGTGGCGTAAAAGGCATCCAGTTTGCCGGTTACAGGGATGTCATTCCAAACTATTTTGGTGCTTCTATCGAAGCCGTTCCGGAGTGGGTTTGCTGTGGCAGTTATCCTTCAGGAGGGTATCCAGGGATTAAAAATATTGCCCTTAATTTTAATGTACATTTGGATGCAGGTTTAGCAGATAGTAAAAGGACCGCGATGTCAATCAGATCAAACGGATATGTGGGCATAGGAACCATAGCACCCGAAGAAAGATTCACAGTTAACGGAAAAATCAAAGCAAACGAAATCAGGGTAAACGGAAACGGCGCACCCGATTATGTATTTGAAGAAGATTATAAATTTGCAACGCTAGAAGCCTTGGAAAGTTATATTAAAGCCAATAAACATCTTCCTGAAGTGCCATCTGCGAAAGAGTTTGAGCGTGATGGGATAGCTGTTGGCGAGATGAATAAGTTGCTTTTGAAAAAGATAGAGGAGCTTACTCTCCACATGATAGAAATGAATAAGCGCGTGGAAAAACTAGAGGCAGAGAACAAAAAACTCAAAAACAATGGAAATTAAACATATCACATTTGTTGCGCTATGCTTTTTCTATGCGATCGTTTCTGCAAATGGACAAGTCATAAATATCGCTAACGATCAATACCACCTTTATGGCCCTAATTCTACCTGGGGGCAGTACCTGCAGCTAGGAGGTAATGGGCAGGTAACTAATCATGCCTTTGTGGCTGTAACAAACGGGAATCTGCATCTTGATTCAAAAGTTGGTTTTGGTACTTATATTAACTACTATAATCAGGGCAATACCTTTATCAACCCACAGGGAGGTAATGTGGGTATTGGCACTACTTTCCCCGCCACCAAATTAGAAGTAATGCAGACTACAAGTGGCTGGACGATGAATAGCCGGGTTAATGCAGTAACAGCAGGAGAAATAAACGGCTTAAAATTCTACTCTGGCTACATTGGCGAAGATAAATGGGCAGGTATTGCCAGTATTTCAGAAAGTTTGCACAGCAATAAAACTGGCCTGGCCTTGTTTTCAGGTATGGCGGAGCGTTTGAGGATTTCGGGGGATGGTAACGTGGGCATAGGCACAACCAATCCGACTGAACTTTTTAATGTGAACGGAAATGCACAACTAGATCGTTTGCGTTTAGGTAATGCAAACTTTAGTGGCAATAGTCGTAATTCAATTAATTCCTTCAATACCGGGCAAGATCCTAACCTGCATACCGGATGGATTGCTGCAGATTTTGGTGGATCTGATAATGCATCAGACAGGTTGGTAATCGGGAGCGGTTTTGGGGGAAGAACAATCATAGGTACTCATAATTATAACTTAACCCAATGGGGTGGCGATCTGATCATCAATCCTACCGGAAGTAAAGTAGGCATCGGTACGTATGAACCCAAAGAAATGCTTTCCGTAAACGGGAAGATAGCGGCTACTGAAATCAGAGTAAATGGTGCTGGCGCACCCGATTATGTATTTGAAAAAGAATACGAACTGGCAACTTTGGCAGCGCTGGAAAGTTATATCAAGGCCAATAGACACCTGCCCGAAATGCCATCAGCGAAGGAATTTGAGCGCGAGGGGATGGCTGTTGGCGAGATGAATAAGTTGCTTTTGAAAAAGATAGAGGAGCTAACGCTGCATTTGATTGAACAGAATAAACAGTTGATTGAGCAGAACAGCAAAATAGATAATCAGACTTTAAAGATTGCAGAGTTGGAAAAAAGATTGAAATTCTGATAATTGAAAGCTAAATTAATTATAAGTTTTATGAGAAAAGGTTTTGCAGTTGTTGTATCACTTTATTTTTTATTCTCATCTACGCCATTGTTTGCACAAAATTTAGGCTATCATAAGGCTGATTATCTGGAAATTAGTTCTAAAGCCGGGCCTACAAATAATAATTTTATGAACAAGTTATGGCTGTATCGGATGTCTGACGGATCAGGTTGGACAAGCGCAAGCTTATTTGATGGGATAAGTATAGATGTTTCTTGCCTCGTGCCAGGTGTTGATGCCCTTACATGGTGGCAGCGAGATCCTGGAAATGAAATTCAAACGTGGGGCAGCAGGAATTCTACTTATATGACCTTGAAGGGTACAAAGCTTGGAATTGGCACTGATGATCCTAAAACCCCGCTTGATATTCAATCTTCACAGAACGGTTGGATCATGAGTTCGAGGGCTACTGCAACGTCCCTTGGAGACATTAATGGCGTTAAGCTCTATTCAGGTTATCCTGGTGAAGATAAGTGGGCAGGTATTGCTAGTGTTGCCGAGAATTTGCACAGCAATAAAACTGGACTGGCCTTATTTTCGGGTATGACAGAGCGTTTGAGAATTTCGGGGGATGGCAATGTGGGGATTGGTACAATTGCGCCAAGGGCTTTTTTTGATGTGGCCAATTATCAGGGAGGAGGAAACCTGGGTTCCGTATTTTCCAGGTTGCCCGAAGGGGATGGAAATGGTGAGGGAACTTATTTGGGCATAAAAGCCTATGCTACTCAACCAGCTGAGTACGAGGGAAAGACATTCTCATTAGTGCATAGTTTTTATGGCCGTACAAATAATTCAATTAATTTTTACAGGGGCACTGGTGTAACCGGTGGTTTTATCACCTTTAGCACGAATGATAATATCGAACAGATGCGGATTGATCCCTGGGGTAAGGTAGGAATTGGCCTTAAAAATCCAACTGAAATGCTTAGTGTTAATGGAAGAATAAAGGCGAAAGAAGTAAGAGTGGATGGTACAGGCGCACCGGATTATGTATTTGAAGAAAATTACCAAAATTTAACCTTGCCGGCGCTGGAAAGTTATATCAAAGCAAATAAACACCTGCCCGAGGTACCTTCGGCAAAAGAGCTTGAAAGGGATGGAATGGCTATTGGAGAAATGAACAAATTGCTGTTGAAAAAGATAGAGGAACTTACGCTGCATTTAATAGAAAAAGATAAGCAGTATAAAGGCCTTTTGGGTAATGTGAAAAAACAGGATGAGCGTATTCGTTTACTGGAGAAAAGGTTGCGTAAGCTGTAAATGGCCGCCAAAGATAGTAAGAATGGAAAGAAAAAACTGGATTTTCTTATTTTCGATATTTATTTGCTTAAGCCTTCACGCACAGCAACGGCCACAATATAGTCAATACCTTTTAAATAGTTACCTCCTTAACCCCGCTTTAAGCGGTATCGAAAATTATACGGATGTAAAAATAGGTTACAGGCACCAATGGGCAGGACTTCAGGAGTCGCCAAGAACAGCCTTTGTATCTGCGCATTGGGCTTTAGGTAATGAATATTTATGGTCAAATGCCTTATCTTTCGAAAATAATGGAAACGATCCACGTTCCAGAAGTTATACACAAAACTACACGGCTTCGCCAGCACATCACGGTATAGGTTTTGTAGCGGTGTCTGATCGAGCTGGCCAAATCGCTACAACTACTTTTAACGTTAGTTATGCCTACCACTTACAATTAAACAATCAGTTAAACCTTTCAGTAGGCGCTGCAGGTGGCATTAGCCGCACAACTATAGATATTAATGCCCTTTTGCTCGAAAATCCACAGGATCCTGCATTAAACAATGCAGCTGATGTAAAGATTTTACCTGATTTATCGGCAGGCTTATGGTTATATGGCGCTAATTTTTTTTCCGGACTTTCAGTTCAGCAGGTTTTGCCGCAAAAACTTAACTTTTCTGGAAAGGAACAATACCAAAAAGGTAAACAGGTGCCGCATACTTTCCTACATGCAGGTTATAAGTTTTGTATGGTCGAAGACCTGAATATTACACCATCGGTTTTGGTGAAATATGTTCCCAACGTTCCGTTTTCGGTTGATGTGAACGTAAAAATGGGTTTTAAAGATCGGATATGGATCGGTGCAGGCTATCGAAAACAGGATGCCCTGAATATGATGGCGGGCTTCAATATCAGTCACCTTCTTAATGTGAGCTATAGCTATGATGTAACCACATCCACGCTTAATCAGGCTAGTAAAGGAAGTCACGAAATCGTACTGGGTTTATTACTTAATAACGTTTACAAAGTGGTGTGCCCGCAACGGCAGTGGTAGTTTATCTGATCAGGGTAATTGATCCGGTAAACCGTACCTCTTTATTAAAAACATCCGTTCCGTTTAATACATAATAATAGGCTCCTACCGGTACAGGCTTGTTATGCCATGTACCATCCCATGAGTCGAAAATATTCGTACTAAAGAAAACCTGATCTCCGTAGCGGTTAAAGATTTTAAAACTGGATCTTTTTAAATTGCTGACGTTAACATTCAACAGGTCATTGATGCCATCTCCGTTTGGTGAAAAAGAGTTAGGGATATGCAACGTACTACCATCCAGTATCATCAGATTATTGAGTGTATATATATCTATACAGCCATTATTGGTAAAAGCCTTCAGGGTTACCGTATAAGTGCCCTTTTTTTGGTAAACATGTGTCGGCTGGTAATCGGTAGAAGTTTCGTTGTCTCCAAAGTTCCATTCAAAATAATCTGCATCACGCGAATGGTTTAAAAAGGTGATGGGAACCGGGGCTGCGAACTTACCCGGTACCACAGGATCTGTCTGGAAATTTGCTACAGGATTTTTTACAATAGCAGGAATATTGATTGTGGCCGTTTCGCTATAGCAATTTCCCACTTTTACCCTCACCATATAATTGCCGGCCTGGGCTAAATTGTTTATTTGTACACTGACTGCTGCGGTTGAATCGCTGAAATTGGCAGGCCCTGTCCATTCATAGGTCGCATCCGATACCTCCGGTATACGAAGTTCCATTATCCCGCCCAAACAAAAGTTAGTACTATTGGCAGAAATAACTGGTTTTTCAGGCCTTAATGCTACGTAAAAGGTATAACTGTTCACTGTGCGGCAGCCCCTTTCCGAAAAGGCTTCGAGTACTACTGTTTTGGTACCTGGAGTAGAGTAGTTAATTTCGAAAGGACCGGAAGTAGTGGCATTAGTTATACTGGCACCTTCTCCAAAACTCCATTTCAAACTGCTGTAGTTACTGGCTTTTGCCGAGAATATAAATTTTTGCGTACTTAAACATGCATCTTCTGTTTTTGCTTCAATGGCCGATTTTGGTCCTTCAAACTCTCCGTCACCATTAAAAGCAAGTGTAAAACCATTATTTTTATTTGAAAAATTATCAACCAGCAATGCGTATTGATGTCCTTCTACCATATCAATAGCCTTTACAAAACCATCTTGGTTTGTATTGCAACCTCCTTGTTCTGTAAGATCCAGAGAACTGTTGTTTGCACCGGTAATGTAATATTTTGGAATGCAGTTAACACCGCTACCCGCTGCACACCGGATTGAATTTGCAGATGAGGGCGCGGAAGCCGCAGTGGCCGGTCCTAAGTCAAATAGAACCCAATCTATATCATCAGTAACGGCTGTGGGCGTAATGGTGAAACCTAAGCTACCACTATTGGCGGCTATCCAGGTGTACCAGGCGCTGTTCGATTCAACGCTTAAGCAAGTTCCATAGGCTTCGCGGTTATTAAGTCCCGCACCGCTCACCTGAAGCTCTGTAAAACTATCTTTATTGCATAAAAGCGATGCCGACGAGAAATCCTGTCCGGGTTTGTTTGGTGGGTTATAGCTATTTACACAGAGTTTAAAACTACCAGTGGCATTATTTTCAGCACTGATACGGATGTAATAGACTTCACCGATGATCAGTCCTCCTTTATATGCAGTAGTCAGGTTATTTTCAGCAGCCATAGCACCAATTTGCTCGGAAAGGATATTGTCTTTATAGGTATAGAATGCAATAAGGGGGCCAAGCAGCGTATTGCTATTACTTATAGCCTGTCCGGTCACCGTAGCGGTAACATCAGTGCCTATGGCTGTAAACCTAAGCCAGACATCGTTTCCTTCACTGTTCCAAAAGCTTCCCTTTGTATATCCACTAGCAGTAGCATTGGTACTGGTATAAGCGGCATCGCCCGAACAATACGCCGTAACATTTTTAAGCGTAATTGCCGTTTTGATGTCATCATTAACAGGAACCTGCGCTTGTGCTTGAATAAAAGCAAACGAAAGCATAAATATTAATATCCGCTTTAACATAATACATAGCGCATTAAGCCATAAAAATATGGATAATTACAATGGTGAAAGCATCGAAAATCGGGAAATTTTACTGGTAAATAAGATTTTTTAATTGCTTATTTACAAAGGTGCTTTTTTGTATGACGAATCTCCATAAATCTGTGATGAATCTGCTGTTTATGCATTATATGCAGTTTACGTTGTAAATGACGGATCACAGCTTATCTTTTGTAAATTTTATTCTTCTGCTTTTTGTCGGTAGGAAATGCTTAATGTGCTAAGAGTTTTATGATGCTTCTATTTATTTAATGGCAATAAACCGGTTGAGGATATACCAAAACCTGAGCTTATTGATAACCGATTTTGTGGTGTTGCTAGATGGTACTTAACTTACTTGATTTTTATTTTTCCCTATTTTCGATACGCCATAATATCCAGTTTTTATTGGAACATACCGGATTTAGCAAAACTCCGTTTGAAACCAGTGTTTGTATCATATTGGCATTTAACAGTCCAAACGAATCGTAAGGGCTGTGTTTTTTGGTAGCTAATATGTAGGATACATGTTTTGCCGGCCGGGCAAGTGCGGCTAAGAAACTATTTTCACCCGGTGTGAGAAACATTTCTGCAGTTCCTGTCAAGGCAATCATCCGGTATGCATTGGCATCATCGGCAAGTATGGCTTCGTCAGATTTGATCTTTTTGATGTAGCTGGTTATTTTTTCGGTATCATCTCTTTCCATCGGTTCTCTCTTCAGTAGAGATACCAACGCCCGCTGGAATTTTTTCTCTTCAGGTATATGGCTCGAATTTATGGTGAAATATGCGGTAGCTAGCTGTACGATGATAATGGAGAGATAAAAATATTTACTGAATTTAAATTTTCTGGTATCTTTTGCATTAGCTATAACCGCCCAGGATAGGCAGATAAATGCAGCATAAAAATGACTTAAAATAAAAACATTAGGATATTTTATTTTTAAAAATTCCATGAAGAAGAAAAGGGAAAAAACCACAAAGATGTTACGGCTAAAGCTCTTGAAAATGCCCAGACAGAATACGATAAGGGGGGCAAATAGCAATATCCTTAACGTTGTTAAAAAATTCGATTCCGGAAATATGCGTCCCAGTTTGTTGTCTGTTAAGTTACGGAGGTTATCTGTCTGATCTGTAATAGCGGTATAATTTGCGTAAGGACTGTTTAGGTAATAATCTGCATCTCCGGTATAAGCTTGGTTCAATATCCTGAAAATGAATATTGCGGTTATCGGAAGCGCAAAGATGATGAGATAGATGGCCAGGGTTTTATTGACCAGTTTACGCCTGATCGATTCGGTATTGAATGCGACTGCAATTTTGTTCATAAGGTCGTTGTTTGCAACGGTCATAGATTGAAGCGCTACAAAAAAAATAATGGGAAAAATAAAAAGCATTAACCAGAAAAACTTGAACGAACAGAAAATAAGCAGCGTAAAATAAATACTGGCTACCGAAATATGGTAAGATGTATTGGTTCTGAAATACCTGAAAATACTCATCACAAAAAGATAGAAGAAGATGAGCACCATGTATGAGCTTTTTCCTGATACAGCGAAAAAAATAAACGCAGGATGGAACATGAAAGTAATGAGTATGCCCAAAAACAACCAGTTTCGGTACTGGTGCGCCCTGATGGAAGATGCAATGATGAAAAATAAAGCAGAGGTACCTAAGGTTGAGGCAATAACTGAAGAAAACCCGATATCCAGAAAAGAAAAAATCCATGAAAGGATGAAAGGCGGCTGCGGGAAAGTAAGTCCGGCAATTTTGATTTCATCTATATTACCCTCTCTCAACAGCGCAGATTTTTCTGTGAAAAAAAGCGCTTCATTACTATGTACTCCTCCCGTATAAAGCATGTAAGCGATATAAATATAATATCCGAACAATAAAAATGATATCAGGATCAGGGATTTATTTGAGGATGAACTGTTCATTTGATATCCGATTTTGTGTCCCTATTCGTCTGTAACTTGCTCAATCCATGATCTGTTTTTTCCCAGTAAAATGGTTTGGTAATGAGTTGCCATAGGCCTTTATAGGCAGCAATGGAGTGCATTAACCAGTAAAAAGGGTTAAGAATAGAAAATAAAATCAGCTCATAATATCTTCTCTTAAATACAGCGATCATATTAACATAGATAATGAGTATGTTGCCTATTGCCAGGTTGAATATCGAAATATAAAGTACCCAATCGGGAAATATGGTGCGGATATCATCAAGATCGAAGATGAGGTAGCAGATAAAAATCAACAGCAGAAGCGGGTAGATCAGAAAGGTAACAGGTGTTGCGCCTATAAAAAAATTAAACCCCAAAAAACCTTTCCAACCTATTTTTGCTATCAGTTTTGAAGGGTTACGCATATGTACAAGATAGGTTTGCATATAACCCTTTATCCATCGCGAACGTTGCCTGATCCAGTTAAATGGTTCGTTGTTGGCTTCCTCATAAGTGGTAGAGTTTACCAATGCAACTTTATAACCTTTTGCAAAAGCCCTTATGCCAAGGTCTGCATCTTCGGTCACATTAAAAGGATCCCAGCCACCCAGTTCCATCAGCTTTTCAAACTTGAAATGATTGCTCGTACCACCTAAAGGAACGGGAATATCAAGGCTGCTTAGGCCGGGCAGCATGTAATCGAACCAATACGAATATTCGAGGGTAAACATTCTGGTGAGAAAATTTTCGTTCCTGTTAAAATAATTCAGTGCACATTGTATACAGATATAGTTTTGGGGAAGCTTGCCGAACATAACCGCTACTTTTTTAAGCTGGTCATGGTCTGGTACATCCTCGGCATCATATATCGTAAGGTATTCGCCGCGCGAAAAATAAAGACCATAGTTGCAAGCTTTCGGTTTTGTTTTTGGCATGTGGAAAGGAACCACAACCACGTCGAAAATAGCCGGAAAATCAAGGTCTCTTACAGCATTTAGTGTTTTTTCATCATCTTCTTCAATCAGGAGTTTAATGTCAAGCTTTTCTCTGGGGTAATCCAGCGACTGAAGGTTCCAGATCAGTTTTTTGATTAGTTTATCTTCCCTGTAAACAGGTAACTGAATGGTAAAAACAGGCAAGTCCTCTTTTTTTACCCCTTTAAGCTCTTTTTTGCTCACTGCCTGAAAAAATTCAAGCTTTGAGCCGGTAAGCGCAAGAAACAGCTTAAAACTAACGGCCACTAAGAAAAATCCGCTCATTAACATGTTAATGATGATGGTCGTATTTGTAAAACTAAGAAAGAGAGCGGTTGTAACTAGGGCGATAACTGAAAAGATGATAAGGAGCTGGGTTTTGGTAAAAGTAACCAATGCCGAGCTCTCGGGATCCCTGTTGAGTAACTCGAATACCGCTTTTTTTACATAGCTTGTACCCAGTAATTTATGTCCCAGCCAGAGAATATCCAGATCGGAGGTGAGCAGGACTTTTACAGGGCAACCGTATTTTTCCTCTATCAAAAGAAAATCTGCCGTTGCAGTAGGATCGGCAACAGCAACAACCAGATAACCAGCTTCCATGCGTAAGGGCAGAATGAGGTCGCGGTCTACACTTTTAAGATCCAGCTGCTTCATTACCTCGGGATCGGTGTCTTCCAACCGAACGTCTTTAAAGTAGTAACCCTCTTCCAATAGGCATTTTTGGTAATCCTTCCGGCTGATGTACCCAAAATTAAGCAGTATTTTTACCAGCGATAATCCGCTGGTTTCATTAAACGAAGCAATCCGCACCACATCATCCTCCGTGATATAACCCTGAACAGAGAGTATTTTTATAATATAAGGCTGCTGTTTCCTGCCCATGCTAAAAGCGTATAATTCCCGTCAAAGCAACACCCTGGCCAATGCCCGAGTTCCTATTGAATATATCATGAAAAAGCCCCGCAAATACCCAGTTATCACCAGTAATGCGTTGCCCGAAGCTGATGTTGGCTTTAATAAACGTGAATTCGGTATTAGAAGCAGGATTTTCGGGATTAAACTGATTCGATCTTAATGAACTAACGCCATTTACCTCACCCATAAGCTGATTATTTTTGCCCAGATGCCATCCTGATGTTGCGATGTAACTCACTTGTCCCACATTACCGAACCTGTTGCCAAAATATTGCCTGTAACCCGCTTCAACATTAAAATAAGCATCAGTATTACTCCCGCTAAATAATAATTTAAGTTCCGAACCGAACTGCCCATAACCTGTACCTGGGTTACCATTTTTTCCATACAGCGGAATTGCCGCCAGCGCCTGTGCCGACAGAAAGTATTTTTTTTGGTTAAATGCTAACAGGTTGTATTTAAGACCTATTTCTACATCCGAAAGTGCAGTATTGCTGTTTCGCTGTACATTATCTTTAAACTGAGCAGCAGTTAAAGGGAGTTTTGCAACCAGGTCGAGGTGATCGGTGATGCCATATTCCATATAAAGCTGCATTGTAAATGAACTATATTTCCCGCCATTAGCATAATTGTACTTCTGGCCTTTAAGATCCCGGTACTGGTTGGCCACAAAATAACTTAAGTATGGGGCAAGTAGTGCTTTACCTTTCCGCATAGGAAAACCGCTTGCCAGGGCATCCTGTACCATGAAAAATGGAATAATGGTAGCGAAAATAAATTTTATGGCTTTGGTATTCATGGAAATAGCTTATTGGGTTACAATTTTTTGTGATTTGTTTACCTTTGAACGGACATACAGATAGGCCAGGAAAATGAGGAACAGTACGCCTGCAAGTAGTAGTAATTTGTATTTGAACCAAAGTGTTTGCCAGCGGCCGTTGCCATCGCCCTGGTAAACAATATTGTTGCTGCTTCTTTCTAGGTTGAAGATGAGGTGGCTATCTTTACTGTTGATCATTGTGTTTCCGGAAAGCAGGTTTAATTGTTCATTTAAATCCAGAATGCTATTTGCTAAAAGCACTGTGGCAGCATGATCTGGCAATGCGGTAACTGAAAGTACCAAAGGATAATCCTGATCTTTGAATATCTGCGAAATGGCTGCAGCTTCGGGTGACGAAAGTTTATAGATCGCTTCACCGGGCTGCTCGTCATATATGGTAAAATCAGTTCTATACTGCAATGGCATCTCCTTAAAATTGCTGAGCAACCGATCCTGCCTATCGGTGATCAATACAATGTTGCGTCCCTTATACTTAGCGGCATTGTTGCTGAAATCAATAACAGGTCGGTATACAATCTCATTACTAGGGTGGTCGTTTAATTGGTAGGCTAATTCACAAATTGCTTTTACAGCGTAAGAAAGCATGTTTTTTGCAACCAAAATTGCTGTTCCCTGTTGAAAAACATCAGGATAACTATAAAAACTGACCTGCTTTTCCTCCAGGTTATCAGCCACCTCTATAAACGATTTTGAAGCATCAACCTGTCCGATAAAATGTTGGAAATTACCCTTACATAATCCGCTGGCGGGGTAAAAAACAAATTCTGTTCTGAGCGTATTAAATTTTTTGATCTGGTAGCGGTTCACTGATGCACTTACCTGTAATGTGCCAGATTCATTCAATTGTCTGCTGGTAAGTAGTATATCATTTAAATAAACATTGAAATAACCCCTGTCTTTTTGCTCAAGGCCAGAAAACTTGATTTCAAACTGACAGTTTAGTGCTGCAGGAAGTGTACTGAATACCGATGTTTTAAATCGGTAATCATGGTTTAAGCTTCCTGTACCCGTCATTAAATTATTATTGTCTTCAAGATCTGAAAGATTAAGTCTGGTTTTTTTCTCCAGTGGCTTATAAGCTGCTCTGTCAACTTTTAATATATCCTGAAAACTACTGCCCAAAATCCCCGGGGTTAACAGGGCATCAGTAGCTTTGCTCATTCCGGCAACATCTGCTGCGGTTACAAACAGGATTTGCCTGAGCAATCCAGACTTTGTAGTATCGGGTTCTTTGTTCAGATAAAGAATGCCCTGACCCTTTTTCGGGGCAAAATTTAATTTGGAGCCAAATTTTGGCTTGAGCTTATGCATTAGCCCGATAGCGATAAAATTATCCAAACCTTGTGGCATCCGAGAAATCGGATAAAGATCTATTCTGTCTGTACCACTCCTTAACAGTTTGGCATAGGTTAATGCAACCGTCTGTAGTTCAGCAGCCGAAATATCATTAGGATAAACAATCGCTTTTTTACTAAAAAGAGTATTGGAAAGATTTACGCTGGAAGGCCCGTATAGCTTGTTTTTTGCCCAGTATATAGTAGAGCTTGGCAAAATATTTAGCCATAAGCCAGCATGGTTGTCATCCTGGCAAACATCATCCCCAATCATTAGCTGCGATTTGACCGTAATTTTTAAAAAATCAGAAGTGCTGTTATTGCTTTTACTTATTGGTACCACCAATCTGTTGATGCTGTCTGTTTGAAACTTGCTGCTCATGGCCGGCATATCGTTAACCAGTATATGGATAAATGATTTTGCTGTATTCAATATCTTTGATGCCTGGAAATGGATGATTATGGTGCTTTTATCCATCTGTTGGCTCGGAAGTACGCGTACATAATAAATAGATTGTCCTTCAGTACCTCTGATCAGCTGGGCTTGATATCCGTAAGATTCGAAAGATTTCTGTGCGAAACCTGGTATATAGCTAATAAAAAGTGCGAAAACGATCAGTAATTTTTTCATCTGGATAAAAATTTGAAAGGTATTATAGGTTAAAAGCCAGTACGTAACCGTTATGGGTTTGGTATTTGTGGTAAATGAGTTCTCCCCCCATTTTTTCAGCGAGCAGTTTGGCAACGTAGAAACCTGGGCCAAGCCCCTTATGAAGGCTTTGTGCTGTTACTATGGCAGATTTCCATTCGTTTGCCACATCATCTGCAGCTACGCCAGGAGAGATACAATTGATGATAAGATGAATTCTGTTATTACCTTCCTCCATCCGGCAATCAATCATTTCGTTATTGTTGCAGAACTTAAAACAGTTTGCAAAGAGGTTAAAAAGAATCTGATCGGTATAAAGCTGGTCCAACTGAACGGTTGGCCATTGTTTTTGTAAATCCATACTAAAGTGTATGTCAGGATACCCAAAACTGTTCATCAAACAGCTGGCTACTGCCTGAGTACTGGCAAGAAGATTGACTTTTTTTAGCGATAGTACAATATCACTTGACAGTTTGGAATGATCATTAGGGAAAAGTTCAGCAAGCTGTTTCAGCCGAAGTATATTTTCATTTATGATTTCGATGTGTTGCAGGTTATGAGATTTATGCTCGGGTTCTCTCATCGCGTTGGCCGATAAATTAATTGAACCGACAAAATTCAGGATATCTTCACGTACAAAGGCCATAAAGCTATCCTGTTGCATAACAAGGCCGGTTAACCTCGAGTTTGATATTTCTACCTGCTGGTTTTTCTCTATCAGTTCCTCATGCAGCAAATTAAGCTGAGCTGTTGTTTGTTTTATACGCAAATTATTCAGAGTGTTTTTCCTGATGATATCGTACCTGGCCATCGGGATAAAGCTGGAAAAAAAAAGAATCATGATAAACAGTCCGGCCCCTTGGGTAATATAGGTTTCTACACTAACCGTATTAAGGAGGTGGTACCCTACAGCCATCAACAGAAGCGTTGCAAAAAAATGACCAAACGAGTTTATCGGATTCCAGAAAACAACCAGGTTGAAAAGCATGGATAAACTCGCAAAAGCCATAAAAAATACAGGAGCGATATCAAATGGTACGATATTGCAGATGATGGAAGCGTTCAGCGCGATCAGGATAAATGCCGTATGCAGTGCCGAATCCGTAGATTTTCCAAGCCTAATTGAAATGTCGTAAACGGCATAGATGAGGACTACAATAATTATTTTACTGAGAAAAAGTACCTGATAGATAGGATAGGCATACACATAGTCTAATATGCCCAGTAAGGGATATAAAAATATAACTGTCCAAATAATAATATTGGCGTAGTATATCGATTTTTTTGTTAATTGCTGTTCATATACCGCATCACTGACATAAACAGCGTCTGAGGTACCAGTTACGGCAGAGATATTCATGATGTCAGGGATGAATTTTAAACATAGCAAAAAAAAAGAATTGACACAAAAAAAATACATAGTATTGCTTCTGATTATTTTTGTGCAGTTCGGTTATGCACAAACATACCGCCTGTCTCAATGGCGCGCCGGCCAGTTAGGTCGGGGTATTAATGTATCCTGGCTTGAACAATATTGGAATCCCAAAGCATTGTATCTTAATAAATTAACCGATGCCGATTTCCGTTTGATTACTGGTTTAGGACTTAAAACAATCCGCCTGCCCGTTGCTTTCCAGCATTTTTATATCCAGGGCAGCGATTTGCAGAAAGCTAAACTGCTTTCAGATATTGATGCGGTGATAAAAAAAGCCATCCGATACCGGGTCCGATTGGTACTGGTAAACCATTATGGAAACCTCAGGGCAGAATATTTACAGTATGACACGCAACAACTGTTGGCACTTTGGACATTTCTTGAAAAGCGTTACCGAAAAATAAGTTGCAACAGCCTTTACTTTGAACTGCTGAACGAACCGGTAGTAAACGATCAGCAATGGCTTCCTGTTGCGCAGCAGCTGATCGCGGTTATTCGGAAGATGTCGCCTGATAGGACGATTATTATAGGAGGCTCAAACTACAACAGCATGTATGAGTTAAGCAGGATTACCCCGTTACCCTTTAAAAATATCATATATACCTTTCATTTTTACGAACCCTTTATATTTACCCATCAGGGAGCCGGTTGGATTGGGAAACAGGTATCTACCACGGGTATCCCTTTTCCTTACCAGGATCGCCAAATGCCTCCTATGGCCCCATCTGCAAAGGGTACGGCCGGAGAAGCAAATTATAAAAATTACCAAAATGAAGGAAAGGCCGGAGCGGTACATGATAAATTGCTGATCATTAAGCAATGGTCTGACACCCACCATGTACCGATATTATGTGGTGAGTATGGTGTATACCGAAAATATGCATCCGGGCAGAGCATATGCAATTACTTAACTGTTGTTAAAAACGAACTTGATCGGCTTGCTATTCCATGGATGGTTTGGGAATATGATGAAAATTTTTCCATCTTTAATGGTAAGCCAGGTATGAAAACATTGAGCCCCTGTATGGTAGATTTCTTTAGAAAATAAAGTTAGCGTGGGAGCTAACGTAAAAACGAGACAACCAGCGTAAAACTGATTTGTCTCGTTTTTGTGCTCCCGACGAGATTCGAACTCATATCGATGGTACCGGAAACCATAATTCTATCCATTGAACTACGGGAGCAAGGCTGCAAATATAGGATTTGAAAACTTATTTTTTTTGCATTTTTAATAAAAAAAGATTAGTAAAAAGCAAAAATAAGCAAAACGGTTAAAACCTTTGCTATACAAGGATTTATAAAAAGAGTAGTCTTAGTTAGGAAGTCGGTGTCTGATAGGTTTCGGGCTTAAATTGACAAGGTTAGGTTACTAATTCGTTACCGATTGACAATGGTAATTTCATATCTTAACTTTTAAACGTTAAACATTTGAGTTATGGAGCAGACAAAAAAGTCCACGTTCAAACTACTTTTCTACCTGAAAAAGAACGAACTGAAAAAGAACGGTAATGCCCCGATTATGGCACGTATTACCATTGACGGAACCCCGAAGACTTTCGGAACAAAGTTAGAAATTGACCCCAATAATTGGGATTTAAAACACGGAAGAGTTCAGGGCAAAAGTGCGCAGGCATTAAGCATCAATAAGAAACTGGATAACATACGTGGGCGCATCGACAAGATTTATGAAGATATGCTGAAGCACGAGGGCTTTGCGACCGCCCAAAAAGTAAAGCTATCGTTTTTAGGTGTTGGTGTAATGGATGATGCTATCCTAAAAGTTTTCCTCTTCCTCCAAATCAGGCATATTGCTGAAAACTTCGTCCAGTTCTTCCTGCGGAATTTGAATGCTGACGTTTTCGTTTTCGTCGTATTCAATGTCTAAATTATCAGGGTTTATATCCGGTTCCGTTATTTGGCTTTCAATGGCAGTGTTTGGCAGGGAATGGCTTTTTACTGGCTTGGGCTGTCCCATAATATCGGGCAGGTTCGGGTTAACTTTTTCCTGTGTAGGCTTTTGCTCCGACCTTTTATGAATGACAATCTTATCCTGCAAAAGCAGGATAATGACTATCAGCAGGCATATCACAATTACGATTTCCATAATAAGGTTGCTTTAAAAAATGGGTTTAAACTTTTCGTTGAAATCATCGGTAATGGCTTTTTCAAATAGCTCAAAATGATGCTCCAGTATGTTATCGAGATAGGCATACAGGGGTATGGCATCTTTGCCGATTACCTGTACAATACGGGATAGCCGTTCGTGGTATTCCTGCCGGATATAAATGCTTTTATCGCCCCGTTTTGTCATCGAATGGGTTTTCAAAAAGTGTTCGCAGTAGCTTCCGTCAAGGTTTTTCTTTGTGCGGTTTCTTTCCCGTTGTACGGGTTTGCTTTGTGATAATTCTTCCTGTTGCACCTCGTCTTTTACCGCTTCCTTTACCTGCTCTTCGGCAGGTTCTGGCGGTAACTGTAAGCCGTCTTTTTTAACGCCATCCACCATCAGGTTCATCATCATTTCCTCGTTAATTTCCGGCGTGACTTTTCTTTTATTGTCTTTTTCCATAGCACTACAATTGAATGATGTTTAAAAATTCCCTAATGAACAGGTCTAACTGGCAGGCTTTCATCAAACGCTCATCGGGTGGCATTACGGTAGAACGGAAAACCGTTTTGCTGTCGGCTTCGCTTTCCTTGCGAAAACGGGTGCTGTTCTTGATTTGGCTTTGCATCAGGCTTAACCCCAGTTGCCCGATAAGCTGATTGTACACATCGTATAAAGGTGTGCTTTCCCTGCCGTCCACCTGGTTCCAAAACAGGTTAATGGTTTGTATGGAAGTTTCGCCTTTCTTCATAATCACATCCTGTAAAAGCTGCGTGAAAATGAGCGTACTTTCCATTACCACACGGTCTGCCGTAATGGGTGTAAAAATGTGGTGCATACCTGCCAATGCTTTCAGGATGCCGGGCGTGTTCACGGTTCCGGGCAGGTCGAAGAACAGCACATCAAGCGGAACGGGAGATGTGTTTACAAATTCGTGTGCCGCATCGAGTACGCTATCCGCTTTGTGCTGCATAATGGGATAGGCTTTTTTGTTGATGGTGGTAAACTGCTTATACGCCAGTTTTTTCAACGCCTCATTTTCCATTACCATTGCCAAATCACGGGTTTTCATTTTCATCAGGCTGTGCTGCGGAAAATCCGCATCAAATACGGCTATGTTGTAGCCCAACCGATAGTGCATTGTGCTTGCAACAAGCGTAGTAAATGTGCTTTTGCCAACACCGCCTTTTTGAGAAGAAAAGGCGACAAACAGAGGTTTCTTTTTTGTGTCCATATTTTTAAAATTTAAAGTTTACATCTTCCTGTTTTCAGTCTTGCAGGCTTTCAGCCGCGCAGTCCTGATTTTGTGCTGTCTTTCTTGCAGGATAGCTATCAGGCTTGCTTGCGGGAATTGCTGATTGCCTGCTTCCCTGCGGTACAGCAGCAATGCTTTCATTCAGGCATCTTATCAGGCAGGATTGCGTTCTTGCATTCGTTCCGTTCGTCATTCCATCCGTCACGCAGGCGTGATAGCCTGATAACAGGCTGTCACGCTTTCCGTCATTCCTGCGCTCTTGCTTTCTTGCAGGCTGGCTCACCTGCCGTCTTGAATGTGTGCCGTCTGCTCGTCCTGAAGTACGAGCTGTCTGCCTGCCAACATTCAAGGGCAAAGAACTCATCAAATTCACTCGGTTGTACAGTGGTGGCACTGTTTGGCTTTCAAAGGCAGTGTTTGGCACTGCCGCACTATACAATGCTTTCGTAAAGAGGGGCTTACTTTGTAAAATGATTTTTATTAACGGATTTATGCAAACCTCAACTGGCAAATCAGGACATAACAGCAACGGCATCGAGCCGTTTTCCCTGTTACATTCAATCCGTCCCGCAGGGCGGATTTTTGTGTTCACCGGAACACGGCAAGTTGTGTTTTGAGGCACTCGAAACCGAGTTCGTGCCTCAAAACAACTTGCCCTTTGCAGGGGGCAGAAAACACCTTCCGAAGTCAGGGTTTTGTGTGAATTATAAATGAATTTGTGATGAACGAGAACAGTAACAGTAAACAGAATAAGGGCGGGCGGACTCCTAAAATAGACCCAAGCATCCACCGCCACGTTTTCCGTCTTACAGACGAAGAAAACGCCAAACTTTTATCGCTTTTTGAAGCATCGGGAATGTCCAATAAGGCAAAATTTATCATCGCCCTGTTGTTCAATAAGGAAATGAAGTCGGTTAAAATTGACAAAGGAACGGTTGATTTTTATATGCGATTGACTTCGTTTCACAGTCAATTTCGCTCCGTAGGGATAAACTATAACCAGGTTGTAAAGTTGCTGTACAAGCATTTTTCCGAGAAAAAGGCTGCTGCATTTCTGTACAAACTGGAAAAACAGACTGCAGAAATGGCGATGCTATGCCAAAAAATCATTCAGCTAAGCGAGGAATTTGATGCAAAATATCTCAAAAAATAGCGGTAGAAATGATAGCGAAAATTGGCAGAAGCGAAAATTTATACGGTGCGTTGGCATACAATCAGCTTAAAGTGGAGAATGAAAACGGACAGATTTTGTTTGCCAATAAGATAATTGAAACCGCCAACGGGCATTATTCAGTTGCACAATTAGCCCAGTCTTTTGCCCCTTACCTGATAGCGAACCGTAATACAGAAAAACATACGCTGCACATTTCACTCAATCCTGACCCGAATGACAAGTTAAGCGATGAGAAATATCGAGAAATGACAGAACAGTATATGCGGGAAATGGGTTACGACGAACAGCCTTTTGTCGTATTCAAACATACCGATATTGACCGTAGCCATATACACATTGTATCGGTTTGTGTGGATGAGCAGGGCAAAAAGATTTCGGACAAATTCGAGAAAATGCGGTCTATGAATGTATGCCGTGAACTGGAAAGAAAACACGGGCTGATACCCGCCACCGACAAAGAGCGTAACCAGACTGATAAGGTTTTCCGTCCGGTAGATTATCGGGCAGGCGATGTAAAAAGTCAAATCGCTTCGGTTGTTCGCCACCTGCCGAACTACTACCAGTACCAAACTTTGGGAGAATACAATGCCCTGCTTTCCTTGTTCAATATTACAACCGAGAAAATCGAGGGCGAATTACACGGAAAGATGCAACAGGGCTTATTATATATTCCGTTGAATGAGAAAGGCGAAAGAGCCGGACATCCATTCAAGACCTCGCTGTTCGGAAAGGGCGCAGGGCTTACTGCTTTGGAATTGCATTTTGCGAAATGCAAAACGGCTTTGAAAGACAGCCCGACCAAACAAACTTTAAAATCAGCTATTACCAATGCTTTAAAATCGACCAGCGATGAATTGAGCTTTAAAAAGCAATTGGCAGAACAGGGTATTAACGTGGTCGTTCGGAGAAATGATGCAGAGCGTATTTATGGAATAACTTTTATAGACCATAATTCAAAAGCCGTATGGAACGGCTCACGTTTGGCAAAGGAACTTTCTGCCAATACCTTTAACGATTATTGGAACAATAACATCAAACCGGATATTAAAGAACCTGCTGTTTTACAACCCAAACTATCCACATCAAATGATGCGGATCTTCCTGCGGAAGAACCACACCCTTTGTTCGACTTTTTAACTACGGACAAACACGAAGACGGTTTGATTGAAGCGTTTGGTGGTTTATTGCCCGAAGCGCAGGGCGAAGATTACGAGGAACAGGACTTTGCAAATAAGATGAAGAGGAAAAGGAGAAGGACACGACGTTGATAACACTTTAAAGCCGTTCCTGCTCTTCAGTTTTTTTGTTGGCCGCTTTAATTAGGTCACCGCCAAAATGATAGCGGAAGGACAAGCCAAATATCCGGCTATATGGTTTGTCATCGTAATAGTAATTGGAAATATTGCTGAGGGATGAGGCACGATAACGATTGGTATTCAATACATCATTGATACTGAACTGCGCATCCAGTTTGTTTCCATAAAACGACTTTTTAATTCCGAAATCAATCCAACCCGCTGGCTTTGTTTTATAGATTCCTCTTAGCTCTGAGGTGTAATAATAGGCTGCTACATTCATCTTGAAACCCTTCGGCAATACAAAATTTTGCTGAAGCGAATACATCGCCGACCATTTGGATAGCAGTTTATCGCCAGTTAATTGCGAGATTGGGTAAGAGGTATAATTGATATTAGCAAATGCTTGGACATCCCAAAATGATAACAGTTTTACAGGCGCAGAAATTGTCAGATCAAAGCGTTTTCGTGATCCAAAGTTATCACTCTGGCTTTTAATGGTTGTGCCATTATCATCTATTACTAATCTCCGGTTAATGTAATTGTTACTCTGGTTCCAAGAAACTGTGAATATGTATTTTTGGTAGAAGCTATAATTGATATTATATACCCAAGCAATTTCCGGAAGGAGATTGGGATTGCCAGAGTAATAGAAATACTGATCAGAATACCAGCGCACAGGGTTCAGTTCAGTGTACGATGGTCTGTTAATACGCTTACTGACTGAAAAATCTATTTTATTATTCTCACTTAAAGTCTGTTCAACAGCCAAAGACGGAAACAATTTAGTGTATAACCAGTTGTTGCTAATGTCCTGCTTAACCGTATAGCCTTTTGCATTGGTATGTTCGAGGCGAAGACCAGCTTCAATACTCGTTTTTCCCATTTTTTTAGCTCCAGATAGATAGACCGCTGCGATGCGTTCGCTGTATTTGAAATGGTTGGTCATCGACTGCGCTTCAACATAGTTTCCGGCCTGCAAGCTGTCATAACGGTATTTGTTATCATTTGCCGCCTCGGCATACTTTAAACCTGCTTTTAAAATAAATTTTCTGAAGGGGAGATCTGCATCGGACTGTACTGATTTTATTTTTACAAATCCTGGCTGGTGAGAACGTAACAGGTCTTCATTTATAAATGTGCCGCCGGCCGTATAGTTTTTCGTTCTCAGCACGGCATCCGAAAAATTGCGATAGGATGTATAGTGTGCATCAGCGGTGATCTTTTTGCCCAAACTATCAATATCAAACCTATAGTTCAAATTGACCGCATCGTAGTGATAAGGTTCGATGATTTCCACACCAGAGCGTATAAGTGATTGTAAATTACCTGCGTTGTCGTACTTTTTTACATCCGAATGCTTGAAGCTACCGAAATCATCAAAATAACCGTGGTAGTTCAGTCCCAATTTATGCTTTGGAAGAAACTGCCACTCTGTACCAAAGCGCCAGGTGTAATATTTGATTTTGTAGGAGTTATCATTTTCCCGAACTAATTGAATCAGGTTACCGTTGTCGTTAATGGTATTACCGCTTTTGCTCAGCATATAGCTATGCGGAGTTTTAAAATCGAGCATCCCGTTCACATTCCATTTTTTGGCCCTGAAACTGGCAGCAACGTTCTGGTTGTTCATCCAGAATTTTCCTTTAGAAATGGACGTTCGCAAATCAACCGCGTAACCCTGTTTCTGATTTTTCTTGGGAATGATGTTAATGATTCCTGCGTTGCCCGCAGCATCATATTCAGCTGGTGGCGTGGTGATTAGTTCAATTTTATTTAGGTCTTCTGCACTCATTCCCTTGAGGTAGTTGGACAATTGATTGCCAGAAAGATAGGTCATCTTCCCATCAATCATTACATTGATTCCCGCAGAACCACGGAACTGTATCTCATCATTTTGCCCAATAATTACGCCAGGCAGGTTCTTCAACAGGTCGAAGGCCGTTTGTCCGGCCGTAAGTGCGGAGTTTTGTACGTTGTAAACCAGTTTTCCTTTATCAGTTTCAAATAACTGTTTTTTGGCGGTAACGGTTACTTGCTGTAAAGCAGTTTCTTTTCTAATAAGTATGATATTCAGTGTACGATTTTCATTCCCGGCCCCAATATGGAGGGTGTCGCTTATGTAATCCCCGAAATTTAATCTTGATGCTTTGATAATGTAATCTCCCGGTTTTTTTGTCCTAAATGCGTACGAGCCCAGACTGTCACTGATTGCATACTGCTTTACGCTATCTGAAAGGTTTCTCAGTTCAATATTCGCATAAGGAATAGCACCATCCTCACTGCGCACGTCACCTTTAATAGTGAATGTTTGGGCAATACCTAAGCGGGGAATTGCCAAAAGCAGCGTAATGCCAAATAACAAAAACGATTTCATCCAGATATTTTTATGTGATTTATGTAATCGCATTTTTCATCAATTGGTGGACGTCTGTATTTTTCATAAAAGGTCTGAGCTGTTCGCTCCCAGAACCGTACATTGCCAATTCAACATAATCGCCGCTGTGGTCCATACTGATCCAGCCTACAGAATTATGTTTTTTCTGGATCTCAGCGTATAAGTGGTAAGGAAGTTTTTTATAGTTGTACAAGCCATCCTCCTTTTCCAATCCGTTATAGAAACCTAAAATTTCGATGGCTTCTTTGTCGGATAAACTGAATCCATTGACCTCAAATACCACATCTTTGATTTGTTGCAGGTTAAAGTTTGCGTGCAAAGAATTGAGCAGGTATTCATTGGTATATTTATACTGCGCAATGCTTTCAAAATTCTTACTTGCGGCATCACCATAGATTGTTCCGGGGTTGGCATTGCCGTGATCTGTGGTAATGATTACTAAAGTGTTTTTGTCCTTTTCGGCAAAATCCATTACCACCTTTATGGCCTCATCAAAAGCAAGCTGGTCGTGCACAAGTGCACCAATATCATTTGCGTGGGCTGCCCAATCTACCTTTCCTCCCTCTACCTGCAGCACAAAACCTTCCTTGTTATCTTTCATCTGATCAATGGCCGCCTTTGCCATTTCAGCCAGTGTAGGCGTGTTCTGCAAAGTCGGGATATTATTCCTGTCCAAAGTGTAGGGCAGCGCACCTGTATTAAAAACCCCTAATAATGGTTTGCCCTTTGTTATTTTCTTTAGGTCTGAACGGTCTTTTAGAATAGCATAGTCCTTTTGGCTAAATAGTGCATAAATGTCCTTCTTGTCCTTTCTCTTTTCGGGATTAAAAAACTCATCACCGCCACCCATCATCACATCGAAACCAAATTCCGCATACATTTCTGCAATTTCAGGTTCGGCACTTCTTTTCGCTGAATTGATACAGAAGCCAGCAGGCGTTGCGTGAGTTATGGTTACCGTTGTTACACATCCGGCTTTTTTGCCTTTACTTTTAGCGTATTGCCAAATGGGAAGATAGTTTTCTCCATTGGGTCCCACGTTCAGCATTCCGTTTTTAACCCTCGTGCCTCCGCCAAATGCAGAACTTGCCGCTGCTGAATCGGTAACGATGGAACTGGCTGATGCCGTGTCCATCACTGCCCTTGATACCTTATTCTCTAAATAAAGGTTCATCCAGTTGGTACCTTTGCCCAACATTTTCCGGGAATATAGATCTGCCATTGCTAAAGTGCCTGAACTCATCCCATCGCTTACCATAAAGATGATATTCTTTGCTTTCGATGGGAACTTTTTTGAACTTACAATCGGTGTAGCTTTAAGTGCTTCAAGCGGGCTTACAGCCATCAAACCCGATATCAGAGCAGAGCCCCTTAAAAATTTACGTCTTTCCATTTTTATTGATTTTTTCGAAAATGCAATATTTCCATAATTAGATATTTTCAGGAAATGGGTCTTTAAACCTTATCATCTTATCAAACAGGTATTGTTCATCATCTTGCAGCAGGCATTTTTCCAAATCGGCAATCATCTGTTCCTTGTCGATTTCCTGGCCGATGAAGACGAGCTCATTCATACGGTCGCCCCATTGCTTGCTCCAGCGCCCTTCAATCACGTGCCGGTTATCGATAAACGAAGCGTAGTTCTCCCGTTGGGCAAGGGGCATACTGCACCACCATACACCTGCACTTTCCAACCTGGAAGAGCCACCCGCCTGTGAAAAGTTAAGTGCTGTATCTGGGCGTGAAGCCAGCCAGAATAAACCTTTTGCCCTTATGATCCCGTGGGGATATTCTTCGTTCAGGTATTTCCAGAAACGTTCGGGATGAAAGGGTCTTTGATTACGGAATACAAAAGAAGTTATCCCATATTCTTCCGTTTCGGGAGTATGGTGTTCCGCTTCCAGTTCCTTCTGCCAGCCAGCCGAGTTCTGGGCTTCCTCAAAGTCGAACAACCCCGTATTCAGTATTTTACCGGGCATTACTTTGCCGAAAGAAGAGGTAATAATGTTGGCCCCGGGGTTCAGTTTGTGAATTGCCGCTTTTAGCACCCCAACGGTACCCTCATCTACCAAATCAGTTTTATTCAGAATGATGACATTGGCAAATTCGATTTGGTCGGTCAACAGGTTTACGATGGTTCGGTTATCGCCCTCCATATCCGTCAGTTCACGGTCTTGCAGCAGTTCGTTTGTGCTGAAATCCTTAAAGAAGTTGAGACAATCTACTACCGTAACCATTGTATCAACATAGCTGAAACGGGAAAGGTCAATACCGTTTTCCTCATCCACAAAAGAAAAAGTCTGCGCCACGGGAACAGGTTCGCTGATACCGGTGCTTTCAATGAGTAGATAGTCGAAACGACCTTCTTTGGCCAGTTTCTCAACTTCTATGATTAAATCCTCGCGGAGTGTACAGCATATACAGCCATTGCTCATTTCCACCAGTTTTTCTTCGGTACGGGATAATGTGTTTTCATTTTCTACCAAGCGGACATCTACGTTGACCTCGCTCATATCATTAACGATAACAGCAACTTTCAGCCCTTCTTTGTTATGTAGGATGTGGTTGAGCAGGGTTGTTTTACCTGCACCGAGAAATCCGCTCAATACGGTTACCGGGAGTTTTTTTTTAACTGTCATATTATATTAATTTAGGCTCTCAGTTTGCAGGAATAGCAGATCAGAATAAACAGGCTTAAAGCATTTTTCCTTCATTGAATACAATTTCCCATCAATAAGGAGTGGTGTTCTAAACCTGTTCCGAAGCAATTCTTGTAATTCCTTGATTTTCTGGTGGAGGTAAGAAGAAATTATGAGGGCATTCGAACTACTGGTTGCCGGATAATTACCCGTGATTTTTTGGTGTCGCCTCAGATCTGCATAAGCATTGCGCAGCCCGGTTATTTTAATAAAGTTTTGATCATTGACCGCATCGAGCACGATACGGTTACGCTCGGAAAGGATGAATGTAAGCCGACCAATGTTATTGCATTCAATGATAGCCGATATCTGTGCTATGGTATGCTCATCCGGAGGCAAATTGTTGCCCAAGGAGGTATAGAAATAATTACGCCCTTTGAAAACAGTATTAATCACAGTTTCCAGGTGGTCCGTAGGACAGATCAAGTAGAGACAATTCATCATCAGATTATATGGTTGGTTGATATGGCAACGAGGACTGATGGAGGATAATCCGCACCTTTCCATCACCACAGATTTTGAATACAAAACTTTTGTTCACAAATATGTGGCTGTCATCCTCACCGATAAAATGGACGTTGCATTGCACGATTGCGAGATCGGCGTGCAGGATGTAATCAAGCTTATTGAACCATACTTTTACCCAAGGCTTAAGCTTAAACCCTTTATCGGTGGGGAAATTTTCGTCGCCTCCTACAAAATAGGCAAGCGCGCCCTTTTTGGTGGGTCTGAAGGTTTGTGGCCCATAAGCCAGTGTAGGTTTGAACAGCACCTTGCCGTTGTCGTAGTCGTAATTCTCGCTAAGCACTTTGTTGGCCGCCGCTGCAAAATCGCCACCTTCCGAATGGATTTTGCCGATCAGCACCACATTGTCACACCAAAGCTGTAACGTGTCTGTAACCATTTTTTCATTGAACAGTTTTGTTTCCATTTATATCCTATTTTAAATTATCAATGTTTTTTTGTTAGGCCTTAATCGCTTTATGTACATCAGGTAAATTCCAATGGCTATGAAAGGAATACTAAGCCACTGGCCCATATCCAAGTCCATATTATTTTCAAATGCCTCCTGCGGCTCTTTTATAAATTCTATTAAAAAGCGGATGCTGAAAAGGAGCACGAGGAACAGGCCAAACAGGTAGCCGCTCTTATGCTTTGTGGTTTTCATCTTATAGTAGTAACCCAAAAAGAAAAACAGCAACAGATATGCAATTGCTTCGTAAAGTTGTGCCGGATGCCGGGGTACATTGTCAATCCTCTCAAAAATAAATGCCCAGGGCAAAGCAGATGGTCTACCGATTATTTCAGAATTGAAGAGATTGCCTATACGGATAAAAAAAGAGGATATGGCTACCACGATTACCAATTGGTCAGCCATATAAAAAAATGATTGCCTATATTTCTTGCAGAATAATAGTACTGACAGTAAAATACCGACAGCACCGCCGTGGCTGGCCAATCCCTGATACCCGGTTAATTGGAATGTGCCATCCTTAGAGAATTTATAAGGCAGAATAATTTCGAGTAGATGATGGCGGTAATAATCAAATTCATAAAACAGGCAATGGCCCAACCTTGCACCAATGATCGTACCTACAAATACATAAACAGTCAGCGCATCTAAAAGTCGTTGCGGTTTGTGCGCTTTCAAAAAATTATGTTGCAAAATCAGGTAGCTCGTAAAAAATGCCGCCACAAAGCATAGGGAATAATATCGCAAGGAAAACCGCCCAATGTCGAATATTTCAGGATTAACATTCCATCTAATGGCCAATAAATCAATATTGGAGATCACGTTGTGTACAGCGATAATGCCGCTGTGCGATACAGCAAAAACACTACAATCTAAAATCATCTGTAATACATCCGTGGTCATCTATTGTAGAATTTGTTTAAACCAATTGATGATGTTTTGTAAATGTGCTTCGCCATACAGCGAAATGAATTTTTGGGTTTCTGGATTATTGAAATCTTCATACACCATCAACCTTTCTTCCGCAAAGTCTTTTGTCAGATCAATTTTGCAATTGTTTACAATGCAGCTTTTCCACTGCGCAAATGTTTGAGGAACCATTTTATAAATTTATTAATGCAACTGTGTTGCAAATATACACATCTGCAATGATAACGCAATAGTGTTGCACTAACAAGATCGACTTTTTTATGGTATTGGAGAGCCAAACACTGCCACACAACGCCACTGACCGCCACATTCTTAGGGCAGGTACGCAGAGCCTTTAAATTCACGCCTCAAACATTAAAACTTAAAATAATGCAGGGAGAAGACGATTTAAAAGGGCTTGCCAAGATAATGGCATTTATGCGGGCAGTCAGTATCATTTTAGTACTGATGCACCTTTATTGGTTCTGCTACGGTTTCTTTATTGAACGCGGCTGGACGTTAGAACTCATCAACAAGATATTAGGCAATTTTCAGCGTACTGCCGGACTGTTTTCACATACGCTTTATACCAAATTATTCGCTTTTGTATTGCTTGCTTTGAGCTGTTTGGGGACTAAGGGCGTTAAAGACGAGAAGATAACCTGGTCTAAAATCTATATGGCTTTAGCAATCGGTATTATCCTGTTTTTTTTGAATTTTCCTTTACTAAAGCTACCATTATTACCCGCTACAATCCTGTATATCGTTACCACAGGTTCAGGCTATATCGCTTTAATGGTTGCAGGTGTTTGGATGAGCCGTTTGCTTCGCAACGACCTTATGGATGATGTTTTCAATAATGAAAACGAGAGCTTCCAACAGGAAACTCATTTAATGGAAAACGAATACTCTGTCAATCTTCCGACCAAGTTTTATTACAAAGGCAAATGGAACAACGGGTGGATTAACGTAGTGAATGTTTTCAGGGCATCAATCGTGCTGGGTACGCCGGGTTCAGGCAAGAGCTATGCCATCGTAAATAACTATATCAAGCAGCAGATTGAAAAAGGCTTTAGTATGTACATCTACGATTTCAAGTTTGACGACCTTTCTACCATTGCCTACAATCATCTACTAAAGCACCGGGATAAGTACAACGTAAAGCCGAAATTTTACGTGATAAATTTCGACGATCCACGGAAGAGCCACCGTTGCAATCCACTTAAACCCGACTTTATGACCGACATTTCGGATGCTTACGAGGCGGCATATACCATAATGTTGAACCTTAATAAAAGCTGGATTTTGAAGCAAGGGGATTTTTTTGTGGAAAGCCCAATTATCTTATTGGCTGCCATTATTTGGTATTTGAAAATCTATGAGAATGGTAAGTATTGTACATTCCCACACGCCATTGAATTGCTAAATAAAAAGTATTCAGAGGTGTTCACTATTCTAACTTCTTATCCCGAACTGGAAAATTATTTGTCGCCCTTTATGCATGCGTGGCAAGGCGGCGCACAAGACCAGTTACAGGGACAGATAGCATCAGCAAAAATTCCATTGTCAAGAATGATTAGCCCGCAATTGTATTGGGTAATGACAGGCGATGATTTCACACTCGACATCAATAACCCTAAAGAGCCGAAAATTTTGTGCGTGGGTAATAATCCCGACCGCCAAAATATCTATTCGGCAGCATTAGGGTTGTACAATTCACGGATTGTAAAGCTGATCAACAAAAAGGGACAGCTAAAGAGTTCGGTTATCATAGATGAGTTGCCAACGATTTATTTTCGGGGACTGGATAACCTTATCGCAACGGCGAGAAGTAATAAGGTGGCTGTATGTTTGGGCTTTCAGGATTTTTCGCAATCAACGAGGGATTACGGCGACAAAGAGAGCAAGGTTATCCAAAATACCGTCGGTAATATATTTTGTGGTCAGGTGGTTGGCGAAACGGCAAAAAGCCTATCTGAACGCTTCGGGAAAGTATTGCAGAAACGCCAGAGTATGACGATTAACCGCAATGATAAATCTACATCTATCTCCACACAGTTAGACAGTCTTATTCCAGCTTCCAAAATCTCAACTTTGACACAGGGTATGTTTGTCGGTTCTGTATCGGATAACTTCGACGAGCGTATCGAGCAAAAGATTTTCCACGCCGAAATCGTGGTAGATAATGAAAAGGTAGCCGCCGAAACCAAAGCCTGTCAGCAGATACCACAAATATTATCTTTTGTAAATGAGCAGGGCGAGGATAAAATGAAACAGGAAATAGAAGCCAACTACAAACAGATAAAATCGGATGTGCTGCATATCGTTGAAAGCGAAATGGAGCGTATCAAGAGCGATCCCAACTTACAGCATTTGGTACAGCAGGAATAATACACTCGTATTATCTAGGAGCAACTTGGACAAATACCAGATACAGTAAAATTAACTTCCTCCACCTTATATTTTTTTGGCAGCTTAAATAAAGGCTCAACATCTTCTATGCAGGTAACGGTGTGGCACTGTGTACAACTGAAATGTATATGATCGTGGTGGTGCTTCTCGTCACACTTATGGCATATCGCATATTTGATCACCCCATCAAAATCTACGATCTTATGGATGACATCTTCTTCAGCTAACCTGTCTAGGACTCGGTAAATGGTTACCCTATCACAAATATCTTTCAATGAAGCCTGTAATTGCGAATGGGACAACGCTTCTTTCGAAGCACTTAATAAATTTAATATCTTTGTTTTCGCTGTAGTATTTCTTCTGCTCTTCATAACCCTGCAAAGATAACTATTTATTTCAACTCGGTTGCGATAACAAATATAATCATTAATTTTGCAACATAGTTGCATTAGTAATTCAATTATACATTATGATTACAATTGAGAACACAAGTAAATCGTTTGAAGGCAAGCAGGTTGTAAATAATCTTACATTGGCGGTTGCCGAAGGAGAAGTTTATGGTTTACTGGGTCCAAACGGAGCAGGAAAATCAACCACGCTCAATATGTTGCTTGGATTTTTAGGTCCAGATAGTGGCAAAACTTTCATTGCCGGGTTTGATGCTTATAACGATTCAGAAAGAGCAAGACAACAGATCGGCTACATACCAGAGAATGTAAACCTTTATCCTCACCTAACCGGATTGGAAAACCTGGATTATTTCTGCAGATTAGCAAAATTCCACTATAGTCACAAAGAACTTTCAAGCATTCTTACCGCCTGCGGGTTACAGGACAGTGCGCATCATCAAAAGACTGGCAGCTATTCCAAAGGGATGCATCAAAAAGTTGGGATAGCGACTGCCTATGCAAAAAAGGCTAAAATATACCTGCTTGATGAGCCTGCCAGTGGACTTGATCCGCTTGCAAGCAACGAACTTTCATCTTTGCTCAAAAAACTGGCAGAAGAAGGCTCGGCTATCCTGATGGCTTCCCACGATATTTTCAGGGTTAGGGAAACCTGTAATAAGATTGGTATTCTCAAACACGGCACATTAGTCAAAGAGATGAATGCCTCAGAAGTTACAGCCAACGAGCTGGAAAAAATATATTTAAATTATATGCAAGACTAATATAACAGGGAATTTTACATCTATCATATTGGTAACATTTTAACAGCAATCATAATTTTAATGCAACATAGTTGCAATTTTGATAGATTATTAAGTATTATTGCAACTTTATTGCAATAGTATTTATGAAAATAGCGTTCCCTGCCACCTGGCTCATCGTGGCAAAGAAAGAAATCCAGGAAGCGTTTCGCAGTAAGTTATTCTTCTGCCTGGCTGTTATCATCTGGGGACTTTTGATTTTTGCTGCTCTTGGAGGATACAAGGCTTATTCCAATATCAGACAGCAACAAAATGAAGCCGAGAAAATGTTCCGGGAAGAACTTGCGGAGAAAGACCGCAATCCTCATTCAGCCGCCCATTTTGGGACTTGGCTCTATAAGCCACTAACAATTCTTAGCCTATTTGATCCTGGGGTAAATGATTATACTGGATCAACCTATCGGGTAGAAGCTCATAAGCAATCTGAAATGAACTTTGCTGCTGCAAAAGATTCAGATAGTATGATGCGATTCGGCTCGTTATCAATAGCAACTGTATTGCAGCTCTTCCTGCCACTGTTGATCGTCTTCCTTTGTTCTGCATCAATTTCCAAAGAATATGAAAGGGGGATGCTCAAACTTTTATACACCCAAGGCGCTACTAAAAAAGCTATCCTTTGGGGAAAAATTACCGGAAATTTTTCCCTGATTTTGATCATTATCTTTCCAGCGCTCATATTGACATTAATCGCCGGAGCCTTTAATGGAATTATCCCTCGGGTTTCACTATTTATTTTCAGCTACTTCATTTATTTGTTTGTATGGACTGGGGTTAGTGTTCTTATATCTGATTGGGTTCGAAGTTCTGGCTCATCTCTGCTGTTGCAGCTTTGTCTTTGGATTTTCTTTTGCATCATCAGTCCAAAAATCATTGCAAGTACTGCTAATGAGCGATATCCACTCCTTTCTTATTACGAGTTCAGCAAATTGGTCAATAAAGATTTCTACAACGGAATAAATGGTGATCCATCTTACGCCCAACGTCGGGAAAACCTTGAAAAGAATACTTTGAAAAAGTATAAGGTTGATAGTATCCCTCAGTTGCCCATCAATATAGACGGGCTGATGCTGCAAGATGCGGAAGATTATATGGCCCGTTCGTATAGCCTTCATTCACTGACAATAGATAGTCAACTGGTCAAGCAGCAAAATACCTTTAAATATGGGGCTTTTATATCACCTTACATAAGCATTAAGGAATTGTCCCGTGCATTTGCGGGAACTGATCTTTTCCATCACCAAGATTTCCATCATAAAGCCGGAACGTATCGGAATGAATTTGTAAGAACACTTAACAATGCACTGGTACATTCCGATCCCAAAGAAGAGAAGCATCTGGTGAGTGCTAATTTTTTGGCTGGCATTAAACCGTTCATATATCATATTCAAGGTTCGGCAATTCTACCGGCCTACCTTATACCTATCGGAATATCCCTGCTTTGCTGGCTGGGGCTAATATTGCTGCTCATCGAACTTTCAGTTATTAAAATCAGGAAATAAACCTATGATCAAGACCCTATTTATTTTTGAATGGAAGCTGTGGTACCGAAAGCCATTCTATCTGGTTTTGCTAGGTTTTTACATTATCATTAGCTTATACAGTATTCATTACGGAAAAAATGTAGTTGCTTCACAGCAGGTTGTTATCGACAGTTTGCAGAAAACCTATGCAGCCAAGATTGACGAATCTGTGAAAAAATTTAAATCGGACACCCTTACTCCACAAGGTAAAAAGGACTATGCCGGTGTAAGCGAGCCATCGTCGGTAAATTATAACATTAAGCCTTACGCAATTTTTACACCCAACGGTTTTAGTGCATTGGCCATTGGACAGCGTGATGTGCTTCCATTTTACAAGCAGGTTTCTACTGAACGAAACCTGACACAAAATTATGCTCCTGACATTTCAAACCCAGAAATTCTGGCTGAGGGAAATATTGATCTCTCCTTTGTAATCATATATCTTCTTCCGCTTTTAATGATTGGCTTTAGCTATAATGTCGTTTCAAGTGAAAATGAGAACGGTACATTTTCTTTAATGGCAGTGCAGTCCGGGAAACCGGAGAAAATAGTTTTGCTTAAATATCTGATCAGGATATCCCTAATACTACTGATTACTTTAGCCCTTAATATATATGGGATTATTCAGGCCTCAGAAGGTAGCATTAATCCACTCAGATCATTGAACTGGATTGCTATAGTATGTTGCTATATCTTTTTCTGGACTGCCTTACTGTATCTATTTATCAGACTTAGAAAGAGTTCCATCCTGACCGTACTTTATATGTCGGCAAGCTGGATGGTGCTTGCACTGTTAATTCCATTTACACTCAATCTCTATATAGATCTTGCATATCCCACCTTGCTCAGGGCAGATATGGATTCTGAGCAGCGCAAGATTGAGGAAGACGTATGGGCCATCAGCCCTAAAGATTTGATCTGGAATTTCTATAAGCATCATCCGGAATATAAAACTGGCAACGTCAATGACTCGCTTCAGTATAGTCCACGGCGCTTTGCTGCCTATTATGATGAAATGGAACGGCGCCTTTATCCAATAACTCAAAAATTCAATGACCGGATTGATGAGCGGAATGCACTGATGACAACATTATCGGATTGGGTGCCTACGCTTGCGGCTCAAAAAGCTTTCAATCAATTGGCACAAAATGACCTGGCTAGCTTTAAAAATTTCGACCGAAGTACTAAGTTTTTCCAAAGACAATGGCAGGACTATATCTACGGCTTTATTTTCAACGACAAAAAATTCAGTGCTGATGATTATACCAGGTTTCCAAGCTATGATTATAAGGATGCCGGCTTAACCATCAGAAGTTGCCTAACACTGATATTTTGTGGGTTTTTTCTTCTCATTGCAACAAATAATATAAACCATAAAACAATAAAAAAATGAAAAAACGGTACATTTTAATAATTCCATTATTAGGAGGCTTTTTGGGGGCTTTTGCCCAACAAAAACCTTCTAAACCTATAAATCCCGATACAGCCAAAGTGAAGGAACTTCAAGAAGTAGTTGTGCGTGACACTAGACGAAAACTGAAGAACGATACCTTGTCCCAAACTTTGAAACTGGATCAGCCATTATTGACGATGCCGCAAAATATAGTGAGTATCTCATCTGCTGTTCTTGTTGATCAGGGTGTTTTCAATTTACGCGATGCCGCCCGCAATTCCAGCGGCACTTATTTTGGTTTGAACAACAACGTATTTGATGGCGCAAGTAATCTTTATATGCGTGGTCTACCTCAGAATGGAATTGTGAGAAATGGTCTTCCAACTGGCGACTATGGACATTCGCAGGATGATGAATCAGTGATTGAGCGTATAGAATTTATTAAAGGCCCTGCCGGTTTCCTCGGTGGTTCTGGTGAAGCTGGTGGCAGGATCAATGTGGTAACAAAAGTTCCTACAGATAACAATATTTTAAACGCAACCTTAACTGCGGGAAGCTTCAATTTTTACAGGGCTGCTGTAGATGCCGGAAGTGCCGTAAAGGAAAAAGGATTTTCTTACCGGTTTAATGCTGCTTATAACTATCAGCAATACTTTGTTGATATTATGAAGTCAAACAAATTTATAATCGCACCTGTAATTCAATATAATTTCAGTAAACGAACTTCAATTTTGGCAGAGTACGTTCTAAATAACCAAACTGCCATTGGCGGTTCAACCTATACCAAGTTTTTTGCCCAGGATAAAATGCTAACTGATGATCGCCACGCCAACTATCAGGCAGATCCGGGACTACCAAATTCTTACTCAAAATCACAATATGGAAGGATTGTGATTAAACACGAGTTCAACGACAACTGGAAAATAACTTCTCAATCTTCTTTTTATAAAACGCCATCAGAAACCTGGTCATTTCTGGCGGAAGAAACCGGATATAATGCAGTTGGATTTGACGCAAATGGTATTGCGCACAGACTGAGCTTTCGCACGTATAATAATGGCCGTGGAGCTTCAACGCAGTTATTTTTGAATGGTAAATTTAAAACCGGAGAAAAAATCACTCACCGTCTATTATTTGGCGGTGAATACGTTCTGGATAAAGATTCTACATTTCAGTCTTATGGTACAAAATCTTTTGAACTGAACATTAATAACCTCAAATATGGTTTGAGCAGGGATGAATTGCAGGGAAACCAGGAAACCTTTAATGGATTCCGGTATGACAATAATTTTGCCGCAGTTTACCTGTACAATACAACAAGTATCAGTGATAAATTCTTTATACAATTTGGTGGTCGCTACACCTACAATAAAAGGGAAAACAGCGGCATTTTTGCACCAGAAACTAAAACCTTGAAGCAAAAGGCATTCACCCCCCGTGTAGGGTTAACTTACCTGATAGATAAATCAACTTCTATTTTCGCTCTTTACGACCAGAGCTTTGTCCCTACAGCAGGACAAGATAAAGAAGGGAAAGCTTTCGTTCCAATCAGAGGTGAGGATAGGGAAATAGGCTTGAAGCGTGATTGGTTTGGCGGTAATTTATCGACAACAATTACAGGTTTCGATATGGCGAGAAACAATATGGTCACGGTAGACCCATCTGCGCCAACTTTTAACGTTCAGCTTGGGCAGGTTAGAAGCAAAGGTATTGAATTAGATATCATCGGTCGTGTAGTATCAAACGTTACCATATCAGCAAACTATGCTTATTCTAATGTTAAAGTTACAAAAGATAATAATCCTGCATTGGTTGGCCAGCGTTATGCTTCGGCTCCACGCCAAGTAATCAATACCTGGTTACGCTATACATTTCCGGCAGATGCTGTTCCGGGTCTGAGCTTAGCTTTGGGTCAAACGACCATCATTAAAAAAGCCACTACAACACCTGATACCTATATACCGAATTACACCAAACTGGATGGCTCAGTAGCTTATACCTACCGTAAAGTTACCACCCGTTTGCTGTTGGATAACCTAACTAATAAAAGATATATACTGGCCGGAGATATCTATAATGGAAATGGTTATTACACAGAAGGTATGCCATTCAATTTCAAACTTTCTGTAGCCTACAGGTTATAAAAATTTAATTGATACTATTATTGCAACTGTGTTGCGATATTAGTATCTTTATGCTGTTGCAACATAATGGGATAAGCCGATCCCCATTATTATCAGGCATAACTTTTAAATTTAAAACTTATGAAAGAATTAAAAAGAAAGCTCACTTTGGATGAACTGAAAGTAGATAGCTTGGTAACAAGCATCAGTTCTGAGGTTTCACAGCGTTTGGCTGGTGGCTTAGGTGAATCAACTCACCCAACGCATACCGAAAAAACCGATCCTCAGCATCCAAAAGATTGTACTTGCCCAAGCCAATCAGCATCATTGTCTGCTGTATTGTAATAAGCACAATCCTTTCGCCGCTCTGATTACTTCGGAGCGGCGTTTTATTTTATAAAGATTACCAGTTGTTTGTTGATTAGATAGCGGAGTTGTTCGGTCAATTTATTCTTCAATAGTGCTTTATCTCCAATCTCAAATTCTTTTATTAATTGTTTTAATAGGGAAGAAAACTTTGTTTCCTTTAATAAATATTTTAGAATTATGCCACAGAATTTGGTAGGATGATATTCTTCAACTCGGTCATTACCTGCCCATAGTACAGCCTGATATTCAGCTGGGCCACTATCCGTATTCTCGAACCATATCGCTTGTTCACTTTCACTCCAATCCCATTCTGTTTTCCTTATGTGAACGTGTCCGCTTAGCTGGAATTTTAATTTTTCAAAATCAGCGGTTGGAATTTCGTTGAGCATTAGTAGCTGATCTTTGAAAAAACTCCGTTTTTGTTCCCTGTAAATATTATAATCAGGTGTGATTTCCATCATTACTTTTTGGAATTCAAATTGAAAGATATCTGACAATCTATCTTTAAGGTTTTCTGGTACCGCTTTTACCACTTGCTCTAAATACTTTGAGAGGCTGATGATATCATTGCTCCGTTCACCATACCACAAATCTCCTAAACCTACCTGTGCGTGTTCCAGTAAAGACAAAGTACGCCGGTAGAACTTTCCGTAGATACGTTGCTTTATTTCATTAATTTGCAATCCTTGCTTTTTATAAGGTCGTGAAGGCGCAGTTATGAGTGGTAGCAAGATGGAATCCGTTTGATCGTTTAAAAGTTGAAGGTACATATATCCGATTCCGGCAGTTCCTAACAGTAATGATGGATCATCTTTATCGGTGAACCAAGCCGATGCATACTTTCCAATATTATCTTTATGTTCCAGGCTTTTCTCGGCAAGGAAATATGCGTGGACTTTTAATTCAGGCCTATTAAAAGTTTTGGCACCTGTTAGAAATAATTCCATCCAAGAACCAGCGCCTGTGCTGATCGTAAAATTCGAAAACTCAGCTTTACCGTAAATATCATCCTGAGTGAGCTTTAAGCATTGTTTTGCTTTATCAAGCAAATAATTTTTTTCGAGCTGTCTTCCTGCGTTTAACCTCACTAAACCCATCCCCGTTATACCGTGGGCCCAGGCGTTTACATCTCTTTTGTGCTTTAGATAAAAAGACAAATTTTTTCCCGGCTTTTCATTAACGCCACTATGCTCCGGATATAAACGCATATCAATCCAAGAATGCAAGTATTCACTATAATATTCATCCTCAAAATATAGTGCTTTCTCAGCAATCCAAATAAGACCGGGAATTTGAAGTGAATTAGCAATCTCAATAAAAACGTGTGCTATTCCGGATGCTCCGTGTGTGACTCCAGTAAGACTATCAATAGCATTAGAAAAATACCCCCACTTTAGCCCAGTTCTGGAAATCCTTGCTTTATCAATTAACCTGCTAAGTAACAGGTCAACCATATCGCCAGTTTCAGTGCTGCCAGAATATAAATGGAGATAGGAAATTACAAACAGGTTACCAGCATTGCCACTCAAAAAATCATCAATGGTCACTTTATCTATAATGCCATCTTTGATATCATAGAACAAATCTTCAGCAGATTTTAAATGCTCACTTTTTCCACTGATCTCAAAGAGTTTTATAAATGCGTAGATGACACCTGTTGCACCGGTATAAAATGTATAGTATTTAACCGATGAGGATTGAACGTATGCTTTGCACCAACTCAGACTTTCTTCTGCAGCTTTCAGATATTTTTCATCTTTCGAATATTGGTACAAGGAAATAAAGAACAATGATATTCCAGCAACACCATTGTAGATTTCCTCATTTACCTGCTGATAAGCTTCTCCGTATGGTTCCCTATCCAGCGTATGCCAATAAATCCCATTTTCATTCCGTTGAGAACGGTGTAACAATTCATTAGCAATCCGTATGACCTCTCTGTGAAGTTGCTGTTTTAATTCCATTCCTTATTGTTTCAAGCGTTCTGCGTAATAGATAAATGATGTATGACTCATCAATGTTGCGGATGCTAAGACGATTGTTATTCATATGGATAAAGCTTCTTACGATATCCAATCTGGAAGAAAGATCAAGATTTACATTCTCGTAATCATATCGCTGTTGCAAACAAGACAAATAGTAGGTTGATGCTGTCTCATCATTGAACGTTTCCATTTTTAATTCATTCCAGATCAGCTCTACTGCAGGGACGAGATCATCGGTATATTCTTGAAACTTCTCTTCGAAATGATGAATAAAATAGCTCCGTTGGGTGGGAATATCCTTTGTCATATCGTATAGAACAAACAGCCAATCTTCAACAAAATCATTACAAAGCTGTATCATTTCTCCAATCTTTAGCTTTAAGCCAGTCATTAATATCAAATTTATTTTGATGGCCATTGATAATGATGATTGACGTTGCTTGTCTTTAAGAAGATTGATGACAAATTCAGAAGAGCATTCAAATTGTTTTTCGGCTATAGCAATCACCTCGCTGCCACCATACCTTTCAATTTCCGGCAAATAAGGGCTATACCGAATGTAAACACTGTCCGCAGTGGCAAGGTTTCTATTTTCTCGATCATTTAAAAAGCACTTATAAGTATTTTCCAGTCCAGACTTCCAGGTCGCCACCATATCAGCTGGCACCTTCAACCGAAGCCTCATATGATAGCCTGATTCATAATAGTGGATGAAGAAATATCGATGTAATTCATATCTTGATCGCATCTCATTGATAAATTTGGCGACACATTCTATCAATAAGTCTTTGATTATGTCATTATAATAGATATATGCTGAGATCCATACCTGATTTTTAGCATCTTTATTTGTATTCATACCACTGTATTAGCGTTTCATTTATTGGATTTTTATTTAGATGGTCAGTTGAGGGCAGCATTTCTTCCAGGAAAATGTGATCCCCGGCTTTGCGTAGCAGTTTAGACCAAAGTGCTACAATTAAAGGTGTTTCAAAGCAAATATATTGCGGTTTATAATCATCTGAATTGCCAATTGTCGTATCATCTGCCCTTAGTTTGATATAAAGAAAAATTTCAGCAGGAATGTGATGTAATGTCCGCCATTCGTTTAATTCCATAAAATAAGCTGCATCATCCTGCTGATCTTTTTTCTTCGGAATTGACCTCGTACGAATGGTCCAACTTTTCCTCTTGAGTATGAGGAGATCTTCGTAAACCAATCGGGGCATAAAATAAACTTCTCTTTCCTCAAATTTGTCTTCACTGCCATATAAGAGATCTTGGACAGCTTGTCGTATCGGATTAAAATTAATGCTGCCTTGTACAGAAAAATTGGATAATAGTTGATAGAGTTTGGACCGCTGTGAAACAGATTGGAGGCACATATCGTAAGGTATAATCTGCTTGCCTGAGATCTTGTCACGTAAGCACAACTGTCCGGTCGCTTTACATATGTATACCATAATTCTTTTAGCATCGATTTGTTGCTCTATCGGCAGTGCAGTATATCCATTCGGGATTTTAAGTTCGTAAGGCAGCAATGGAGGATGAATATTGGCGTTGAAAAAGGATGCATCTGATAATTCCATCATCATTACCCCATCATTTAATGTTTTGTTCAATTCACGTTGTTGAGCAGTCACTTCCTCATCAAATAGATGAAGAAAACGACCTGATGCCCGTCCCATTCCCGGACATACGCTGTTGATCACTGCTTTTAACTTTTTGCGATCAACATATAATTGGGTAAACATTCCAAAAGAAATATTTTGGGCCGGTTGAGACTCATCATTGGTAAACTCCTCAAAGCAATGCCTGGTTAAACAGATTTCGTCTTTTTGACTATTAACTATGTTTTGCAACTTTTCTTTCAGCACTGCAAAAAAATCATTGTATTTAGATTTTTGTATTTGATCAATTTCACCAAAACCTGGCTGTATCTTTTGTTTACTTTCCTGCTGGTTTTTTTCATTAATGGCATAATCACGATAAAAGTCAAGCAAGCTAATTTCCTTCTCCAAGCCATAGGTTTCAATAAAGAATTCACAAATTTGCTGCAGCTTTGAAACTTTGCTGAAAGGTTTAAGGTAATTGCCAAGCTCACTAATTAACTCTACTATTGCTTTAATAGAAATTTCATCTACTATAGCAATTTCAGGAGTGTAAGTATCTTCGAGTACAATATTTTCTGTAGTAATTGATGATAATAAATAAGGAAGCCTTTTAAACTTGTTGTTTTCAAAATTCTGTTGGAATTGCTTTTTGTATGCCTGTCGATCAAATCCCTTCAGTCCAAGGCATTCCAAAAAATCATCAAAAATCTTTTCAGATCTATCTACCATATGCTGTAAAATCATATGGCGTGGTGATGCCGCTGAGGTTTCATACAACAGGTAATTCAGCCGCTGATCCTTTAAATATTTTATCACATCGCTTATTAAATATGATGGCGACTCGTAATTTTTCAACGCTTCAATCAACGCTGTATCCCAGTCCGGTAAAAGCGGCGAGACTTTAAAGTCAAATTCAAGCAAGCCTACCTCAACTAGTTTTAGCAGATATTCTTTAATCTCAGTTGGAGTGGCATCTATGTCATTTCCCAGAATTCCAACTAACTCATTCAGTCTATAATCTTTATTTTCAGTGTCGCGGATTTCTAATAACCTATTAATAACAGGATTGACATCAACGGTCTGAAAAGATTCCAGGTTATGGAAATTTATTAAAAAGCTGACCTTATTGTCTTTTAAATCTATTGTTGGATTAAAATTGATGAAAACCGAATCATTGATATCTGGATGAGCCGATACAAGATTTTTGATATGTTCCAATACGCGGTTGTTCAATCTTAAACGACTTAATATTTTACATTCGGCAGGAAGTTGAAGTAATACACCTGACGGAAAAATTTTACCCAATCCAATATGTGTGAACGTGCTGAAAGGAGAAGTTTTGTAATACATTCTGGTGAGATATCTCAAAAGACTGTACTCAATTTTAAAATCCTTTTTTGTTAATTTTTCAATTGGTTTATTTACAAATTGAATGACTTCATTATAAAGATCATTGCTTGAAAGCCGAATACCTTTTAAGAAGAGTTCATCTGATGAAATTTTACGAAGAGCTTTATGATTATTTAGCTGATGCTTGTCAAAATATTCCTTCCAGCTGGCCATAGCAGCTTTCCTGGTTTCCCTCAATGAACTGTAACGATGTAAAAGGTTAGTTTCAATATTAGATTTGATCGCTAATATTTCACCAATATTTGGAACGTCGCGATCATTAAATACATCCCTTTTAAGATTGATCAGCAACTGCTTTTCTAAAACCACATCGGTTCTTGAAACCTCGTGAAATAAATAGTCACATAATAGTTCTTTTACAACTTTAATCTCGGTGTTTAACGATGTAAAATGCGATGAAATGGAAATCCAACTTTTTAATTTAAGCTGCTCGAATTGCGAATGGTCACCCGATGCATATCTGAAAAATACATATGGATAAAGAAGGAGCCTGCTATTTGATTGCGTTTTTTCTGTATTCATTAATTTCTATTTACCCAATTCGAGTTGATTTTTGATAAGTGTGTAATATGGTCCCTTAGCCAAAGCCAAATCTTTGTGCGAACCTTGTTCGAGAATTCGCCCTTTATCCAAAACCACAATGTTATCTGCATTTCGCACGGTACTTAATCGATGAGCAACGACCACTACGGTTCTACCCACAAAAAATTCATCGAGATTTTCCTGTATAACCTTTTCATTATTTGCATCCAGAGAATTAGTGGCTTCGTCCATAAAAACGAAATCAGGGTTTTTATATATAAGCCTAGCGATAAGGATTCGCTGCTTCTGGCCTTCACTCAAACCGTGGCCATCTTTACCAATGATCGTATTAAACCCAAATGGAAGGCTTTCAATAAATGATAGCATATTTGACATTTTACACGCACGTATTAATCTTTCGTGGTCAATAGCATCAAATCCTACCGTCACATTATTGGATATAGTATCGGCAAAGATGAATCCGTCCTGCATCACTACACCACACCGCTTTCTCCATTCTGAAGCATTGATAGAATCCAAGTCAGTTTCGCCCAAAAGAATATTTCCTGAAAAAGGGCTGTAGAATTTTAGGAGCAACTTTAGGAGTGTTGTTTTTCCACTGCCACTCATTCCAACAATTGCCGTGGTTTTACCATATGGGATTTTCAGGGACAAGTCATCGAACAATAATGGAGTTTCAGGAGCGCCATACCTAAAGGAAATTTTACTTAATCTAAGAGACTGTCTCTTAACTTTTTTAAATTCCTGCTTAGCATCATCTTCGTCAGCTTCAAGAAATATTTCATTCATTCTTCGCATACTAAAATCTGCATTTTGGTAGGTCCGGATAAATTCTGTAAACTGAAAAATGGGTGTATTTAATTGTCCGGCAATAAAAGAGATCGATAACATCATACCCATTGACATTTCTCCCGAAACAACTGCCGAGGCGGCCAGGTAGGTAATCAAAACATTTTTTATTTCGTTCACCAATTGGGTCCCGTTCTGTATGCGTTGATCCAGCTTCAGGCTTTTTAGCTTAATTGCATAAGCATTTCGCTGCTGTTGTTCAAAATGTGTGGTTTTTTGATTTTCACAGCCTGTAAGTTTGATTTCCTGTATAGCAGAGATACTCTCTACCAGCATCAGTTGATTGGCTGACGATTGTCTGAACAGTTTATAGTCTATAATTTTTCGTTGTTGAGAATTGACCAAAATCCAGCAAAGCATTATCGCACTGCCAACTAAAAAAGTGCAAAAAATAGGCATATTGTAATAAGCCAGCACACTTCCAAAAACCAGAAAGCTGATAATGGCTAACAAGATGTTGACCAGGGATTCCGTAAAAAACTGTTCAACTTTCTGATTATCCTGCATCCTTTGGATATTGTCGCCAATATTTCTGGTATCAAAAAAAGTGAAAGGGAGTTTCAGCAGTTTCGATAAAAAGCTAGTGCGCGTTTCAATACTGATCTCAGTACCTATGCCAAAAAGTAACCTGGCCCTGATCACATCCATCGCTATCCGGCCGAAAACCAATAACAATTGAGCAAGTGCCAATAACTTTATCAATGAAAGGCTTTTACCATTTATTCCTTTATCGACAATAGCCTGTGTTATAAAAGGAAGAATTAGGGTGAGGCTGGAACCGATTAATAGCGTAAGTACGGTAAATAACAGTTTCCTTTGATGTGCTTTAAGAAGCTGCCACGAATGAGCCAAGCCAATTTTAGGCTCTTTTTGTGAAACAGTATCGTAAAAGATTGAGGTTGGCTCTATAATTATAGCTCTGCCCTCATTTGTGCCCAGTTCTGATTGCCAATGGTTCAAGAACTCACTAACCTCATACCTGATTTTACCAATTGCGGGATCAGCTACCCAAATTCCATTTTGACTTACCTGATAAAGAACAACGAAATGCTTTTTGTCCCAATGTAAAATACAGGGCAACTGTACTTTTTCTTTTAAGGTGTCCAAATCAATTTCAACGGGAAGTGCCTTAAAACCCATCTTTTCAAGTGCTCCTTTTAATGAACTGAAACTAACACCTGCTTTGTCGATATGGCAAAGATTTCTAAGCCAATAGATGGAGTGGCTTTTTCCAAAATGTGCTGCCACCATACGCAGGCAGGTTGGCCCACAATCCATCGAATCCAACTGACGGTAAAAAGGAAAAGTTGTTCGTATGGCCATAGGTTAATTACTTATCAGGTCATCATTCTTAATGCCCCGGTCGTTTTTCCTGATAGATGATTTAAGGTTGTTGATATTGTAGTTAAGCGATAGACTGAATGAGCGATAAAAGCGCTGTGTATTTCGTTCCTGGATAAAATCAATGCCATTTGTTTTTGCTAATACATACCGGTATTTACTGAAAGGGTTGTTTGCAGTTGCGGCAACCGTAAATTTCTTTTGGAATAGATTTCTTGAAACCCTGAAAGTACTTGCGATATACCCGTTACTTGATCCTTGAAGAAATATATCCCTTCCCCTGAGCGTTGAGGCAAGGCTAAAGCGCCAATTTTCTTTGAAATCATAACTCACATTTCCGTAGGCATATCCTTGTAATCCACTATTGGTAAACGAGTAATTATTATAAGTCCCTTTCAACCATACATAATTCAATTCACTATTCAACGTAACAGAAAGCGCCTTAGTGAAAGGATAACTTACACTAAGGTTTAACGATAATCCCCTGTCTTTTCCAAGATTTTCGAAACTGGTGTAAGCGATACTATCAACCAAGGTGGTAACTGTCTGAATGGTATTGTTAGAGAAGGAATAACTGCTACTAATATTGATGTTCGCTTTACCGTACCGGCTATAGCTTAATTCAAGATTATTCTTTAAAACAGCTTTCAAGTCCGGATTGCCAGATGAAGCGAAAGCTGGATTGGCACGATTAACAAATGGATTGAGCTGACCTATCCCTGGTCTGTTGATTCGCTGTGTAAACCCAAAGTTCAATGCTCCCTGTTTTAACCTATGTTGAATGGATATTACCGGTATCAGGTTGGTATATGAGGTATTCAGGCTTTGTTGCTGTGTTACAAAATCGCCATTTACTATGGTATGCTCCAATCGAAGTCCCGTTTTCAGTTCAATTGATTTAATCTTAAAACGCCAGGATTGGTATAAGCTGAATATATTCTGACTATAAGTGAATTCATCATCCGGTTGTAGATAACTGTTAGTAGAACCGTTTATAGGTGCTAACAATCCAGTTGTAAAATCGCTGGTGTTGTTACGAAATATAGCTTTTCCACCACCTTCAAATGTAAATTTAGATACCGGATGAACATAGTCTGCCTGAAATGTCTGCTCGGTTAAACTGGCCTGATTTTTTTGCCAGTAATCACTCATTGTATAATTCTGCTTATTGGTAAAATAAACATCATTGGTCTGTCTTTCAGGAGCGTGCTGATATTGATAAGAAAGCGTTAGTAACCGGTCTTTTTTATTCTTAAACCCCTTTTGATAATTAACATCGAGATTAAGCCCACTTTCTCTCTGCGGATTAAGGTTACGTGCCTGATAGCTTTGAAATAATTGTTGCTGGTCATTTAAAGAGAGTGCAGAAATTAATGTTTGATCATCATACCTGGTATTCGTAAAATTAATGGAAGCGGTAAGTAGATTTAATGTATCAATATCATAGCTAAGTTCAACGCTTTCGGTAAAATAGCTTCCTTTAAAGGAATAGTCACCAGATTGGGAAAAACTGGATTGATATGGTGAAAATGTTTGTCTCCAGACACTTTTCTGCAAATGACGTTCAAAATCCTGAAATAAGTAAGCTCGCCCAGTGATGCCAAATTTGCCTTTTTTGCCCGAAAGTGTAAGATTTTCGCCAGTACCAACTGTGTTGTTATAGTTAATACCTATTGATGCGCTATAACCATCAACCAGTTTTTTGTTTAGGACAATATTTATGATCCCTGCAAGCCCCTCAGCATCATATTTGGCTGGTGGTGTAGTGATGACCTCAATTTGTTTAACAGAACTGGCTGGCATAGCCCTCAATGCTTCTTTAGGGTTATTGACAAACATCGCCGACGGACGGCCATTAATAAATATCCGGTAACTGCCGCTACCTTTTAGCAAAACATTTTCTTCGCCATCCAATGAAAGGAGCGGAACTTTGGACATCATTTCCAATACATTTAAAACCTTATGATCCTTATCGGCTTGGATGTCATATATTAAACGGTCTATTTCTTGCCTAATCTTTGGCCGATTACCAGTTACAATTACTTCATCTAATTTTTTTGACTTTCGGGGGAGGTATATGGTGTCCAGATTGAACGTTTTGGTGGATTTTAGCCAATCCTTATGCACCGTTATTGTTTTTTGTTCATAACCAATACAGCTAATGGTTAAAATGTAATCATAACGAGGTGAGACCTCAAATGTAAAATACCCGCTTGTATCTGTTAAGGTTGACTTTTTAACATCGAAACCAACCGCCGAAAAGCTAACTGATACTAATGGAATAAAATGTTTGGTTGATGAATCGGCTACTTTCCCAACTAATGATATGCTGGCTTGCCCATAACAAAAAACGGCAGAAAAAATAAAAATGAGCACTAAAAATCTTCTCATATTTCAAGTAAGAAGTTCATAAAAATTTAAGCTGTTCACCGTACACTTGAATCGGTAGATCGACAGTACGGCTAAAATTACCGCAACAAAGTTGCAATAATTTAATGTGATTTCAAAGCATTGTTAATGTATTTGGACAATAATATCCCGCAAAACTTAATTTTCGTAGATAACCATTAAGGATGTATATCTTTTCTAATATTTTGTCTAAGTTTGCAACTTAGTTGCAGTAACATAAGTATTATTTGTAGCTAAATATTGTTTAATATGAAGATGATTGACTGATTTCTTTACCGCCTGGATTTTCATTTTCTCTTTATCCAGTACGAGTAATATGTCCGAAAGCTGTTCGGGCATTTCCTGTTTAGTCGTTGTTTCTTCACTCATAATCTGATATTTTAAAATTCACCGTCGAATGTAAAGGAAGCCTTCACTGATTTGCTTTATGTGGCACTCAAAGGCAGCGTTTGTCACTTATTGGCATCCAATTTGGGCAAAGGCGGGTTAAAACTTTCTCTGATGAACTGATGCACATCGGACAGTTTGTAATACAGCTTTCCGCTAATGGTATAATAAGGCAGCTTGCCTATGGAGCGATACCGTTGCAGGGAACGGTTGCTTATTTTCAGCATTTGCAATAAATCCTGATTGTCCAGTAATTCTTCGCCATCTATGCTGTTGCGCTTCTTTTGTAAATCGTCTATGTGGTTGCCGAGAATGTCAAGCCTATCCATTATACGTTCCATCCACGCCACGAATTCCATTCTGTCAATGTTCATACGTGTATGCTATTAATGATTACCTGATTTCAATTTTCTGCCTTTCTCAATATAGCTTTTGCCTTTTGCCATAAGTTGCTCTACATATTCATCCTTGGTCTGCACAGCGTTTGCATTGAGCATTTCTTTGATAGCACCAATCGTATAGTAATACTGCCCATACATTTTGGAAAAGACTATCTGACCTGTGGTGCGCATACGCCACAATGTTTTTTCGCTGATGTGGAGGTACTGGCAGACTTCGTGATTGTTAAGCCACAAGCTGTCGTAGCTTGTATCTTCCAATTTGAGGATATATTCGCTAATGGCTTTCAACCGTTCATTAAGGTGCTTCCACACTTCTTCTTCAACTGTTATTATGTTCATAGCACTGTTGTTTAATATTCACAGGGCAAAATTCAGAAGTGTGGCAGTGTTTGTCTGCCAATGCTTACCCATTGGTTTGGCATTTTTTTGAAAGTTTTTGCAATGAGGAAAAACCTTTGATTGGTAAGGGTTTTAGCGTGTTTCGGATATTTTGTGAAAGCCTTTTGCCCATATTTTCCAATTGGCAGATATGGGCAAAAAAAAAGCAGCACATTTGGTGTACTGCTTTGAAAACCTGTGTTAGCCTTATTAAAGGTCTTTATCCATATATTCTTCGAGAGAAATTTTTAGCTGGTCTAAAAACGCCGTCCTGGAGCCAGCTCTTGTCTTCATCCTATGGAAAGAATGATGTATATCGTTTAAGGGTGTTTGGAATAAGATTTGGAATATCAACGCTAATTTTCTAATACCTATTTTACCGAAGGCAATAGATTTCGACGCATATAAAGCGTAAATCAACTCAATGAGCGCATTCTGTGAATTAGTCCACGAAATGTCTTTGTTAGCATCCCCGTTTATTGAAATGGTATCGGGATTTTTCCCAGGGCTTATTTTAGTAAGCAAAAAAGTATAAAGTAACTCATTGGCTATAATATGCGCAATTTTGTTATCATAATAAGTGGAAAAACTAAGGTCAATTTCAAATACGGAACTCTTTAATCCGTCGTGATAATTGATTTTTCCAAGCCTGAAATAGCAATGATCCCGGTCGGTTCTGCCCGCACGGTAGTACCTGTAAAAGTCCTCACAGGAAATGTTTTCCTTATATTCAGATTTAAGGATTTTTAATTGGTTCTCAAAATAACTTTGATGTATCCGCCCCGTACTTACCGGGCAGGTAGTTTCAATACGGAATACTTTATTATAATAAATAAGTTTCCCTAAAATTTGCGGTTTGATGTCCTTAAAAAAATGGATTTCCTGCTGGTCGTCTTTAAATCCGGTTTGTAAGACTTTCATCTTTATGGTAAACAGCATTTCATTCAAAAATAAGGTCATCTGGTAAGCCTCATCCACAGTTTGCATCACTTTAGAAGACAGCTTATCTTCCTGACGCTGAATTTCCGATAATATTTTATTCAACACGATTTCCATAGTTTAGGCGTTAGTTAAGATATTGGGACAAATTGTTGACTGAGAAATAGATCTTTGTTAATTTGCCAAAGCTTGGAAATAACATTTAAACCAACATCACAGATTGACCCCATATTGGGAAAGATTTATTTTTAATTAGGCTTTTTTGAGGAAAGATAAATAACGCAAAAAGGGTAAAGTTTGAGTGTACTTTACCCTTTATTTTTTTATATTTGCAGTAATGATTTACAAGGTAATCAGATGAAAGCGAGTGCAGTAAGCACCATTACTAAATCGTTACCGATAGCACTTCCGGTTCTTGTAAACTCTTCTTTATTAGCCACTTTAGGCTATATTAATCTTTTTTCTCAAAAAAATACAGTTAAATTCAGCTATAGCCTTTACAGCTCAGGCTATGTCCTGCTGGATAGGAGAAACCTGTCTTCAATGAACTTGATGAAGGCTGCCTTGTAATGTGCCGCCATCAATACTTCATACTTTCCAAGGTTTATTTTATTACCTTCAATTTTCTTTACAAAAGCCGAATTGATGATGTAGGATTTATGTACCCTGAAAAAGCTGGTATTATATTTAAGTTTTTCCTCCATTGCCTTAATAGTCATGTAAACTGAGTGATTTTCGGTAGGCGTGTATAGATGGATATGATTATTTGAACCCTGGATATAGATAATTTCGTTTTTTGGTATAGTTAATATGGTGCTTTTATCGCTGGATTTTCTAAAATAAAACACATCTTCACTGTCCCCTTCAAAATTATGACTGCTATAACATTCTTTTAATACATCATTTACCACTTTTGCAAATTCTGAAAGATCAAATGGCTTAAGAAGATAATGCTTTGCCCTGACTTTAAAAGCTTCGATCGCATATTGCGGATAGGAGGTGATAAAAATAATATTATGCGATTCGCCTTTCAAATTCTCCGCGAGGTTAATTCCCGAAAGATGAGGCATATCGATATCTGTGAAGATGATATGGCTTTGCTTCAGCATGGTAATATCGTTTAATGCTGAAACTGATTTTGTATACGTTAGTGCTAATCTGAGCCTTGGAAATGCGGAGATACATTCTTGAAGAGTATCAATAGCTGACTGGTCATCATCGATGATGATGCAGGGAATTGTATTGTTCATGAGAGACATATTAGATATGACAAGATACAAAATATTCCTGGTTAGAATCACGGTTATACAAAAGCTTTTTTACGATGGTTTACATTTTCAGGCTTCTTTTGATTGAAGAAATACGATGAAATTGGTGGCAGGCAATCCCGTTAAAACGTATATTTTATGTTAAAAAATGATTAAATCTATTGATCAGATAGGCGTTCATATTGACTTGATGCACTTCTATTTTTAAATCAGACCTTTTGCTATGCTGTTTTTAGAGGCTTAGTCTGGCATTTTAGCGAAATAAAATGCACCTTTGCGAACCGTTAATTAAGGTTTTGGCATGTAATAAAATAAATAGCTGCGTATGGAAGAAATGGTTGTGGAAGAAATTCAGGAACTAATTGAGAAAGAGAACGATAAAGCGCTAAAGCAATATCTGGATCAACTGAACATTTCGGATGTGGAAGAACTGATTGACGAACTTCCACAATATGCAGCCAAATTTATCGAAACCTTGTCCCTCAACAGGGCCGTAAATGTTTTCAGGATTCTGGATTTTCCTACACAGGAGCGTATTATTAAAAAACTTTCAGGCAATAAGCTCAATCAGATCATCAAAGATCTGCCACCCGATGACCGTACGGCACTTTTTGGTGAACTAAAAGGAGATGTGGTAAAAAAAATGATTACCCTGTTGCCACCACAGGAAAGAAATGAATCGCTCACCCTTTTAGGTTACAACGAATACAGTATCGGCCGGTTAATGACACCCGATTACATTGCCGTAAAACCTGAATGGTCTATCGCGAGGGTGCTGGCGCACATCAGGCGTTATGGAAAGAATTCCGAAACCATTGATGTAGTGTACGTAATCGATAAAGAAGGGGTACTATTGGACGATATCAGGATCCGGGAGGTTTTACTCGCCGATCCTGAAGCCATTATCGGTGAGTTGACCGATAAACGTTTCATCGCCTTAAAAGCAAACGACCCTCAGGAAGATGCCATTAACATTTTTAGGATGAATAACCGCGTAGCTTTACCTGTGGTAGACGAGAATAATATTCTTTTAGGTATCGTTACCGTTGATGATATTTTGTGGATAGCCAACGAAGAGTATACCGAAGATATGCATAAAATAGGGGGTACAGAGGCTTTGGATGAGCCTTATCTGGATATCCCGATCCTCAAATTGGTGAAAAAGCGTGCTGGTTGGCTAATCGTGCTGTTTTTGGGCGAAATGTTAACCGCAACAGCCATGCAACATTTCGAAATCGAACTCGAAAAGGCAGTGGTATTGTCTCTTTTTATTCCTTTGATTATGAGTAGTGGCGGTAATAGCGGTTCCCAGGCATCAACGTTAATTATCCAGGCCATGGCTTTGGGCGAAGTAACCATTGCTGAGTGGTGGAGGGTAATGCGCCGCGAGCTCGTTTCCGGAGTATTACTGGGGGTCATTTTAGGGACAATTGGTTTTGTCCGTATTGTAACCTGGCAAGAATTACACCTCTATAATTATGGGCCACATTGGTTATTAATCGCCACTACAATATTCTTTACCCTGGTGGGGATTGTTTTATGGGGCAGTTTAATCGGTTCGATGATGCCCATCATTCTAAAAAAACTGAAACTCGATCCGGCAACCTCATCTGCACCATTTGTAGCTACTATGGTAGATGTAACCGGAATCGTAATCTATTTCAGTGTGGCCGTATTAATTTTAAAAGGCGTTTTACTTTAAATTTAGATTATGCATAAGAAAATTACCACGCTCTTTACCGATATTGGGGGCGTTTTGTTAACCAATGGCTGGGATAGGCAGGCGAGAGGAGAGGCTTCAGTACTTTTTAAACTTGATTCTGTTGATCTCGAAGAACGGCATCACCTTACTTTCGATACTTATGAAGTAGGTAAGCTAACGCTGGATGAATATCTGGAGCGTATCGTTTTTTTCAAAGAACGTGATTTTACTTACGATGATTTTAAGGAATTCATGTTCAAAAAATCGCTTCCTTATCCGGAAATGATTCAGTTGATCTGTGATTTAAAAAAGAAATACAATTTAAAGGTAGCAGTAATCAGCAATGAAGGCCGGGAACTCAACCAATACCGCATCAATACCTTTAAATTGAATGAGTTTGTCGATTTTTTTGTTTCATCCAGTTTTGTGCACTTCCGTAAACCAGATGCAGATATCTTTAAAGTAGCGATAGACATTTCGCAAAGCGACGTAGAAACTAGTTTATACATTGATGATAGGATGTTATTTGTACAGGTTGCCGAAGGTTTAGGTTTAAAAGGTATTCATCATACCGATTACGCAGATACCAAAGCGCAATTAGCCGCTTACGGGCTGGAGGTTTAATATAGATATTCTCTCATCCTGATCGTCATCCTGAATTTATTTCAGGATCTTCAGTTCGATAAAACCAGAAGATTTGACAACTTTCCGGACAACCGTGCTATTAAAGTTGTCAAATCTAAAATCAAAATAAAAGCCACTCTAGAGAATGACTTGTAAGTTTTTTAATTCCTTTGGAGGGTAAAAGCATTAAACATTAAATCTGAAGTGCATAATATCGCCATCTTCCACTACATAAGTTTTTCCCTCTACACCCAATTTTCCGGCATCTTTACAGGCATTTTCAGAGCCTAAGGTTACAAAATCGTTATACTTGATCACCTCTGCACGGATAAATCCTTTTTCAAAATCGGTGTGGATTACGCCGGCAGCCTGTGGCGCTGTAAAACCTTTTGTAATGGTCCAGGCCCTAACTTCCTGCACACCGGCGGTGAAATAGGTATACAGGTTTAATAATTTATAAGCCGCACGGATCAGTTTGTTTACGCCCGATTCGGTTAACCCTAAATCAGCCAAAAATTCCTGACGCTCTTCGTAACTATCCAGCTCGGCAATTTCTGATTCAATTTTAGCAGAGATCACTAAAACTTCCGCATTTTCATCCGCAACGTTTGCTCTAACCAGGTCAACATATTTATTTCCGGTAACTACAGATGCTTCATCCACATTACAAACATACATGACGGGTTTTTGAGTTAACAAACCTAAATCCTGGATGAACTCAAAATCTTCTGGTGCCAATGGTGCCGTACGGATTGATTTACCGCTTTCCAAGTGAGATTTAACCACCGTTAAAATCTCATAAGTACGTTTGGCATCCTTATCACCACCTGTTTTAGCCATTTTTTCCACTTTTTGGATACGTTTGTCAACAGTATCCAAATCTTTAAGCTGAAGTTCAGTATCAATAATTTCACGATCACGGATCGGATCAACAGAACCATCCACATGGATTACATTTCCATCATCAAAACAACGTAAAACGTGAATAATGGCATTGGTTGCACGGATATTTCCCAGAAACTGGTTTCCTAAACCTTCACCTTTTGATGCACCTTTCACCAATCCTGCAATATCTACAATCTCGATTGTGTTGGGTTGTACTTTATTGGGTTTAACCAGCTCGGCCAGTTTGGTTAAGCGATCATCAGGTACCGTAATTACGCCAACGTTGGGCTCGATAGTACAAAAGGGGAAATTTGCCGCCTGTGCTTTTGCATTTGATAAACAGTTAAAAAGAGTAGATTTTCCCACATTTGGTAAACCCACTATACCACATTGTAATGCCATTATTTTTTAGTCTTTATGTCTAGTTTTGGCTATTGGTTCATAATTTTATGATCAATAGCCCTATGCTCATTTAATCTTAAGTTTTGTCGGCCGTGCTATGATCTATCAAACCATCAACCATCAACCATTTTACCTTTTCCGCCTTCCGCCTTCCGCCTTCCGCCTTCCGCCTTCCACCTTCCACCTTCCACCTTCCACCTTCCACCTAAATTCCGCGCAAAGATAAGCTTTTAAACCTTTATTTAAACCCCTGCTCTTGTATCAAATCTATATTTTATCTAAGTTTAGCCCAAAATACATAATAGAGATTAAATGGAAGATTTTGAAAAGGAAGTGCCCCAGGAAGTAAAATTGATTGTTACCGAAGAAATGCGCAGTTATTTTTACGATATGAGTAAATGGGCAAGATTTTTATCGGTTGTAGGTTTTGTGATCTCTGCATTTTTAACCTTGAGTTCATTTGGTATAGGGGCGGCAATAACAGCAAATCCTGCAATGCTTAATCAATTAGGGCCGTTAGCTGGTATCGGCGCAACGGGCATTACCATATTTTACCTTTTGTTGGCCTTACTTTTTTTTTACCCAAGTTTATTGTTAATGCGTTTTTCAGCAAAAGGTAAACAAGGTGTATTATTTGGCGATCAGGAAAATTTTAATGATGCCATCGCAAATGTAAAATCACTGTTTAAATTTTGGGGAATACTTACTATTGTATTTTTGGCAAGCTATTTTCTATTAATTCTCGCAGTAGCGGCGAGCAGTATCGGTATAAAGTAAACGGTGCTTCCAAAAACATAAAAAAGCCTCCTGATGTCAAAATCTGGAGGCTTTTTATTGAAATTATATTACTTAAAAAGTAAAATCGTCGCTTGTTCTGGTGCTATGTTCTCCATTTTCGGAATATTCATAACGTTTTTCAACCACATCCTGATGAGTTTTGATGTAATCGACAGTCTCATTTAGTCCTTCTGCAAATTTTTCGAAATCTTCTTTATATAAAAAGATTTTATGTTTTACAAACACACCGTCTTCTAATCTTTTCTTGCTCTCGGTAACTGTCAAATAGTAATCACCCGATCTTGTAGCCTTCACGTCGAAGAAATAAGTTCTCTTGCCTGCTCTTACTTTCTTTGAAAAAACTTCTTCTCTTTCCTTGTTGTCGAATTCTCCCATGGTTGGTATTGATGTTGGTTTTTGGTTTCGGTAAATATAAAGCAAATATTTAAAGTTCAAAATACAATTTTAATACAATTTAAATTGTACGCGTTTCCTCCTCCAAAAGTTGGTTGTTATAAAGCTCCGTATAACTCCCGTTTAACCTAAGTAATTCATTGTGTGTGCCTTGTTCAATGATTTTGCCGTTATCCAGTACCAGAATCTTGTCTGCATTTTTAATGGTCGAAATCCTATGGGCGATTAAAATACTGGTTTTTCCGGCCATGATCTTACCCAGGTTTTGTAGTATTTCTTCCTCTGTTTTCGTGTCAACAGCCGAAAGGCAATCATCGAAAATTAAAATCTTAGGTGATTTAATCAACGCTCTTGCGATAGAAACGCGTTGTTTTTGCCCTCCCGAGAGGGTAATTCCACGCTCACCCAGCATTGTCTCAAATTTTTCGTCGAAATCGATAATGTTGTTATAAACCGAAGCATTTTTTGCCGCCGCATGTACCGCTTCATCCGTAACCTCGTCTAAACCAAAAGCTATATTGTTTTTTATGGTATCCGAAAAGAGAAAAACTTCTTGAGGTACGAAGCCTACCTGGCCGCGGTAATCTTTAAGATTTAATGCTTTTATATTTTTCCCATCGATGGTTATTGCACCATCCTCCACATCATACATCCGCATGATCAGATTTGCCAAAGTAGATTTTCCGGATCCCGTTTTTCCGATAATGGCTACAAATTCGCCACTATTAACTTCAAAACTTACATTCTTCAAAGCTTCAATGCCTGTATCCGGATAGGTAAAACTCACCTGATCAAATTTGATATTACCGCTTAATTCAATCTCTGCAGTTTCGGTTGATTGGATGTCTGACGGGATGTCTAAAAATTCATTTATTCTTTTCTGCGAAGCTGCAGCCCGCTGGATTAATGAAGTAACCCAGCCCAGCATGGTCACCGGAAAGGTTAACTGGTTGATATAGATAATAAATTCGGCAATATTCCCTGCGGTAATGCTGCCATTCATCACCTGAACCCCACCTATATATATGGTTAAAATCGTACTCAATCCAATTAACAGCAGCATGGTAGGATAAAATAAAGCCGATACCTTAACCAGGCTCATGGAGTCTTTTTTATAATCATTGCTCTGGATTTCAAACATATTCCGGGTATAATCTTCACGAACATATGATTTAATAATCCTGATGCCCGAGAAACGCTCTTGTACAAAGCTGGAAAGATTTGATAACCGCTCCTGGATCTTTCCGCTTTTTTTAAATATCAGGGTGTTTACATAATAGATAATTACGACCAGAAAAGGTAGCGGCAACAAACAATAAACAGCCAGTTTGGAATTTACATCAAACATCGACCATATAATGAGCACAGATAACACAAAAGTGTTAATCGTATACATAATCGCCGGCCCAACGTACATTCTTACCCGGTTTACATCCTCTGTCGCCCGGTTCATTAAATCGCCGGTATTATTCCGGCGGTAAAAACCTAGGCTCAGCTCCTGGTAGTGTAGGTAAATATCGTTCTTCATATCGAACTCTATATGCCGCGACATCAATATAATGGTTTGACGCATAAAGAACAGGAACAGACCCCGCAATAAATAAAGCGCAATAACCAGCAATCCAAAAAATAACAGGTTGCTGCTAAATATATCGTAAATAATAGCCTGACGATCGAAACCGGCAAAAAGATTAAACAGCTGAATGTTTTCGCCGATTAAGTCAACAGCGTAGCCAATGACCTGTGCAGGTACCACGCCAAAAATATTAGAAATCACCACAAAAATACTTCCGGGTATAATCCACCATTTGTATTTGAGGAAGTATTTGTTTAATCGGCTCAGATGTTTCATGTTGCACAAACTTAGATAAATTTGTTATTTCATTCTACTTATTTGTCTATTTGAAATCGAGCTTTAAAAATTAATGACATTATGAGCGCAAATGCCAGTCGTTGCCAGGCTGATTGTTGGAAATGTGTGGCCTGTCTTTCGGGGCCATTGTAGCCCTGCTATTCATTGTAAGCAGGTTGAATGACCTGGTTTTTACATTACTATCAGTATCTTTTCATGGTGTCTCAGGTGTTTCCATCTGATACGGGTACTTCTCCTTCGGTTTGTTGTTGTACTTAAAAATTAGTTTATTTTAGTCAGCATGGTCATTGTCCTGGCAATCTAAATTACAGATGCAACTGTGCGACAGGCTGCGCAGGAATGATCATGTAAAAAAAAAAATCCAATCGCAGGAATGATGCATCTTTTCTTCGGTTACAGATCTTTTGCGTACAAAGTGATGATGGGAATCGGATTGCAGGCATAAGGAATAAATTTTGTCATAGTTTTCTTAAATACGTGTAATAATGGTTTTTTATTTTAATTTTGCAGCAGGTTAGCCGTACGTTCAATATGCCAGCAAATTCTTCGTCAGATTCATCAATTTTAGATCAGTTAAGTGCCTATGGGCATAAAAAATTGGTTTTCTGTAATGATCCAGATACAGGTTTAAAAGCAATTATTGCTATACATGATACCACATTGGGGCCTGCTTTGGGGGGGACACGGATGTGGAGTTATAGTACCGAAGGCGAAGCATTGGAAGATGCCTTGCGGTTGTCGCGCGGAATGACCTACAAAGCAGCCATAACGGGATTAAATCTGGGCGGTGGAAAAGGTGTTATTATCGGCGATTCCAGAAAAGACAAAACCGAAACTTTAATGCGTAGCTATGGCAGGTTTATCAAAAACCTGAATGGCGAATTTATTACCGCAGAAGAAATGGGTACCAATACACGCGATATGGAATATATCCGTATGGAAACCAATTATGTTACAGGTGTGCCTGAATCGATCGGTGGCGCGGGCAATCCGGCTCCTTTTACTGCGCAAGGTGTTTATTTAGGTATTAAAGCGAGTGTTAAAGAGGTTTTTGGTACAGATATGCTTGCCGGAAGAACCATTGTTGTACAAGGGATAGGTAATGTTGGCGAACACCTGGTTGCGCTGTTGAGAAAAGAAAATGCCGAAGTGTTGATCAGCGACATTAACCAGGAACAACTAACTTATGTTGCCCGGAAGTATAAAGCAAAACCGATCGAGGCAGATAAAATTTTTACAACCGATGCCGATGTTTATGCGCCATGTGCAATGGGTGCTACTGTTAATAACAAAACCATCGAAAAAATGAAATTTGCCATTATTGCAGGTTCAGCAAATAATCAATTAAAAGATGAGGTTTTAGACAGCGAATTACTCTTGAAAAAAGGGATTTTATTTGCGCCTGATTACCTGATCAATGCCGGTGGTTTAATTTCCTGCTATTCGGAATTAACAGGTTTCGGCAAAAAACGTACCGTACAGCTTACGGAGAATATTTACGATGCCACTCGCAGTGTGATTAAATTAAGCAAAACAGAAAATATATCAACAAACATTGCTGCCAACCGGATTGCCGAGAAACGGATTGCAGATGTTAAAAAAATTAAATCGTCATATTAATCATAATTATTAAAAAAGGTTTTAAATAACCGCACTCGTTCTTACATTCATGTTAAACAGAAGGCATTTAAGAATCAAAGCTTTGCAAAATATTTTTGCTTGGCACATGGCAGACAAAAAAGACATTAAAGGTGATTTAAAAACTTTAATGCAAAGCATCGATAGCGTGTACGAAATGTACATCTGGATGTTATCTTTAATGGTAGAGGTTACCGAATTTACTGCTAACGACGCAGCAGAGCGCGCAAATAAGTTTATTAAAACAGCAGAGGATATAAATCCCAATATGAAATTGCTACACAATAAGTTTAGCGTTTTGTTGCAGCAAAACCCTGAGTATGCTTCTGCAATAAAAAAATATAAGGTTGATTGGGGTTTTGATCCTGAAATCCGTAAAACCGTTTACAACTCTTTAAAAGCGTCAAAAGAATATGCCGATTATCTGGCTGATCCGAACGAGAGTTTAGAATCCTCAAAAGATATCATCAAATACATTTTCCGTAAAATCATCTTGAAAAATCAGGGCATTATCCAGGTTTTTGAAGAGAAATTCATCAATTGGCAGGTAGATCACGAAGTGATGAAAGGTATGGTGGCCAAAACCTTAAAAAACTTCACGTCCGAAGATCCCTTCAAAAATAAATTGACCGAAATCAGTGCCGATTGGGTTGAAGACAGCAAATTTGTTCAGGATTTATTTGTTCATACCCTGCAGAATGATGCAAAATACCAGGATATGATTGCTGACCGCACCAAAAACTGGGAATCGGAACGTATTGCCTTAATGGATACTATTTTAATGAAAATGGCCATTTGCGAATTGTTAAACTTTCCATCTATTCCGGTTAAAGTAACCATTAACGAATATCTGGAATTGTCAAAAGATTACAGTACACCGAAAAGTAATTCATTTATTAACGGTATTTTAGACAAAATTTTAGGCGATCTGAAGAAAAACAATACCATTAAAAAGATCGGCCGCGGATTAATCGAAGATTAAAAATGAAAAGAACACTTATCCTGGCTATTGCTGCACTTTCATTTGTAGCATGTCGAAATGCCAATAATCAAACCAATGAAACATCTTCAGCTGTTTCCGTTGGCAGTGATACCTCAAAAACAGCTAAGGTTGCCCCGGCAGATGCACCTGTTATCGTTTTCGAACGCGATATTTTCGATTTTGGAAAATTAACGCAGGGCGAAAAAGTGAAGCACGATTTTAAGTTTAAAAATACGGGTAAGAGTCCGCTTATCGTTTCTAATGCAACAGCAACCTGTGGCTGCACGATTCCGCAGGTACCAGGCGAGCCTATTTTGCCAGGTAAAGAAGGTGTAATCAGTGTTGTTTTTAATAGCGAAGGCAAAATGGGCATGCAAGATAAGGTAATCACGGTAACGTCAAATGCAAATCCAGCGGTAAGTACTGTTCATTTGGTAGGAGAGGTGCTGGAAAAAAAATAAATCGGTACTTGTGCTTATAGCATAGTCCGTAATCATCAGAATTCACAAAACAACAAATCAATAAGAAATGACATTAACATTAATTTTAGATGCAGCAGCAGGTGGTAGTAATATGCTATCTACAGTTGTACCAATGGTATTGATCATGGTAGTTTTCTACTTTTTCATGATCCGTCCACAAGTTAAAAAAGCTAAAGACCATAAAAAACTGGTTGAAGAATTAAAAAAAGGAGATAAAATCGTTACGACCGCTGGTATCCACGGCCGCATCGCAGATATGAACGAAACCACTTTTTTAATTGAGGTTGAAGGTGGCGTAAAGATCCGTTTCGATAAATCGGCTGTTTCTTTAGATGCAACTAAAGCGGTGATTGCACCGAAAGCTTAATAAATTAATAAAATTTAAGTGCAGTCCCGAAAACTTTCGGGACTGTTTTTGTTTTATTACATTTGATTAAATGCATTTTCGAAAAATGTTTTTCCGGCTTACCGTTCATATTTAATTTATTATGCCCTTCATTACGTTAACGAAGATTGAAAAAAGACGTGTTTTTAGCTTGTTGGCCTGCCTTCTGCTGGCTGTGGCAGCATGGCTTTTTATGGCATTAAATAACAAGTATGTTTACGTAGCCAAAACGGTATTGGTTTTTAAAAATAGTCCCACTAAAAGAGCATTTTATCCTTTACAGTCTGATACGATAGATTTACAGGTAGAAGGGACGGGTTGGCAGCTGCTTTTTGCCCGTTTAAGAATTAATCCCCCTTCTGTTTCGGTTAGCCTGAGTCAGCTCAATACTAAAGACTTTATCGTCTTTTCCGATCAGCTTTTTAATATCAACAGGCAGTTGGAAAGTACGCAAAAGGTAATTTCGGTTAAACCCGATACCCTTTATTTTGATTTTACCAAAAGGATAGTCAAAAAAGTTCCGGTAAAATTGATTGATAAATTGGGTTTTGCAAAACAATATGGACGGTCAGGCGATGTGATCCTCAATCCCAAGTATGTAAAAGTTGCCGGTCCTTTAGAGGAGCTTTCAAAAATTACATTTTGGCCAACTGACACCCTCAAACAGAATAAAATACAGAGCAGTATTGTTACCAGAGTAGCTTTACAGCACAGCATCCACAAAAATGTAAGCATTTACCCATCATCCGTTGAAGTTAAACTTCCTGTAGATGAATTTACGGAAAAAACCATCGAGATACCCTTAAAAATCACCAATAACCGCAATTACAACAGCATTAAACTTTATCCCAAAAAAGTTAAGGTTACTTTTTTAGTCGCTTTGAGCAATTATGATCAGGTAGATGAAAGTTTTATTACCGCAACCATTGATGTGGATGAATGGCAAAATTTAGGGCATCATCAGTTTACGGTCAAGATAACCGAATTTCCGGATTATTGTAAACTGGTTAGCGTAAAACCTTCCAAAATAGATTTTATTGTAGATAAATAATGTATAAAGTAGGCATAACAGGTGGTATTGGCAGCGGCAAAACAACAGCCTGCAAGGTTTTTGAGGTATTGGGAATTCCGGTGTTTTACGCTGATATTGTTGCCAAGGAAATCATGCATAAAGATGTTTTGTTGGTAGCGGGAATCAAATCTGCTTTCGGCAAAGAAAGTTATTTTGATGATGGGAAACTGAACAATAAATATATTGCAGGCATTGTTTTTAATGACGAGGAGGCACTGGCAAAATTAAATGCGTTGGTTCATCCGGCAGTATTTCGGGCTTTTGATGCCTGGGAAGAAACCATACCTGAAAATGTACCTTATACAATTAAAGAAGCCGCCCTTCTTTTTGAAAGTAGTTCTTACAAGATGTGTGATACGACTATTCTGGTTACTGCACCATATGAAATTAAACTGGCAAGGGTGATGAAACGCGACGGTGTTTCAGCGGAACAGGTTAAAGCGCGTATGGACAAACAGCTTAATGACGAAGAGAAATCTAAACTGGCCAATCATTTTATTGTAAATGATGAGCAACAATCTATCATCGGGCAGGTATTAAGCTTGCATCAGCAATTTTTGAAGGCTGCAGAAGTCCTTAAGCTTACCAATGAATAACGCTCTACTCCAATCATATTATCCTTAAATTGTCTCATTCCAGTATGATTTTAGCAGATTTTATTGCCGTTACCCCGATGGGTTTATATTGTATTTACGGCGATTTTTATCTTGATCCACAGCAGCCGGTTAAAGAAGCGGTGGTTTCGCATGCCCATGGAGATCATGCTATCGGTGGGAGCCAGAACGTATATTGCACCGCTGCTACGGCAACTTTTATGAAACACCGGTACCGTAAATTTGCGGCGGCTGATTTTTTTACCAAAAGTTATCATGAATCTTTTAAAATAAAAGAGGTTTCCATAACTTTTTATTCTGCCGGACATATTTTAGGATCTGCCCAAGTACTGATGGAATACAAAGGGACAAAATATCTTTATACCGGCGATTATAAGATTGATCCTGATGGCACTTGTGTACCTTTTGAGTTTGTGGAAGCCGATGTTTTGATTACAGAAAGCACTTTTGCCAATCCGGAAACCAAACACCCTTCTGCCATAGCAGAAATCAAAAAACTAAACGGTACCACTGCGAACATTATGCTTGGTGCTTATGCATTGGGTAAAAGCCAGCGGATCATCCAATTGCTCAACCAGCATTGCCCTACAAAAAATATTATGGTTCACCATAGTATAATGCCATTTGTTAAAATATATGAAGATTTTGGCGTGAAAATAGGAAATTACAAAATGTATGATAGAAAGGTGATGAAGAACAACCAAGAACATCAGGTTTACATCGTGCCGCCAATGGTATTTCATAGTTACCACAAGGCCATTAATGTAGTACGTGCCTTTGCTTCCGGATGGAAGAACCTGCAGCAGCGAAACGGGATTTCACTTTATATTTCTGATCATGCTGATTGGGGTGCGATTTTGGAAACCATCGAGAAAGTTAAACCCAGTCAGGTTTGGACTTTGCACGGTGATGGTAAACAGTTAAAAAATTATTTTAAAGATAGACTGGAAGTTAAAATATTAAATTAATCAGTTTTCGTCATTCTGAACTTCCGCCCGGCCAGTCGGACGGGTGTTTCAGAATCTTTAGATACAGATGAACATTCAAGCATTCAATAGTGGCTATGAAAGAAGGGGAAGATTTTTATTTCAATGAAGATGGATTAATGGTCTTTACTGAAACCTACCATTTAAAACGTGGTTATTGCTGTAAAAATAAGTGCAAACACTGTCCCTGGGGTTATGGAAAAAAAAAGAGAAAAAGTAAAGCAGTTTACAGTTTGCAGTTTTCAGTTGCAGTTAGCGGATTGTAATCAGCAGTTTGTCCTTCTGTTATCAATGTCAAAAACGGACATAATAGTAGATGTCGCTTAGTGCGATATCAAATCCCATTGAAACAAGGGTCAGCGTATCAGAAATCTCTTTGTATCCTCTTAACAGCCATTTTTTTTCTTCATTAATGTGATAGGACTGTACAAAAACACATTCCGAATCAATCATGATGTACTCTTTTAAAGATGGAATATCTTTATACAGCTTAAACTTTTTATTTCTGTCGTAATTCTTAGTTGAAGGTGAGAGGATTTCAATAATCACACTTGGCAAAATAGAGGTATCTTCATCAAACTCGCTATGTATTACGCCATTGCAATAAATGGAAATATCCGGATAGGTAAATAATGTATTCTCCGGTATATTCATTCGTTTATCACTTCCATAAGGTCTGCATGGCTTACCCTTTAACTTATTGCCTATTTCCAAAAAAACATTACTGAAAATTTCATTATGATTCTCTCAGGCGCCAGACATGGCAAATATCTCCCCCTGGTAATATTCATGTTTCCAGGTCGATGCTTTTTCCATCTCCAGGTATTCCTCGATAGTATAATGCCTTTGTTGATAGGCTACAGCAGGTTCATTTACAATTTCATCCATATGATAATTTACTAAATCGGTAAGAAAGGTTAATGGTTTAAGTTTCCCAATGGAACTTGAAAACCGAATCAAATTCTATCATTAAATAAGATATGGTTATAAATATCGCTTATTGCCATATCAAACCCCATTGAAACAAAGATTAAAGTATCAGTAATCGCTTTGTATTCTGTCAACAGCCAGTTTCTTTCTTCATTAATATGGTATGATTGTACATCAATAGATTCCGAATCAATCATAATGTATTCTTTTAAAGACGGAATATCTTTATACAGGTTAAATTTTTTATTCCTATCGTAATTTTTGGTGGAAGGGGAAAGGATCTCAACAATCACCGTTGGTAAAATGGAAGTATCTTCATCAAAATCACTATGCATTAAACCATTACAGTATATAGAAATATCTGGATAAGTAAATAATGTATTTCCAGGGATATTCATTCGCATATCACTTCCAAAAGGAATGCATTTAGAACCTTTCAATTTAAAGAAAAGCTGACCGAAAACATTTGAAAATATGAGATTATGGTTAAAGGTTGCACCAGACATGGCAAAGATTTCTCCCTGATAATACTCATGTTTTACTGTTGATGTTTTTTCCATCTCCAGGTATTCTTCAATAGTATAATGCCTTTTTTGGTAGGCTACAGCAGGTTCATTTACAATTTCATCCATATTTAAATTTACGGATGTTTTTTCATAAAGGTCAAAAATATAAACGATTTAAACGTTTAAAAACGGCTATTAGGTGAATGGTTTGAAATGTTTAATTGGTTAACTGAAACTGCTAACCGCCAACGGAAACTGCCGACTGAAAACTGTTAAACTGAATTAGTGTCCGGCAAAAAAACCGATCAATGCTACGCCAATCCCTAACAAAACAGCTATCATTTTACGTGTATTGATTTTATGGTCGGCACTTGATTCGAACAATATAGTGGTGGAAATATGGAGGAAAATACCAATTACAATGCCCATAATTTTGTTAAAATAAGCATCAATACCTCCAATAGTGCCGTTACTTAAACCAACGCTTACATAAAAGCCAAATGGAGCCATAATGGCAAACACAACGAGATAAAATATAATGCTGCTTTTTTTGAAATGATTCTGCAGCAAAATACTGGCCAACGCAAAGGCAGCGGGAATGTGGTGTAACGAAATGCCAAAAATCAATTCGTTATGCTGTTCTTTAGCCAGCGGCATACCCTCCAAAAAAGCATGTAAACATAAGCTGATCATCACCCCGAACGGAAATACATGCCCATCATGATGTTTATGAATGTGGCCATGCTCTACACCTTCTGAAAACTGCTCTAAGAAAATTTGTAACAAGAAGCCGATCAGGATAAAAATACCAATCTGCCATTTGTCCGGCCCGCTGTAGGCATCCGGAATTAAGTGTAATACCGTTATGGCAAACAAATAGGCCCCGCTGAAAGATAAAATCAGTTTAAGTAATTTGGATTTATCGCTTTTAACCAAAAAGATAGCGGTTCCGCCAAAAAAGGCACAGAAAAAGAGTACGCAAAGTTTCCAGATTTCCATAGGTCAAAAATCAGGTTGTAATTTTTTAAATATTCTCGAACAGATTATGCCTATGGTTATGCCTAACAAGGCACCAGTGGCGACATCAACAGGGAAATGAACGCCAACATACACCTGTGCAAAACTGATAATGAATGCCCAGAATATGCCGATAGGTAAAATGGGTTTCCATCTGCTGTAAAAAATGCAGATTAAAAAAACAGCTATCGCAAAATGATTGGTAGCGTGTGCCGACGGAAAACTTAAACCGCTCCCACAGGGTACGCGGTGGATGATATCATTCGCCAAACTTAAATCATTGCAGGGCCTCACACGCGATACCCAGGGTTTTATAAGCCTTGAAGCAATTAAGTCGCCCAAAGCGAAGGTGAACAGCACCATGCCAATGATATAATACCCCTGTTTTTTATACTGCCTGATGCAAAAAATGATGATAAACAGGTAAAGCGGCGACCAAAAGAAACGGTTGCGCATCAACGGCATTAGCCAATCAAAAAAGCTGTTTGAAAGTCCGCGGTGGATTCTCAAAAACAATTCTACATCAAATTGCTGTAAGCTTTCTATCATGCTTTTTTACAGATTAAAATTAACCGGTCTGAACTATTTCCGTCAAAATCAGCTAAGTCATAATCACCAAAGGTTTTTTCGATAACCATGCCTGCTTTACCCAACATGCGTTCAAAATCTTCAAAACTAAAGGCCTGAACCTGCTCTTCAAAGTGATATACCTTTTGCTTATCTTCAAAATTGATCTTTTTGATGATTTTGCCGTCAGTAACATTTTTGGTGATGTGAAAAGTGATGCCATCCAATGATTTGGTCTCGCATAAATTTAAATTCCTGATGATCTTTCCGGTATTGAAATAATCCAGTACCAAAATACCCTCAGCAGTTAAACATTTACAGAAAGTTTTAAGCGCATTGATATGGTCTTTTTCAGTGTCGAAATAACCAAAACTGGTAAACAGGTTTAAAGCCACATCAAAATAATTGATGTAAAACAGCCTTCGCATATCATGAACAAGGAAGTGTAATTTGCTGTTTTCAAATTGCTTTGCGTATTTGATGCTTTGTTCAGATAAATCTATGCCCGTAACATCAAAGCCTTTTTTATTCAGGTAAATAGAATGCCTGCCTTTCCCACAGGCAATATCAAGCATTTTAGCATCAGCTTCAGGGTTTAAAAAAGCGGTAAGCTTATCGATAAAAAATTCAGCTTCAGCATCATTTCTTTGTTGGTAAAGAATATGATAGTATGGCGAATTGAACCAATATTGAAACCACTTGAGCTGCATATAAAAGCTGTTTGTATCTTAAAAAGTTGCAAATATAAGGTTTTACAACCGGTAGTAAAGGTAGAATATTCTTTTATGCAATAATGTTGCAAGAATATTATGGATTGATTTTTTGTATCATCTAAATCAGCTCCCCACATAAAGCTGAAAAATCAACCCAAAATACTGCTCAATTTAATTAAAAACAAATTTGCCTTAACGTATAACTCAGCACTGCAAATGCACTATAGAATTGATCGTACTGGTAGATATAAATACAATGTAAATTAAAGTCATCAGCCAGGTTTAAATAACAGCTATCTTGTTTTTTTTCTTATTTTTGAAGCCTCTAATAAATTGTAAGAAGTGACTTTAATAAAATCGATTTCAGGAATACGGGGAACCATTGGCGGAAGGGCTGGAGACGGCTTAACTCCATTTGATATTGTAAAATTTACAGCGGCTTTTGGTAGCTGGGTGATAAACAAAACAGGCAATAAAAGAATAGTTTTGGGGCGCGATGCTCGGATCTCTGGCGAGATGGTGAACAACCTGGTCATCGGAACGCTACAGGGTTTAGGTATTGAAGTAGTCGATTTAGGCTTATCCACTACACCAACTGTAGAAATCGCCGTTCCTGATGAAAATGCAGGAGGTGGAATTATTTTGACCGCAAGCCATAACCCCAAGCAATGGAATGCCTTAAAATTGTTAAACGCCAGTGGAGAGTTTATTAGTGATACCGACGGAAAGGAAGTTTTAGATTTAGCTGAAAGTGCTGATTTCGATTTTGCCGAGGTAGATAAATTAGGTAAAGTAATCAAAAACGATACTTATGTGCAAAAACACATCGATAAAGTTTTGGCCTTACCATTAGTTGATGTTGAAGCGATTAAAAAAGCTGATTTTAAAGTGGTAATCGATGGTGTAAATTCTACTGGCGGTATTTTTGTTCCGGCCTTACTAAAAGCCTTGGGCGTGAGCAAGGTGGTAGAAATATATTGCACACCAGACGGGCACTTTCCACACAACCCTGAGCCACTGCCAGAAAATTTAACTGAAATATCGAAAGAAGTTCAGAAACAGCAAGCTGATTTAGGTATTGTAGTAGATCCTGATGTTGATCGTTTATGTTTCGTAAATGAAGATGGCAGCATGTTTGGCGAGGAGTATACTTTGGTAGCAGTAGCGGATTATGTATTGAAAAATACACCGGGAAATACCGTTTCGAACCTATCATCAACACGTGCTTTACGCGATGTAACAGAAAAGTATGGAGCAGCTTATCATGCTTCAGCAGTGGGGGAGGTAAACGTTGTTAACAAAATGAAAGCTGTCGAAGCCATTATTGGTGGGGAAGGAAACGGAGGGATCATTTATCCTGAATCGCACTATGGTAGAGATGCCTTGGTGGGGATTGCCTTATTTTTAACACATTTAGCCAAATTTGGTAAATCTATTTCTGTACTTCGGGCCAGCTACCCTCAATATCATATCTCTAAAAATAAGATCACCCTTACGCCGGAAATGGATATCGATCATTTATTGAAGCAGGTAGAAGAGAAATATAAAAATCAGCCATACAGCACAATTGATGGTTTAAAGATAGAATTTGATAAAACTTGGGTACATTTGCGCCGCTCCAACACTGAACCGATCATCAGGATTTACAGCGAGGCAGAAAATGAAACCATTGCCGAAAATCTGGCAAACAAAATTATTTCTGATATTAAAGAAATATTACACCTATAATCTCTAAAACAGATTTTAGGATTAAACATACCTGTTCAGGATTTAACAAGATGATTAAATCCCGGACATTTAAAGCAGAGCGGCCCTAAATAGGCAACTTTGCAACACTAACTTTAAAATATTCATAGAAATGAAAAGGGTCTATTTAGATAATGCGGCCACCACGCCTTTAGATGCAGCAGTAATTGCAGAAATGACAAACGTGATGGAAAACTATTTTGGTAATCCATCTGCCATTCATGCACTTGGCCGCGAGGTGAGAACGCTGGTAGAGAAAGCCCGTAAAACCGTTGCCGGTCTGTTAAATGCCTCTCCATCTGAAATATTTTTTACCTCAGGTGGCACTGAGGCTGATAATACTGCTATCCGTTGTGGCATTTCAGCCTATGGCATTAAACATGCCATCACTTCAAAAATAGAGCACCATGCTGTTGAGCATACTTTAAATACGATGCTTAAAAATAGTGAGATTGATAAGTTAAGTTTCGTTAATATCGATGAAAAAGGAAATATCGATTATAACCACTTAGAAGAACTGCTTCAGAAAAACGGACGCACTTTCGTTTCTTTGATGCATGCCAACAATGAGCTGGGTACACTGACCGATATGGTAAAGGTGGGCGATATCTGCGAGAAATACAATGCCATTTACCATGCCGATACCGTGCAGACCATGGGTCACTACCCACATAATGTACGCGAACTTAAAGCGCATTTTATTGTTTGTGCTGCGCATAAGCTTCACGGACCTAAAGGCGTTGGCTTTTTATATGTAAACAGCAATATTAAAATTCCACCTATGATTTATGGTGGCGCACAAGAGCGTAATATGCGTGGCGGTACCGAAAATGTATATGGAATTGTGGGCCTGGCAAAGGCCCTGGAAATTGCTTATGCAGAAATGGATCAGCATCAATCATATATCCAGGGACTGAAAGATTATCTGAAAACGCAGCTTGTTGCTGAAATTCCCGGAATTGCTTTTAATGGTGAAACGGATGCCGATAAAAGTCTTTACACGGTGCTGAACGTTTCTTTCCCAGAGATGGACATGGCTGATATGTTATTGTTCAATTTGGATATTAACGGAATCTGTGCTTCCGGCGGCAGTGCCTGTTCATCAGGTTCAAACATTGGGTCACACGTGTTAAACGGTATCAAGGCCGATCCAAACCGTCCTTCGGTACGTTTTTCGTTTAGTAAATACACTACTAAAGAAGATTTGGATTACGTAATCGAAAAAGTTAAAATGGTAGTGAAGCAGAATGCTTTAGCATAAAATATTATTAGCCAAATAGGAAGTCCCGTTGTAAGTCGGGACTTTTTTTTGGACAATATTTAATGATGCTTTAGAAAAGCAGATGCAGCTTTTCATTTTAATGTTCGTCCTGCTTTACGCTCATACCTGCCCGTTCGTTCAGGAGCGCGCCTGCAGGCCTTATGCGCCTGTGCCGGTATCCGCTTCAATCAGGTTTAGCTCCGTTAAGTCGCTGCTGCTATTGAAGGCTGTATGTTGCAGGAGATATTTGTTCTGATAGACAAATTCTTTACGCCCAGCGGCCCCAGATAGGATTACCGGCCTCGCCGCCTAAACCTGATCGGAACGAACACGAAGCGCAGCGTGGTAAAGTGGAGAGCAGGACTGCATAGGGCTAAGTAGTACTGCCTTTGCTTTCCAAAAAAAGATTTAGGAAAACTGCATTTCGATACCTCCCAATACAAAGAATAACTTGCAGAGTTCAAAAAATAAACTTATATTTAATCAAACTTAAGGCAATTCGTGCCATTTACCTGTTGTTCCAGAACGAAACCTTATCAAATCCTCATGGTATAAGGTTAAGCAAATTTTAAAATAGCTTTTTAATATAATTAAAATTGTTAACCCTGAAAGCCGCCAGGTTTTCAATAATTTATATCAACATGGAAACGAATCACAACATGCAAAATCTGGAAAACGCAAAAATGGACCGAAAATTAAATGAAGAAAGAAAACACATTTACAGGTTTATCTTCAATCCATTTTCTTTTGAATCTTCAAATCATTTCAATAAAATCCACAAAAGGAGGTTTCATTCTTTCGGGGATATTCATGAATCAGGGAAATTACCTGGGCCGATGTTTTAAGGCCATTCGTCCTTTCCATTTTACTGGTTGTTGGCTCACTAAACGTAACATTGATCGTATTTGGTGAGCTACTCAACATTGCAAACGGTGGGCTAAATAGTGTTTGGATAGCTAAAATCCATTCCAAAAACAACTATTAAAAACAATCTTATTTTTCGCTTGTTCCTATATTAAATCAATTTACAATTACTATGGAAACGAATAAAGAACAAGGTAAAGCTGTTGAGAACGATTTACTGGATAAAACCGCAGAAGATATTAAAGAAGATAGAACTTTAGATGAAAACAAATCATCCAAAGTAACTACCAACCTGTTCAACAAAGACAAAGATCGTAAGAATAATTCTTTCGGACCGGGTCATGAGCCTGGTACAACGCCTGGTGCGGGGATATAATTTTTGTTATTTCAACATCGAAATCATTAAATTTAAACCACGGCATCTGCTGTGGTTTTTTAGCTTAAATCCCAAAAATGGAAAGAAGAAATTTTATTAAAAATTCGGCACTCGCCGTGGCCTTGCTTTCAATGTATAAAACCAATGTTTTTGCACAGCAGGAAAAATTGCGCGCTTATAATTTTAAGCCACTCCGTAATAATGTAGGCATATTTACCGAGCAAGGCGGGACCATTGGCTGGTTAAATTCAAGTAGTGGTTTCGTTGTGATAGATGCGCAGTTCCCAACCACCGCACCCCATGTAATTGATGAGTTGAAAAAGTTAGGCGAAAAACCTTTTAAATACCTGATCAATACACATCATCACGGCGACCATACTGCCGGAAATATTTCTTTTAAAGGATTGGCAGAAAAAATCGTGGCTCACCAAAATTCACTGGTCAACCAAAAAAGAGGGGCAGAGAAAGCCAATAATTTAGATAAACAGCTTTTGCCTGATAGCACTTTTGGTACAAGATGGAGCGCTAAAGTTGGCGACGAAAATATAAAGGCTTATTACTATGGTTCAGGTCATACCAATGGTGATGCCGTTTATCATTTTGAAAACGCCAATATCGTGCATGTAGGCGATCTGGTATTCAACCGTAAATTTCCATACATTGATCGTGAAAATGGTGCCCACATCGGCAACTGGATCACTGCTTTGGAGAAGATTCAGAATCAGTTTGATAATGATACCTTATTTATTTGGGGACATAGTCTTGATCCTGAAAAAGTAACCGGAAGTAAAGCTGATGTAAAAGCTTTTCAAAATTACCTTCAAAACATGTTAACCTATGTAGGCGGCGAAATTAAAGCGGGTAAAAGCAAAGCGGACATCCTAAAAACAACTACCATCCCTAATGCACCTGAATGGAAGGGCGAAGGAATTGAAAGAAGTTTAACCGCTGCTTATGATGAGTTAAAGGGAGCTTAACCTGTCTAACCGCTTCAGAATTTAAAGGGGAGCTGGATTTTGTTTTGAAATCATATACGGGTAGATTCCGTGCAATCTGTGTCTCCGTGGCAAACGCTTTCTTGATATAAATTAACTAAGGCCTTCTTCCCAAATAAAACACCGATAAATGGAGAATTTACCCAAGAAAGACCCTGCGACGAGTTCAGGGTGACAGTATTCTCAATAAATTCAGCTTCGCCAAGCCCTCGGGTTCTAGATTGAGTTGCAGTCTGCCCACGCGCACGACAGCAGTCTGTGTTTATGTGTGCGCATCTGTAATCAAAAATAATTTTCTTGCAAATAAGCATCTCAAATCTTTTTTCAATTTATAAACGTTCTATATTTCAAATAATCCCATCAACGTGATTAAATGAAGATAGGCTTTGATCATTAACGAGTATATTTGCTACCATACAAAATCTGCAGTCCATGGATGATTTTATAGCAGCCCGTTCCCAAATGGCCTTATCATTAGGCTTTCACATCATTTTTTCATGCATTGGCATGGTGATGCCATTCTTTATGGCCGTATCACATTATAAATGGCTTAAGACAAACGATGAGGTGTACAAAAACCTGACTAAAGCGTGGAGTAAAGGTGTGGCGATATTTTTTGCCACAGGCGCGGTTTCGGGTACTATGCTGTCGTTCGAGCTTGGCCTGCTCTGGCCTAAATTTATGGATCATGCCGGACCAATATTCGGAATGCCATTTTCGCTGGAAGGAACAGCCTTTTTTATTGAAGCAATTGCGCTCGGTTTTTTTCTTTATGGCTGGAATAAGTTAAATAAGTGGTTCCATTGGTTTACCGGAATGGTAGTGGGAGTAAGCGGACTAGCCTCAGGAATCCTGGTGGTTGCTGCCAATGCCTGGATGAACAGTCCGGCAGGTTTCGATTTTGTAAACGGACAATACCTGAACATCGATCCTATACAAGCTATGTTCAATAAAGCCTGGTTTAGTCAGGCCCTGCACATGTGTTTAGCCGCATTTACAGCAACGGGCTTTGCTGTAGCAGGTGTACACGCCTTAATGATTTTGCGGAACAGAAATACCCGGTTTCATTTAAAAGCCTTTAAAATAGCGGCTGTATTTGCCTGTATTGCGGCATTGCTGCAACCCGTAAGTGGCGATATTTCTGCAAAAGACGTTGCCAAACGTCAGCCCGCAAAACTGGCCGCAATGGAAGCATTGTACAAAACCGAAAAACCGGCGCCACTATTGATCGGTGGTATAGTAAATGAGAAAGATCAAACGGTAACAGGCGCAATCAAAATCCCGGGGGCTTTGAGTTTTCTGGCACATGGCAATTTCAAAGCTGAAGTTAAAGGCCTGGATCAGATTCCGGAAAATGAGCAGCCACCGGTAGCCATCACCCATTATGCTTTTCAGATGATGGTTGGGATTGGAACTTTATTGCTTTTCATATCCTTAACCTATTTCTTTATTCTTTGGAAAAAGAAACCCCTAACTCAAAAACGCTGGTTATTGAAGTTATTTGTTTTGGCCATTCCGCTTGGCTACCTCGCTTTAGAGGCTGGTTGGGTAGTTACTGAAGTTGGCAGGCAACCCTGGATTATTTACGGCATCATGCGTACCAAAGATGCCGTTACGCCAATGCCGGGTATCGCTTATTCCTTTTATATCTTCTCTGCAATTTATGTTTCGTTGAGTATAATTGTGACATTTTTGCTCTACCGGCAGATTAAAATGGTACCGGTGTTGTATGATAAGCATTCGGGAGATAATCATTAACCAGATCAATTGATAATTTATACACTCCAGTAACCGGTGTAATCATATAAAATATGAAAGACGTTGTAATTACCTTTTTATGCCTGGCCATCCTGCTTTACTTTTTATTGGGTGGAGCTGATTTTGGTGCCGGAATTATCGAACTGTTTACCTCGACAAAAAACAGGAGCAGAACACGCAAAACCATGTACCACGCCATTGGCCCGGTGTGGGAAGCCAATCATATGTGGTTAATTATTGCGATTGTAATCCTCTTTGTTGGTTTTCCGTTTATTTACACCACTATGTCGGTTTACCTGCATATTCCCTTGGCCATTATGCTCATTGGTATTATAGCCCGCGGTACGGCCTTTGTATTTCGCCATTACGATGCCGTAAGAGATGATATGCAGTGGTTATACAACCGGATATTTCGGTATTCGAGCTTTGTAACCGCTTTGTTTTTGGGGATTATTGCAGGAAGTTTGATTTCTGGACATATCGATGCAAGGGCAACCGATTTTTATACGGCCTATATTTCAGGCTGGTTAAACTGGTTTTCGGTTGCTGTCGGTTTCTTTACGGTCTCACTCTGTGGTTTCCTGGCTGCCATCTATCTCATCGGCGAGACGACAGAAGGACATGATAAACGTAGGTTTATTACGAAGGCGATGTTGATGAACGTTGCAGCAGTTGTTTTTGGTGCCATGGTATTTATTGCCGCTCAACGTGATGAAATTCCATTGATTGATTGGGTTTTTAAGAGCAATGTGGGTTTATCGGCAATTATATTGGCCAGTTTTTCATTGGTGTTGTTATGGTACCTGTTAATCAAAGGCAAAACCAAGATTTTACGCATTTTGGCAGGCTTCCAGGTCACCATGATTCTTCTGGCGATAAGTTATGCCCACTTTCCAAATTTTATCCGTTTAAAAAACGGAGATGCAATCTCACTATTAGAAACAGCCGGACCGCCGAAAACGATTTATAGTTTAGGTTTAGCTTTATTGTTAGGTAGTGTTTTAATTTTACCTTTTCTGGGGTATTTGTTCTACAAATTTCAGAAGAAAGAGGAGTAGTTTTCAATTGGAAAACATTTGTTTAGGATACTTCATTCATTTGACCTTTATCAGGGATGATTTTTGGCATTACAACATGCCTGGAATTGCTTCACAAAATCTTTTTCATAACATAAACCCTATTTATATTTTGTTTACTACTATCAACGCTTCATCTTTGCCCTGTATATAATTTTTAATTGAATACTGAATTTTTACATCGGGTCTGAGCGGACCTTTTTTACCCTTCCAGTTTTCCCAATATCTGGTAGAGTAAGCAATACCTATCTTTGATTTCGGTAATTTAAAGCCTCTTACTTCTCCGTAATGGTTGATATTCCCACTGGTTGCTTCACCTATGAGTGTGGCATTGGTATTTTTTTTCAACTCTACAGCATTCATTACAGCTGATGAAAAAGTTTTCTTGCCAATGAGTACGAATAATTTTCCTTTTTTGTTGAGGTAGCTTTTCTTGATCTCGGTTATAAATGGCCATAGAATACCCGAATTTCCGCCACTGTTTTCCCGTATGTCAAGCACTAGCTTTTCGGGCTGATATTGATTAATGGTTTTAAATAATTCATCGTTAAACTGCAGAAAAGGATTGCCAGGATCTTCCTTACAATCATTATAATTTACATATATAGTTTTGAGAGCCGGATTATAGTTAAACCAGTAATTACCTTTTTGCTCTTGAGTATGCAACGCAGTACTGTTTTTATACAATTGCAGGTCAGTAATGTTGTTTCCAGGAACCGCATTAAGCGTTATCCTTTTAGTCATATTATTTTTATCGATTAAAGTAAATTCTGCTTCCTGATCGGAATTTAGAATCCCCAAACCCTTTAAAAATGCAGGATTATTAAGGTATCGCAAAAGACGATCGTTAAAGTAAGATTGATTTTCACTCCATATAACTTCTTTAAATAAGTTGATTATATTGTTTACAGGTATGTTGTTAATGGCAGATAATTTCGAATATAACATCGCTTTATTTGTAGTATCAATCTTTTTTACATAGATACCTTCTTTGAACAACTCGAACTGAATCGGAAGTATTTTAGTGAATTTTCGTTCTATGAAAGTGTGTTCATCACCAATTGCAACGACTAGCTTAAACAATTCAGCACTAAATGAATCGTAATCTAAAGTACCCGTTTTGATTTCAATCATGTCAATCTTTCTGAGGAATGCCAAAGAATCTATTTTAGCAAAAAGATTGATGTGTTTGATTGGTAGAGTTTTTTTAATGTACTCCAGATCTTCGATAAAATCATTTTGCGATAGCGATTGCGAAAAGCACACGTTGATGCTGAGAAAGAACAAAAAGGAGGATAGTATTTTACTGATATTTTTCATTCTGTTTTTTTCTAAAAGACGCTCCTTTTTCAAATAATGTTGCACATCGCATTGCTTTAAAGAAAATCAAAGGAGCACCTGTTTCCAAATGCTCCTTCAAATCATCTTTAAATTCTGTAGCTACAACCCACCTTTTCTGTTCGATTTTGTTTGTACAGGCCAGGTAGCTGGTTTACCGGTACGTTCATTTACCGGTAAATCGGTTGCTTTTTCGTTTGAGGTTCTTTCAGGATCTTCACAAGCCATATAAACCATAATGGCGGCCAGGATCACATTGCTCCTGATCTCATCAAAAACCAATTTGTCGTAACTATCGCGGTTGGTGTGCCAGGTGTAGGTACCATAATCCCAACTGGTAGAACTTAATGAGTAACCCAATGCACCGGCAGCAACAAATGAAGCAAAATCAGAACCGCCTGCGCCCGGTGTTCCCGGAAAAGTGGTTTTGATCTGGTTTTTAATGGTATCTGGTACGGCTGCCAACCAACGGGTAATGTAATCTTTCGATTTCGCAAAACCCTGTCCGCCAATGTTAACTACGCGGCCAGTACCGTTATCCTGGTTAAATAATGCCTGCAGGTTATTTACAATCTCGGGATGATCTTCTACAAATGCCCTCGAGCCATTTAATCCCTGCTCTTCGCTACCCCAATGTCCAACAAGAATCGTGCGTTTTGGATTAGGGTAAAACTTCTTTAAAATGCGCATGGCTTCCATCATTAAAATGGTACCCGAGCCATTGTCTGTGGCACCGCTTGCACCATCCCACGAATCGAAATGCGCTGAAAGCATCACATATTCATTTGGTTTTTGCCTGCCTTTAATTTCAGCAATGGTATTAAAAGTAGGTACGGCTCCCAGTTTTTTGGATGCTGATTCAATCTTAAGCATCGGTTTGTTACCGTTTAAAGCCAAACGATAAACAAGACCGTAATCTTCTACGGATAAATCTAAGGTAGGCACTTTCGTGGTGTTGGCCCCAAAAATCTTATCTACACCAAAACCCTGCGACCAGTTATTAATTACTACAGCAACTGCACCCGCATTTTCTAAAGCTACCGGAAGCGTTTTAGCTGTTAAACCCGTTTTAGCTATACCCGCAGCCCATGCTTTTGCAGCTCCGGCTTTTTCTCTCTTAAATTTTTCAAAAAGATCTTTAGTGGCAAATTCTTCCCAGTTTTTTTCTGGTCGGCCAGAAAGCTGGTTCATGGAAATTAACACAATTTTACCTTTTACGTTGGGTAACCATTTCTGAAAGGATACCGAATCCGTAATTTCCGGAAGAATAATTGCCTCGGCATTAATGGCTTTTCCATTGGTAGATGGACTCCAGGCCAATTGTGTACCTTCCAGTGTGCGTACCCGCGGACTTACCAGATCGATATGGGTGATACCTCTTTCCCAGCCAGCCCATTCACCCCATTTTTCGTTCTTGGCCGAAATGCCCCAGTCGGCATATTTTTTTACTGCCCAATCGTTAGCCTGTTTCATTTGTGGCGAACCAACCAATCGTGGGCCAACAACATCCAAAAGTTCGTGCGCAAGTTTCTCTAATTGAGAGTTTTCATTTACTTCTTTTACAATATTGTCGATTACTTTCCTGTCTTGGGCAAAAGCAAAAGAAGAGGTAAATAGGAGTAAGGTTGGTAAGAGTAGCTTTTTATTCATAATAGGACTTAGTTAATGATCCGCTAATTTAAGGAATAAGGACTGCAGAAATAGATGTTAATGGAAATGTTGCACATAGCAGCAAACCTTTTAGTTTTCTTTTAAAGGCTGAATATTTTTAGGCTGTGGCGGGGAAACTGCCGATCCTAAGCATTACAGAACTACTATAAGCTAAACCTGATCTAGTGGAAAGCCCACAGCGGGGACTTGAAACAAAAAGCAGGGCTGAATAACCGATTTATTCAAGCCCTGCTTTTTGTTATAACGTTTATTTCGTCATTGAAGACTTTCGCTAATCACCAATGACTTAATGGATCAACTTAATTATTCATCATTTTAATAAAAGCGCCCAATTTTGCTTTCATGGCTCTTCTATCTACAATAAAATCGAGGAAACCATGTTCCAAAACGAATTCTGATGTCTGGAAACCTTTAGGTAAATCTTTTTTGATGGTTTCCTTGATTACTCTTGGGCCTGCAAATCCAATTAAAGCACCTGGTTCAGCAATATTAATATCACCAAGCATGGCATAAGAAGCGGTTACACCGCCGGTAGTTGGATCGGTTAGTAAAGAAATGTATGGAACTTTGGCCTGACTTAATAAAGCCAGTTTTGCTGAGGTTTTGGCCATTTGCATCAATGAAAATGCCGCTTCCATCATCCGCGCACCCCCTGATTTTGAGATCATCAGGAACGGAACTTTATGTTTAATGCTATAATCAATCGATCTGGCAATCTTTTCACCTACAACGGAACCCATTGAACCGCCAATAAAAGAAAAATCCATACAGGCAATTACAATATCTTGTCCTTCGATTTTACCAACCCCTGCCCGGATGGCATCCTTTAAGCCGGTTTTAGCCTGGCTTTCTTTAATCCTATCAGTGTAAGGTTTATTATCGTTAAAATTTAAAGGGTCGCCAGATGTGAGGTTAGGGAACAATTCTTTAAACTCGTTATTGTCAAATAAAACCTCAAAATATTCTTTCGAGCCTACTCTGAGGTGGTAATTGCAATAATGGCAAACATATTTGTTTTCCTGAAGCTCTGCCTGATGTAGCGGTTTTTTGCAATTCGGACATTTATTCCACAAACCATCTGGTGCTTCTTTTTTCTCCTCTGTTGTAGTGATGATACCTTTTTTTTCTCTCTTAAACCAAGCCATATAATTTTTTGAAGAATTGGATTGCAAAGAAACGAAAAATAAAATAAACTCGAACCTTATTGGCCGTAAAAATAGTCATTGGTTCATCTGTTGATAGTTGATTGTCAATGATGAATGTAATTTTTGTCTATTACCTGTTAGAAATCGCAAACTGAAGTGTGTCTTTTTTACACTAAGGATAATGTAATTTTTACACTAAATGGGCCTTATTTTGCTGTCAGGCAAATAATTCTGTTGTTACAAAAGCTTGTAATGTTATTTTTTTTTATAACTTCGGACTTAATAAAATTAACAAGAAATGAGTTTAAAAGGCTACAAAGGCGTAATTTACGGAGATGCCGTTCAAGAATTGTTTGAGCAGGCTAAAAAACATCAGTTTGCTTTACCAGCAGTAAATGTTACCGGTACCAATACGGTAAATGCGGTATTGGAAACTGCAAAGGCAGTAAATTCGCCTGTTATGATTCAACTTTCTAATGGTGGTGCCCAGTTTTATGCTGGTAAATCATTAGATAATGAGAAATTACAGGCATGTATTTTAGGTGCTGTATCTGCAGCTAAACATGTACATTTATTGGCAGAACATTATGGTGTTGCAGTGGTTTTACATACCGACCATGCCGCTAAAAAATTATTGCCATGGATTGATGGATTATTGGATCACGGTGAAAAATTCTTTGCTGAAACGGGCAAACCTTTGTTTTCATCTCATATGTTAGATTTATCAGAAGAGTCTATCGAAGAAAATATGGAAATTTCTGCTAAATACCTGGCTCGTATGGCTAAAATGAACATGACTATCGAAATCGAGCTTGGTGTTACAGGTGGTGAAGAAGATGGCGTGGATAATAGCGATGTAGACAGCTCTAAATTATATACACAGCCTAGCGAAGTGGCTTACGCTTACGAAGAATTGAGTAAAGTTTCTCCCCGTTTTACCGTTGCGGCAGCTTTTGGTAACGTACACGGCGTTTACAAACCAGGCAACGTAAAATTACAACCGGTAATTTTGAAAAACTCTCAGGATTTTATCAAAGATAAATTTAACTTAACAGCCGAGAAACCAATAAATTTCGTATTTCACGGTGGTTCTGGTTCATCCCAGGAAGAAATCAGGGAAGCCATTTCTTATGGTGCAATCAAAATGAATATTGATACAGACATGCAATGGGCATTTTGGGAAGGTATTTTAGAATATTACAAAAAGAATGAGGGTTATCTTCAAGGCCAGATCGGAAATCCAGATGGCGATGATAAGCCAAACAAAAAATATTATGATCCTCGTGTATGGTTACGTAAAGGTGAGGAAACTTTTGTAAAGCGTTTAACTACCGCTTTCGAAGATTTAAACTGCATCAACGTAAACGACAAGCTCTAAGAGGTTAAAAAGTTGTAACGTTGCAACTTTCAATCTTTCCACATTACAACATAAGCGAAAGCGTCATGGAGTTAAAAACTTATGGCGCTTTTGTTTGTTTTATGGTATATTTAAGCAAACAAATTTGTCATGGCAAAATCTAAAAACGATATCAAAAAAAGTAATTTTTTTGAGAAATTTGCGAATGCGGCAACCAAGTTTACGGGTAGTTCTACTGCCTTCATTGCTGCAACTGCAATTGTGATTCTCTGGGCAGTAACCGGGCCAGTCTTTAATTACTCTGAAACCTGGCAACTCGTGATTAATACCGGAACAACCATTATTACCTTTTTGATGGTTTTTTTAATCCAGAAAGCACAGAATAAAGACGGGAAAGCGATACAGTTAAAATTGAATGAATTAATTGCTGCGCAACAGGGTGCAAGCAACCGGATGGTAGATATTGAAGACCTGAGTGAAAAAGAACTAGATCAACTGCATAAATTTTACGTTACGATTGCTACACTTGCCAAAAAAGAGGCCGATATTCATTGCTCGCACTCTATAGATGTAGCGAAAGAATTAAATGAATCGAAATTAAAATCGAGTAAACACTTTAAACACCACGATCATGAGCCTGCACGTTCAAAAAGTTAACCACCCCGAAGATTTAGATAAAGTATTTGCAATCCGTAAAATTGTTTTTGTAGATGAACAGAATTGTCCGCCAGAGCTGGAATGGGAACACGAAGATGACTCAACACATTTTCTGGCAACCATAAACGGACAGCCTTGCGGTGCCTGCAGGTGGCGAAAAACAGATAAGGGTTACAAATTGGAGCGCTTTGCAGTTCTTAAGGAGTTCAGAGGACAGGGGGTTGGCCGTGCACTCATTGCAGAGGCACTTTCTGATCTGCCGGAAGATGCACATTATATTTACTTAAATTCTCAATTGGATGCCATGAGTTTGTACGCCAAGTTTGGTTTTGTTGCAGAGGGGGAGCAGTTTGAGGAGGCTGGCATACAACATTTTAAAATGGTGAAGCAGGTTTGAAAATGATATCGTCATTGCGAGGAACGAAGCGATCTTAATGCGATCGCTAGACTACTAATTAGCTCTTAATTGCTAAGCAGAATTAAAATGGAAAGAGGAGGCTGCGTATATATCATGGCAAATTCTTTTAATACCGTATTTTATACGGGCGTAACTTCTGATTTACAGGCTAGGGTTTGGCAACATAAAAACAACGAATGTCCAAATAGCTTTACTTCAAGATATAAATGTTATAAATTGGTTTATTAAACTTCTTTTTTCGGAATTGAAGAAGCTATCAATGAAGAAAAAAGAATAAAAGGGGAAAGTCGTCAAAAGAAGATAGATTTAATAGTAGCCAAAAATCCAAATTGGATTGATTTATATGATGGATTGGATGCGTAGTTTCCGTCATTGCTGGAGACTTTTCAGCCAACGAAGCATTTAAAGCTAAAGCTGTATCAATTTATTTACCCACCCATAGTAGTAGGATTGCTTCGTGCCTCGCAATGAAGACTTTTTCAATGGGATTGGTTATAACAAACCTAACCAAATATTTTCCCCGAAAAAGCCATCGCCTCCTCCCATTTATCCATATTTAACCCTAAATTCTCACCTTTAGCATTCAAAACGTTAATTACGTCTTCTGTAGCAATATTTCCGGTGAGGTCATCAGCAGCCATAGGGCAGCCACCAAGGCCTTTTAATGCAGAATCTATTCGTTTTACACCTGAAAGATAAGCAGCGGTTATCTTTTCTATTCTTTCGGCAGGAGTAGAGTGTAAATGAATACCTATTTCTGTAGCATCAAACTTCGATATTAATTTAGGCAATATTGTTTCTATCTTTTCCGGTGTGGACACGCCTACGGTATCGGCCAGCGACAAAATTTCTACTCCTTTGTTCACCAGTATATCAGCCCATTTTTCTACAATTTCATAATTCCATTCATCGCCATAAGGATTTCCAAAGCCCATAGACAAATAAACTACTGCTTTCTTGTTATTTTTGGCACAAATCGAAAGCATTTCTTCTATCGTATTTAGTGATTGAGCGATACTCGAATTGGTATTACGTTGTTGAAAGGTTTCAGAGATCGAAAATGGAAAACCCAGATAATCAACCGCTTCTTGCTGCACTGCATCTTCTACGCCCCTTAAATTGGCTACTATAGCCAAAAGTTTGGTATTGGTATGACCTAAATCAAGCTTTGCCAAAACCTTGGCGGTATCAGCCATTTGCGGAATGGCTTTAGGGGAAACAAAACTTCCAAAATCTAGCGTATCAAAACCAACCTGAAGCAGTAGGTTTAAATATTCAACTTTAAGCTCGGTCGGAATGAAATTGTGCAATCCCTGCATGGCATCCCGCGGACATTCTATTAATTTAAAATTGTTTTGGCTCATATTTTCGGTTTAACCGCAAAGTGCGCAAAGTTTTTCGCAAAGTAAAGAAGAAACCACAAACAAATTTTTAGCACTAAAGTTACCCTAAACCCTAAACCCTAAACCCTAAACCCTAAACCCTAAACCCTAAACCCTAAGACACATTAACCTCTTTCACCGAAGGGACTTCTTTCCTATAATCCACACTTCGATCCTTTGCAAAGGTTCTGATGATTAAGCGGGTGCCCCGATCGTAACTGAAGTAGCTCCAAACCCAATTTACGAAAACAATGATCTTGTTTCTAAAGCCTACCAAAGTCATTAAGTGGACAAACATCCAGGTAAACCAGGCGAATACGCCTTGAAAACGGATTTTACCAATATCTACTACTGCTTTGTTTCTGCCAACGGTAGCCATTGAGCCCTTATCGAAATATTTGAATTTCTCCAAAGGTTTATTTTCTTTGATGTTAATCAGATTTTTGGCCAGATGATGTCCCTGTTGGATGGCTGCCGGCGCAACTCCCGGATGACCATTAGGTGTTTCTTCATCTATAATAGCGGCCACATCACCAATGGCATATACGTTTTGATAACCTACCACTAAATTTTGGGTGTCGGTTTTCAACCGGCCTCCACGAACTACCTCTGCTTTGTCTAAACCAGCTAATACTTCTCCTTTTACACCTGCACTCCAGATGACCGTAGAGCTTAAAATTGGTGCTTTATCCTGCAAAGTGAGTGTATGTCCGTCATAACTTAATACCCGGGTTTCGTTCATGATCTGCACGCCCATATCGGTCAGGAAATCTTTGGCTTTTTTCTGTGCCTGTGGCGACATTACACCCAGTAATTCCGGCGAATTTTCGATCAGGTAGATGTTAACCTTGCTTAGGTCCATTTCAGGATAATCGTTCGGAATAACATGTTTTTTAAGTTCTGCAATGGCGCCAGAGGTTTCAACACCGGTTGGGCCACCACCAACCACAACAAAGTTGAGCAGGGCATTTTTTTTATCCGGATCTTTTTCAATCAGCGATTTTTCGAAATTCTGTAAAATCAAACTTCTCAAATCCAGTGCCTCCGGGATAGATTTCATGGGCATGGAATTCGCCTCAATTTCTTTATTGCCAAAAAAATTACTGGTAGAACCCGTAGCGATAACCAGATAATCGTATTTAATTCTGCCAATATCCGTTTGTAAACAGTTTTCTGCTGCATTAACTGCTGTAACTTTGGTTACGCGAAAAATCAGGTTTTTCTGTCCCTTAAAAATCTTTCTTAACGGAAATGCAATTGAATCGGCCTCTAAACCTCCTGTAGCTACCTGATAAAGTAGGGGCTGGAAAGTGTGGTAATTATGTTTATCAAGCATGACTACCTGAAAGGGTTTGTTCTTTAAACGCTTGGCTAACTCGATGCCGCCAAATCCACCGCCAACTATAACTACTCTAGGGTATTCGCTTTTAGGAAGTTGTAAATCCATTTTATTTCCGTTTATCTATTCTTTAAGTAACAAAAAGATAGCCAAAAGGTTTAAATAATGAGGTTTTCACGGTTATTCCAGCTTAAAAAAGGAGATATAACGCTGGTATGACGAAGTGGGATTTTGAAGATTTATTAGCAGTATTTTAAGTTAGCTAAACCTGATGGTAGTGAGCATGGAGCGCAGCGGAATAAAACGAACAGCAGGGCTATCTGAACCTAAGCGCCACAGGCATTGCTTTTCTAAAACCAAAAAATATAGCAAACCACTTTGTGTTCTTTTCGTGGTAAAAGAGCAGGGCATAAAAAAAGCACCCCGATAAATCGAGGCGCTTATATATCTCAGATTTTAATCTCTTATTTTTTCTCAGCTGAGCTACCCAAATCAATTACGATAGGCGTAGAGATACATAGTGATGAGTACGTACCGATGATACGACCGATTAACAAGGCGAAAATAAATCCGCGGATGCTATCTCCACCAAAAATAAAGATTACCAATAATACAAAGAATACGGTTAATGAAGTTAAAATGGTACGGCTTAAGGTACTGTTCAGTGCGAAATTGATTAAGTTGTTGCGCGCTTCGCCGTGTAAATCTTCTTTGCCAGATTCTTTTAATTTCTCACGGATACGGTCGAATACAACAACCGTCTCTGTCATGGTGTAACCCATTACGGTTAAAATTGCAGCGATAAAATCCTGACCGATTTCTAATGAGAATGGCATCACACCGTCTAAGATGGTATAGAAAGATAATACCATTAAAACGTCGTGGAATAATGCAATTACTGCACCTAAACCATACTGCCATTTTTTGAATCGTACAACGATGTAGATAAACATGAATAAACATGAGATCAACACTGCGTAGAAAGCGCCGTTTACAATATCACTTGCAATGATAGGCGTTACTTTTTGCGAACTTACAATTTCATATTTTGAACCTGCCAGGCCTTTATTTAAAGCATCTTCTACAACTTTATCCGTTTTAATGTCCTGATCTTCGATGTGGAAAGTAGTGGTGATTTTTACCTGGCTATCTTCACCTGCAGTTTTAACCTCAGGCGTTTCGTTACCGAAAACTGGGTTTAACTTGGCTTTTAGATCTTCAGTATTAACGGCTTTATCGAAGTGAACCAAATAAGTTCTACCTCCTTTAAAATCTACCCCTAAGTTTAAACCGCCATTTTTGAAGTACATCCCAATACCTGCAATAATAATAACGGTAGAGATGATGTAATAGATTTTACGACGGCCGACAAAGTTGAAGGCTAAGTTTTTAAAGGCATTACGCGTAAGGCTGTTATCAAAACTTACATCGATTTTGCGGTTTAACAACGATTCGAAAACTACTCTCGAAATGGCTACAGCTGCAAACAATGAAGAAAGGATACCGATACATAATGTAGTGGCGAAACCTTGTACCGGTCCGCTGCCGAAAACGTAAAGGATGGCACCTAAAATGAACAAGGTAACGTTAGAGTCAATGATGGAAGGCATTGCATGTTTAAAACCTTCTTTAATAGCAGAAGCAGTATTTTTGCCGTGTGCAAGCTCTTCACGTACACGCTCAAAAATCAGGATGTTTGCATCTACCGATAAACCAATGGTTAATACGATACCGGCAATACCCGGTAAGGTTAATACTGCACCAAGTGATACCAGGATACCAATGATGAAGAATAAGTTGATTAACAAAGCAAAGTTGGCCACCCAGCCTGCACGGTGATAGTATAGCGCCATGAAGATCAGGATAACAATAAAGGCAATTACAAAGGAGATTAAACCATCGTGAATAGCTTGTGCACCTAAAGTTGGGCCAACTATATAACTACCTGCAATACGTGCAGGGGCAGGTAATTTACCCGCTTTTAAAATGTTGGATAAATCTTTGGTATCTGCCTGGGTAAAGTTACCAGTGATTGAAGAAACACCGCCAGCAATTTCGTTTTGAACGGTAGGAGCAGAATAAACCTGATTATCCAATACAATGGCGATTGATTTTTTGTTGTTTGGATCAGCAGCAGCTTCAGCAGTAATTTTTTTCCATTTCGCAGCACCTTCACTCGTCATGTACATGGTTACTTCCGGTTTGCCTTTTTGGTCAAAGTCAGCACGCGAATCGCTGATGGCCTCACCACCTAAATCCGGTTTACCATCTGCGCTAACCACTTTAATGGCATATAATTCAAAAACTTTCGAACCTTCTCTGGGTTTAACGCTCCACATAAATTTCATCGTAGATGGAATCGATGCAGCAACTTCAGGAAGTTTTAAATAAGCATTAACCTTTGCCGTATCTTTTTGTAGCGACATACCCACAACTGCACCAGGCATTAATTGCTGTTGTCCGTTTTCGCCTCGGTAAATAGGAAGGTTAAGAACAGCATAAAGTGGATTAGATTTAATCAATTCGGCTCTGACTGCGCTCGAATCTTTTTTACCTAAGCCAGCAAGTTTGCCACCTTTAGCTGATGTATCTTTAGCAGCAGCTTTTTCAAGGCCCGCTAATTTACCACCTGCAGCCGGAGCAGCGGTTGTATCTTTAGCAGCAGGTGCATCAGTTTTTAATGTTGCCGCTAAAATTTTATTAATATTTTCTAATAATGGTGCAACTTCTTGTACCTGGTATACTTGCCAGAACTGTAATTCGGCAGATCCCTGCAAAAGTTTAGCAATACGCTCTTTATCCTGCACACCCGGCATTTCGATCAGGATACGGTTACTGCCTTCTTGTTTCTGCATGTTCGGACTAACTACCCCGAAACCATCAATACGTGAGCGTAGAACCGTAAATGAACGATCGATAGCACTGTTTGCTTCTTTTTCTAGGAAAGATTCAACTTCACTATTGCTTGCGTTAGGTTTCAACTGAGATGCGTTATCCTGATTAGAAAAATAATCTGCAAGTTTTACTCCAGGGCTTAATTTTTCGAATTCATCAACAAAAATTTTGATGTAATCTTTACCGCCGGCATTTAATTTGATCTGCGCGTTTTGAATTGCTTTGTTGAAATTCGCATCAGTAGGGTTGCCTGCCAATGATTTTACCAATTCCGCTAACGATATCTCCATCGTTACGTTCATTCCGCCTTTTAAGTCCAGACCCAAATTAATCTCTTTCGCTTTTACCTCTTGATAAGTAAACCCAACAACTGGATAAACTTTTTCGGTACTCATCGAATCTAAGTAAGCCTTTTCTTTGGCTAAGTCACCTTTCGCATAGTTTTTTGCGTCTTTTTCCACCTTGGATGCCACCAAAGTAAAAGAAAGTGCATACGCACAAACGATAGCCAATACTATCGCTATAAACTTAATAAAACCTTTTCCTTGCATTGTTTGTTTAAAATAATTTGTCTTTCGCTGTTTTTTAACAAGTCGGCAAATCTAATTAAATTTTTAAATTATAGAACCCCTTAATTGATAATTTATTAAGATTAATTTTTATCGGGCATCAATCCTCCGCTATTCATCAGGCAGAATTTATTTTAGAGGGCTAAATTTATAAAGAAATTGATTTAGAAAGCAATTGTAGCAGCTTTTGGGATTGGGTTTCTCCGGTTGATGTGCCAACTTTTTCAACATTTGTCATGCTGAGGAATAATTTATGGTATAAAAATCAATATAAATGACGTAACTGATTTCTTATGCCATACAGCACAGTCTTGCCTCGGCTCACCGCCGCCGAAGCGCTCTTACTTTTTGGCATCAAAAAGTAACAAAAAATGCCGGCTGAAAATTTTTCTTTCAAAGCCAGTAATAGGGCTTGGTCGGTGGAGTCCGAAAAATTTGTTAGGCCGGACTTAAGTAGAACGGAGACCCAGTGCGAAGGCCTT
>NZ_CAJYOJ010000067.1 GCF_913776295.1 uncultured Pedobacter sp.
TAAATCAGAATCATACGCTTCTGAGGCTATTATGAAAGCGGAGCAAAATGCTATGGTTTTAGCAAAATAGAAGATTATTTATTTAGATGAATAAAGCTGCCTGTTTTGGGCGGCTTTTTTTGTTTAAAGCAAAGAGATTTAACAATATTGTTCTATGCAAAAACATACTAATTGCATGTTTTGTAAATAAGCATGAGCAGTTTTTAATCTGGTTGATAGTCTTGGGTTTAGACCGTTAATTTATTTTTGCTTTCATGCAACCCATGGCTGTTTACTGGCGTCTTTTGGTTTAATGCTGAACCTCAAACGAATTAAAAATGAAACGCGCTATTTTATTCTTACTCCTTTTTTCAATAACAACTACATTCGCCCAAACGAAGCTCAAAGTTATTAAGGCCACTTCTACCAGTGTTGATATCAAGGATGATAACGATCCAGTGAGAAAGAACGCCTGGACAGTCATGCCGAAGGAAAAATTGGATGTTTATGCTACCTCAGCCAAAAAAGTAACTTTCTACACTGATCAGGAATCCATATCCTTCAACGTTGACCCCAAGGTTGGGGAATATAATTTTATCATCCTGGTCAATGGAACCGATACCGCAAGAACACAGGTAAAATATGATGCCAAGGCGCCCAACAGGAGGCCAATTGCTTATCTGGATACCCTTAAAAAAGCGGGAAAATATAATCTTTCTGACAGGCGTGAAATCCCGGTATTTACCTATCAATCTATGGATAACCCCAATCTGGTGCGCATCAGAAAGGATCTCAAGTTGGATTCGGTTGCAGGGAAAGGAAATGAGCTTTCTAAAGTTTTCAATCTATTGCACTGGGTACATAATTTAATCAGGCATGATGGAAACAGTGATAACCCTACCCTTAAAAATGCAATAGAGCTGATTAAGGTGTGCAGGGAGCAAAACCGGGGAGTAAACTGCCGCATGCTGGCCACGGTACTTAACGAATGTTACCTTGCTATGGGCATTAAGTCAAGATACATTACCTGCATGCCAAAAGAAACCAACTTTGATGATTGCCATGTAATTAATATGGTATACAGTAACGATCTTAAGAAGTGGATTTGGATTGACCCCACCTTTGATTCGTATGTGATGGATGAAAAAGGCAACCTGCTCGGTATACAGGAAGTAAGAGAGCGGTTGGTAAAAGGTATGCCGCTGGTATTAAATGCTGATGCAAACTGGAACCGTACAGCCCTTCAATCCAAAGAATATTACCTGCAAACCTATATGGCAAAAAACCTTTACCGTCTGGAAACACCCGTAATCAGTCAGTATGATACCGAAACCTGGACCAGCGGAAAAGAAGTGGCCTATGTGGAGCTGTTGCCATTGGATGGTATTGTTCAGGGCCTCCAGAAAAGAGAATCAACATTTCAGAAAACGGGGGTTAAGTTTATCAATTATAAAATCAATAATCCTGAACTGTTCTGGACTACCCCGTGATAATTCGTAAAAAAAATGGACAAAGCATGATGGGCTCATTTCCCATCTACCGTGTTTTGATTTACTTTTTTACCTATTCATTAGGTATAATTTTCGGATAACGATGTATGTTTAAGCGGTACGATTAATTATTTTTCATTTTACCTAATAAGTAAGTATATCGAGTATGTTATGCTTGCTTAGCTGTTTCTACCTGGATAAGTTCACTTGGAGCTGATCCGAATTTCTTTTTAAAGGTATGTGAAAAATGCGAAAGACTTTCGAAGCCTAAATCTAAATATATTGCCGAAGGCTTTTGACGTTTGTTTTCAATCAAAAATCTGGCAGCGTCAAGCCGCTTCGAAAGTAACCATTGGCGTGGAGGATGGTTAAAAGTTTTTTGAAAATCACGCTTAAATCCTGCCAGGCTCCGGCCTGTTAGCTGAGCAAATTTTTCAATCGGTACATTAAACTGAAAGTTATTAAGCATGAACTTTTCCAGATCTATTTTATAAGGTTCTGAATAATCAAATAAAAAACTTCGTAATACCGGCATTGCCAGCAGCAATAGTTTAACACCCTCTTTTACTTTTAAAATACCCATTTCGTCAGTCATAGATGCCCCCGAACTTCTGGCATATGGAACAATGGAATGAAAATAGCCCTGCAAAAATTCATTGGAGGGGATCAGGAGGTTTGGCGGGCCTGAATATTTCCCGCCAGATTCGAATTTTTCCTCCAATGCAATTTTGCGCATCAGGTCTTCCTGTAACGAGATGACAATGGTTTCATAGCTGCCTCCGCCACCAGGTGTTTTGGTCAGCGTACCCAGCTGATTTTTTCCGATCAGCAACATTTCACCAGCGTCCATTGATATCGTTTGGGCAGAAGTTTCCAGTGTAAATTGTCCTGAAACCTGCAGTATCAGGGTATGATGATTCCAAAAGCATGCCTTCTGTTTCCTTTCGGTAGAGAGGTATGAATAAAATATTACACCAGGAAGGATTTCTGCGGGACTTTCCATCTATCGTTCTAAGTAGGTACCACCTTTAATGGCCCCTATTGCAAAAGTAGTATTTAAAGTATTCATTTCTTCCGGAGTGAAGCTGATTTCCATTGCGTCGATATTTTCAGCCAAACGTGATCTTTTGCTCATGCTTACCAACGGCATGATCTGATCGCCCTGCTCTTTTACCCAGGCAATGGCAAGCTGTGTTGGTGTAACCCCTTTTGTAATGGCTAAATGTTTCAGCACTTCAACTTTTTCAAGATTATTTGTAAGGTTTCCATTTTGGAAACGGGAGAAATGGTTCCGGTAATCATTATCCGGCAGTGGTGCGGTCATTTCGCCGGTTAGCAAACCTTCTGCTGTATTCGCGAAGGCCACAACAGCAATGCCCAATTCCTTAGTGGCCGGCAGCAACTCATTTTCTATCTGCCTTTCTGCGAGTGAATATCCGATTTCTAATGCACTGATCGGGTACACCTCGTTGGCTTTGCGAAGTTGCGCTGCGGTAATTTCAGATACCCCGATGTGTTTAACTTTGCCTTCTTTCACCAGATCCGCCACAGTGCCGATAATATCTTCTACAGGCACACTATTGTCCATCCGGCTTGGTTGATAGAGATCGATGGTTTCGATGCCCAGACGGGTCAATGAGTAATTAACAAAATTTTTGATCGAATTTGGTCTGAGATCAAGCCCTATCCATTGGCCATTATGAAAAATGGCTCCAAATTTTACGCTGATAAAAGCGTCATCGCGCCTTCCCCTAATTGCTTTTCCAATCAGCATTTCATTGTGGCCGGCGCCATAAAAATCGCCGGTGTTCAGGAAATTGATGCCGAGATCCAAAGCTTCATTTATCGTGGCTATACTTTCTGCTTCATCAGGTATTGGTCCTCCCCAAATAGAAGACATACGCATACAACCCAGCCCCAGACTGGAAACTAAAGGGCCGTTCTGGCCTAACTGAATTTTTTTGATGTTTTTCATAACACAAATATCTGCGTTTGAGAAGAGAGCGGATTGTGTACACGGCTCAATTAATTTGCTTGTGCAGCTCAATTTGGTAATGAATTCTAAATTTTAAATACACTATATTTGTACCCAGGTAGATATATTCTCAATTGGTATAAAGCTGCCCTGATGCTCTGGGATGGCATTTTTATGGGGGCGGAATTTTATAGCAGGTTGTTTAGCAAAATTGATATTTGGTTACTGGAACTGGAAATTTCGCCGTAAACATCCACAACATAACCGTTTTTATCCAAAATGAGATTTGTAGGAAAAGCAGAAATTTTTAGGTTATTTATTTCTTTTTTGGCATTCAGAATATGGGTAAAGCTAAAATTGACTTTCTTTAAAAAGGCATCAACCGTTTTTTGGTCCTCAAAGGTAATTGCAATACAATTAAATTTATTTCGCGACTGTATATGTAACGAATCAAGCAGAGGAATTTCGGCTACACACGGTATACAGTTTGTAAACCAGAAGTTAATGATAGTTGGCTTACCACTCAAAAAGGTCTTTGGGTAGTTTGTGCCTTTTTCATTTTTAAAGCGTTCGATAGGAAAGCGGGTGCCAATCAGTTTTTTTTGTTCACCATAAGGATCAATATAGTTTCCCTTTTTATCTTTTACGGTAAGTACGGTAATTTTAGGAGTGATGATTACCGAATCATTACGGTTTGTTTTCGATACAATGCGTTCTTCAACCTTTCCGTTTTTAGAAAGGTTGTCCTTAACCTTCTGATAAGTTTCAGCATCAATGATTTTGCCATTCGGCATTTTATAATAATGGTTTTGTTGCCCGGAAACAGATAGGGAAAAAAGAAAAAATAAGGAAATAAAGAGAGACTTCATAATCATACGGGATGGATTTTTTTGAGTGAACTGCCGCTGTTATCATTATGACCAAATTTTGTTGTAAATGTTGCATGGTAAAACATTTAAATCTGTTTCCCAGGTAATTTTATAAATATTAAACGGCAAATCTGATTCATTTATGAAGTGCATCTTTTTACCGCTGTAATTAGAAATTCGTGCTCAGCCTTGAGCCATAATTGCCTGAAAGAAATATACTTTAATCGCTATTAAATATTTCCCGACAAAATTATTTTCCGTTTCGTCTAGAAATTACGGGCGTTGGTCTATTGGTTGCCTATAATGGTATAATACCAGCTTTTAGCCTGCAACGTTTACGGCTCAACTGCGTCTTAATAACAAAACAATAACAAAGAACTTAAAATATTAAAGATATGAAAACCTTGACAAAAACCTTCTTCGCAATAGCATTAACAGCAGCAGTATTCACTTCATCAGCCATGGCCGCTTTTGCCGCTGAGCCTGTTAAAGCAGAAACAAAAACTTCTTCCTTATCTACATTCAACCGGATCTGGGTAAGTGGCAATGTAAAACTGATCTTAACACAAGGTGATAAACAACATGTAGCAGGCGCAAGCAACTACGATGCTGCAAAAACTTCGGTAACCACTGATGGAAAAACCTTGTTTATCAATTCGATGGAAACCAGCCAGGTAACGCTTCATATTACCGTACAAGATTTGGAAAGGATTGAAGCTTATGGTCAATCGGTAGTGGTCACCAGCAATAACTTTGATGTAAAAAACCTTCAGCTGTTTTTGAGCCAGAGTGCCACTGCGAAAATTAAAACTACAGCAGGCAGTTTGCATACCATTGTTAAAGAGGATGCGGTATTAAAATTAAATGGTACTGCCGATCAAAGTACAATGATTGCCAGTAATATGAAGAATGTAAAATTAGCTGATTTTGCCAGTCTTAAATCAGAATCATACGCTTCTGAGGCTATTA
>NZ_CAJYOJ010000068.1 GCF_913776295.1 uncultured Pedobacter sp.
AAATTTGTTAGGCCGGACTTAAGTAGAACGGAGACCCAGTGCGAAGGCCTTGTTGGATGGAAATGCATATTTCATAAGTGACTAATTATCAAATAATTAAAAATTAACGTCAATGGTAGGTACGAAGCATCTTTTCGTTTATAAGTTCTAAGTGAGTTAAAGATCTTTTATTGAAAAGCAATCCCCGTATTTCTTCGGCTCCGACAGTCCCGCTGTCCGTTTTATTTCGCTGCGCTCCATGCTCACTGCCATCGAGTTTAACCGGCAGGGATAGAGGTTTATCGGCATCAGATAACCTGTAAAAAAAAATGCTTTGCGTTCTTGCTAAGTTCTCAGCGTTCTTTGTGGTTAAATTGAATTAAATCCTTTCTAAAACCTCAAAAGTATAATCGTATTTGTTTCTTTCATCGGCCTGGTGTGGTTCACAGCTAATTACTTTCCATTCTTTCCGGTCAATTTCAGGGAAAAAAGTATCGGCGTCAAAACTATGGTGGATAGTGGTTAAATAAAGTGTTTGCGTTTTTGGCAATGCCTGTCTGTAAATCTCCGCTCCTCCAATAACGAATACCGGTTTTTCTTCTGTTTTTGTAATGGCTAAAGCTTCATCCAGGCTGTTAACCACCTCGACACCTTCAATTTTTAATTCAGGATCTCTGGTAATTACAATGTTTCTGCGGTTTGGTAATGGCTTGCCTACAGAATCGAACGTTTTACGTCCCATGATCACCGTATGGCCAGATGTAGTTTGTTTAAAAAACTTTAAATCGGCCGGCATATGCCACAATAGCTGGTTATTTTTACCTATTGCGTAATTTTCGCTTATTGCTACAGCGATGGAAATATCGTTCATTATTTGATTGGTAATTTAAAATAAATCAGAATGTGTTCCCAATCTATCCAGGTAGATTTCTTTTTTAGTATCGTCTTGAAGCCAGGTCATCAACCAATCTCCTTTGATGTGACATTCCCAAAAGCCGCTATAATCCCCGCTTAAAATATGTGGTTTATATTTTGATGGTAATTTACCATGCTCTCTTAAGGTTTTTAGTACTACTTCCAAAAGAGAAACATCGTAATTGCGTTTTATGCAGCGCTTGTAATCTTTTTTAAACTGATTTGAAAAAGATATGTCATACATGTTAAGAATTTAGCTTTTGCATTAAATCCGAGTGACTGGAGGATTTCGTCAATCCTTCACCTTTTAGGGTCTTTTTCATCGAAGCAACTGTGGTTTTATTCGGTTTTTTCTCTGTATCAATATTTATGATAACCCCCAACTCTTGTAGGAGCTGTTTAACTAAACTGCTTTTTTTTTCTGGTACGCTGATTGAAAAAGTTTCCATGTACAAATATACTAATTCTGTTACACCGCTACAACACCCTTAATATGAGGATGCGCTTCATAATTCTCAAGTGTAAAATCTTCAAACCTGAAATCAAAAATGCTTTTTACTTCAGGATTGATTTTCATCGTTGGAAGTGGTTTCGGTTCCCGGCTTAATTGCAGATTGGCCTGTTCGATATGGTTGTTGTACAAATGTGCATCACCAAGGGTGTGGATAAAATCTCCGGCTTCGAGACCGCAAACCTGTGCTACCATCATGGTAAGCAGGGCATACGAGGCAATATTGAAAGGTACACCAAGGAAAATATCGGCACTTCGCTGATATAACTGGCAGCTTAACTTCCCTTCAGCCACGTAGAATTGAAAAAAAGCGTGACAAGGGGGCAAAGCCATATTTTCGATTTCGGCTACATTCCAGGCCGAAACGATAATCCTGCGCGAATCGGGATTGTTTTTGATGGTATTGATGATGTTGGTAATTTGGTCAATGTGCTGCCCGTCTGGTGTTGGCCAGCTTCTCCATTGCGAACCGTAAACAGGGCCTAGGTTACCGTTTTCATCGGCCCATTCATCCCAGATTCGAACACCGTTCTCTTTCAGGTATTTGATGTTGGTATCACCACTCAAAAACCAGATCAGTTCGTGGATAATAGATTTTAAATGCAGTTTCTTCGTGGTTACCATCGGAAAGCCTTCCTGAAGGTTAAAACGCATCTGATAGCCAAAAACGCTTATGGTTCCGGTGCCAGTACGGTCGTGCTTCTGCGCGCCATGATCAAGCACATGCTGCATTAAATCTAAATATTGTTTCATACACTCCAAACCCCTTAAAGGGTTTTACCTTTAAAATAAATAATTAATTACAAATATCTAAAATTTATCAGGTGTTATAAATCAATTTTATAAACACTATGCATTTACTAACATTTGGCCGATAATTGTTTTTGAAATGAAAGTACATCGGTAATGGAGGCCTTTCGTCCTGCTTTGCATTTCAAGTACTCACTCATACTTCGCTCCGGGCTTTGCGTTTCAATCAGATTTATGATTTAAGGTTTGTGCAAACCGGGCATAGTTGCAGTAATCAGCTCATGAGCTCCGTGTGCAGCGATACCCTGCAGTGAGGAGCCACGACGAAGCGAAGCATAAAAGCGGAACACGGGAAGAAAGGAATTGGTAGTTTCTGTCATTGCGCTCCAAAACATGAATATAAAAGTACCGCTAAAGCTCATGGAGTAAAAAACACTTTGTATTTTTGCAAAATGAGCCAATTGCTGGTTTTGCAATTAGGACTCAAGACTTACGACTCACGACTCAGGACTAACATGCTAGCTTTTCCCAACGCGAAAATAAACCTTGGCCTAAACATTACCGAAAAACGGGATGATGGTTATCATAATCTGGAAACAGTTTTTTATCCGATCAATATTAAGGATGCTATAGAAGTTACCGATGCTGAAATAACTTCCTGTAAAATACATGGTATCGATATTCCAGGCGATCCGAACGATAACCTTTGTTTCAAAGCCTATCAGTTAGTAAAAAAGGATTTTGATATCCCCGCACAGCAGATCAGTTTGTTGAAAAATATTCCGGTTGGTGCAGGTTTGGGTGGAGGATCAGCCGATTGTGCTTTTCTGATCAAACTTTTAAACGACAAATTCGCGTTGGGAATGTCTGTGGATAAACTGGAAAACTACGCCCGTCAGTTAGGTGCCGATTGTGCATTTTTTATTGAAAATAAGCCTGTTTATGCATTTAATAAGGGTGATGAATTCGAAAAGTGCGAGATAGATTTGTCAGCCTGGTTTAAGGTTTTGGTGAAACCGCCTGTACACGTGAGTACAGCAGATGCTTATGCGCACGTAAAACCGCAGAAACCTTTGCAATCTTTAAAAGAAATGATACATTTGTCTCCAACAACATGGAAAAATAAGGTTATCAACGATTTCGAGCCATCGGTATTCGCAAAGTATCCCCAAATTCATCAAATAAAAACCAGTTTATACGATGCAGGCGCAACATTCGCTTTGATGAGTGGTAGCGGTTCGTCGGTTTTTGCAATTTTCGACCATCCGGTTAAGTTGCCTGAGCTGGAGCAAAACAACTTTGTATATTACGATGTATAAGCTGAGCGCGTGTCGCATGGCGTTGCGGATAGCAAAATGTTAGGTGTAAATAATAAATTTAAATTAAGGTAGAGGGTTGGAAGGTAGAAGGCTTAAGGTCTTGATACCTGGTACTTAATACTTGATACTATCGATATGAATATAAATCTAGTCCGCAAAAGCGGGAAATTTAATTTTGAGGCAGAAAACGAGAGCGGTTTTACCGTAGAGCTGGATGCAAAAGTGGCCATTGGTGGAGAAGGAAAAGGTTTCAGGCCGATGGAAATGTTACTTATCGGATTAGGCGGTTGCAGCGGTATCGATATGGTAAATGTATTGACCAAGCAAAAAGAACCACTAAACGACATCAAAATTTCTATTAATGCTACCCGTAAAGAGGAAGAAATGCCCCCGATTTTTGATGTAATCGATATCCACTTCGATTTGTCCGGCGATTTAAGTATTCAAAAAGTTGAACGTGCATTAGCCATGACTTTCGATAAATACTGCTCTGTATCGAACATTTTAGGTCGTTCAGCCACAATTAATTTTACTTATAACATTAATAAGGGGTAAAAAAGGTTTATGGTGTAGGGTTTAGGGTGAAAATCTCCTGTCTAACATCTCAAATCTCATATCTCACATCTCACATCTCACAATAAAATGAAATCCGAAAATTTTGAAACCATAGCGATACGCACACAAACCGAACGCAGTTTACATAAAGAGCATTCATCTCCGATTTACCTGACATCGAGTTATAAGTTCGACGACGCAGAAGAAATGCGTGCGCTGTTTGCCAATGAAAAGGAGGGTAATGTTTACAGCCGTTATTCTAATCCGAATACTTCAGAGTTTATTGAAAAAATGTGCCTTTTGGAGGGAGCAGAAGATGGTTTCGCCACAGCAACGGGCATGGCTGCAATTTTTACCACATTTGGTGCATTTTTGAAAAATGGCGACCATCTGGTATCAAGCCGTTCTGTTTTTGGATCTACGCATCAATTGTTAACCAACGTTTTTTCCAATTGGGGGGTAACTTTCGATTATGCCGATCTGGATAAACCGCAAGACTGGGAGGCTTTGATTAAGCCTAATACCAAAATGATTTTCGTTGAAACTCCATCTAATCCTGGTATCGATATCATCGATCTTGAATTTTTGGGCAATCTGGCTAAAAAACATCAGATTTTGCTGGTGGTTGATAATTGCTTTGCCACGCCATATTTGCAGCAGCCTATTAAATTTGGCGCGCATATTTCTATTCATTCAGCTACCAAATACATCGATGGACAAGGCCGTGTATTGGGAGGGATTATTTTAGGTGCCAAAGAACTGATTGCAGACGTGATTGGTTTTGCCCGTCATAGCGGTCCGGCCTTATCACCTTTTAACGCATGGATATTATCGAAAAGTCTGGAAACTTTGGCCATCCGTATGGACCGTCATTGCGAAAACGCTTTAAAAGTTGCCGAATATTTAGAAAAGCACCAGAAAATTAAGTTGGTTAAATATCCGTTTTTACCTTCGCATCCTCAATATGACATTGCCAAAAAGCAAATGAAACAGGGTGGAGGCATTGTAACCATTGTGGTTGGCGGTGGTATAGATGCCGCGCGTAAATTTATGGACGGTTTGCAACTGTTTTCGATTTCGGCAAACCTGGCTGATACGCGTTCTATTGCGACACATCCCGCAACCAGTACGCATAGCAAACTCACTGAAGAGCAACGCAATGAGGTGGGCATTGAACAGGGATCTATCCGTTTATCGATCGGTTTAGAGCATATCAACGATATTTTGGCCGATATTGAGCAGGCCCTGGCTTAACGGTTTAGATTTTAAAGAATTCAGTAAAATTTTTTTCCAGTATCTGACCTCTAAATGAGTGTTTTATAGTGTGTTATGAATGATATTGTTTTTATTCTTTCCGAACTCGAATCCATCGGTGAACCCGAATACTTAAAAAAGATGGTCCATTTTGGAATTGATACTTCCAAAGCCTATGGTATCCGTGTGCCGGCTATCCGCAAGCTCGCCAAAGTTGTCGGTAAAAATCAGGAACTTTCTTTATTGCTTTGGGAAACCGGATTTCATGAGGCCCATCTGTTAGCTATCTTTATTGGCGATTATAAAAAGGTTGGAGAAGCGCAGATAAATGCGTGGACAAGTGATTTTAACTCCTGGGATATATGCGATCAGGCTTGTGGGAATCTTTTCGTTAAAACGCCTTATTTTAAGCCGAAGGTTTTTGAATTTACACAGACTGAAGCAGAATTTGTGAAGCGTACTGGTTTTGTATTGATGGCTGAAGCGGCAGTACACCTTAAAAAAGAACCGGATGAAACTTTTTTGAGCTTTCTGCCCATCATTGAAAGGGGCGCTTATGATCACCGGAATTTTGTGAAAAAGGCCGTCAACTGGGCGCTGCGGCAAATCGGCAAACGCAATCCCTTTCTGCACGGGCATGCTGTTCAAACGGCAAACAACATCCTCGCCCAAAACAACAAAAAGGTAAATTGGGTTGCTTTGGATGCTTTGAGGGAGCTCAATAGTGATTTTGTGCGGGCCAGGCATGGTTTATAGCTGTTGACGCCTCCAAACTGATAACTGAAAACTCCAAACTATACTTTCTTACCCTACATCAATGCCTGTTCAACATCACTGCGGTAAATTTGTATCATTAATAAGAAAGGAAATTTATGTCACAGTTTATTTTGCACAAAGCAAACACCCGCGGTCATGCCAATCATGGCTGGTTAAATGCACACCATTCATTCAGTTTTGCAAATTATTACAATCCGGAAAGAATGCATTTCGGGGTTTTAAGGGTTTTAAATGATGACTTGATTGACGGTGGTATGGGCTTTGGTACCCACCCGCACGATAATATGGAAATTATTACAATCCCCTTAGCGGGTGCCATTGCACACAAGGATAGCATGGGTAATTCGGCCGTGATTAAAAATGGAGAGATCCAGGTAATGAGTGCCGGAACAGGTGTGAGCCATAGCGAGTTTAATGCCAATGCAGATGAGCAATTAAATTTACTGCAGATCTGGTTATTCCCCAACAAGAAAAACGTTACGCCACGTTACGACCAGCAAACTCTGGATGTGGAAGCCAGGCACAATAATTTTCAACAGATTTTGTCACCCAATACAGATGATGCTGGTGTATGGATCCATCAGGATGCCTGGTTCTCGTTAGGTAAATTTGATGCAGGTTTTGAAACCGAATATAAAATCAAAAAAGCAGGCAATGGTGTTTATGCTTTTGTGATCAGTGGAGAAGTAACCATAAACGGACAGGTGTTGGGCAAAAGAGATGGTTTAGGTGTTTGGGATACCGATAGCATCAGTTTTAAAGCCAACACTGCTGATGCAGAGGTTTTGTTAATGGATGTGCCGATGGAATTAAACTAAAAATAAATTTAACCAAACCCCGCAGGTTTTTGAACCTGCGGGGTTTATTGATTAAAAATATGCAAACTACCATACTTTATATCGGAAGAGATACTGAAATTACTACCGTAATGGCACGGCTGTTAAATGCCAGATCGGAGTGGAAAGGAATTTGCGTGTGCTCGGATGATGAGGCCATTTCCATTTGCAGAGAACAGCACATAGACCTGGTTCTGCTCGGAAACGGAATTAATGCCGGATGTGAAAAGGCACTAAGAGAAAAATTAACAAAAATAAAGCCCGGTGTGAAGATTATCCAACATTATGGTGGTGGAAGCGGGCTTCTTTATGGGGAGATCATGACGGCACTAAATTGAGTAAGAAATATTTTTTGCACTTTGCTATTACTCCCTCAAATAGCTGCAGTTGCCAATCCACCTAAACGGGATTGCAGCGATATCCTTTTAAAAGAAGCACCTGCTTCCGTTTTACTGTGATGCTGAGGTACGAAGCATTTGTTTCATCGCTTACAGATGCTTCGTACCTGAGCATAACAATTGCATTTTAAAAGATTTAGCGAAAAGTCCGACTGTCAATTAATAAGTGCTGCAGGACTTGCTTTCAAAACACTTTAAGCTAATCTCATTAAAGCTAGTTTTACGCAGTAAAAATAAATCCTGATGGTTTGTGAGACACAGACCATGGAATTTTTGGGCTTTAGCTAATGTAATCTCTATCCTCGTCGCTTAAGGTATTTTTATTTTCTTTCGTAGGTTGATTTCTCTCAATCTCATCATCATAACTGCTTATTGTTTTCCGCGGACGGCCTACAACGAAGCCGATGATAAAACCTACGATGATGCAAACGCCTATCACGATCAGCTTGGATACCTGAACATCGTTTGCAACGATAAAGTTAAATGGTACCTCATCACTGTTCAAAAATAAGAAGGCGGTTAATAGGGCCGTTAATATAATGATCGAAATTGTTTTTGCACTCATGGTTAAAAGCTGTAATTAAATGAAAACTCTAATATCGGATTTTGATTGTAAATCTGGTTAACAAAAACCAATCTTGCCCCTAAATCTACAACAGGCTGATAACGTAAAATGTTTACACTGGTGTTTAATTCTACCCCATATGTTTTTGGATCGTTAAAGGTTGTACCTTTGCCAATGTTCTCATAGTGGCAAAATAACCCTGCCCTGAAATTTCTAACATAAGCAAACGGACCTAACTCCCAATCGGGAAAAGCAAAAGGGAAACGGTAATTGAAAAGCAGGCTATTTTGTAGTTTGCTTTTAGCTAAAATATTGTTGTACCCATAAACCGTTGCAATCTCTGTTGCATACTGATTTGCCCCTGTTGCTTTTTGATAATTGAAACTCGCCAGAAAGGAATGGTTTTTAGCAAAGCCCGGAAAGTAAAGGAAACTTTCAAGCGCTAAAATTTCTCCTTTTAAATTTTTATCAAAGGGCTGGTGATTGTAAGTTGCCCTGAACACCTGCGCCCACCTTGGAGCAATATCTCTCTCGGTAGTGCGAACACTGTGGTTAAAAGTGAAATTATATTCCATCGGAAATTTAAGTTCTTGTATAAAGCCGGTAGGCATGTTTTCCGGCATGTATCTTTGTGTAAAACTTGTTGCCGTATTCAGGGCAAAAGAATAGTTGTCGTTTCGCGCGTTGAACGATAGCGGAAGCGATGCGTTAAATTTAATATAGTTCTCCCGCCAATCGCCTTGCTGTATCGCATTTTTAGCGCGGTAGAACGTGCGTTTAGGTCTGTTCCGGTATAAGATACTCAATACCGGGTAAAGTGCTTTATAGCTTATGTCTGCAGTGTATTCAAAGTGCTTTAAATCCCGGTGGTATTTTGCGCCGGAATAAAAATCCATTGTGTTAAGCAGGTTGTTTGATTGCAGTTCTAAGCCAAAAACATATTCGTTATCAATTACCGGAACAATACTGTGGATGTTGAAAAGATTTAACGCTGTATGATAACGCTTTGATGGGTAAATGCTATCAGGAATATTTTGAAAAACATTACCAATATTTTCCTGCTTTTCTGCTGCTGCAGAAAAATCGACAAAGTTATTTTCGCCTAAAGGCTTTTCTGTAACAGGAATTTCGGCAATTTCGTAACCGTTGATTTTATAATCGTTAAAAATGATTTTTCCATCGCTGCTTTCCGTAGGGTTGAAAGCTCCATATTTAGACGCGCTAAGTGCGGTGATTTTTTTCAAAACAGGATCTATTTCATAAATATTGTCAATGCCATTAAAATGTGCATTGAAAGCAATCTTTTCATGAATGAAAACCGGACGGCTGAGTTGTTGTCTGCTGTTAGAAACGAGAAGAGATTTTTTTTCTCCATCCATTAACCATAAACTTTTTCCTTTCTCACTTACGCTGATATAAGCAACCTTATTTCCCGACTGGTCGAATGAAGGTGTTTGCAGGATTTCGTTTTCCGGATTCGGATAAGTCTTTAAAATCTTTCCAGAACTGGCGTCGATCTCTACTAAATTAAATTGATTATTAAGTTCAACTTTAGCTGCAATAATTTTCTTTCCATCTTCGGATAAGCTGGGAGAGAAGAGTCTGCTTTTGCTGCTTATTTTTTTGAATGCTTTGGTCTTTAGATTATACGAACAGATTACACTATAACTCCGCTGTTTGTACCTTGGATCGTAGTGGATTTCATCCCAAACCAGGAGGTCGTTTTTTAAGCTAAACCATGGCTGTTCCTGGTAACCAATTCCGAACAATTTTTGCTCTGATTTATCTTCATTTATGACCACAAAATACCGGGCTTCACTTTTGCTTTCTTTGAGTGCTAGAATCTGATTTTTATTTAGCCTTACCGGCAAAAAATAATGGGTTGCTATTTTTGTTTTTTTATTTAAGCTTCCATAGTTTTCTGTAGTGGATTTTTCTTCCTGTTCTTTCCATATTTTAACCAGTTTGTTTTGAGTAGATAAAAAATATTGACGGGTATTTTCGCCAGTATATTTTTTTAAGCTTTTCGAAAACGGATACGGCCTCCATGGTCTTTTCCTGATGTCGCTAAGTAAACTGTCTGAAATGAACTGACCGTATTTTTCTTTCATGTCGGCTACCATGAGATATCCTGTTTGATAGTAGCCCGGCGTGATCTCTTTGTTTGATCCAAAATAAGCTTTGCTGTAAGTGAATTTTTTTCCCTCCAAAAGTGAAGCACGGTAAGGCATAATCCAGTTGGGTTGTCGGCCACGGCCTGAATAAGTCAGTGCAGTTTCATTTACCACGGCATCACCTTCAAAAAACCAGATAGGTATGCCTGCCCCAAAGTATGCGAAATAGACCAGCTCCGGAAAGGGATGTTTCTGTGTTCCTGTCAATTTGTCAAACTGTGCAATGTGTCTGAGTTCGTGAACGGCAAGGTTGTTCAACCAATCCTGACTATCAAAAAACTGGGGAGGGGTAGCATAAAATTCCGACTTTTTTGGTGCCAGCTGAACAAAGCCGTTAGCTACCGTTCCACGGTTCTGTAATATTAGTGGAATGGAGGTTTTTCTCTGGTTCAGTCCCAGACCGGTTTTAGTGTAAATAAAGGGTAGGGTATTGGCCATTCTTTGGGCTTCTTTTTCCAGCTCCTGAGGGTAGATGATTTTAAAGCCCCCGGATGAAATATAGTTCCATTTTACACTAAGTGGGTTTTGTGCAGTGCTGAAAATCTGTCCAAAAACAGATTGTGAAATAAAACTTAAAGTAATTGACGTTAAATAACTGATTATTAATCTATTGTTTGCTTTTATAAAATTCATATAAATTAATTGCTAAAATATTTAGTTTTTCACAATTTAATGGTGTTTTATTTTTTAAATATATAATTTATATATATGTATATAATTAATTGATTATCAATAGTTAATAAAATTTATTTAAATTGATAACATGCTTGTTTTTTAATAAAAATATAGACAAAATTGATGCTGGTAATGGAACAAAAGCTCGTTTTAATTTCTCTCACTATTATTCAATTAATTTACACTTATTAATCGATTTTCTTTAAAATTTTTTCTTCCGATTATAATTTCTGTATGACCGACGGAAAATGATTTTAATCTTATAGGCGAAACGCCAGACGCATAGAATTTATCTACTCAATAGAAGATTTTACAAAGATTAACCAACCGCCTGGATTTGGGCCGGGTGAGAAGCAAACCCTTATAGTTAAATTGATTTTTTGAATGCATTAAATGGAACCTGATCGATCAATAGTTTTAAGTGATCGTCAATAATTAAAGTTTAAAATTTAGCTGTGCGTAAAGCCTGGTTTTATCCAAGATGATTTTTTTTATGACATAATGTCCTGTCTTCGTGATGGTGGTTTCTAATCAATTTCCGGCTCTTTTAATTCCCTGCTTTGATTGGATTGGCTGGAATTACTGCATCAGCATGCGAGCTAAAGTGGCAAAATAGACCTTCTAAAATGGAATTTTTCACATTAAATCGATGTTTTAGTGATGAAATTTTGGCTTAAAACCGGAATCAATGCTATCGATTTGTGTGTTTTTTTGATGATTTTGGTCCTAAAATCGACAACATTTTGAGTTGATAATGCCATTTCCTGGCGATATTCACGGGCAAAAGTATTTTTAATATCTTTTACCGAAATTTATATTTTTTAAGGAAAAGTGCCTTAATTGTTGTTTAAACGCGGTTTTTTGGTCGCGGTGTCTTTTTATACTTCATTACCTGGATTTGAGGATTTTTCATCTTCAGGCATGAAAAACGATCCAATAATTTAGGTTTACAACCCGGATTTTTTGCTTTTTTGATGACGATTAATGGCAAAAATGACTTCTGTTTTTGGGCCGTATGGTAAATGTTTCCGCTGCAATTGAAAGCCATGCTGAAAGCAGGCATATCATCATTTGCGAAATTTTTAGCTGATTTCGGGGGGACATATCCGCATCACTTATATGAAATTTTACTAAAAAAATCCTGAGATTTTTTGCCGTTTTTGACTTTGGTTTTACGGTGCGAATGGAACTTTTATTTGAGCATTTAAACGAGTTTTTTATCGGGAAAAATTCTTAATTTTTTCAGCATTTTTTAAGTTGTTTTGGATAGGTTTTATCTGGTTTTTTTTACACTATTTTAGATGTATTTTTCTGTTAAATGATTCATTATTTTGACCTTTGGATCATCTAAATTTAAGTCTTATTTTTTTACGCTATATGGGTTGATTTTTTTAAGCAATTTCATATTGAAACAGGTGTTTGATCAGCTTTATATCGAGCTTCTGTTTAAAGGATTTTTTAAGGTAGAGCCATTCAGATAATTTTTATTTGGAACACCCTTTTTGCTCAGTTAAAATTATAGTTTTGATCCTGATTTATAGGTTCAGATCAAGACTTATTTATACCGTGTTTTTCTACATTAACTTACCTCTCCGTTGCTGGATCTTTCTCAGGTCTTACCGGTCAGAGATTTATAATTTAGGGGTTTGAAGAGCCATCTTTCTTGTGCTGTGGTTATCATTTAAGACAGGAATTTAATCGCCTTTTTCTGAATGGAAGATTGCATCGCATCAGCTGTTTTTGCATGTAAATTCCTTCTTCAGGGAGAGTAGAAGCGGTTGTGAGTTAAAGGTGGTTTAATGCTCTTGTTTGTCGCGATGTTACGTTTTTTACGCTCGAGTTTTTTGTATTTACGTTTGTTTTTTATGAAGCTTTTATATCATAATTAAAGCATCATCAAGTGTTTTAATGACTAGGTTTTTACAAGCTTTAGTGCTGCTAAATGAGTATGATATTGATTTGTTTTGATCCGGTTGCAGCTTATGTTTTTGACTGGCTTTTTAAAGGTTTTTTGATCTTACTTTCAATAGAAACAGGCTATGGATAAAAAAGAATACTGCCACAATGTGGGGAGGCAGTTGGCCATTCAGCTTATTTTATCTCAGTGAAAAGCGCTTGTTTTTTCTCCCGGAAAATCTTATTTGAGCCGTTTGATTTAGAGCTGGTTTTTTTTCTTTTTATAGATGGGATAGAGAAAAATAGAAGCCAGTATAATGGTTGCGCCGATGTAAAATCCACCTGTCATTTGCTCTTTGCTCTGAAAGAAAATAAAGGCTAACAATATGCCATATACCGGTTCCAGGTTGGTAATTAAAGCGACCCTGAAAGCAGATAAAGTTCTCATCACGGCAACGCCTGCAACATAGGCGACAGATGTACAAAGCGTACCTAAAAGAATAAGATAGAACCAATTTTTAGCGCTTAAATTGAAGGCAGTATGTAAGAGTGTACCATCATATAAACGGTATAGGGTAATCCAGAAAAATGCACCAATAAGCTCATAAAAACTGATGATAGAAGGTTCACTTTTTTGTACCAGTGTAGAATTGATAGTGGAAAAAAGACTGGATGCAACTGCTGCCAAAAGACCGAAAATAATCCCTAAGGTATACTGGCCTTCGAATTTAAAAATCATATATATACCCAAAATGATTAGCAAACCGATTAGGATGTCGCCCGGTTGTACCGGCTGTTTTTTGATCAGCGGTTCTAAAATCGCCGTAAATAAAGTAAAAGAAGACAGGCACACCAAAGTTACCGAAACCGTAGAAACTTTGATGGCATGGAAGAAAAATATCCAATGTATGGCTACAATTCCACCTGTTAAAAAGAACTTGGTAAACTGTTTTTTACTGATGGTAATGTTTTTTTTAGTGATTAAAAACCAAGCTAAAAGTGTGGCTGCCGCAATCATTACCCGGTACCAAACCATGGGTACCGCGTCAATGGAAATTAACTTGCCAAGCACGCCCGTAAAGCCCCAGACAAATACGGTAAGATGGAGGATGAGTAAATTCTTCTTGGTAATTTCCATCGCTATTTCGGGGCTTTTCTCAACAGGTAAAAACCTAGTAAGCCAAAGAATAATGTAGGCATGATGACGGCTGCAAAAGGGGGTAATCCGCCTTTGGTAGAAAACATTTGCGTAAACTGATTGAATACGATGTAAGCAAAGCTGATGAAGATTCCGATACCTAAGGATACACCAACTCCTCCGCGAACTTTACGCGAAGAAAGCGCTACACCAATCAGTGTTAACACGAAGGCTGAAAGGGGGTGCAGATAGCGTTTGTACTTTTCAAACTGAAGGTCGTTCATAACGCCTGTGCCGCGGATTTTTTCTTTCCTGATCTTGTCTGAAAGTTCCTTGGTGGTTAAATTTTGCACTACATTATCATAGGCCGAAAAATCATCCGGGCGCATATCCAGAATAGTATCTTTAAGCTTGCCGTTACCATAAATCATGGTTTCTTTCAAGCCATCAATCTTACGAATAGAATAATTGCTCAATTGCCATTTACGCTTAAGCGAATCCCACTTTATATTTTCTGCAACGATTTTTTTGGTGAGTACGTCTCCACTAAAATTATCCAGAGAAAACCGATATCCCGAATTCGTTTTGTTGTCGAAATTATCAATATAGATATAGGTTTTGTCATCCAGTTTCATGTGGATTTTGGATTTTGTGGAAGGATCGTTACGTTTCACATAGGTATTCTCGAAGCTGTTTTTTAAAGTATTGGTATAGGGAAGAAGATATAGGTTGGAAAGCAGATTGGCCGAAAAAATAATGGAAGCCGATACCAGGTAAGGAAATAAAAACCGGTTAAAACTCACGCCACCACTCAAAATCGGCACAATTTCGGTCTGATCGGCCATTTTAGCCGTAAAGAATATCACGGCGATAAAATTAATCAGTGGCGAAAGCATATTCACATAGAAAGGAATGGATCCGGCGTAATACTTGGAGAGGATTCCCCAAAAACTCAAACCGCTTTTCATAAAATCATCCATTTTTTCGGAGAGATCGAATACAACAATAATGATCACAAAAATCGCGAGGGTATAAATAAATGTACCCAGGTATTTCCCGATAATATACTGATCGATGATTTTTATTCTCCCTTTTAACAGATTCATTTTATAGTTTGTTGCCTAACACTTTAACCATTTTGTTTTTCCATTCGTAAAATTCACCCGCAATGATTTTTTCCCTGGCCTGTTTTACCAGCCAAAGATAGAAATGCAGGTTATGCAAGGTCGCGATTTGAGCGCCAAGCATTTCATTGCTGTGTACCAGGTGCCTTAAATAAGCTTTGGTGGTTACCTGGTCGGCATGCAGGTCGCTTTCCGCATCCAAAGGAGAAAAATCGTTTTCCCATTTCTTATTCCTGATGTTTATAATACCGTTTCTGGTAAATAACATGCCATTTCTTGCGTTTCTGGTTGGCATCACACAATCAAACATATCAATACCCAACGCAATATTCTCTAAGATATTGATGGGTGTACCAACTCCCATTAAATAACGTGGTTTTTCGGCTGGTAATATATTGCATACCACTTCCGTCATGGCGTACATTTCTTCGGCAGGCTCACCCACCGATAAGCCACCTATGGCATTGCCCTCACGGTTCATACCGGCAATAAATTCTGCCGATTTAATTCTTAAATCTTTGTATACAGAACCCTGAACAATAGGAAAAAGTGTTTGATCGAAACCATATTTTGGCTGGGTATTATCAAAGTGGGTACAGCAGCGCTCTAACCAGCGGTGGGTCATTTTGATCGATTTAGCGGCGTAGTTATAGTCGCATGGATAAGGGGTACATTCATCAAAGGCCATAATGATGTCGGCACCGATGGTACGCTGAATATCCATGGCGTATTCAGGGGTAAAAAGGTGTTTTGATCCATCAATATGAGAACGGAAAGTAACCCCTTCTTCCTTAATTTTACGCACCTGGCTTAAAGAGTATACCTGATAACCACCGCTATCAGTTAAAATCGGACGGTCCCAGCCAATAAATTGATGCAGGCCACCTGCTTTTTCAAGAATATCAAGTCCTGGCCTTAAGTAAAGGTGATAAGTATTTCCGAGAATGATTTTTGCGTCAATATCATTTTTAAGCTCACGCTGGTGTACGGCTTTCACCGTTCCGGCAGTACCCACAGGCATAAAAATAGGTGTTTGTATTTCGCCGTGAGCGGTGGTTACTGTTCCGGCCCTGGCTTTAGATAGGGGATCATTAGCCTGTAAACTAAATTTCATAATATATTTTCCTCGTCAAAAATCTGCCAAAAATAGCAAAAATTGAGGGCATATTTTTGTTTAATTTTTTATCCACATAAAAGTGATTTACAGATTAAAAATGAGAAATTTGCGCCTATTTATTTTACCATCGTGATATTAACCCCACTTGAAATTATTCTGCTCTCCATATTGGTTTTTTGCCTTTTGGTTCAGCTTTATTATGTATTATTTGTTCATTTGAAGCTGGCCAGGGTAAGCATTGAGGAAGTGCCTTTTTCGGCGCGTAAACCGATCAGTGTTATTGTTTGTGCCCGAAATGAAATTGTTAATCTGGAAAAATATCTTCCTTCGTTATTCAGCCAAAATTATCCTGAATTTGAGGTGGTGGTGGTCAATGATCGTTCCTGGGATGGAACCGAGGACTTTTTAGAAGCTTTAGAAAAGCAGCATCGTAACATCAAGGTAGTAAAAATTTTAGATAACGATAAATTTATTGCCGGTAAAAAGTTCGCCGTTACCATGGGCATAAAAGCAGCCAAATATGATTGGCTGGTATTTACAGATGCTGATTGTATGCCGGCATCTGACAACTGGCTGATGGATATGCAGCAGCCTACCGATGAGCAAACGGAAATTGTGCTGGGATATTCACCTTATATGAAAAGGCGCAGTTTGTTAAATGCGCTGATCCGTTTTGAAACCTTTTTTACTGCCGTTAATTACCTTTCTTTCGCCCTTAAAGGCATGCCTTACATGGGCGTTGGACGGAATATGGCTTATCAAAAATCATTGTTTTTTAAAAATAAAGGTTTTGCAGCGCATATGCATATCCCTTCCGGAGATGATGATTTGTTTGTAAACGCACATGCCAGTAAATATAATACCGCGATTCGCATACATCCCGATAGCCATGTGTGGAGTGAGCCAAATAAGACTTGGTCAGGCTACTTAAAACAGAAAAAACGCCATTTTGGTGCCGGAAAGTTCTATAAGCCGAAACACAAGTTTATTTTAAGCCTTCAGATTATTTCCCAGTTTCTGTTTTATGCCTTTTTTGCCGCCTGTATGTTTTTAAGTCGCGAAGCACAATATGTAGCACTCGCAATCCTGGGATTAAGCATTGTGATCAGGTGTTTGATCTACCCTACTTTACTTAAACGGTTAAACTATGGCGATTTACGTTGGTGGTTCCCGATTTTAGATATACTTTTGTTTTTCTTTTTAACCTTAAACGGATTTTTATCCTTGTTTGGGAAGAAAAATGTAAAATGGAAATAGTTCATAATCCTTTAGTTATTGCAATATGCCTGATGTAAAGCCAGATATCATTTTAAAATATTTTCCTGATTTAACTGAAAAGCAGTTGGAACAGTTTTCGCAATTGTTTGAGTTATATAGCTTCTGGAATGCACAGATCAATGTCATCTCGAGAAAGGATATTGAAGAGCTGTACGAGCGCCATGTGCTCCACTCGTTGGGCATCGCTAAAATCTGTACGTTCAAGGCGGGCGAATCGGTGCTGGATGTTGGTACCGGCGGCGGTTTTCCGGGGATTCCTCTGGCCATTTTGTTCCCTGAAACGGAATTTTACCTGGTCGATTCTATCGGCAAAAAAATTAAAGTAGTTAAAGAAGTGGCTTCGGCACTAGGTTTAGAAAATTTGCGTGCCGACCATTTACGGGCCGAGCAGGTTAAAGAGAAGTTTAATTTTATAGTATCAAGGGCAGTGACCCGTTTAGGCGAATTTTACCCATGGATTCAGGGGAAATTTAAAAAGGACTCAATCAATGCCATTCCAAACGGCATTTTATACCTAAAAGGTGGCGATTTGGCCGAGGAGATTAAAGAATCTAAACTGAAAGCAGAGTTATATCCGCTTTCAGCTTATTTTGAGGAAGATTTTTTTGAAACCAAATATGTGGTTTATGTTTTAGCGTAATTAAAAAAAAAGTAATATTTTTATTGTATTGTATATCATATAATTATAGATTTATTTTGTCCTAATATGGAATTCAATTCCGGATTTGTCCAATTTATTTTATGATACAGCGAGTTGCTAAAAATAAGTTAAAACAATTGGCCTCTAAATTTAGGGTAGTTGCTGTTGTTGGGCCAAGGCAAAGTGGGGAAAACCACTCTTTCTAAAACGACTTTTCCACGTAAGCCATATATATCATTAGAAAACCCAGATGTGGCCGAATTTGCTACGGCTGATCCCAATGGTTTTTTAAAACAGTTTAAGAATGGTGCAATTTTGGATGAAATTCAGAAACTTCCCCATTTGTTTTCCTATATCCAACAGATAGTTGATGGAAACAATAAACCTGGTTTTTTTATTCTGAGTGGTAGCAATAACTTTTTGATGCAGGAAAGTATATCACAAACATTAGCGGGCAGAGTGGCTTATATGCATTTATTGCCTTGCAGTTTGAAGGAATTAAAAAGTGCTAAACTACTATTAAGCTATGAAAACCACATTTTTAATGGAAGTTATCCAGAACCCTCTTATAAAAAGATAGATCCGACTGATTGGTATCCTAATTATATCAACACTTATATTGAAAGAGACGTACGTCAGCTCAAAAACATTACCGATCTGGCTTTATTTATGAAGTTTTTGCGTTTGTGTGCTGGTCGTACAGGACAGATTTTAAATATGCAATCGTTGGGGAATGATTGTGGCATTGATGCTAAAACAGTCCAGGCCTGGCTGTTTATTTTACAGTCTAGCTATATTATTTACTTATTGAGGCCATTTTACAATAATTATAATAAGCGAATTATTAAAGCACCTAAAATTTACTTTTATGATACCGGGGTAGCATGTAGTTTATTGGGATTGCAAAATACAGAACAATTAATATTACATCCCAGTATTGGTTCACTATTCGAAAATATGTTAATTATCGATTTGCTTAAGCAACGATTAAACAAGGGCCTGCAGGATAATTTATATTACTGGCGAGATAAAACGGGGAATGAATTGGATGTACTGCTTGATACAGCTACAGCAATTACAGCCATAGAAATTAAAGCCGGTGCTACAATGAATGCAGATTATCAAAAAGGCTTATTGTATTTTAAAGGAATAGCTGACGAAAAAAAAGCTTTGAAAACAATAGTTTATTACACAGGTATTACCTCTCAAAATAGAAGTAATGGCATAGAAGTGAAGCCTTGGGAAAAAATAATTTAATTAAACTGAAAGCAGAGTTATATCCGCTTTCAGCTTATTTTGAGGAAGACTTTTTTGAAACCAAATACGTGGTATATGTGCCACAGTAAGAATTATATTAACCTTTCTTAACTGGTTTTGGTTGGTTTGGAGTTGGTGGATCTAAGGTAATTCTTAGTACTTCACCTTTTACTGCTTTTGGTTCCTCAGGCGGTGGGGGAGGTACAGACCGGTTATCCAGAGTTATCATTATTGGCTGAGATCGTTTTTTGTTGTCTTTTTTAACAATAGGTGGATCAAATCTAACTTTGTTTACTTTTGGTTCATCAATCTTTTTTGCTTTAAATGAACCTGGTTCTACCGGCGGTGGCGGCGGTAATGTTTTGTCATTCTTTTTTGTAATCGGCTCAATTATCCTTATTTCCTCCATTTTTTTAGCTTTAGCTGATATCGGTTCTTTTGGAGGTGGGGGAGGTAATCTCTTTTTATCGGATTTTTTCTTTGTAGTGTCCTGTAAAACAAGAGCTGAATAGACCTTTTTCTCTCCGAACTGGATCGTGCTGTAACCTTTTGTGAATGCTGTTGTAGATAAAAACAGCATAAACGCGGCCAGCGGGATGATGAACAGCAGTTTGAGCCTGGCCCATCTTGTTGATTTAGTTTGATTTAACATACGTATTCTATTTTTTAAAAGTGAGGAATTAAAGAAATGGTTACTAAGCGTAACGGATTGATTTCCACAGGAATTTTGAATCAGGAACAAAGCATAATCATATTTTGCAATGTCTTTTTCAGTGGTCGCTTCGTCAGCAAGGTATTCATGCACGAGCCTGATATCATTCTTAATGAAATGAATAATTGGATTGAACCAGCTCGAAATCTGTATCAGTTCAAATAATATAATATCAAGGCTATGTTTTTGTTTAATATGTACCATTTCGTGTTTTAACACGGTAGGCTTCTGGCTCATTTCCGGATCAATAAAAAGTAGGTTGAAAAATGAAAATGCCACCTTTGAATTTTTTATTTCAATGAATGTGATGCCATTTTCCCGACGTTTGTGGACATTTTTCATTAATTTCACCAGGTACCTCAATCCCCATAAAACCTTTAGTATTAAAATTGATGAAATTGCCAGATATACTCCTAAAAGAATATTTTCCAGTGTAAAATCAGACTGAGGTTCTTCAATCTGGATAGATCCGGCATAGCGGAAAACCATTTCCTTCATTAAAAAGCCCAGCTGAACAAAAGGAAGTATGAAAGCAAGGATTGAACTGAAAATCAGATAAGATCGGTTTAGTGCATAAAAAGTTTCCTTATGGAGAAGTAATTTATAAAATCCGTAAAACAGGCTTAGGTATAAATTTGCTTCGAGTAAATAGTATAGCCAGCTCATCACTTGTCTTTTTTAAGTTTCTCTGCCAATTGGATAATTTCGTTGAGTTCTTCCGTACTCATGCTTTTTTCTTTCACCAGAAAAGAAACCAGGCTTTCATAAGAATTTTCAAAGTAATTGTTCATTACCTTATCGAAGGCAAAACGTTTGTAATCGGTTTCTTTTACGATGGGGAAGTAGATATGCGTATTGCCTACGGCTTTATGGTCAACAAAGCCTTTACTTTCCAGCACCCTGATTACGGTAGAAACCGTGTTGTAGGCGGGTTTGGGTTCGTTCATTTTTTCGATCACATCTTTTACCAGGGCTTCGCCCATTTCCCAGAGGATGAGCATGACCTGTTCTTCTGCTTTTGTAAGTTCTTTTATCATAGCAACTATTTTTGTAGTTTGGTTAATTGAAGTTACCACTATAAAACTAGTTTACAAACTATTTTTATAGTTTATTTGTAAGTTTATGATAAACAGTAGGATAATTTTTTAGCTGGATTTTATAATGAAAAAAAAAACCTGCCGGTAGGGCAGGTTGCTCATAATTTAAGGTTATAAATTAACGTAAAAGTTCTTTTAGCTTGTTGTTTAAGTTTTCACCTCTTAATCCTATGGCAACAACGATTCCATTTTCGTCGATCAGAAAATTTCTCGGGATAGCTGATACACCATAAATTAAGGCTGCGCTATTTTGAAAACCTTTAAGGTCGCTGACATTTTTCCAGGGCAATTTATCCTCTGCTATGGCATTAAGCCAATCTTCTTTTTCACGGTCTAAAGAAACGGCTAAGATATCAAAGCCCTTATCTTTGAATTCATTATACAAGTTTATCAACTCAGGGTTTTCTCTTCTGCATGGCGAACACCAGGCAGCCCAAAACTCAAGTAAAAGGTATTTGGCTTTTATTGAAGAAAGCTTGATTAGTTCTCCTGTAGTTGTAGGCTGTTCAAAATCTATGCATTTTTTACCGACAACTATTTCTCCGTTAAGGGTTATTTTTTGGAGAATCTGCTGCCCATAATTTGTTTCCTGAATAGCTTTACTAAGCAAGTTATATAGCCTGGTAGATTCTGTTTTCCCATAAGCTGTGGCATAAGCAGCTAGTACAGCCGCTGATACTATTGAATTGGGGTGCCTTTCAATATGTTTGATATATGCATTTTTCTCCTTCTCCCTTGATTTGAATATCTGGCCCATTATCCCATTCCTGTCAGGCTTCCCCTTTAAATTCAAAGCTTTTAATTTTTTGTCCCAAACTTTCTGCTCTGCTTCAATTGCATATATTGATTTAAACAATTGAGAAGATTCATTCAAAATTGGTCCACCTTTTGTTTTCGCTTGATGGAAATTTTTGTTAATACCATTAAGTGTAATAGGAACATTTTCCAGCCATAAAAAGATGTAATTGGTAAAAGACTTATCGTGTAAAATCGCTTCAACAGGAGAGTCGTTTATTTTTCCGTTTAATACGAATTTTTCATTTTTAACCTGTACCGAATCTATAATCTTGTTAGAATCTTTAATTTCCAAAAATAACCAAACATCATCTTTAGCTCCTTTTAAAGTCCCGGTAATTTTAAAACTAACTGCAAATGAATGTATCGGAACTAAACTTAAGAAAGAGATTATGGCGAGTTTAAAGCTATTTCTCATGTGTTGAATATTTGTCTGGATGATATTTTTAGAACTTTTGTGGCGTTTGCGGACTATCCCTCATAATCATTTTATTTTTCAACAGTTGTTGGAGGCCGGTTTGATTATCTACACGTTTTACTACATCCAACACAACTTCTGCTGCTTTGCTGAAAAACGCCGGCGTAATGGTATTGTACTCGTCTGTTGCCTGATGATAATCTTTATGATCTTCTACACCGAAGTATAAAAATGGAATATTTTTAGCATTAAAAGCACCCTGATCGCTTTGATTGGTCCAGTCATCGCGACCAAGTTTAGGATCATCATGGCCTAAACTTACTTTTATATCAGTCCTTGCGGTATCAATATATCGCTTTAAATCCGGGTATTTGAAAGTACCACATACGTAGAGCTCGCCTTTATCGCTATGGCTGATCATATCCATATTCAGATTAATGGCAATGGTATTAACAGGTATTGGTGGATTGCCTACAAATGCTTTGGCGCCTTGTAAACCCATTTCCTCGGCATCGAAAGCAGCGAAAATAATGGTGTTGTTGGGTTTGTTTTTTGAAAAATAGGCGGCAATTTTTAATAATCCGGCAGTACCTGATGCATTGTCATCGGCACCGTTGAAAACTTCACCTTTTATCACACCCAGGTGATCGTAATGGGCTGAAACTACGATCACATTGTTTCCTTTGCCTGGGATATAGCCGATAATATTGGTTCCGTTTACTTTTGTACCCTTCCTATCGTTAAAAATAAACTCCTGCGCATAGTTTACATGTGGTGGATAGGATTTCAAACCTAACTTTTGAAATCTTTCTATAATATACGCCCTGGCCATTTCAGCACCTTTGGTACCCGTTTTACGCCCCTGATAAGCATCTAATGATAATACTTCAACATCTTTGAGCAATTGGGTATCTAATTTGCCGGAAGCAATATTGTTTTGCTTTTTTACTGATGAACAACAGCTGAGCATCATGGCTAAGGGGATGATGTAGAGGATTTTCATGACCTAGGGTTATAGTATGATAGAATCGTCATGCTGAATTTATTTCAGCATCTTTCTGCAATATAGACCTTGAAACGAATTCAGGGTGACGGATCTAAATTTAAGTTTTAATTGGAATCTTTTAATATAATTAATTGTCAAACGCGGGTTTAAAGATCGTTAAAATCATCTGGAATTGATATCTTGCCTTTAAATGCACCAGGAACCCTTTTAGCCAAAAGTGGCTTATCTTCCGTTAAAAAGGTAACTATAACTTCCGTTTTGGTCTGTACAGGCGCTTTTTCTTTCAGCGTTATTTTTCCTTTTTCGTAATATCCTTTAACTGTGGCTAACATAGCTTTGGTGTTATTAACAAATATACATTTTTCAGTACGCTATTCCAACGCTGTTTTTTGTGCGGTATTGTGTTTCTTAAACTGATGGAAACGGCAGCTGTCAACATAAAATCGGGACTAAAGTACAGTAGGACAGTGGACTACCCAGGGCTGTTACCTCCATTTTTCGAAAGGAAAAAATATAAATAAGGGATTGCTTCGTCGGCTGAAAAACCTCATCCAATGACGAAAATAGCGAGTTACGCCGCTACCTCCCTCAAATCTACGGCTACCACCCTCGAAACCCCTTGCTCTACCATGGTTACGCCGTAAATGATGTCGGTACTGGCGATGGTGCGTTTATTATGTGATACAATAATAAACTGCGACTGGTCAGAAAATTTACGGATAATATTATTGAACTTATCGATGTTGGTATCATCCAATGGGGCATCAACCTCGTCGAAAATACAAAAAGGTGCGGGTTTTAGCAGGTAAAGTGAGAACAGCAGGGCAGTAGCTGTTAAAGTTTTTTCACCGCCGGATAACTGATTGATGGACAAAGGTCTTTTTCCTTTCGGTCTGGCAACGATATCAATATCGGCCTCTAGAGGGTTATTGATATCGGACAAAATGAGATCGCAGCTATCTTCTTCGTTAAACAAGGAGCGAAAAACCACGATAAAATGCTCACGGGCCTGGGTAAAGGCCTGCATAAATTTATCTTTAGCCGTATCGTCTATTTCTTTTATCGTTTGTAAAAGATCGGTTTTGGCTGCGTTAAGATCCTTTTTCTGGTTCTGGATAAACGTATAACGCTCTTCCATTTCTTTAAAGGCTTCCATAGCCATCGAGTTGATAGCACCGAATTCATCTAACTGACGCTTCATTTTTTCTACCTTTTGGCGGAGTTCAAATTCACTTTCCAGCGCTTCAATCTCAGTATCGGTTTCTAACAGGTCATTAATATCGATATTGAACTCTACTGCCAAACGTTCTTTCAAAGCATTAAGGTCGATTTTTAACGCATTCTTTTTATCCTTGATTTCAGTTAAAAGAAAATCGGTTTCTTCCCGGTTTTTGCGGATATTGGTTAAATCGGTTTCTACCTGATTTATACTGCCTTTAATTTCAAAATATTCTTTTTCCGCTTCGGCCAGCCCTTTTTCCATTTCTTCCCGTTGCTGATACATCTCTAAAAGGGTATCATCATTCAGATCAGTGTGTTGCAAAGTTGCCGTTATTTGAACCAGCGTTTCCTGCAATTCCTTATCGTTTTGGGCGATGCGCTTATTTAAAGCTTCCTCCTGTACAAAACGGTAATCTAAATCTTTTTCCAGGCCTGATAACTTATTTTGCTGTTGATGAAAACGGATATTGTCCTGATTGTACTTTCCCGCGCTTTCGTTTACCTGATCGGCAATTTCCTGATAATTGAGTTGTTGCTCCTGCAGATTCATGTGTGCTTCCTGCTGGTCTTTTTGCAATTGAACCAGGGCCGGTAACTTTTCTGATAAGGCTTTTTCGATCGATACAATTTTTTGCACAATATCTGTTTTCCGGTTTTCGCTGGTGGTAATAAACTCCTGGTACTGATCGCGACGCGTTTGTACAGAAATATGCTCATTATTTAAGCGGTTCATCTCTTGCTGCAAAGCATTGATCTGATTGATTTTTGAAGCTTCTTTTAAATTGAAAATCTGATCGGTTTCTGCCTTAATGGCTTCGTTGTATTTATTGATCAGCGATTCTGAAGCTTTAATTTCTTTGGCCAGATTCTCTAAATTCTTGGCGCGGCCAATCCTTTTACCTTCAAACAAACCTACTGAACCACCAGCCAATGTAAATTTGGTTTGCGCATATTTACCATTTTTGGCTAATACGGTTAAACTGTCAGTTGGGGTAGTTTTAAATCGGTTTTCTTGTTCGTTTTCAGCGATATAAACATTTTGCAAAAGCAAATTGCAGAGATGCTGGTACTTTTTATCGACCTCTACCACTGATAAGGCCGTTATCAATCCCTCATAACTGCCGACAGCAGGATTTTTATCCGGAACATTTTCTAAAATAAAAAAGTTTGCCCTTCCACGGCTGGCATCGGTTAAGAGATTAATCGCCTGGACCGCATCTGTGTATAGATCAACCACATAGTGGTTCATTACCGGTTCGAGATAGTTTTCAATGGCTATGCGATAATCTTCGTTACAAAATAAGATGTCGGACAGGAGTAAGGCACTTTTGGCAAAAGCATTGTTTTTCTTTAAAAAACGGATCGATTCAGGAAAGCCTTCCAGGCTGTCAACCAATGATTTGGTGAGGTTATATTCGTTTTGTCTGGCATCTTTTTTACGATTTTCGGCCACTAATTTTTCCTTATTCGAACTTAGATTAACTTCGGCATTGGCGAGCTGCGTTTTTAATAGCTCTTCCGCTTCGCTAAGGTTTTTAATGTTGGCCTGTTTTTCACGCACCTGGATATCAAGTTCGGCCAGGGCATGGTCGAATGCCTTTAGTTCCAGCGTTTTGGTTTCGGTATCATCTACATTGCGGTTGCTTTCCTGTACCAGGGCATCTTTCTGGATGTTTAGGATATCAATTTCTTTTTGTGATTGATAAACCTTGTTCTGCAGTTCGTTAACCGACTTAATCAGGTTATCAATCCGGTTTTTTTCAATCTGCTGCTGCTCCCGCAAGGTATCAAGTGTTGATTTCAGTTGTTTTAAGTCTGCTTCCAACCGATTAAATACCTCCGTTTCTGTTACCACCTCTTCATTTAAACGTTTGATATTGTATTTGATGTGGTTAACCTGGTTTTTATCTTTTTCCAGTTCGCCCGATAAACGTGTTTCTTTTTCCTGTAAAAAACGCATCTGCTCATTTTTTACCTTTTTTTCGCTTTCGTAAGCACGGATTTTGGAAACAAACTCGTTGGTGGCCTTTTGTTGTACCGAAAGGTTTTTCTCCTGACTGATACTGCCGAGCTTCAGTTTTTGCAATTCGGCCTCACCGCTATCTATTTTGGTACTCAGCTCGGTACGGTTGAGCATTTGCTGCTGCTCCTGGGTTTCGAGTGCGCTTAAGTCAGTACGGAAAAAGGCAATACGATGCGTGGCCAGTTGTACACTTAACTCACGGTACTGCTCTTTTAGCTTATAATAACGTTCGGCTTTACGCGCCTGATTTTCGAGTGTTTTCAGGTTTTTTTCAATTTCGAAAAGCAGATCTTCCACCCGTTCTAAATCAGCTTCTGTATCTTTTAGTTTGCTGAAAGTTTGTCTTTTACGGAGCTTGTATTTGGAAATGCCCGATGCTTCCTCAAACAACGATCTTCGGCTATGCTCTTTATTGGTGATAATTTCATCAACCATTTTTAACTCGATAATCGAGTAACTGTCAGAACCGATTCCGGTATCCAGAAAAAGGTCGGTAATATCTTTTAACCTGCACTGCACATCGTTCAAACGATATTCGCTATCGCCATTGCGGTACAATTTACGGGTTACAGTTATCTGTGAATAAGCAGTAGGAAGGATGTTTTTGGTATTATCGAAGCTTAATGAAACCTCGGCAAGCTGTGCCTGTTTACGGTTTTTAGTGCCGTTGAAAATGATGTTTTCCATCTTTTCCGAACGTAAGGCTTTGGTGCTCTGTTCGCCCAAAACCCAGCGCATGGCATCAATCACATTCGATTTTCCACAACCGTTAGGGCCTACAATAGCCGTAACACCCTCATTAAAGTTGATGGTCACTTTATCGCCAAAGCTCTTAAAACCTTTAATTTCTAACCTGGTGAGTTGCATGGTTTGTCATCGGGAGAACCGACCCCAATATTAAGGATAATTTTATGGTTTTTCAAGTTTTAATAAGCGTGTTTTTAACCACAGAGGCCACGGAAAGAAAGCACTGAGGGTACAGAGTTGGGCATAGTCTTCAAAAGCAGTCGCCTTGCTGATCCGATAATTAGTTATCAGATTTGAACCAGCATCTGATTAAATGTTTATCCATAAAAGGGGGTGTATCAAAAAGATTCATGCTGGCTTACCAAGCAAATTATATTTTGATAGTTCGTCATTCCCAATTTATTTGGGAACTTAATGCTGTTACAGAGTGCTTTAAGATTCCCGCATGCGCGAGAATGACGACCACCCGAATGATTCTGTCAATGGCAATCTGCTGACTATCTATTAAAGGTCCTGAAACGAGTTCCGGATGAAGAATCTTATTGTTTCAGCGTCCCTAAGTTTCTGCGGCTAAATTAAAATCTACGTTTATTTCACAATCATCAATTTGGCAAACTTAAGAAGCAATTGTTTATTCCCTAAACCCTGAAAAAATACCGTAGCTTTCACATCCGGCAACGTTCCTTCCAGGCTAATGATTTTTCCAAAGCCAAATTTTTCGTGTTCCACTTCCATACCACCCTGAAATTCATGCGGTTGTGATGGGGTAAAACCCGGGGTTGGCACATGTGCTTTGGCTAACAGTGATGTCGTTTTCGGACGCGCAGCCGGGGCAGAAGTAGTTGCGCCGGCAGCCGGTTTTGGTTTGCTGAAGAAATCACGTGGTTGTGAAGTCCATGATTTGCGTTCACTGTCAAAACTGCCATCAAAGCTCGTTGATTTGGCCGGTTTAACATCCAATTCTAAAAACTTCGGGTTAATTTCATTAATGAAACGGCTCGGTTCGCAGTTGGTTAACGTACCCCAGCGATAGCGGGAAGTGGCATAGGTAAGTGTCAGTTTTACTTCTGCACGGGTAATGGCCACATAAAACAAACGGCGTTCTTCCTCTAAATCGGTGCGGTTGGTTAACGACATTTGCGATGGGAACAGGTTTTCTTCCAATCCCACAATAAACACGTTTTTAAATTCCAAGCCTTTGGCCGAGTGGATGGTCATTAAAGAAACGGTATCCTTATTTTTATCGCCATCCTTATCATCGTTGGTTAAAAGTGCAACGTCCTGCATAAAAATATCAAGGCCTTTTTCCTCAATATCTTCACGCTCTGCAAATTCTTTAATACCGTTTAATAATTCCTGGATATTTTCATATCTCGCACGCCCTTCAACACTGTCATCAGTATATAGTTCTTTTAAGATCCCTGCATGTTGGGCAATAAACAGTGCCGAATCGTAGGCATCAAGCTTTTTGGCCTCTGCCTGAAAGCTTTGCACCATCATGGCGAAATCATTAAGCTGATTGGCCAAACGCCCATCAACATACTGCTGTGCATTCGAAATAACGTCCCACATGGTGAGGTTGTGCTGATCGGCCGCAACGATGATTTTATCGATTGAGGTATCACCAATACCACGTTTTGGATAATTGATTACCCGTTTAATGGCTTCTTCATCTTTAGGGTTAAAAGTTAAACGGAAATAAGCAATTAAATCTTTGATCTCTTTACGTTGATAGAAAGAAGTACCCCCGTAAATTTTATATGGAATATTCAGTTTGCGCAAACCTTCCTCCATTGCACGGCTCTGCGCATTGGTACGGTAAAGAATAGCAAAATCGTGATAGGTATAACCTTTTAAGCTGCGTTCCTGGATAATGGATTCGGCAACCAGTTTACCTTCTTCATTATCGGTAAACGCTCGGGAAACTTTGATTCTATCCCCTTCAACATTTTCAGAAAATACATTTTTTTCCAGTTGATTTTTGTTGTTGGCAATAATACTGCTTGCCGCATCAACAATATTTTGGGTAGAACGGTAGTTCTGTTCCAGTTTGTAAACCTTTAAATCAGGGTAATCGCGTTCAAAATTTAAGATGTTCTGGATGTTTGCACCACGGAACGCATAAATACTTTGTGCATCATCACCTACCACACAGATGTTCTGATAAGCAGCAGCCAGTTTTTTCACAATGGTATACTGCGAAAAGTTGGTATCCTGGTACTCATCTACCATCAGGTATCTGAATTTTTGCTGATATTTATTTAATACATCCGGATGTTCTTTTAACAGGATATTGGTTTTGAACAGCAAATCATCGAAATCCATTGCACCAGCCCTAAAACAGCGTTTGGCATAGGTTTCGTAAATCTGGCCCAACAGCGGACGTTTATTCTGGATATCTTCAGCCTGGATCTGATCGTTAGCCTGATACTCTCCCCAAGAAATGAGGTTGTTTTTTGCTGAAGAAATTCGGCCGTAAACAAAATTCGGGGCATATAATTTATCATCCAGCTGCATTTCTTTCAAAATTGCGCGGATCACACTTTTACTATCGTCGGTATCGTAAATGGTGAAATTATTTGGATAACCGATTTTTTCAGCCTCCACCCGTAAGATCTTGGCAAAAACAGAGTGAAAAGTACCCATCCAGATGTTTTTTGCTTCTGCACCAACCACTTTACTGATCCGCTCGCGCATATCTTTACTTGCTTTGTTGGTAAAGGTTAAAACCAGGATATTAAATGGGTCGGTACCGGTTTGGATCAGGTGGGCCACACGGAAAGTAATTACCCTGGTTTTGCCTGAACCTGCACCTGCAACAATCATTACCGGTCCTTTTGTGTTCTCTACTGCTGCTCTTTGTTGTGGGTTTAATCCTGCTAAATAATCCAAATCGGCTCCTGTTTTTTTGAGGTTCAAAAATAACAATTCTCGGGGCTTTTTGCCAAAGGTGTTGGTAATTAGTTGAAAATCTAATCGGTCGTCATGCTGAACTTGGTTTATTCGCTGTCTTATTTTTTAGGTTTGATCACTACTTCGAGGTCAGCATTCGTACGGTACTTCCTGTTGAGTCTGATTATAAAACAGTCTTTAATCGCAAATGAGCACTGACGGATTAAATCCATTACTTTTGCTTTCCGAAAAGCAGTTAAAGTATTTCATTTGCGTCGTTAGTCCTTTACTCTGCTCATACCTGCCCGTTCGTTCTGGCGGGTGCCTGCAGGCCTTGTGCGGAAGGCCGGTATCCGCGCCGCCAAGGTTTATATAATTGAGTTTGTAGGACTATTAAAGGTCAAAACCCGAATTCATATCTATCATGGCCTTTTAAAGCTTATCTGGTTTTCCGGGTATTCGTCTTGCTGAACGTGTTTTACAAGTAGAAATGGTATTTTCAGTGGTTTTATAGCTACTCTGTGGTCAGCATCTTTTGCTGTTGAGCTGATATGGTAAGGCTTTCGATCAGTTATACCCACCAAAATCTTCGGGTTAAAGCTCTTTGCTGTCAGATTTACATGCTTATTTTTTAGGTATAGAATTTGAGATAGTGCGATAATGGAAGAGAAAAAAATAAACAAGGATATCGAATTCACCAATATACCTGAAGGGGAGAGCCAGGATATTTATGTAAATTTAAAGGAGAAACTGGAAAGTGTAGAAAAGTTTCCGGGCGTTTACCATTTTAAATTCATCATCACGGGCGGCTTAGATAAAATACAGGATTTACGTGTTGTTTTGCCAAATGATGAGTTTATTGAGCAACCCTCCAAAACAGGGAAATATGTTTCCATTACGGTTAAAAAGGCGGTGCAGAATGCTGATGACGTGATTGCGGTTTACAAGCAGGTTGGTAACATTAAAGGAATCATGATATTGTAGGTAAGGTGAAAATATCGGTTTTAGGATACCTGCTAAAAATTTCCTGATAAAATAATAGCGGCCAGGATCAGCCCTGGCAGCTATTATTTATAGGGTTACACAACTTCCGGCAATTACTTTCCATTCCCGGTCAAATAACTTCCAGATTCTTAAATACCTGAAAGTACCTTCTACGGCTTGCGAATGATATACCGCATTCAGCTCAATTTTCACGCTAACCACCGCTGTATCGCCGATCAGATTAATTAGCTGTTCAGAAGGCATGATGGTGTTTACAACCATATTTCCGGATGTATAATTTTCCATATCCATGGCCTTTGTTATGGTTACGCCGTTAGGCAGCGTGAAAAGTAAATCTTCATGCAGAAGCCTGTCTAAATTTTCTACATCTCCATGCTTTATAGCCTTTAATAGGCTGTCTTCTTGTAAAATGATCTGTTCCATAGCATTCATCGTGATTACTTTTTTTTAAAAAATTACATCCAATTCTCATCCCTGCTTTCTACCTGGTATAACCAGTAATTTACCAGTTGCTTAATTTCGGTATAATTGCCATACTTAAAATGGATCTGACCAGCGGCGGTATGTAAAGTGAGGTGGCCAACATCAACTCCTTTATGCCAGGGATATTGAAAGGTGGTAATGGCCTGAATTTTACCCGTCAGCACAATTTCATTCGAAATATCCCAGATTCCGCCTGTTTTGATAATGAAATCCTGACTTACCGAAATTCTGTGCCGGCGGTAGCTGATGTAGATCATCACCACACCTAAAACCAGGTACGCGATTGCAATACCGATATAAGGTTTCACTTCTGGCATATTTAAAGCGATGATCAAAAAAAATGAAACGGGGACTATCAGTTTGAAGAAAATGGGTAGATTTAAAAAACGCCAGTCGGGAATAAAGGTTTTTCCCTTTGGTGGTAATTTGCCCAATATCATTTTCAGTATTTCGTCGCGTTCACCTGCATTGCAGCCCGGAATTTCTAAAGTGTTTCCCTGCATTTCATGTCCTTTTTTACTTTGACCAAAATGAGCCTGTTTTAAACGCATGTTGAACATGTCCATTTTTTTCTGAAAGTAATTCTGGCTATAGGTGGTAGTCTGTACCTTATTCGGGGTAATGAGGGTATTTTTCTTGGCAATCAGTCCTGAAGAAAGCAAGAGTGTATTGGAATTTTCGCTAATTTCGAGTTCAAAATACTTGTAAAAGGTTCTAACGAGGTTAACAACTAACAGTACGATTAACAGACATGCTATTAAAAAACAAACCGTAACGATGGTTAACATACCTGTTACGGTGTGCTGTATTTCATCTTTATTAATTTTAAAAGCATCCAGTAACTGCCTTCCCTCATAAATAACGGTATAAAAAAAAGCAACAATTAAAGCTAAGCTTTGCCCATAGTTAGAGGTTAATCCAACCTTAAGCAACGTCCATGAGCTTATCCTTAAAAATGGTGTTTCATTTATCCTGTCGCTGTCCCGTTCTGCTTCCTGCTGTGTATCAGTCTGTCTCGTTATAAGATGTTCTTTAAGGTTATAGGCCGAAGTCTCGTCAATGGCTTTGATACTTACTTCCTCTCCATGAGCGCCTGCAGTATCGATTTTTAAACCATAAACACCGATAATTTTCTGCAAAATATTCTGGTTAATGTTAACTTGCTGTATCTTATCTAGTTGAATAATGACCTGATCGCGATTGAATATGCCTTTATTGACTACAAATTCCTGCTTTTCTTTATCTAAAAAAAAGTTGAATTTTAAGTACCATATGTAAGCCAATATAAAACTGAATGCAATTATGGCAAAAATACCCAGTATGAGGTAAACGAAAGAAGTGCCAGACATCTTTAAAAAGGCAATCAGAAATAAGAAAAAAGTTGCCTTGCCAATTTTCAGCATCGTATGTGCACCCATGATAATGATACCCAGGGCCGATTCGCGTTGCGGTTTACTAAAATCGTTATTCATTGGTGTTCAGGTCTGCTGATGGATGTTCAAGCTGGTCTAGTTTTTTCAGAAGCAGGTCTCTAATCCGTTTTGCTTCGTCAATTGCGATACCCGAAATATGGATGTGGCCGGTTTGGCCGCCTGCCGTGAATAACTGTAACGATCCCAATTTGTACATTCTGGAAAACAGGCCTTCATTTAGCTCGATATGTTGAATCCGGTTTAGCGGGACAATTGTTGTCGATTCTGCAATAATGCCCCTTTTATAAATAATATCATGGGTACGGATCGCATACCCCCGTTTCTTAAAACTTGCGCTAAAAAGGAAAAAAAAACTCCCTGAAAATGCAACATAAACGGGAATCATCCAGGTTGAATTTGCTTTTACTTCATCAATAAAGCATATCAGAATACCCATTATCATGCCCAGCAAGCCGAAGATGATCAACAGATTAATACGAATGATTTTCCAATAGTCTGCATGTGGCCGGCTTAAGCGGATATTTTCATATTTTGGAAGAAGATCGAGATTTATAACTTCGTTGGTGAAAGTGTTCTCTGTACACATATTTAAAGGTATAAAACATTATTCAGCTATCAATAGACTCCTGTTTAAATCTTTTGTTACCTCGCCACAATAAACTTTTTGGTCGTGTTGTATTGGCCGGAATCAGATGAAATTTTGAAGAAATAAATTCCTGGAACAAAAGCAGACGTGTTGATTTCTAAGGTGTGTTTTCCGACATTCAGGTATTCATTTACGACCGTTTTAACCAACCTGCCCATCAAATCGTAAACCTGGACATTAATTTTATCTGTTTCGGGTAAAACAAGGTCTATAAATGTTTGCGTGGCTGCAGGATTCGGGTAATTCTGCGTAACTGTAAATTTCAGAAATTTATCAAAAATCGCTTTATTGATCGTATCGAAAATAACATAGCTCACCAATCGATAGCCCCGCGCATTTGGATGAAACGGATCCTGGTAGAGCGAAAAGTCGCGTCTCATTGCCGCATTTACATCAGCCAGGTATATTTTATATTCTGTTGCTAATTTTCGGTAAGCTGCATTGATGTTCCTGATGTTGGTATTTACAGCAACATACCCCTTAATGGTTCTGTCATCAACAAACTGTAGGGTGCACAAAATAGGAACTAATTTTTGTTTAAGGCTAATCGTAATTAAGGCCCGCATATTGGCAACGGTTTCGGCTACACTTCCTTTGCCCATAGTCATTGCAATAGCGTCATTAATGCCCATATTAATAACAATAAAACCTGTTCTGCCGGCAATGGCATTGTCGATTCGGAGTAGTCCCTGAAGTGTAGTCTGGCCACCAATGCCGTGATTGGTTATATCTACAATTTTACCTGGATAACAATTCGTAAAATTGTTCTTGAGCATGGTCTGAAAACCAATACCTTTTACGCCTTCTACGGTGCTGGCGCCAAAAGTTACGATGTTGATACTGTCTTTAGAATAATATTGCGCGGCTTCGGGGCAACTTACCCGGGTAGGAGGAGCTGTTGGCCCTTGTGCGAATGAAGAAATATGGACGACAAGAAGCAGCAGCAGAGATATAAATACTTTCGCGCTAAACTTCATTGTTAAAAATTCTTTCGTACAGGATTTAAGGATATTTTAATTGCGCAATTTACTAAAAAGTAACTATAAATAATATTTGTGCCATTCTTTTTTACAAACATAAAACGATTTGTATCTTTTAAAAGACGGCTTTTAGGATTTAACATCAACATCCAATTTTGAGCTTAAATCATTAATAGCGATATATCTGAGTTAGCCAAACAGTTTTATAGCTGCCTTCATGATAATTTGACCGTTTACTGTGCCTTTTATCTGGTAAAGCCTATATTTGCCCAAACTAATTTTGTTATGCAAGAGATTAAAAAATACGTAGAAACGCACAAACAACGTTTTTTAGATGAATTGTTTGAGTTATTGCGTTTTCCATCGGTTAGTGCCGATCCTAAATACAAAGCTGATGTTTTAAAAACTGCCGATTATGTGGCACAAAAACTAAAGGATGCGGGAGCTGATCACGTAGAAATTTGTCCAACGGCCGGGTATCCTATCGTATATGGCGAAAAAATTATCGATGCTGCTTTACCAACTGTTTTAATATATGGCCACTATGATGTTCAGCCTGCAGACCCATTGGAACTTTGGCATACCCCACCTTTTGAGCCAACCGTGCGCGATGGCAAAATTTACGCCCGTGGTGCCTGCGATGATAAAGGTCAGTTTTACATGCATGTAAAAGCTTTCGAACTGATGATGGAAACCAACACATTGGCTTGCAATGTGAAGTTCATGATCGAAGGTGAAGAAGAAGTTGGTTCAGCCAATCTGGGTATTTTTGTTAATGAAAATGCCGAGCGGTTAAAAGCCGATGTGGTTTTAATTTCTGATACGTCGATGATCAGTATGGAACACCCCTCAATCGAAACCGGTTTACGTGGTTTGGCTTATATGGAAGTGGAAGTTGTGGGTCCGAACCGCGATTTACACTCCGGTGTTTATGGTGGGGCAGTAGCCAATCCGGCAACCATTCTATGCAAAATGATTGCTTCTTTGCATGATGAAAACAACCACATTACCATCCCTGCATTTTATGATAAAGTGGTAGAATTAACAGACGAAGAGAAAAAAGCCTTAAATGCTGCACCGTATAACGAGGCAGAATACAAAAAGGACCTTGATATTGAGGAAGTTTGGGGCGAAAAAGGATATTCGACCCTAGAGCGTACCGGTACACGCCCAACTTTAGAGGTAAACGGAATCTGGAGTGGTTATATTGGCGAAGGTGCCAAAACCGTGTTGCCAAGTAAAGCCAATGCCAAAATTTCGATGCGTTTGGTGCCCAACCAAAGCTCAGAAGAAATTGCCGAGATTTTTACCAAACATTTCGAAGGCATTGCGCCGAAAAATGTAAAGGTAAAAGTGACGCCGCACCATGGCGGCGAACCGGTGGTTACCCCAACAGATAGCATAGCTTACAAGGCGGCTGAAAAGGCAATTGAAGATAGTTTCGGCAAAACCGCAATTCCGACCCGTGGCGGAGGCAGTATCCCTATTGTAGCCTTGTTTGAGGAGGTATTGGGCATTAAATCGGTACTTTTTGGTTTCGGTTTAGATAGCGATGCCCTGCACTCGCCTAATGAGAAATATGATGTTTATAACTATTATAAAGGAATCGAAACGCTGCCTTTATTCCATAAATATTTTGCAGAATTGAGCAAATAAAAAAACTCATTTTGAGCCAAGCGCAGCATAGTGGAGATCTATCTAAATAGAATACTCCACTTTGCTGCGTTTTTTATTTGATTCCAAACATGATAATAGCCTTAATTTTATGGTGAGTCTGAGTGGAGCCGATAATCTTGAAACGACCGCTACCAGCGTGGGTATTGTAAAATCTCTGCGTTTATCTGCGAAATCAGCGGGAGCTGATTAGCCATTTTTTCCCCCAGATTTAAAAAGATCAGCGCTGAAAAAAATAAGAAAATGAACAGTCTGTGTTTCATAGACGCTACCTGCATTTGCTTTCCAAAACCCTTCTTAGTTTGAAACTCAGCATCCTTTGCGCCTTTCTTCGTGCGCTTTGCGGTTAAATATGCCCTTTATGGCCAAACTCAGTTTTCTCTGTGCCACTCTCTGTTTACTCTTTGGTTAATTTTTTTAGCGATCAATATACGTTTGAAAACGAACGGTCTGTGTTGCATAGGTACTTTTGTCCCGCCAATCGCTTCTAGTCCTCATTTCGTTTCCCTCCATTCCGGGCTATCCGCTGCTGTCGCCTGCCTGCTGCAGGCAGGGGTTTATTTAACTGCGGGCCGTTCTTCGAAGCAAAGCCTGTACCTTGCATTCGCTATAAAACCTTTAATAGTATAACCAGCCTTGCCACCTAACCCCAGGATCTGAGTGGATGCTACCGATCTTCATCGGAGCAGGAACGGGAGCGAGGCTATCGAAACCGATCAGCACTGCATTTGCTTTCCAAAACCCCTTCTTCATTTGAAACTTAGCGTTCTCTGCGCCTTTTTTTCGCGCGCTTTGCGGTTAAATCACCTGTTATGGCAGGCTTAGTGTTCTCTGTGTTTCATCTCTGTTGCCTCGGTGGTTAACCATATGCACCCAACTTTGCATTCTTTGTATCTTTTTTTCGTGCTCTTTGCGGTTAAATTACCTGTTATGGCAGGCTTAGTGTTCTCTGTGCCACTCTCTGTTTACTCTTTGGTTAATTTTTTTAGCGATCAATATACGTTTGAAAACGAACGGTCTGTGTTGCATAGGTACTTTCGTCCCGCCAATCGCTTCTAGTCCTCATTTCGTTTCCCTCCATTCCGGGCTATCCGCTACTGTCGCCTGCCCAATGTCGTTAAGTTAAGCTATATCCCTTTGTACATCAGAGGTTTTCTCTTTTCTTTATAGACCTTAATTCTTTTGAAGCTTCTATTGGATCTAACTATATCCGTGCAATTCTTTAATAACTTTA
>NZ_CAJYOJ010000069.1 GCF_913776295.1 uncultured Pedobacter sp.
AGTTCAAATTGAGCTATAAGATCAGTAGGTAATAATAATTTAAGTAGTTCGGTCTCCAAGGCAGTTCTGCTAAAAAAGGCTAAACTAAAAATTTAATCCCAGCCCCCCAACTTTTTTGCTTGATCCAAATTTAGCGATTAAGCCAATCAAAGCAAATCAAAATAGTTTAATTTCACACCTGAGTTCAAGTTAAATCAATTTCAAAATGCTATCTGATCAGAAATTCGTAGATTTTTTAATGGATCAGATCGGTTATCAGGGGGCAGGTTACCGATAAAAAATATTGGATATGGCTTATATTTTTAATGACAAGTTATCTGCGCTCGTGGTCGTTAACAAGTTATTTGTAATCCTCCAGCATCAGGAAAGGCCTATATCGGCGCCGGTATAGTTACCCAAAGCCATATTAATGATTGAATTCAGGTTGATCACTATGAGTTTGCACTTTCTGGTTCTGGATCGCCAGGTGTTTCACCTAACGGGGCTATACCACAAGCTGCCCATATAAATTTGAAAATATTGAGGAATTCGCATTGGATGTCTCTTTCAGATTGTATTTCGTTTTCCATATTGTACCGCTTTAATCTGATTACTAAACAAAAAATGACTGATTTTGTGTTGGCTAAAATAATGCTTCAATGTAAGTACATTGTTGTGGAAATGTTAAGGATATATTGTCATTTTTAGCGAACATTTCAAGCAGGAAAATCAAGTGATTCACAAGCTCCCTCATTCGTCTTTTATCATCTGAAGGAATGAAAAATTTGTCATTTCGCACTTTAAAAATATAAGAAAAGTTACTGCCAGAAAGCTTTATAATTGAAATTAAGGTATTTACAGTCAATAAACTGATTGAATATACAGTTTAAAATCCCGTCATTTCCTTTCCAAATGCCATTTTTCTGCCCAAACCTGAAGTTTAACTTCATTATAACTTCATGAACTTGTATTTATTTCGCTTTCGAATTAAATCGTTGCGTGACCATCATTTCTTGAAATCAAAAAGTATCTATAAACCGGTTGTAGAGAATTTTTCATTATAGAATGGTTACCGAGGGAAACTAATTAGAGAAAAAAAATAAATCAGATTAAAACCACTCCAAAAAATGAAAAGAGTTTTCATGTGCTTAGGCTTGTTTACTTTGCTTTACGCAACAAGTTGCACCTCGAAGAAAGAAGAAAAGGAAGAAGTAGAAACTTATGCGGTAACCACACCTCTAAGAATGGATACTTCCTTTACCAAAGAATATGTTTCTCAGATTAAATCTGTGCGGAACATCGAAGTCAGGGCCCAGGAAAAAGGGTATCTTCAAAATATTTATGTGGATGAAGGTCAGCATGTAAAGGCAGGCCAGCTGTTATTTAGGATTATGCCTAAGGCTGCACAATCTGAATTGCTAAAGGCACAGGCTGAAACAAAATCGGCTCAGATTGAACTGGAGAATACCAAACTGCTTTCAGATAAAAATATCGTTTCTAAAAACGAACTGGCCATGGCCAAAGCCAAACTGCAATCCGCAAATGCCGAAACCTCATTGGCTAAATTCCATTTGTCTAATACCGAAATCAGGGCGCCTTTCGACGGTACGATTGATCGTATTCCTTTAAAATTAGGAAGTTTGGTAGATGAGGGGGCATTATTAACCAGTCTTTCCGATAACAGTCAGGTTTTTGCCTACTTCAACGTATCAGAACCAGAATATTTAAACTATCAAAGTGCTGCAAAGGCAAAAAACCAGCAAGAGGTAAGTTTGTTACTGGCGAACGGCGAATTTCTAAAAGCAAAAGGTAAAGTAGAAGTTATTGAAAGCGAATTTGATAACGAAACCGGAAATATTGCTTTCAGGGCAAGGTTCAATAATAGCGACAATCTGCTTAGGAACGGCGAAACCGGTAAAGTACATATGGTGGTGCCGCTAAAAAATGCCATTATCATTCCTCAAAAGGCCACTTACGATATCCAGGACAAAACTTATGTTTTTGTGGTAGATAAAAATAATAAAGTACACTCCAGGATGATTACCATTGCGGGAGATCTTCCCGACTTATACATCGTGGGCGATGGCCTTTCTGTTGATGATAAAATTTTGCTTGAAGGCGTACAAAAAGTTAAGGACGATGATAAAATTGCCTTTAAATTCCAGCAACCTCAGGATGTATTGAAACAATTGAGATTGAAAACAGAATAATCTAAACCCTTCTATACTTAATTTATGTTTAGTAAATTCATACAAAGGCCAGTCCTTTCTATCGTAATATCATTGGTTATTGTGTTTTTAGGGGTGTTAGCCATAAGCTACCTGCCTGTTACACAGTTTCCAACCATATCTCCTCCCAAAGTAAACATCACCGCTGATTACCCGGGAGCCAATAACGAATTATTGATTAAATCGGTAGTTATACCGCTTGAGCGCGCGCTTAACGGCGTACCGGGGATGAAATATATTGCATCAAATGCTGGTAATGATGGTGAAGCATCCGTGCAGGTCGTATTTAACCTGGGTACCGATCCCAATCAGGCGTCCCTTAACGTACAGAACCGTGTAGCTGCTGTAACCAATAAGCTGCCTCCTTTGGTCATCCGCGAGGGTGTAAAAATTACCCGTGAAGAGCCAAACATGTTGATGTATATCAACCTGTATAGCAAAGACCCTAAAATGAACCAGAACTTTCTGTATAACTATGCCGATATCAACCTGCTTTCGGAGCTTAAAAGGGTTGATGGTGTAGGTTTTGCCGATATTTTGGGCGACCGGGATTATGCCATGCGGATCTGGTTAAAACCCGACCGTATGCAAGCTTATAAAATCTCGGTTGATGAAGTGATGAACGCACTTGAAGGACAAAGCCTGGAGGCCTCTCCGGGAAAAACAGGAGAGAGTTCTGGCAAACGTTCACAGGCGTTCGAATATGTATTAAAATATTCAGGGCGCTTTAACACCAAAGAAGGTTACGAAAATATTGTGGTTAGGGCTACGCCTGATGGCCAGTTGCTCCATTTAAAAGACGTAGCTGACGTAGACTTTAGTGCTTCTGCTTATAACTTATATTCAACCTTAAATGGAAAGGCATCTGCTGCAATTGTTTTAAAACAATCTTACGGCAGTAACGCCAGTCAGGTAATTAAAGATGTGAAAGCTAAAATGGCCGAAATTAAGGCCGCTTCTTTTCCAAAAGGTTTAGATTATGAGATTAGTTATGATGTTTCTAAATTCCTTGACGCATCTATCGAGAAGGTAATCCATACCCTTGTAGAAGCCTTTATTTTAGTGGGTTTAGTGGTATTTTTGTTCTTAGGCGACTGGCGTTCGACGCTTATTCCGGCTATTGCAGTACCGGTGTCGCTGATTGGAACGTTCGTATTTATGCAGTTTTTTGGCATTACGCTAAACTTAATTACCCTGTTTGCATTGGTACTCGCCATTGGGGTGGTAGTTGATGACGCCATTGTAGTAATTGAGGCAGTGCATGCGAAGATGGAGCTGGACCCGCATCTATCGGTATTAAAAGCTACCCAGCAAGCCATGAAAGAGATCGGTGGGGCCATTATCGCCATTACCTTCTTAATGGCTTCGGTATTTATCCCGGTAGCATTCATGTCGGGTCCGGTGGGTATTTTTTACCGTCAATTCTCCATTACCATGGCCACAGCAATTATCCTTTCAGGTATTGTGGCTTTAACACTTACACCTGCCCTGTGTGCCATCATGTTAAAGAACAATCATGGTACTGCTAAAAAGAAAACATTAATCGATCGTTTTCTAGATGGCTTTAACCGCGGTTTTGCTAAATTATCGGGCAGATACGAATTCGTATTGAGTAGGGTGGTAAGCCGCAGGTTACTAACCTTTGGGGTGTTGGCAGCCTTTTGTTTGGGTGTTTGGGCATTAAGCGGAAGTGTACCATCAGGCTTTATTCCCAACGAAGATCAGGGAATGGTATATGCCATTATCCAAACACCTCCGGGATCAACTTTGGAACGTACCGATCAGATTGCAGAGAAACTGCAGAAAATGAGCGAAGAAATTGATGGTGTTAAATCGGTTTCATCTTTAGCCGGATATGAAATCCTAAGCGAAGGTACAGGATCCAACTCAGGTACCTGTTTAATCAACCTTAAAGATTGGAGCGAACGTAAGCAATCTGCACAGGAAATCATTGAAGAGTTAGAGCAGAAATCAAAATCTATACCGGGTGCAGCTATTGAATTTTTTCAGCCACCAGCAGTTCCGGGATATGGTGCAGCAGGTGGTTTCGAACTCCGTTTACTGGATAAAGCCGGTAGCGGTGATTACAAAAAAATGGAAACCGTAGCCAACGATTTTGTACGCGAGCTGAACAAACGTAAAGAACTATCATCTGTGTTTACTTTCTACAGCGCCAGTTTCCCTCAATACATGCTGGATGTAGATAATGATATTGCGCAACAAAAAGGTGTGAGTATCGATAATGCGATGAATACTTTATCAACTTTTGTTGGTAGTGATTACGAAACCAGTTTTATCAAGTACGACCGCCAGTATAAAGTAATTGTACAGGCCTTACCTCAATATCGCGCTTTACCAGAAGATATTCTAAAACTATCGGTTAAAAATAGCCGCGATGAAATGGTGCCTTTCTCCGCCTTTATTAAAATGCGAAGGGTTTATGGCCTTTCAGAGATTACCCGGCATAACATGTACAATGCTTCTGAAATCAGTGGACAGGCTGCTCCGGGTTATAGTTCCGGTCAGGCCATTCAGGCCATCAACGAGGTGGCACAGAAAACCTTACCAAGGGGTTTCGGTATCGATTGGGCAGGTATTTCAAAAGATCAGGTATCAAGGGGTAATGGTGCCATTTATATTTTCCTGATCTGTTTAGGTTTCGTTTACCTGGTGTTGGCTGCACAATATGAAAGTTTCATTTTGCCTTTATCGGTCATTTTATCATTACCTGCAGGTATTTTTGGTGCTTTCCTATTCTTGAAGTTACTGGGATTAGAGAACAATATCTATTCGCAGGTAGCTATGGTCATGCTCATAGGCCTGCTCGGCAAAAACGCCGTACTGATTGTTGAATTCGCTACGCAGCGCCAAAGTCAGGGTTTAACCGTGCTTAAGGCGGCAATGGAAGGGGCAAGCGTTCGTTTCCGTCCTATTTTGATGACTTCTTTTGCCTTTATTGCAGGTTTAATTCCATTGATGATTGCAACAGGTCCGGGTAAGATCGGTAACCGTACCATAGGTTCGGCTGCTGCAGGCGGTATGCTTTTCGGTACCATTTTCGGGGTAATTGTGATCCCTGGCTTATATTATATATTCGGATCAATTGCAGCAAAATACAAGCTGATCAAAATTGAGGAAGAACATCCGTTAACTGAAGAAATTGAGAATAATGTTTAAGAATAATTTATATAAAGGCCTTGGACTGGCGTTGATATGCGCTGCATATACCGCCTGCAAGCTACCTGAGGTAGCCCAACGTGCCGAAAATAAAAATACACCTGTGAGCTTTAATGGCTCGCAGGATACGGTAAGTTCTGCCAGTATACAGTGGCGTAACTTTTTTACTGATCCTAATCTGATCAACCTGATTGATACTGCGCTTAAAAATAACCAGGAGCTGAATATTACCCTTCAGGATATTGAAATAGCCCGAAATGAAATAAAGGCCAGAAAGGGAGACCTTTTGCCGAATGTAACTTATGGTGTTGGCGCCGGCTTGAATAAAGTTGGTCGTTATACCAGCTCCGGTGCGGGTGATGCTTCTACTGAAATTACACCAGGCAAAGGGGTGCCCGAAATATTGCCTGATTATCGCTTCGGTTTGCAGGCCAATTGGGAAGCAGATATCTGGCATAAATTGCGCAATTCGAAAAAGGCAGCCATTAACCAATATCTGGCCACGGTAGAAGGCAAGAATTTTGTGATCACCAATTTAATTGCAGAAGTGGCAAACTCCTATTATGAATTGTTAGCCTCTGATAATCAATTGGAAACGGTGAGAAAAAACATCGAGCTCCAAAGCAATGCGCTGGAATTGATGAAGATTCAGAAACAGGCTACCAGGGTTAACGAACTTGCCGTACGCAAATTTGAAGCAGAGGTACTAAGCTCAAAAAGTTTGGAGTTCGATATCCAACAGGATATTGTTGAAAATGAGAATAAAATTAATTTTCTGCTGGGCCGTTTTCCTCAGCCCATTATCAGAGATAAATCCAGCTTTACCGAGCTGGTACCTGTAACGGTACACACGGGCCTACCAGCTCAGTTGTTGGCCAATCGTCCTGATATCAAACAGGCAGAGTATGAGCTTGCAGCCGCTAAATTAGATGTGAAAGTAGCCAAGGCACAGTTTTATCCATCATTGGGAATTTCTGCTGCAATAGGTTACCAGGCCTTTAATCCATCCTATCTATTGAGAACACCAGAATCTTTGATCTATTCTCTGGCAGGGGATCTGGCAGGACCTCTAATTAATAGAAACGCTATTAAAGCCGAATATTCTTCTGCAAATGCAAAACAACTACAGGCTGTTTTTGACTATGAAAAAGCCATTCTAAATGGTTATATTGAAGTAGCCAACCAAATGTCGAAAATCAGCAACCTGCAAAAAAGCTACGATCTAAAATCGAAACAGGTTGCTGCACTTACACAATCTATCGATATTTCGAACGATTTGTTCAAAGCTGCACGGGCCGATTACTTTGAGGTATTAATGACACAACGTGATGCACTACAATCGAAATTAGAATTGATTGAAACCAAAAAACAACAGTTAAATGCGGTGGTAGATATTTACCAGGCACTTGGTGGAGGCTGGAAATAGGCTGCAATAAGCACGAAAAAACGTGAAGCATAGTGAAGTTAAATAATCCTTATATCGCAGTAAGGCTGTTCCAAAACCTGGAGCAGCCTTTTTCTTTTCTTGCCTTAGTGTCTCGCTACGACCTTTTTTTACTATCAGTGGTGTCAGCTGTTACCGTCTGACATGTATTAGTTTAGTGAGTACATCAGTTCTTCATTTATTTATCATAAAATTCGTTTGGAAAACAATGCAATCCATCTATGGTTATTTCATCTATAGAATTTATCATATCTAAATAAAATGGGAAAAACAACATTTAAACTTGGCGGATTAGAAGTTAACCGTTTAGGTTATGGCGCCATGCAGTTAACTGGTAACGGCGTTTTTGGTGAAGTAGAAAACCGAGAAAATGCGATAACCGTTTTGCGCGAAGCGGTAGCAAATGGCGTTAATTTTATTGATACTGCGGAGGCTTATGGACCAAAATTTAATGAATTGCTTATTGCCGATGCGTTATCACCTTTTCAAAAAGATCTTTTTATTGCAACAAAAGGAGGTTTTAACCGGCCAGGCCCTAACAATTGGGTACCCAATGGAACGCCTGAAAAGATCAGGCAGGATATTGAAGGTAGTTTGCAACGTTTAAAAGTGGATGCAATAGATTTATGGCAATTGCACCGCATTGATCCTAATGTTGATGTAGCCAAAACTTTGGCACCTGTAGCAGAAGCCGTAAAAGAAGGAAAAATAAAAAATGTAGGTTTATCTGAAGTATCTGTCGATCAGATTAAACAGGTGCAAGACATCCTGCCGATAGTTTCTGTGCAAAACTTATATAATCTAAGTAACAGACAATGGGAAAGTGTTTTGGATTTTACAGCAGAACAAGGTCTGGCTTTTATTCCGTGGTTTCCCTTAGCTTCCGGTCCACATAAATTGGCAGATAAGATTAAAACAATTGCCGAGAAACATCAAGCAACGACTGCTCAGATTGCGCTGGCCTGGTTATTAAAAAGATCCTCAAATATTCTTTTAATTCCAGGAACAAAATCTGTAGAACATTTGAAAGAGAACCTGGCAGCAGCAGAAATTGAATTGACTGACGAAGAGTTTGAAAGCCTAGCGAATTAATATTGCGGTGCTGAGCGCAGAATCTTTTACTGGCCTTCGCGTCTTTACGCTTTACTGGTTTAAGCTTTTACTGGTCTTAGCGTCTCGCTAAGACCATTTTAGTGTCATCCTGAGGGATAATTTATTGGATAAAAATCAATATGAATGACGTATACATTTCTTTTTTTGCCCCAGGGCTAAGCCTTGCCTCGGCTACCGATGAAAAATCGGTACAGGTCCGCCGCCGCCGA
>NZ_CAJYOJ010000070.1 GCF_913776295.1 uncultured Pedobacter sp.
AGCCAGTAATAGGGCTTGGTCGGTGGAGTCCGAAAAATTTGTTAGGCCGGACTTAAGTAGAACGGAGACCCAGTGCGAAGGCCTTGTTGGATGGAAATGCATATTTCATAAGTGACTAATTATCAAATAATTAAAAATTAACATCAATGGTAGCGTAGTAGAAGAGTTAATGGGCAACATGCTATTTATTTTACAAGCCTTTGTTTCTAAACCCGGTAGAAGCGGCAGCTCCCGATTTTTCATCGGGACTATAGCGAATAACGGGACTGCTGGTTCCGAAACACTGCTGAACGTTAATTTTCAAACAAAACAGATTATTTTATCACATAAGGTTACGCATGCTCAATTGTGATTGCGAAGATTATAGCCTTTCAGCTTTAGCCTTTTCGCTTACCCCAATTCGATCTGTCGTTTAATGCTTTCTTCCAATGATATTAAAGTCTCTGTACGCTGAATACCATTCACAGCTTGTATTTCCTCGTTTAAAACATGCCGTAAATGATTAGTATCCCTACAGATAATTTTGGCAAACATACTGTAGGCGCCGGTAGTGTAATGTAATTCTACCACCTCTTTAATTTTGCTCAACTGCGCAACTGCATCTTTATACTGGATTCCTTTTTCGAGGTAAATACCCAGAAACGCACAAATATCATATCCTGCCTTTTGTGGATCAATGATGAGGTGAGAACCTTTTATAATGCCCATTTCTTGCAGTTTCTTCATCCTAACATGTATGGTTCCGCCGGAAACAATCAAATCCTTGGCAATTTCTGTATATGGTTTAGTGGCATCCTGCATCAATTGCTTTAATATATCAATATCGAGGTTGTCAATTTCTAAATTGGAATTGTCTTTTTTAAGCATATTTTTGAATTATGATAAGCGAATTTAATAAAATTTATCAATATTATAAAAATAAAATTAAATGTTTAAAATATTTGCAAGGTATTGGTTGTTCCTTTACATTTGTATCAAGCAATTAACAAAAAAGGAAACGTTCTTTCAAAATTGTGGAACATACTGTAGGGTGGTGAAACAGGCAGACACACCTCCTTGTCTCGGTGGCGGAGAGTAATGGGAATATACCGGTTTCGGTACTAACCACTCCTTGAAGGTTCGATTCCTTCCCCTACAGCGGTTTCAGTTTGCAGTAGCCAGTATACAGTTAGCAATAACTGAGAATTGAAAACTGCTTGCTGATAACTTTTAAAATGTTGGGTGGTGAAATTGGCAGACACGCCTCCTTGTCTCGGTGGTGGGGAATAATGGGACAAACGCAGTTTATTGGGTTGACCACAAATTAATTTTTTGAACTGTAGCTAACTACCCCTTGAAGGTTCGACTCCTTCCCCAACAGCATTTTTTATGAATAATAAGTTAGTTAATCGAGCAATCCTGGATAGGTTGCTCTTTTTTTTTAGGACTATTTTTTATATCCATCATATATTTATGTGATATATTATTATATTACTCAATCAAATTTATTCGTCTAAAGCCCGTGATCAAGAAACGCATTTCAATTAAAGATATCGCTAAACAATTAGATATCTCCATCACTACTGTATCTTTTGTAATTAATGGAAAGGCAAGGGAAAAGAATATCAGTGAATCGCTTACCAAAAAGGTTTTAGATCTGGTGGCTGAACTAAATTATCAACCCAATGCTCTTGCTAAAAGTCTAAGAACAGGAAAAACGAAAATCATAGGTTTCCTGGTTGATGATATTTCTGAGCCATTTTTTGCCGGTATAGCACGCCGGATCGATGAAATTGCTTCGAGCCTTGGTTATAAAATCCTGTTCAGCAGTACCAGAAATGATACCGAAAAAGCAATAGAATTGCTGCATATTTTTAAAGACAGGCATGTTGATGGCTATATCATGGCCTTGCCCGAAGGATTGGAAGAAGAAGTTAAAAAATTGATTCAAACAGAAGCTCCCGTAGTATTATTTGATCGGTATGTACAGGATGTTAAAACAGATTATGTTATCATCGATAATCAGAACAGCGCGTATAATGCCACTGAGCACCTCATCAAAAATAATTATAAAAATATAGGTTTTGTAACTATTGATACCGCTCAGCAACAGATGGTTGACCGCCTTGCTGGTTATGAAAAGGCTATCGGAAAATATAAACTGCAGGCAATTGTAAAGAAAATAAAATATGTGAACTCTGCTGAATCAATTGAGGAAATGATCGAGTTTTTCCAAAAGGAGCAGCAGCTTGATGCCGTGGTATTCGCAGCTAACTATATTTGTTTGGATGGACTGAGAACTTTTAGAAAATCGGGGATTCAAATCCACAAGGACATAGCCGTTGTTTCCTTTGATGATTTTGAAATTCTTGAATTTTGTGACCCTCCGGTTACGGCTATAGCTCAGCCACTGGAGGCTATTGCAGAAAACGTGATGAAAATTTTATTGAGCAAACTCAAAAAGGGTGGTAAGTCTATCGAAAATATGCAGGTTTCGTTACCTACCATACTAAACGTTAGAGGTTCAAGCGCAAAAAAATAAGAACATTAAAAAAGGGAATAGAATAAATCTATTCCCTGATTTTTTATATGATACCGGTTAAACTGTCATTACATCTTTTTCCTTAGCCTCAGCATGTTTGTCAACCTTGATGATATAAGCGTCGGTTAATTTTTGCACTTCACCCTCACCTGTTTTAATTTCGTCATCAGAAACGCCTTCTCCCTTTAATTTTTGAATTTTGGTATTGGCATCTTTACGGATATTGCGAACGGTAATTCGGCCTCTTTCAGCTTCTTCCTTTACTTTTTTTACCAATTCCCTTCGGCGTTCTTCAGTTAAAGGTGGCACAACCAGGCGGATAACAATACCATCATTTTGTGGGTTGATACCTATATTTGCTACCTGTATAGCTTTTTCAATAGCCGTTAAAAGTGATTTCTCCCAAGGTTGGATGACAATTGTTCTGGCATCGGGCGTATTGATACTGGCTACTTGCGATAATGCTGTAGCTGTGCCATAATAATCTACGAAAATACCATCCAACATTCCAGCTGATGCTTTACCAGCCCTGATTTTAGTTAATTCAGATTCACAATGATCGATGGCTCTTTCCATTGCAGATTGCGCATCCATTAATTGTAATTGTATGAGGTCGTTCATAATTGTGTGTATTTCTACAAAAATAATAAATTTTATTCCTTATTTAACGAGGGTTCCGATAGGTTCACCACTGGCTATTTTCATGAAATTGCCATGTTTATTCATGTCAAACACAATAATTGGCAATTGGTTTTCTTCGCACAGGGTAAAGGCTGTCATATCCATTACATTAAGACCTTTATCGTAAACTTCTCTAAAAGAAATTTCCTCATATTTAGTGGCCAACGGATCTTTTTCAGGATCTGCCGTATAAATTCCATCAACACGCGTTCCTTTCAGCACCACGTCAGCTTTAATTTCTATAGCGCGTAAAGCTGCAGCAGAATCGGTTGTAAAATAAGGGTTTCCGGTTCCTGCACCAAAAATAACCACACGGCCTTTCTCTAAATGCCGAACGGCTCTTCTGCGGATAAATGGCTCGCAGATTTGCTCCATTTTAATGGCAGTTAGTAAACGTGTTTTAATGCCGACTTTCTCTAACGCATCTTGCAGGGCCATAGAATTGATGACCGTAGCCAACATGCCCATATAATCGGCCTGTGCTCTGTCCATCCCACTTTTTTCAGCACTCAGGCCTCTAAAAATATTTCCTCCTCCAATTACAATTGCGATTTCTAAGCCTTTATCATGTACAGTCTTAATATCTTCAGCGTATTGTTTAACACGTTCATTATCAATTCCATACTGTTTATCGCCCATTAGTGATTCTCCACTAAGCTTAAGTAGGATGCGTTTATATTTCATGGCCCCAAAAATATTAACAATTTTTTAATACCTGGCTATGGTTTTTAATAATTGATGTAAATATTTAAATAGATATACCGATTCTATAAAAAAGGAGCAATACGTTTAAATGTTGTCTCCGTTCTAATTGATTATGAAGCGCCTCCCTTGCTCTGGGAAGAATAACTTTAGTTTTTTCAGGTTCCCGGAAAGTAGTTGTTGTTTTATTTTTTCTGCTTGATGCTGTGGAGGTTTGATATGAGTTACAATAAAAGAAACTTTTTTAAATGCCTGTTTATTGGTCAAAGATTCAAGTCTGGACAGTTCGCTAAAGAAAAGTCTCGGTGTCAGATGTCCGAATAATTGTTTGTCAGGCTGTTCATTTGGAAAAGATACCTCCATAAATATAGCTTTTAACCGCCCAGAATTAATAAGAGGTGTTATTGTTTGCCATAACTTAATGAGTTTGTCCGACTGTTCAATTTCATCAGCACCGGTATCTCCCAGATAAAGTACATCACTATCGGCATGGCTGATGAGGAAAGCAGTACTTTTGTAGGGATTGCCATGGCTTAATTCAAAAGCTTTCACTTTCATTTCTGTTCCCTCCAGCGGGTAAGTATTGCCTTCGATCAGAGGGAAATAAGTATACTTTTTTAACTGTGGTTTTTCACCTTCATCGGCAAAATTAGCCCAGGCATCCCAGGTAAAATATTTATCCCTTAAAATGTTGAGAACAGAAGGCATGCCATAGATATTTTTTGCGGTATCGGCTGGCGAATTGATTATTAAACCTGCCACATGATCTAAATGCGCATGTGAAATCAAATATCCTTTAATCTGTTTACGTTGAACATTTTCACTTATGCCTTTGAGCGATTGATGGTCGATTGCTTTTTGGATGCCGGCGTTTATGGTACCAGCATCAAGGCACACGTAGTGATCACTTCCTTTTGGAGCAATCATATAAGATGACAAATTGCTTTCATCGTCACCGCCTTTTACGCCCAGCGGAATGATATTAAAAGCTTCTTTTGTTTCCTGTGCCCGGAGATTAATGGCGTTTACCGTTAATAAGATGATTGCCGTAAGAATTCTTTTAAACGTGTTGGATAAATTATATCGTTTCACCTTTAAAAATAACCTCTTGTAAATTTAACTGATCATCAACGATCAATAAGTTTGCCTGTTGCCCAATTGTTATGCTTGCGGTTAGGTTTTCGATGCCAATTAATTTGGCCGGATATTGGGTTCCCATTTTTATTGCATCATTTAAGCTGATACCACAATGCAATACACAATTTTTAACGGCGTCCAGCATCGTTAGTGAGGAACCTGATAGTGTACCGTCAGGCATAACAAATTTATTCCCTTCTTTAAGATGTTGATATGGCCCTATGGAACAGGCTGTAACAGCATCTGTAATAAGAAACAAACGTTCTTTTAATATTTTTTGTGAAAATCTAACAACTTCAAAATCTACATGCTGCCCGTCGGCGATGATACTGGCCATTGCCTTATCATGACTAAAAACAGCAGTAGGTATGCCTGGTTCACGGTGATGGATCGGACTCATGGCGTTAAAAAGATGTGTAGTGGACTGAATGCCTTTGTTATAGGCAACAGTAGCTTCATCAAATGTTGCGTTGCTGTGGCCAAGCGAAATAATTACGCCATTATCTAGCAGTAACTGAATTACTTCATCATCCTGTACTTCTGGTGCAATGGTGATCATTTTGATTACACCATCTCCAAAATCAATTAATCTCTTAATCTCATCAAGCGACGCCTTCCGTACGAACGCAGGCACATGTGCGCCTAAGCGTTTTGGATTTAAAAATGGCCCTTCCAGATGTAACCCCAGGCAATTTTTTGCAGTTGACCGGTGCGCTTTAGCTGTCTTGATACATGCATCAAAAGCTTCCTGAGAATTTGTTGCTATACAGGCCAGAAAACCTGTTGTCCCTTTTTTGAGCAGGTCGTCTTCCATGATGGTTAATGATTCTACAGTCGGATCTGCAGAGAACAATCTATTGCCTGCACCATAGATCTGCAAGTCTATGAAACCAGGTACTACAAAGGAATGTCCGTTTTCTTTGTCGCTGCTTTCGTTAATGCCTGAAATGATAGCGCCATCGATTGTGATGTCTTGATTTTTTATTAATTCGCTGTCTTTGAAATAAGAGGCGTTCGAGATTACTTTCGGCATATCAAAATGTTTTGAATGGAGTTAACTTACACGGTCAAAGTTAAATATTGTAACGATATAATAAGCCTTTTAATTCTTGATGGTTGCCTAAAACACAATTATCAGCCGGTTGATATGCATCATTTGAAACCACAGTGCATAAAAAAAAGCCCCAATTTCTTGAGGCTTCTAATATGTTTTTATCAATGCTTAAGCGCCTAATTGTACGCGTTTGAAAGCAGATACGGTTAAACCTTTAGCAGTATTATCTAAAAATTTACGCACATCCATTGAGCTATCTTTAACAAACTCCTGGTTTAATAAAGTGCTGTCTTTGTAAAATTTATTCAATTTACCGGCTGCAATTTTTTCCACCATTTCTTCTGGTTTGCCTTCCTGACGGATAACATCTTTAGCAATCTCGATTTCGCGTTCGATAGTAGCCGGGTCAACACCGTCTTTATCAACAGCAACCGGGTTCATTGCAGCAATTTGCATGGCAACATCTTTACCTGCTTCCGTAATATCGGCACCGTTAGCACCTTCAAATACGACTAAAACACCCATTTTACCGTTAGAGTGGATATAAGAAACGATTTTTTCGCCAGAGATATTTGCATATTCCTGAATAACGATCTTCTCTCCGATTTTACCGGTTAATTCAGTGATGGTTTCAGCAACTGTACGTCCGTCTTCTAAAGTAATCGCTGATAATTCTTCAGTAGTAGCAGGGTTGTTTGCAACTGCTGCAGCTAAAACAGCCTGAGCTAAATTACGGAAATCTTCCACTTTAGAAACCGGTTCAGTTTCGCAAGCCAAAGCAACTAATTTACCGTTAGTGCCATCTGCTGAAACAGCGATTGATACCAAGCCTTCAGAAGTAGCATTACCAGAACGGGCAGCAGATACTTTTTGACCTTTTTTACGTAATAAATCAACAGCAGCTTCGAAATCGCCATTAGCTTCTAATAAAGCTTTTTTGCAATCCATCATACCAGCACCAGTTTGTTGGCGTAGTTTATTTACATCTGCGGCAGTAATTTGTACTGTAGACATTTTATTTCCTTTTTTTACCCCCAAACCCCCTGAAGGGGGCTTGGAAATGATTAAATTGATTTAATGAATTTAGATTTTTAGACCATGTCATCCCCCTTCAGGGGTTAGGGGCCTATTCTTCTGTTTTAGTTTCTTCTGATGCTGACGCTTCAACTTCTGCCTCGGCAGCTTTTTTACGTCTAGGCTCTTTTGATTCAGGAGCATCAGCTGCTGCTTTAGCGGCTACTGCTTCTTTTTCAGCCTCATCATCTTTTTCGCGTTTACGTTCTTCTAAACCTTCTTCAATCGCTTTGATAATTACATCAGTAATTAAAGAGATAGATTTTGTAGCATCATCATTCGCAGGGATTGGGAAATCGATGTTAGAAGGATCAGAGTTAGTATCAACCATCGCAAAAGTAGGGATGTTTAATTTTAACGCTTCAGTTACCGCGATGTGCTCTTTCTTAACGTCGATTAAGAATAAAGCTGCAGGTAAACGGTTTAAATCAGCAATACCACCTAAAAGTGATTCTAATTTAATACGCTCACGCTGAATCATTAAACGCTCTTTTTTAGATAAGATCGAATAAGTACCGTCTTTAGTCATTTTATCGATGTTAGACATCTTTTTGATTGACTTGCGAACAGTAGCAAAGTTAGTTAACATACCACCTAACCAACGCTCGGTTACGAAAGGCATGTTTACTTTTTTAGCTTGTTCAGCTACGATTCCTTTTGCTTGTTTTTTTGTTGAAACAAATAATACTTTACGACCTGATTTTACGATTTGTTTAATCGCAGCCGCAGCTTCTTCAGTTTTAGTTAAAGTTTTATTTAAATCTATAATGTGAATACCATTACGCTCCATGAAAATGTAAGGAGCCATTTTTGGATTCCATTTACGGGTAAGGTGACCAAAGTGTACACCTGCATCCAATAAGTCTTGATAAGTTGTTCTTGCCATTGTTGTTGCCTCCTGTGATTAACGTTTACTGAATTGGAATTTCTTACGGGCTTTAGCACGTCCTGGTTTTTTACGCTCAACCATACGCATATCACGCGTCATCAGGCCTTTAGCACGTAATGCAGGTTTTTTCTCCGCATCTAGTTCAACAATCGCTTTAGCAATAGCTAAACGAACAGCTTCTGCTTGTCCTTTTACTCCGCCACCTTGTACATTTACAGTGATATCGTAACGGCCAGCAAGTTCAGCAACTTCTAAACTTTGGTTTACGATATATTGTAAAGGTAAAGTAGGGAAATATTCTTTATGATCTTTACCGTTAACGGTAATTGCGCCAGCACCATCTTTTAAGTAGATACGTGCAACAGCTGTTTTTCTTCTTCCTGAAGTGTTAGTAACTGACATTTCTTAAAGTTTAATGGTTTTTGGAGATTGAGCTGCATGAGGGTGGTTTGCACCAGCATACACAAAAAGATTGGTGTATAATTTTTTACCCAATTTAGTTTTCGGTAACATACCACGTACCGCTTTCTCGATTACACGTTGAGGGTGTTTCGCCATTAACTCCTTAGGAGAAATAAAACGTTGACCACCTGGATAACCAGTGTAAGAAACATATTGCTTTTCGCTGAATTTGTTTCCTGTCAATTTAACCTTGTCTGCATTGATAACAATTACATTATCACCGCAGTCTACGTGTGGGGTGTACTCAGGCTTGTTTTTACCACGGATGATCATAGCGATCTTCGATGACAAGCGCCCCAAAATCTCGCCTTCCGCATCAACAACAATCCACTGTTTGTTTACAGTTTTAGCATTGGCCGAGACAGTTTTGTAACTTAACGTATTCACTTGCTTGTATTTAATTTATTAAACAATTTATTATTCCCATTAAATTTGGGACTGCAAAGATAGAGAGAATACTTTTATTATCAAATAGTTGGAAAGAAAATTTTTGATAGAAATTCTTAAATGAGGTGAGCCTCATGCTGAAGTAGGAAATAATGTTTCGTTGAGCCTATATTCTTCTTACTTCCTTTACAGGTCGTCAGGCATGTAACCAATCCTTTTTCTTGGCTCACTTTTCTTATCAATGAGTTTATCCAGATAAGTAAAAACCAGTTCGATGTTTTTATCCTGGTTACTCACTTGTTGTTTTATAGCTTCGATTTCAAGCTTAAGTTCTCCGCTATCAATAATAAACTGGCGTATGCGAGAGAAAATCCTGACAATCTGGATATTGACCTGAATGGCCTGTTTGCTGTTTAATACGCTTGAAAGCATGAGGATGCCATGTTCGGTAAAAACAAAGGGAAGTTTTCTTCTTCCGCCCCAACTTGAAGTCGCAAATTGCGACTTCAAGTTTAACCACTCTTGCTCAGTGAGTTGAAACATGAAATCTTCCGGGAACCGATCAGGATTTCTGCCAACCTGTTCATTAAGACGTTTAGTCTCTACGGCATACAACCCCGCCAGATCGCTATCCAGCATCACTTTTAGGCCTCTCAGCTCGTAAATTTTATTAACTACAATATTATCAGGGATGATAGGAAGCATCTGTTTCGCTGTCATATCATTTAGGATTTAGGTTAAATATACTATAATTGTTTATTTAAAACCAGAATATCATTTTATTCTCTTCACATAGCTTTACTGTAACTTCTGTATTCCTTAACCCAATTCCATAAAGCAAAGCCTGCAATAATGGTAAAAATGAAATATTCGACTCCCATAAATTTAATTCCTTTTAGGAAATAGAGATAAGTAGCTACAATATCAATAATCAACCAGATTATCCAGCATTCCACTCTTTTCTGGATCATTAAAAAAGTGGTGATTATGCTCATTACAAAAATAAATGAATCAATAAAAGGATAGGCACTCGGTAAATTAAATAATAGGGGCAGCCAGTTGTGAAGCCGGGCGGCCAGAGTACCGATCAATAATGTGCCAATAATGCCGGTGGACAATAAATACAGAAATTGCCTTACCGGCATAAAACTGATTTTAAGCTCCTTATTTTTATCTTCCTCCCCGCGCTTTGGGTTTGTCCATCGCCACCAGCCTATAATGTTGGTTACAAAAAAGAAAACCATTAAAAACATATCTGGATAGAGCTGATTCTGATAATATAAAAAAGCTGATAAAAATACATTTATGATACCCATTGGCCAGCTCCAAATGCTGGCTTTTGCTGAAAGTATAACGGAAGTAATTCCGGTAATTACGGCAAAAAATTCCAGATAGCTCAGTTTGTAGCCAAGAACTGTAAAAAATAGGTATCGGGCATCAAAAAAATCCATTTCTTCTTTTTAGGTATGCTGTAAAAGCTAATTTAAATAATTTTTTCAGGGCTACGGTTTGTACTGACAAACAATCCCAAAATATAGCTGTTATAAAAATGTCAAATGGCCAAACACCGCATTTAGTAACCAGCAAATTTCTTTTATGCAATATCTCGACCAGATTTTCGGTTATCCTATTCCTTTGTTTTTTAAAAACCTCATTATTGGTTTGATAGCGATATCTCTTGGTATTTTGATTAGGTTTATCATTCACAAAACTTTTATCCTGCTTTCCCGCTGGTGGGATTTTATCATTATAAAATCGACAGTTAAGCATTTGCGGAGGCCTGTTGCTTTTCTGATACCCTTGTTGTTCCTCAACTTCTCTTTAACGCTGATGGAGATGTCTCCAACATATCGGCTTCCAATGAGCAAAGCATTGGAAATAGCCTTAACTATTGTCTTTGCGCTTATTTTAGTTCGAGTGATTAACGTTTTGGAAGATTATTTCTACCTGAAATATGATTTAAATAAAGAAAATAATCTAAAAGAGCGTAAAATCAGAACACAATTGCAATTTGTTCGAAAATTTATTGTTTCGCTCATTATTTTAATTACTGTTGCCATTATTTTATTGAGTTTTGAAAGTATGCGTAAAATTGGAGCGGGGCTGCTTACCGGTGTCGGCATAGGAGGAATTATCATCGGTTTTGCTGCGCAGAAATCACTTGGTAATTTACTGGCGGGTTTCCAGATTGCCTTTACCCAGCCGATAAGAATTGATGATGTGTTGATCGTGGAAGGCGAATGGGGTAAGGTGGAGGAAATTACCCTGACCTATGTTGTGGTGAATATCTGGGATCAACGACGGTTAATTCTGCCGATTACCTATTTTATTGAAAAGCCTTTCCAAAACTGGACACGTGTTTCTGCTGATCTGCTTGGTACAGTTTTTTTATATCTTGATTATACTATTCCTATTGAACCGATGCGACAGGAATTAACCAGGTTGTTGAATGCAAACCCTTTATGGGATAAAAGGGTAAATGTGGTTCAGGTAACGGACAGTACTAAAGATGGGAACATTGAGGTACGTTTTCTGATGAGCGCCTCCAATTCATCAAGAGCCTTTGATTTGAGGTGTTACGTAAGAGAGGCTATGATTGCGTTTATTCAGAATAATTATCCTGATAGTTTACCTAAAAAGAGATTTGAACTTAGAGACAGGTTTGCGGGTTCGTAGTATCCACAGTCTGATACGGCTAAGCCGCTATCCGATTTTTATAGGAAGATGAAGGGCTTTTTAGAGATGTTATCAGTTCTGATCTTTCCTGAAAACAATAATTAGGACATTGTTTATCAAGCCAGCCATTATAAAATCTAAAAACTACTTAAAAACAGGTAGTCGTGTTTACCTGAAATATAGTATTTTAATTATAGCTATGGGTTTTGGCATTTTATTAGCATATGCGCTAAGAAAATGATTAAAAATCTATGAAAAAAATTTCAACATTATTATCTCTTGCTCTTGTTTTTTCGTTATTGTTTTCTTGTAAAAAAGATTCAGAAACTACCCCTTCAAAAAGTGGCAAAACCGCAAAATTTACTATCACCGCTAATGGTGTCAATCCAGCCGATGACTATGTCTCCTTTGTAATCGTAGGCGGTGATACCAAAGGTACTAAAACGATCTGGAAGGTAAATGGCGTAACCAGAAATAATGAAGCTGCTATCTCTTTAGGGAAAAACGACTTCACCGGAAGTACCAAAACATACGTAATTGAGACGATATTACCAGTTGATGTAATTTCTGCCAGTACGCAGTGTATTAACTTTAATGCCAGTTATCAGATTAGCTATAAAGCGGAGATAGATGGTAAAGTGGTTACCAATGATGAGGGTGTTATTGTTGATGTTAATAAAGATTATACCCATCAATTCGATTATTAATTGCTCTTTAGTAATTCTCTAGCTGAAGCGGCACAATTAGCTTTGTGCCGCTCAGTAATTATACTATTTAAACATCCTTTTTAGCTTTGCTAGTTTCTCCTGCAAGTCGCCATCAGCATCTTTTGGTTCATTACGCGGCTTGACGTTTTGTTTGTTTGTATTATTTGGTTTAAAATTCTGCCTGGGTTTCTGCTCTTTCGACTCTCTATAACGTACTTCAGACTTCGGACCAACTTCGGTTTTCATCGATAGGGAAATCCTTTTGCGGGCAACGTCAACTTCCATTACCGTAACTTCTACCTTTTGATGCACTTTCACCACGTCATTTGGGTTAGCTACAAAACGGTTAGCCAGCTGACTGGTGTGAACTAAGCCATCCTGATGTACGCCAATGTCAACAAAGGCTCCAAAATTCGTAATATTGGTTACAATTCCCGGTAGTTTCATACCCACTCTTAAATCAGAAATTTCATTCACACCATCGGTAAAGCTGAAAGCCTCAAACTGTTCGCGTGGATCGCGGCCTGGCTTAGCCAGTTCTTTTAAAATATCACTCAATGTTGGTAAGCCGATTTCATCTGTTACATATTGCTGTAGTTTTATCTGTTTTTGCAATTGTGTGTCTTTCATTAACGCAGAAACAGTGGTTCCCAGGTCTTTAGCCATTTGATCCACTACGGCATAACGTTCAGGATGTACGCCGCTGGTATCCAAAACATTTTCTGCATTGCGTATACGTAAGAAACCTGCTGCCTGCTCGTAAGCTTTATCACCCAGCCGGGGTACCTTTTTTAAGCTTTCGCGGTTTTTAAAAGCACCATGTGTATTCCTGTAATCAACAATGTTTTTCGCTAAAGTTGGTCCTAAACCAGAAACATAAGCCAGGATCTGTTTTGAAGCCGTATTTAATTCTACTCCAACCGAATTTACTGCACTGATTACGGTATCATCTAAACTTGCCTGCAATTTATTCTGATCAACATCATGCTGATATTGGCCAACACCGATAGATTTTGGATCAATTTTAACCAGTTCGGCCAATGGATCCATTAAACGGCGACCAATTGAAACTGCTCCACGCACCGTAATGTCATGCGTAGGAAATTCTTCCCTGGCCACTTCTGATGCGGAATAAATTGACGCGCCACTTTCGTTAACCATTACAACTGTAATGTGTGGTAAATTTAATGCCCGCACAAAAGCTTCAGTTTCCCTTCCGGCAGTTCCGTTACCAATGGCAATCGCTTCAATTTCATACTTTTCACAAAGCTGTTGGATCGTAAATTCAGCATTTTTGATGTTGCCCTGTCCGGTATGCGGATAAATTGCGGTGTTCTCTAATAACTGGCCCTGTTTGTCTAAACAAACCACCTTACAGCCTGTACGGAACCCAGGATCTATTGCCATTACGTTTTTTTGTCCCATTGGTGCTGCCAATAACAATTGACGCGCATTTTCGGCAAAAACCCGGATGGCCTCCTCATCTGCTTTTTGTTTGGTGAAAACCCGAAGTTCGGTTTCCATTGCTGGCTCCAGTAAGCGCTTGTAGCTGTCTTCTAAAGCCTGCTGGACCTGTTTAGAAGCCGCATTATTGCCTAAAATAAATTGATTTTCCAGTATAGTAATGGCCTCATCGGCAGGTGGAAGTGCATCTAATCTTAAAATCAGTTCCTTTTCGCCACGGCGCATCGCTAACACACGGTGAGATGCAGCTGTTTTAACCGGCTCGCTCCATTCGAAATAATCCTTATATTTAATGCCTTCTTCTTCTTTTCCTTTGATCACTTCCGATTTAAAGACGGCTTTTTCCTGAAAATAAGTACGCATTTTTGTCCGCGCCTCCACATTTTCAGCAATCATTTCGGCAATAATATCCCTTGCGCCAGCTAAAGCTTCATCAAGCGAGTTTACTCCTTTTTCGGCATCGATAAATTTATGAGCTGATGCATCTAAATCAAAAGTATTTTGTTCAAATATCTGCAGAGCCAAAGGTTCTAATCCTTTTTCTTTTGCGACCGATGCACGTGTTTTACGTTTCGGTTTATAAGGCAGATAAATGTCTTCCAGAAGAGAAATGGTTTCGGCTTCGTTGATCTGTTTTTCTAGCTCGGGTGTTAACTTACCTAGTTCGGTCATCGATTTTAAAATCGCATCGCGGCGTTTATCCAGCTCGCGCAACTGTAAAACCCGATCGCGGATGGCAGCTACCTCAACCTCATCTAAACTGCCGGTTGCCTCTTTACGGTAACGGGAAATAAATGGAACGGTTGCGCCTTCATCTAATAGATTTATGGTTGCGGTTACTTGTTTTTCTGCAACTTTTAACTCGGCTGCAATTATTTTATGGTGGGTTAACATATCCTAAAGGGTGAAATTGAAAGAAGCAAAGCTAATCAGGATTTGCGGGATTTAATGATTTTTAAAATGAAGTTTTCCACCGAAATTTGTGAGTAAGTTTTTGAAAAAATTAAGTGAGCTAATGATCAGCGTCCGATCATTTTTAAGGGTTTAACCGGCAGATATTAACGAAGTTATTTTTCATAACCTAACCGCATTTAGCAAAAAAAAACAGCAATATTATGGCTTCTTTTTTTTATTTTCCATGGTTTAAACATCCATACACTGCAACATGTTAGGGGACTACTTCATCGTACGCGAATAAAAAAATCCCCCAAATTACTTTGGAGGATTGATATCTAAAAAAAATCGCGATGCTCAGATCCGATAATTATCGGGTGTCATTTTATTTTTTAACGTACATTACTTCTTTTACCGCTTTAACTACACGCTCCGCATTAGGTAAGCTTGCTGCGATTAAAGTTGGTGAGTATGGAAGTGGAACATCTGCACAGGTAATACGTAAAACCGGTGCATCTAAATAATCGAATGCATGTTTTTGTACCATGAAGGCAATCTCGCCTGAAAGCGAAGCCAATGGCCATGCCTCTTCTACCACAACCAAACGGTTTGTTTTCTTAACCGATTCAATGATGGTCGCATAATCGATAGGACGTACAGTACGTAAATCGATCACTTCAACGTTAATTCCTTCTTTGGCTAACGCTTCTACCGCAGGATTTACCACGCGGGTTAACATTTTACCAAAAGTTACAATGGTTACATCTGTACCTTCTTTTGTTACTTTAGCTTTACCAAGTTCGATATAGTACTCCTCTGCCGGAACATCGCCTTTATCACCATACATCACTTCCGATTCCATGAAAATTACCGGATCCGGATCAAGGATTGATTGCTTTAATAAACCTTTAGCATCGTAAGGTGTAGCCGGAACGACCACTTTTAAGCCAGGAGTGTTAGCATACCAGTTCTCGAAGTTCTGAGAGTGTTGTGCCCCTAACTGTCCGGCGTTACCTGTTGGGCCACGGAAAACCATCGGGCATGAAAACTGACCACCGCTCATGGATAAGATTTTAGCCGCTCCGTTGATAATCTGATCGATCGCAACTAAAGAGAAGTTAAATGTCATGAACTCTACAATCGGAATAAGTCCAGCTGTAGCTGCACCAGTTGCAATACCTGCGAAACCTAATTCGGCAATCGGGGTATCGATAATTCGTTTTGCACCAAATTCATCAAGCATACCCTGACTTACTTTGTACGCACCGTTATATTCTGCTACTTCTTCACCTAATAAAAAAACGCGGTCATCTTTACGCATTTCTTCGCTCATGGCTTCGCGAAGTGCTTCTCTAAATTGGATTTCTCTCATTGTAAATTTTAATAACGGTGGCAAATATAATTATTAATCGCTTTGAAACCAAAGGCTAAAATGCCTATGTTTTGTAATAATTATAAGTGTTTTGACCGATTATTTAATGTATTTTTTGTTAATTCCTTGTAAGGAAAAATATTATTGGGCAATTGGGTTTTTGTTAAGCGTTTTATGTCAATGCCTAGGCTTTTTCCAAAATATAACCACCCCTTGCACCTGCTGTCATTTCGTGTGGAATTACGCAGTCAAGAACCATTTGGTGTTCAGTTAAATCTATTTAGATCTTTCTACCAGCACAGGCGGGCATCCCGTTTCGTTTCAGTCGAGATAGATGATCTAATCGTTTAGATTTAATGATTAGGGTTCAATAAACCATAAATTTCGCTATCCAGAAACTGGCCCCTAAAATAATAGTCTTGTTTAAAGTGCGCTTCCTTTACAAAGCCGTGTTTGATCAGCATCTGCCTGGAAGCATTGTTTTCTACATTAATGTTTGCACTGATGGTATGCAGGTTGACCTTATCGAAACCAAAATCAATTGAACGTTTTAACGCTTCAGAAATAATTCCCTGCCGCCAGTAATCAGGATGGAGCATATAACCTATTTCTGCCCGGTGATTCGCAAAGTCGGTACGCCAGTATCCTATGGAGCCAATCATCTGTTCAGGTTGATCTTTTAAGGCAATTACCCACGCGAGACTATCACCATTTTCATAGCCATTTCTAATCCGTGAGATAAAATCTTTGACTTCAAAAATATCTTGTGGTCTTTCCCTGTCAATATATTTCATCACCGTTTCATTGGTACGCATAGCAAAGAGTGCTTCGGCATCGGCAAGATCATGTTCGCGGAGGATTAGTCGCTCGGTTTCGAGTATGGGGAAATTTGTAAAATTTAAGGTTAGCATTTTTAAATTTAAGAGATTTAACCGCAAAGCAGGCAAAGTTTTTCGCGAAGTATACAAAGTTTTATTTTACCACAGAGAAGCAAAGAGATTATCACAGAGGGCACTAAGTTGACGTTTTTCAATCGGGCTCGGTGTGCTCGGTGCTTTTTCCTCAGTGTGCTCGGTGGTTATTTTAGTTTGGATTTAGCACCCTTTGCGGTTGTAACTATTTTCCAAATAAAGTTTTATAAATAGAATATTTGTAGTTATCCTCTACTTTGCTGGCCATAAAATATGGGGCTTCGAAAAGTTCGGTTAGTTTTTTTCTTAATTCGGCAAGAAATTCCGGCTTGATTTCTTCGAGATAGGCTCCAGATAGCGTTTGCCTGCCCGATTTAAACCAAACACCATCTGCACTCATGGTTTTTACCACGTAAAGATTTGGTTCTACAAAACTTTTGCCCGAAAATTGTTCGTAAGCATAAGTGTATAATAAGGTTTGGATTAGTGCTTTATTAATATGTTTACCATCAGAATTGAATAATTCCGGAATATCTTTAAAAGTTAGTTTGTCGCTACCTGTTTTATAATCAATAATTTTAGTCACGCCGTCTTTAACATCAACACGATCGATAAAGCCAAAAATTTTAACGCTGGCTTCTTTTCCTCTTAACGGGAAACTGATCTCGGCCTCTACCTTTTGCTCGAGACTAATTATCGTAAAAGGGGTTTGCGCTTCATCCTGATTTAAAATGATATTCACATAAGCTTCTACAATAGATAAAATAACTTTCTGCATGCCCTTGTATTCCATAATCAGATCGGGGTTTTGGAACATCACCGCGTTAAAGGCTTTTTGTATCAGTTTAGGAACCTGTTTACGTTTTTCTTTAATCAGCGCAGCAGTAATTTCAGCAGATCTTAAATCTTCGTAAAAGTATTCCATCACTTTATGCAGAATGGAACCAATCTCATTAGCTTCTACCACTGCGCTGATTTCTTTGGGCTCTTTAATGCCCGCAATGTAATTGAAGAAGAAATCTATCGGATTGGAAATGTACTGGGTAAGGGCTGAAGGTGAAAGCACCTTTTTCTTATCAAGGTATTTTTGAAGTGTTTCCTGGATAAAAGTATTATTCGTTTTGTCAATTTTTACTTCTTTAAAGGGCTCCGTTTTTACTTCCAGATTTAGTTCATTATAGGTAAATTCGAAGCCACTTTCATACTCCAGTTGCTTTAAGATTCTGCTCGCTTCGCCGGAAGTAGTTTCATCGGTTAAGCTGTTATAGACAAAATTGATATTTTTGGCCCGTTGTAATAGACGGTATACCATATAGGCTGAAATGGCATCCAGGTTTTCGAGAACCGGCAGTCCATAAACACGGCGTATTGAGTCTGGGATAAAGCTGTTACCGATAGATGACTTGGGAATAATTCCTTCATTAAAACCTAAAATTACCACTTTGTCGAAATTCAGGTTTCGGGTTTCGAGCAATCCCATTACCTGGATTCCATTTAAAGGATCGCCTGAAAGTGGTACTGCAATGGCTTGCAGTGATTTTTGCACAAGATAAATGACAAACGGAATTTCTTCTTTACCGATGTGGTAACTAAAAGTATCGTGCAAACGGTTCAATTCCTGAATGGTTTTTACAAACAGTTCCGCATCGATTTTTTTGAGCGTTTTTGCATTTGATAATCGGGTGAGTACATAATCCAGGACATCTAAAAGATGGGTAACCACGTGCTGAGGATCGTCGATTTTCTTAAAAAATGCCTCAAACAGTCCGCTCTGACGTAAAAGGCGTTTGTGATCAATCTCTACCTGGTTTTCCTCCAATAATGCCGTTAAAATTTTATCACGCATTTTTTGGGTAAGACCGGTTAGGGGATGGGTTAAAAAAGCTTCTACATTTTTGTAACTTACTTTATCGCGCTGTAAAATCTCGAGTTGACTCGCCAACCACAAATCAATCAAACCAAAAATACTGGAGGTTGACAAAGCAAAACCCATGGTTACGTTAAGGTCAATCTCTTTTCCGTTTAGGTTGGTTGGTATCGTTTGAAGAGTGGGGATTAATAAACTTTCATCTGCCAAAACTACCACTGTTTTTCCAACCGTTTCGGCTGCAGTATAATCCTCTTCTAAGATATTGTTCAGGATTTTAGCCTGTGCAGATTGTCCCTGAACCTTAAAAACATTTACCTGGTGCGGGGCCGATTTCATAAGACTTTCCTGGTCGGCAAATTCATTCTTCAAACCAAGTTGACTGATGTTTTTACGGAGGAACAGGCCTGCTTCCTGCGAAGTATCGTCTAAATAATACGGATCGGCATCGAAGTAAAACAAGGCTTTACCGGCTTCCTGTAGCTGGGTAAATATTTTTGCTTCCGCACTGCTCAAAGCATTAAATCCAACAAAAACAATTTTGCCCTTATCAAAATTCGAGATGAATTCCTGGTGATTGGTAATGTCATCAGACAGATGCCGATAAACAGAACCATTGGTTAAATAGCCCTGCGATTTAAGTGTTGCGTGGTATTTATGATAAAGTTTGGGCATCCTGCGCCACATCTTGATAAAAAGTTCCTGTTGTTTTTTATGTTTTCCTTCGGAGTAAGAAGTCCAGAACTGGGCAAGAAATTCGTATTGCTCAGGACTTAGATAATCAAAATCTTTATTGATGACCGATATATCTTCCAGATCGCGATAAAGTTTTTCTGCATCTACCAAGTCGGAATCAATCTGATTAAAATCGCTTAAGATAATTTTTGCCAATGGGAAAAACTTATGACTGGAAATAGTCTCTAATTTTTCTTCTACAAGCAGTTGATTATAAATGCGATGTATAGTGAAAAACTGCAGGTAAAAATCGGCTATTTTATAACTGGTAGAACTGGCAAAGAACTCCTGTATGGTAAAAAATGCGGGACTAAAAAATGGTTTACCAATAATATCTGCGAAGTGTTTCTGCAGATATGCCGATGGCCTTTTATTGTTGAAAACGATGGCGCAGTTTTGCAGCTGGTTTCCAAACCGGGCAACTAAATCTTCGGCAACTTCCTGTAAAAATGGTTTCATCTGCATACTATACTAATTTTAATTTGCCTTTAACTGCATAAAAAAGATAGGTTTTAATATTCTGGTAACCCATTTCAGTCAGCAAAACCCTGTAATTATTGACCTGTTCGATATGCTTTTCGCTTTCTTCAATGGTAAATTTATAGTCAAGGATAATCACCTCATTTTCGTTAATCAAAACCCGGTCAGGACGGTGTAGTTTTCCATTGGCATCGATAATATTTTTTTCTACAATGCTTTCGCTGGCATTATCTAAAATCTCTTTTAATTCGGGGTGTTCCAATACTTCAAGTGCGGATGAAATTAATTTTTGCATTTCTTCCTCCTTGATCACGCCTTGCAAAACCAGGTTGGAGGTATAGTCATCAACTTCTTTTTGTGTACTGGCGCTGGCGAGGATATCGTGCAGCAAAGAACCTTTTCTTCCTGATTTTTCAATATTCACCAGATGTTTCAAGTGTTTGTCTTCTGAAGGGATGTAAAGTTCGGATAAGCGCGTTGTAGTTGGATAACTATCAAGTTTGATCAAATTCGAATCTTCCACCTTATTTTCAATCGTTACAGGTTCTACAATTTCGTACACGCCGTTTTCATCAAACTGCTCATCAAAAGTGAAATTGATGGCATCGCCCATATTGGATAATTTCAATTCCTTTTTTGCCATGGTAGCGATGTAAAGATAATCTTTGGATCGCGTAGTGGCCACATAAAGCATATTTAATGCATCCATGTTATTGTAAAGCAACTCTTCGTAATAGGCCTTTGAAATTGTTGAATCAGCCAGTGCTTCATTGTATTTTAATGGAATGCCCTTTAGCTCACTATAAGCCGTTTCTGCTGAAGACACCCAGAAAGTGCCATTAGGTTTACCTTTAATTTCCCAATTACAGAAAGGCACAAAAACAGCCCTGAAAGCTAAACCTTTCGATTTGTGAATGGTAATAATCTGTATGGCATCGGCACCTTCTGGGGAAGGTAATGATTTTTTAATACCATCTTCTTCCCACCAGGTCAAAAATGAAAGGATCCCTTTTTCGCCCAGTTTTGCGGCAGAGGCTGTCAAATCTCTAAAAGCAAGCAGGTAGGGTAAGTTGGTGGTGAGATTTTTTAATCCGTAACTTTCGATCAATATTTCTACCAGTTCGGGTAGGGGAAGCTGTAACCAACTTTGCCAGTTTTCGCACAAAGTTACCGGCAAAACGGAAGTAAGCGTGCTTAAAGGTTTATTGGTAAGGTTGAGGTAATAACCGGCATCTATCTCTTTGTTGTGCAGCGCATGGTAGAGGGCTATACAATTGGCTTTGTAAAGCGCCGTTTGCGTTTCCAAACCGATCAGCACCTTTAATGTGTTAATTATAAGCTGTATGGCCGAGTTGTTAGAAATCAATAACGCATCGCCAGACAAAACAGGTAAGTTATGCTCCATTAATTTTTTAACAGTTAATAAAGCTTCACTATTCGATCGAACTAAGATTGCAATATCCTTTAGTGCATATTGCTGTTCATTTTTAAGATAATTTATTTCTTCAACAATATCGTCTAATGCAATATCCCTAAAAACAGTTTCGGTAAAACGGGCTTCATTTGGCGCATGGTTTTTACCAAATTTTTTAATCTTAATCGTTCCGCCTTTTAGGGTATGGGTTGCAAAGTTCTGTGTAGAGCCATTGTAAATATCGGTTATAATCTGCTGGTAATTTTGTTCTTGCCACCATCGGGAAATACTTTCAGGTTTGGTCGCCAGATTTTCATTCAGTTCGTTCTGCAAGGTGAGGGGGATGGCCTTGTACAGAAAATTATTGAAGGTGATGATGTTTTCAGCACTCCGATAATTCTCTGCTAAACTTTCTTCCAAAACATTTTCTGCGCCAACATCTAATTTGGCATGTTTATGCAAGATGTTCCAATCGCCATTACGCCAGCGGTAAATAGATTGCTTGGTGTCGCCAACAATCAGATGATCAATCAGATCCTGGCTCGGTGTGGCCATTGCATTAGTCAACAGTGATTTAAAGCTCCCCCACTGACTGGTCGAAGTATCCTGAAATTCATCGAACAAAAAATTACGGTAACGGTTGCCTACTTTTTCCCAGATAAAGGACGGGTTGTCTCCTGCATCTTCCGTAATTCCCGAAATCAGCTTTTGTGCATCACTGATCAGCAGGTTATCATTTTCGGCCCTATACTCTTTTAAGAGCACGGCGATTTCCTGCATCAGCCTTAGATAATAAAGGTTTTTATTAAAGGCGATAGCCAGGCTATAGTTTGGCAAATGTGTTAGATAATGCGTTTTTAACTTTTTTAATATCGGATTTACCGTATCGTAAGCTTCAGCGAAATTTGCATTTTTCTGAAACCATTCATCTGGTTCGTCAATCAGGTTGAAAAGGGGTTCGATTTTTGAAAAATCGCCCCTGGCAACGAGGATCATTTTAGCCAGCGGACTTCTGGATTTTCCTTTCAGGTGTTCTGTTTCTACACCAATTACATTCAGCGCTTCGTTTGCTTCTGTTGCCAGTGAAACCAGTTCTTCCTCAAAATTTTTGATTTCTGTCTTGGTAAGGCTGATGTATTTTTTAAATAGCTCATCGATATTTTCTAAGCCAAGCGTATTTACCGCATCTTCAAAAATCTGAAAACGTTCAGAAAATATTTCGCCGATCAGGTTATAAAGTTCAAATTTATAGTTCCAGCTTTTGTTATCGCTGATGCGTTCGATGGCCAGATCAATAATCCATTGCAAAAGCTGTTTGTTATGATCTAACGCCTCATCCAGTTTGTTTACCAGATCGTCTTTCACCTTATCATAATTCATTTCTAAATTATAATCTGCATTGAGGCCTAGCTCAAAGGCAAAGCCCCTGATTACTTTTTGAACAAAACCGTCGATGGTACTTACCGAAAAGCGGCTGTAGTCATGCAGGATTTTACGGTATATTTTATCTGCTTTAAACTGTAGCTCCTGCACGCTTAATATCGGATAGGCCTCCAATATAATTTTCCGATAATCGTCTATCTTTTTTGATGTATCACCTTTTGCCAGTCCGAGTAATACTTCCAGTATTCTGGTTTTCATTTCTTCCGTTGCCTTATTGGTAAAGGTTACGGCCAAAATTTCGCGGTATTTATTATCGCCGCTAAAAAGCAGTTTAAGATAATGTGCGGTTAAACTGAATGTTTTACCGGAACCTGCTGAGGCTTGAAGAATTTTGAGGGGCTGGGGCATAATGATATTTCTCGGAAATTTAAACTTACGACAATTTAAAATTTTTCCGAAATCATGATATCAACAATACACCTGTTTACGGTTTTTTCTTCTTTTTGGCTAATGTTTTATGGCTGATCCTGGCAGGTCGTTCGGCCATTTCAATGGGAAGCCCAAGCAAATCGCGGATCACTACCGAGGCACATGCGCCACCAAATGCTGCTGGCAGGTAGGAAACCGTGCCATAAGCGGAACGTTTGAAATTGCTCCCATCGGTCATAATCATAGAATTTTTATCCATTTCTTCGGTGGAGAAAACAGCTTTTATTTTGGCCGCATTGGGAAGTTTATTCAGCCGTTTACGCACATAACTGGCAAAAACACATTGATAAGTATCAGGCAGCAGGGTAATTCTTAAACGTGTAGGATCCATCTTGCCTCCGGCACCCATTGAACTTACAATGGGGATGTTTTTCTCCAAAGCCGTTCCTAATAAGGTAATTTTAGGCATTACACTATCAATGCAATCCATAATATAATCGAAATCAGCTTCTAAAATTTCCCTGCATTTTTCTGGAGTAAGAAAAGTATTTACGACGTGCAGCTTTAATTCTGGATTGATAGACAATAAACGCTCCTGCATAATGGCAGCTTTGCTTACACCATGATTGGTTGCCAAAGCTGGTAACTGCCTGTTACGGTTGGTGGGGTCAACCACATCACCATCAACGATGGTCATTTCTCCAATTCCTGAACGACAGATAAATTCGGCAGCAAAAGAACCCACTCCACCTAAACCGATTACCAGAACATGTTTTGATTGGAGTTTATCTATCCCATCATTACCCACAAGAAGGGCAGAGCGCGAAAGCCAGCTTACATCAGACATATTTGTGTATTTAGCTGCATTCTTCGACAGGCTCAGAATGACAGCGCTATATTAAACTTAATTTATTCCAGTCGGTAAAAATACGAGCTTTAAGTTCATCTACCGTGCATTTTTTTAAAATGGCTGCTGCCTGGTAAATTTCCTCAATCGAAATATCAGCATCATCCGTTTCGAGGAAAAAATTATCGGTATTTTGAATCAGCTTTGCTGCACCAGCGTTTTCTTTCAAGGCAGTCAAACCAAACGAAAGTAGAAATCCTTTGTCCATCATTTGCTTGCCAAGCTCTTCGTTTTTGTTAAAGCCATGGATAATCATAGGTACGTTGACTTTCAAACGGCCTTTAATCGCTATTAATTCAGCAAAACATTTAACACAATGTAAAATCAAAGGTTTTTTGACCTTTTCTGCCAATTCAATCTGCTTTTCCAGAATTTTGATCTGATTCTCCACGTTTTCGCCTCTTAATCGATCTAAACCACATTCGCCGATCTGTTTTACATTTGTTTGGTTGGCTACAACACTCAGATATTTCATCTGCTGGTCAAGATGGTCAATTTTGGCAAACCAGGGATGTAGACCAACTGAAATGGGTTTTGTTTTCGGCATGGCTAAAAAGATATCCTGGGTTAACGACAGGCTTTGAATGCTGGTTACCCCACTTTTAGTGGCAACTTTGTGGGTATGTATGTCTAAGAAATCCATTTCTATACAAAGATAGTTAAATGTAAGACGGGCGATGTAACAGCTACCAAGGAAAAACCCAAATGGATTTAAACCTTTCAGCAGAACCAGGTTCCGTTAATGACCAATGACCAATGACCAATGACCAATGACCAATAAATGTTGCGCTTCTGTAAAGAAATAGTGAATAACCTATTGAAATGGTAGACTTTACTACTTTTGTTTATTATTCTAAAGATCATGAAAAAATTAGTTATTTTATTCACCGCCATATTCATTTCGACCACGGCATTTGGTCAGGCGAAAAAAGAAGGCGTTCAGATTTATAAGCCACAGGCAGATGCTAAAGCGGATATTGCTGCTGCAGTTGCAAAAGCAGCCAAAGAAAATAAACATGTTTTGTTACAGGTTGGCGGTAATTGGTGTACCTGGTGTATTGCTTTCCACAATTTGGTTGATAGCACGGCCACATTAAAGAAATACATCAACGATAATTTTGAAACCGTGCTGGTTAATTATAGTCCTGAAAATAAGAATGAAAGTGTTTTGGCTGGTTTAGGCTATCCTCAACGTTTTGGTTTTCCGGTCTTCGTGATTCTCGACGGAAAAGGCAAAGTATTGCATATTGAAAATTCATCTTATTTAGAAACGGAAGAAGTTGGCGCGAACGGTAAAAAGAAAGTAGGGCATGATGTAAAAAAAATTACCTCATTTTTAAAAGGATGGACAAGAGCGGCTGTTGATCCTGAAACTTATGAAGCTAAAGCTAAGTAGGTTTAAGGTTGAGGGTGTAAGGTTTAAGGCTGAATCAAAATGGAGCCTAAAGTAGAAAGCCTTTCAGATTTTCACATCTGAAAGGCTTTCTTGTTAATCTTCTAATTCATCTTCATCCACCTCATCATCAAGGTTTAACTCATAAGAGGCTCTTGAAGCTTCATCGGCTTGTTCCAGCAGATCTTTATCATGTTCGATACTGGTGTCATCACCGCTAATTTCATTGATATTTTCTACATCATCCTCTCTGCGCAGCGCATCGTTAGGATCGTTCGCGTAATTGTCATCTTCTGGATCTATCATAACTTTAAGGTTTTATATTAGATAATCGTTTTGATGGTGAAATTGTTTTGGGAAAAGCTTTAAGGCCAAAGACTAAAGCTGAAAGACCCGGGAAATATTCAATTTAAAACTGCCCTCTGTGATAAATATCTATTCTTGTTTTGTGGCTTAACAATTAAAGTCCATCACCAAATTTATAAAACGGAGCCACACTTACAGGCAACTTACCTGTAGGTACTAATCGGTTGTTTATTACAGCCGCAGCTGAAATTTGCATAAAATCTTCTTTTTGATAGGCGACTATTAAACCTTTGCTATTCTCCAATCCGGATAAGCCTGCTAAGTTATAGGGATTGGCAAATAAGGCAAAAACAGCATTTTTAGTCGACAGTTCTCTAATAAAATTCTTAACACCTGCATTAAGCGGTATATTATTTGCAGGCCTTGATCTGCTATCATGAATACCTACAATAACCTGATCAAAAGCGCTGATTTCACGTGCAATATTTGAAATTTGTGCGGCACTGGCATCTTTATCCAACACATAATAAACAGAGTTGTAATAACCTTTCGAGATCTCTTTTTGGAAAGTCGTTACCGAAGATACGCCGATACTGATAATTGCGGTTCTTCTGATCGGGATCAGCCGTTTAATATAATCTTTACCTTTAAGCAAAGTTACCGATGCATTGGCCAGTTCCTGTACCAGGGCACTGCTTGCATTGCGGTTAACTCCTGCAATAATGCCCTTGGTTACAATGGTATCGCGTTTTGATAGCCCGGCCCAATACTTTGCCGTTAAGATTTTACGCACACTTTGGTCAATTTCAGCCATACTTACCCGGTTATGCCTTACCGCCTTACGTACCAGTTTAATGGCCCTATCGCTGTTTTCCGAAAGTTCGATAATATCATTGCCTGCAATGATCCCCATCAGATCAGCTTCACCGTTTTTAAAGTATTTTACCACGCCTTTCATATCCATGGCATCTGAAATAATCAGTCCTTTAAAGCCTAATTTCTGCTTTAAAATACCAGTAACAATAGGCTTGGAGAGGGTAGAAGGTAAATTCGGGGTATTATCTAAAGAAGGAATGTTCATGTGCGCAATCATTACTCCAGACGCTCCTTGTTTGATCAACTCTTTAAATGGATACATTTCTAAAGTATCCAAACGTGTGGCAGAGAAAGTAAGCTGCGGCAAATCGTAATGTGAATCCACATCAGTATCGCCATGGCCAGGAAAATGTTTCAACGTTGTTAATAAACCACCATCCTGCATTCCTTTCATATAGGATGCAACTTTGTTTGTCACATTATATTTGTTTTCGCCGAAAGAACGATAGTTAATTACCGGGTTTTTGGGATTATTGTTAATATCCGCATCTGGAGCCAGGTTCATCTGCATCCCCAATCGTTTATAATCTTTGGCTACTTCAAGGCCCATTTTGTACAGCAGTTCTCTGTTCTGAATAGCACCCAGGGTCATTTGGTAAGGATAAGAAATGGTGCTATCTAAACGCATACCTAAGCCCCATTCTCCATCGTTTGCCACAATAAGCGGCACTCTGCTCAGTTTTTGATAGGCATTGGTGGCAAGCGCTTGCCTTACCGGACCTCCCTGGAAAAAGATCACCCCACCTAGTTGTTCGCGTTTAATGACCTGGCCAACGGAATCGGTATATTTTTGGCCTAAATTGGTATGGGCACGTACAAAGAACATCTGTGCAATGCGCTCCCTGCGGTTGAGTTTATTAAAAACCGAGTCCACCCATTTGGGTTGATTGGCTAACATTTCTAAATAGGATTTTTGTTGTGCGCTGCTGGAAAACGCAGTTCCGCAAAAAGCAATAAGGATAAGAAGTTTTTTTTTCACTTAATTTTGTTGTATCAGGTTAGCTAAATTAATAAACCAAAGCCGTATTAAACAAAAATCCGTCCAACTAATCAATTTAATACAGTAAGTTTAAAAAAAGTTACGCCGCAGATTAAGATCTGTACATCCCTTTGCCTTCAATAAATTCGATTACTTTATCGGGCAAAAAAAACTGTACACTTTTTTTCTCTTTAATAGCCTTACGTATAAAAGTGGAGGATATTTCCATTAAAGGGGTACTGGTAAAAGTTATTGCGGGATGATTTTCCCATTCACTCACATTGGCTCCCGGGCGGGGATAAACATAAATATGATAGTTTTTTAACAGTATCTCATAATTTTTCCATTTTTTTAAAGAAACCAGGTTATCAGCACCCATAATCAGTACAAATTCCTTTTCCGGATATTTTTCGTGGAGATAGGTTAGGGTATCAATGGTATAGGACGGTTGGGGCAATGCAAACTCAATATCACTCACGCGGATATGCTCTGCATTTTCGGTAGCCAGTTTAGCCATTTCCAAACGATCGTACATATTGGTTAAACCGCTTTTATCCTTCAAAGGATTATGTGGCGAAACCACCAGCCATACTTCATCAAGTTCGGTATGGTTAGCCATATAATTGGCGATTATTAAATGTCCGGTATGGATAGGATTATAAGAACCGAAGAAAAGACCGGTTTTTAGCTTATAGTTTTCAGTTGACATTTTTCAGTTCGCTCTATTGATTAATGAACAATTAAACCACACCATATTTATCAGGATTATTGATCATGTGATTTAGTAGTCTGCCTACTTCGTCGCTTTGTATTGTTAGCTTTTCGTATTGTTCTTGAGTAATATATTTACATTCAAATGCGAACTTTAGCCAGCCTTTAGTTTCACTATTCTCCATGTCGCTATCTGAAAGTTTGCTAATAAAGTGCGCTTTATATCGTCGTTTCCTATAGGCCTCAATTAAACAAATATTGGTAGATCGCGAAGATCTTCTGATTTGATCGGTTAAAGAGTACATTTCATCTTTTGGAAAAGACTTGCTAAGCTCAAAAATAGCCATCGCTAGTTCAAACGACTTTTTATATACTAATAGATCAGAAAAATCGCCCATAGATTGATTTTTATATTTAAAGAATAATTATCCTATGCACCCTGGACTGAAAATTGAAAACTACAGACTGTTAACTTTTTAAAAAATCCCCTACCAACTGTTCTGCTTCTGCACAGGCGGTAGCCAGATCATAATTTTTTAAAATCACATCAAACTTATCTGCATATAGCAGTTCTTTCTCAGCTTTAATAAAGCGTTCCTGTAACTTTTCCTGACTATCTGTTCCGCGGCCACTTAAACGTTCCTTTAACACCTCTAATGATGGTGGCTGAACAAATATAGCTAAGGCGTTATCTTCATACTTTCTCTTTAAACGGATACCACCTTCAACATCGATATCGAAAATAACATGCTTGCCCTCATTCCAGATGCGTTCTATTTCTGAGCGTAAAGTACCATAAAAGGTGCCATTATAAACTTCTTCAAACTCTACAAATTCCTGGTGGGCAACTTTGTGTAAAAATTCTTCCTTCGTAATAAAATAGTAATCGTTTTCATGTGTTTCGTCACCCCGCAATTCGCGGGTGGTTGCAGAAATAGAAAAGCTCAGCTCAGGAAATTTCTTTAATAAATGATGTACTATGGTGGTTTTACCTGCTCCTGATGGTGCTGAAAATATGATTAATTTGCCTTGCATTTTTAAAAGTTTTGCGATTGGCGTCTGGCGTTGAGCGCTTATCGCTCTCCGCTTAACGCTACAACACATTCAGTAATTGTTCTTTTATCTTTTCTAGTTCTTCTTTCATTCCTACCACAAACTGCTGCATTTGAGCATCGTTCGCTTTAGCGCCCATGGTATTAATTTCTCTACCTATTTCCTGCGAAATGAAACCCATTTTTTTACCGTTTGCTTCTTTGCTTGCCAAAGTTTGCAAGAAATAATCGCAATGGCTTTTTAAACGTGTTTTTTCTTCCGTGATATCAATTTTATCGATATAGTAGATCAATTCCTGTTCAAAACGGTTTTGATCAATATTGACCTTGCCCACCGCATCTTCTAAAAACTGGTTAAATTTATCGCGGATGGCCGAAATCCTTTTCGGTTCCAATTCTTCCACCGATTTAAAGTACGACAGGATATTCCTTATCCGCAGTTCCAGATCCGCCTTTAAAACAGCGCCTTCATCTTCCCTGAACTGGTTAAAGTTGGCCAGGGCTTCGGTAAAGATCTGGTATAGGTGGTTCCACTCATCTTCGCTAACACTTTCTTCTTTGTAACTAATTACATCAGGAAAGGTTAGGGCGGTTTGTAGTAGGTTACTACTATCTGCACCCAATTCATCATTAACTGCAACAAGCTGCTGGTAGTAGTGGCTCAATAAAGCGGTATTAATGGTAGCACCGGTAACTTCACCATTGGTGCGTTCTATCGTGATGCTTAAGCTTACCTTTCCGCGTTCGATATCTTTGCTGCAGATATTGCGCAGGATTAATTCTTTATCGGAGAAAGCTTTAGGATATTTTAAATTGAGCTCCAGGAACTTACTGTTGAGCGATTTGATTTCGACACTATACTTTGCATTTGCATAATCGGCTGTTGCTAAGCCGTATCCTGTCATGGATTTTATCATGCGCAAAGATAGGGTTTTAACCTGAAAGGAGAAATAATAATAACCAAGGAGCCAGGGCTGTAGGGTTCCAGATAAATACTTTGCATTTAGAAAACCAGCGTTCAGTGTTTCTTAGGTGATTGCAGCCCCGCTTTACGCTTTACTCCGTTACACTACGTGCCCGCTGCAATCGGGTTTAAGTACAAAGTGAAGTAGTTCTTGGCAAAGGCTTGTTCCCTACAGTGTGTAGAACCTCTATTCCTAAACCTGACAGGAACGGCAGCCTCCGATTTCTTCTATCGGAGCTACAGTGGATGGCAGGACTGATTAAGCCAAAAGGACCGGAGCATTCATTTTCTAATCAATATGAAGTTAATTTCAAAATCAACAAAAGATGCAGCCGTATCTAAAAAAAGAAAGGTTATTGCCCTGGTAAAAACTATTCTTGCCGCATATTATAAAAGGCTGCCTGTTAATTTCCTTATGACTATTAACGTTTTATTAACAACTTGAATGTGCAACAAATGTTAATTTTACAAAAATTCTCCTAGAGATATGAAAGCATTTTTTACGCTCATTTTTCTTTCGCTCTGCTTTCTAGTTGCTTCAATAAGCGTTAAAGCACAGGTTAAGGTTTCCAAAGGGGTTGTTGTTGAAAAAGGAACTGATATCAGAATTGCCCTGGCAGTAGTTACCAATATGCGCACCAGGCAGGGAGTTGGTACCAACGACATGGGGTTTTTCCAAATTGCCGCAAAAATTGGTGATACCTTATTGGTGCAGAAAAGAAGGTTTGATAATCAGATAGTGATTGTTAAAAATGATAATCACTTGATCGTAAATCTCGTTCGGGCAGATATGCTGCTGGAAGATGTAACCATCAGGGCAGAAAACAAACAAGAAAATCTATCGGTTGTAAGGTTAGCGCACAGAAAGAAAACCTATTTTTACGGGTATAACAGAAACCCGCTCCACTATATCCGTTATCCTTTATCGGCCATAATGGAATTGTTTAGTGCAGAGCGCAAAAGTGCCAGGCGGTTTGACCGCTATTATGATCGTGAGCAAAAGGAGTTAGAAATTGACCGTTTTTTTAGCCAAAGCCTTGTTAAAAGGAATACCAGTTTAACAGGCAAACAGCGCAATGAGTTTATGTTAAATTACAGGCCAAAGCTTGCACAAATTAAAAATTGGAATACTTATGATGCCGCCAATTACATTAAAAAATCCGAAAAACATTATTTAGATACTTTAAATATGCCATTAAGTCAATGAAGCATTTAAAACTCCTTCTTTTGCTAATTATCCTAACAAAAAGCCTTAATAGTAAGGCACAGAACTTTATTTTGAAAGGTGTGGTAATCGAAAAAGGTTCTAACGTACGGATTGCCCTGGCAAATGTTACCAACATCCGAAGTAAAATGGGCGCAACCAGTAATGATATCGGTCTGTTTCAGTTGAATGCCAGAATCGGTGACACGCTTTTAATCCGGAAGAAAAACCTAAACGATCAAAAAGTAGTTGTTAAATCAACTGATGATCTTGTCGTTTTTTTAATAAGGGGAAGCACCATGTTAGCGGAGGTGACGGTTAAAGGGCAAACCAGGAAACAAGAGATGGAAGATATAAAGCGGGATTTGAAACACAATGGTTCTTTCTTTGCTGGTAAACCGCCATTAATTCTGTTAAATCCACTTGGTGGCAGCCCTCTGACATTTTTTTACGAACTTTTTGGGAAAACACCAGCAAGAGCGCGTAAATTTAACCGTTATTACAAAAAGGAGTTAAGCTTAATCGAAGTAGACAAATTTTTTAATAAAAATTTAGTTTCAAGTAATACAACATTAACGGGAAAAGAGCTCGACAAATTCCTACTCGATTATTATCCAACACGCAGCATGACCCTTAATTGGAGCAATTATGACGCGGTTAAATACATTAAAGAGTCGGCTAAACAATATACCGATACTTTAAAACACACAAATTAGCATAGCATGAGAAACTTCAAATTCGCCTTTACACTCTTTGTTTTTACCGTAATCAGCTTTTTGGCAAAGGCGCAAGACTTTATTTTGAAGGGTGTGGTTATTGAGAAAGGTTCAAATGTTAGAATTGCATTGTCAGAAATTACGAATCTGCGTACAGGAATAGGGGTTGGCAGTAACGATATTGGCATGTTCCAGTTAAAAGCCAGATTGGGAGATACACTTCTGGTAACCAAAAGAGATCTAATCGATCAGCGTGTACTGGTAAGCAGTGAAAAGGATCTTGTCATTTATCTGGTTAGGGGAAGCACCACTTTAGCTGATGTAACTATCAGGGGGAACACCAAACAGCAGGATTTGAATGAGATTAAGCGGGATTTTAAGAACAAGGGTGTATATAACGGCGGTAAAACGACTTTGCTATCTGCTATATTTAGTCCTTTAAATGCGCTCTATAACCTCTTTGGTACTGATCCTAAAAATGCCCGGAGATTTAGCAGGTATGCCGATAATGAGATTAAACAATCGCAGATTGATGTATACTTTAATCAAAGCATCATAAAAAACAATACCGAATTAAGAGGCGATACTTTAGAAAGATACATGCTCAATTGTCGGCCTGAATTTGATAAAGCGCAGTACTGGAACAGTTACGATTATATTAAATATATTAAAGAATCTTCTAAGAAATTTATTGATACGCTGGGGAAAGGGAAGTAGTTTTTAGTCCTTAGTCGGGAGTCAATAGGCAAGTTGGGAGTTCGGAGTTCGGAGTCAGCTAAGCAGTTGGGAGTTTACAGTTGCCAGTTTTACTTACAACATATTGAGTTTGGATTTTAGATAACTAGTTAAACCATTAGTGGATTAAACCAGATACAGTTTTCAGTTATCAATTTGCAATTACTAATGAACTACTGACCAGTGAACCATCAGATACTAAGCACCTCACAAGCTTTCTCTGCGGCGAGTTTTTCTGCATTTTTCTTGTTATAATCTCTGCCCGTACCCACTTTTTCGCCTTCTACTACCGCGCTGATAGTGAATAATTTAGTGCTTTCACCTTCACCGTTTTCAGCCAGTTCGAACAGTACATCTTTGCCATGGCGCTGGCACCATTCAATTAATTTGCTTTTAAAATTGGTTTCAGTAAGTTCGAGGGTATGGATATCGATATGTGGTTTTACGATTCTGCGCAATAAAAACTCTTTAGTAAAATTATATCCCTTATCCATGTAAATGGCACCTACGATAGCTTCGAAAGCATCTCCCAGCATCGAGTTGTGTTTGGTTTGTATGCTAACGGAACGCTGATCAAACTGGATAAGCTTATCAAAACCAATTTTTTTAGCCAATTGATTTAAATTGGCCCGGTTTACAATCTTAGAGCGCATTTCGGTTAAAAAACCTTCTTCCTTGTAAGGATAATGTTTAAAGAGTAGTTCTGCTATTACCGAACCGAGCACAGCATCGCCTAAAAATTCCAGACGCTCATTGCTGCTCCTGCTCCCATTTTTTAGGATTTTTGCTGCAGAGCGATGTCTGAATGCCATTCTATAAAGCGTGACATTACCTGGAACAAAGCCTAAAATGTTTTTCAGCTTTTTAACAAACTCCTTTTCAGGAGAGAGATAGAGTTTATATAATTTTAATATCGGCATTAAATAAATAACACAATTAACGGCTAATTAGCATATTTAACTAAGTTATCTATTTTTAATTAGCATACAAAATTATATACCAGTGCTGTTCAAATTAATCTTCGTATTTTTTGAAGATTACAGAAGCATTGTGGCCGCCAAAACCAAATGTATTACTTAAAGCCGCTCTAACAGTACGTTTTTGAGCTTTATTAAAAGTAAAATTCAATTTCGGATCAAATGCAGGATCGTCTGTAAAATGATTGATTGTTGGAGGAACGATGTCGTTTTTAACAGCAAGAATTGCTGCAATAGCTTCAACAGCTCCGGCGGCACCCAAAAGGTGGCCGGTCATTGATTTGGTTGAACTAATGTTTAAACGATAAGCATCTTCACCAAATAATGTACCAATGGCTTTGGTTTCACTAATATCGCCCAGCGGTGTAGAAGTACCATGTACATTGATATAATCTATATCAGCAGTTGTTAAACCCGCATCTTTTAGTGCATTGGTCATTACCATTCTTGCGCCTAAACCTTCAGGATGTGGTGCCGTGATGTGATTGGCATCAGCACTCATTCCACCGCCAACAAGTTCTGCATAAATTTTTGCACCTCTTGCCTTAGCGTGTTCAAGTTCTTCCAGGATAATGGTTCCTGCACCTTCACCAGCTACAAAGCCATCGCGGTCTTTATCGAAAGGGCGTGAGGCTGTTGCCGGATCTTCATTACGTGTTGATAGGGCATGCATGGCATTAAAACCACCCATACCTGCCTCGTTGATAATTGCTTCGGAACCGCCGCTGATGATGACATCAGCCATACCCAGGCGGATGTAGTTAAACGCATCAATCATGGCGTTTGTTGATGAAGCGCAAGCCGAAACAGTTGCAAAATTTGGCCCACGCAGGCCGTATTTAATCGAAATATGGCCTGGAGCAATATCTACGATCATTTTAGGAATAAAGAATGGATTGTATCTTGGCGTACCATCTCCTTTGGCAAAATTCGAAATTTCATCAAGGAAAGTTTTCAACCCACCTATGCCCGCACCCCAGATTACACCGATCCGGTTGGTATCTAATTTTTCAAAATCAAAACCACCATCTTTTACAGCCTCATCTGTTGCTACAAGAGCATATTGTACAAACGGATCTAGCTTACGGGCTTCTTTTTTCTCCAAAAAGTCTTCAGGATTAAAATTTTTAACCTCGCATGCGAATTTAGTTTTGAATTTTTCAGTGTCAAAACCTTTAATAGGAGCAGCGCCACTCACCCCGTTAGTCAACCCTTCCCAAAAATCAGGAACATTATTGCCTATAGGAGTGAGCGCACCCAACCCTGTTACTACTACTCTTTTTAATTCCATTTATACTGAAAAAGCGTAATTCTATTTAACGTTTTTTTCCAAATAAGCAATTGCCTGGCCAACTGTACCGATGGTTTCAGCCTGATCATCAGGAATAGCTACATTGAATTCTTTTTCAAATTCCATAATCAATTCTACGGTATCTAAAGAATCTGCACCTAAATCGTTGGTGAATGAAGCCTCTGGCGTAACTTCGCTTTCGTCAACACCTAGTTTTTCTACGATAATAGCCTTAACTCTTGAAGCAATATCAGACATAATTTTATAATTTAATGGTTAAATAATTCTGTGCAAAGAAAAATAAATTCTTACAATTTTCAAATGTTTTTATTTCGATACGTATTTTGGTACCTCAATAACACAGCGAATATAGAATTAGTTTTTTAATTTCGTTCTGTAAATAATTTATTTCGCTTTGAATAAGACTTATCTAAAACTTACCTTAGACCTTGATTTTACACTAATTGCGATTACAGCACCCCTAAAAGACTATGTGCTCTGCCACAAAATTAATACCCGGCTAAATACACAATTTGAAAAAATAGAGGATCATGAAATATTTTTTAATATCGATGAACCAGCCTGGTCTTTCTCTAAGTATTACTTTTTTGTAGAGCAAGGTGAAGTAGAGTACTATTTAATCTGCAATAAAAGTAGCGATGGCTTCCTCATTCCGGAAATGAGCAAAGTAGATTTTTTTATTATCATAAAAGAATTTATCGATAAGGAGGATTTGGATTATTTAATCAACGGATTGAATAAACTGCCTGATATACAAGTGGCTGCAAAGATTGATCCGACAAAATTAAAGAGCCGCGAAAATTTGGTAATATAAAAATTATATACATGGTGTATTAAATACACTATATTTGGCGGTTACAAACAAAGAACAAAAAAACAAAATATATAAAATTTAATGCAGTTTGATTATTTTAGATAATAATTATGCTTTCTTTAAACTGCATTACTAAAATCAATTAATAGATGAAACCTTTTCATTCGAGAACTAAAATTGTTGCCACGCTTGGGCCTGCATCAGCAAAACCAGATGTATTATATAGTATGTTTAACGCAGGTTTAGATGTTTGCCGTCTAAATTTTTCACATGGATCACAAGCAGATCATCAAGCGGTTTTGGATACCATCCGCGATTTAAACAAAAAATACGACTATAATGTAGGTATTCTTGCCGATTTACAAGGTCCAAAAATCCGTATTGGTTTAGTAAAAGAAGGTGGTATCAACCTGATCAACGGAACTACTACCGTAATTACAACGAATGAATGTATTGGTAACGAAGAACGTATTTATATTACTTACCAAAATTTCCCTCAGGATGTTCAGGCTGGTGAAATTATCCTTTTGGATGATGGAAAGCTTCAGATGAAAGTGATTTCTACCAATTTAAAAGATGAAGTAGTTTGTGAGGTTGTTCATGGTGGAATTTTAACGTCGAGAAAAGGTGTTAACCTGCCAAATACTAAAGTTTCTATTCCTTCTTTAACACCCGAAGACCGCGAAAACTTAGAGTTTGTTTTAGAGAACGATGTAGAATGGATCGGTTTATCGTTCGTGCGTAAAGCGGAAGATATCACCGAACTTAAAAATATTATTGCAGAGCGCGGTAAAACTGCCCGCGTAATTGCCAAAATCGAAAAACCGGAGGCTATTGCCAATATTGACGAGATTATTGCTGCAACTGATGGTATTATGGTTGCCCGCGGCGATTTAGGTGTGGAATGTCCGATGGAAGAAGTGCCGTTATTACAGAAAATGATTGTTGCAAAGTGCCGGGCGGCTTCAAAACCGGTAATTGTAGCTACCCAGATGTTGGAAAGTATGATCACCACACCCCGCCCAACACGTGCGGAGGTGAATGATGTGGCCAACTCTGTTTTGGACGGTGCTGATGCGGTAATGTTAAGTGGTGAAACCTCAGTTGGCGAATTCCCGCTGATTGTGATCGAAACGATGCAGAAAATTATCCAGAACATCGAAGAAAACAACTATCCTTTCCATCCTGATAAGTTTTTAAAACCAAAATCGCCTTCTTTCTTAAGTGATGCGATTTGCGACTCTGCTTGTTTCCTGGCGAAACAAACCAATGCAGTTGGTATTGTATCCATGACTTTAAGCGGTTATACTGCTTTCGAAATTTCAAGTCACCGTCCGGAAGCCCTAACTTTTATTTTTACCAGTAACAGGGCATTGTTAAACGCGGTAAGTTTGCTTTGGGGGGTAAGAGGTTTCTATTATGATAATTGGGAAAGTACCGATAATACTATTATTGAGGTAAACGAATTCTTAAAAAGTAAAAAATTGGTTAAACAAGGTGATATCATCATCAATACTGCCGCTATTCCAATCGAAGCGAAAGGTAAAACCAATATGTTAAAAATTACCGTTATAGATTAATTATATATAATTTATTACAAGGCGCTTCATTTTAAATGAGGCGCTTTTTTTATGCCTGATCTTTTAAACATCAGGCTAGCCGCTTATACTTATCTAAAGATATACTTGGGGTTTAATTCAGATTTTGGTCGGGTGGAATTGTCATAAGTCCGACGAAACCCCGGATTAAGTCCGTCAAAAGTCCGTTTAAGGACACTGGCTGCCTTCTTTGCTAACCGTCGTTTCGACCGCAGTGGAGAAATATTTGCAATATGTTTTATACGACTTCAGCTTTAAAAAGAACAAGCGGTTAGATGGGATATAACTTAACAAAAGACTAAATTCATCAGACCGAATTTCTTGTCATTAATTTTTATGGAGATATGAATAAAAAAATTACTTTTGCAGTCCGATACGGAGAGGTGTCTGAGTGGTCGAAAGAGCAAGCCTGGAAAGTTTGTATACTGGCAACGGTATCGAGGGTTCGAATCCCTCTCTCTCCGCTGAGCGGGAGAATTGAAAAATTCTCCCGCTTTTTTGTATCATCCAATAGTGCAAATCCCTAATGATGTCGAATCTGACATCGACCTGAACTGCGTAAATTTAATTTTTGAAACAGGAGTATCGCAGATTAAAACATTTTATACCTATCTCAAGAATACGCTTATATCCTTTCTTTATTCTATTATTTAATAGCTTGGATTGTATTTAATAACCTGAGTTCGATTATAATTTTTAGAAAAAAAATTAGTCAATCAAAGTAATTATGCTTATATTTAAGTATCTGACATTCAAATATTTAAACATAAAAACAGATGATTGACTACTCTAAAATTAGCGATATTTTTTGTCTTGTAGATGAGTTCTGCAAAGATTTTGATCAAACTACAAGTCCTTTTCTTTTGGGCAAGCCCTCCAAGCGTCCTGCGACCATGTCTAAGAGTGAAGTGATCTCTATCTGTCTGTTCTTCCATCTGAGCGAGTTCAGGTGCTTTAAACACTTCTATCTGTTTTATCTCCAAAAGCATATGCAAAGCGAATTTCCGAATACTGTATCCTATAACCGCTTTGTTGAACTCAGCCAGAGCGTGCTCATGCCAATGACGATCTTCCTGAAAACCTGCTGTTTAGGTCGCTGTACGGGTATTTCATTTGTGGATTCCACCCCTATTCGGGGCTGCAACAAAAAGCGTATAAAAAGAAACAAGGTATTTAAGGGGATAGCGGAGGTGGGAAAATCCACAATGGGCTGGTTCTATGGATTTAAGCTGCACATCGTAATCAATGACAGGGGAGAGATATTAAATTTTGCCATCACCCAGGCCAATGTGGACGATAGGGAGCCACTGAAGAACGAGAGCTTTTTAAAAGCTGTGTTCGGAAAGCTTCTCGCTGACAAAGGGTATATATCAGAACATTTAGTCAAAATACTGTTCGTCAGCGACATACATCTGGTTACCAGTAACAGGAACAATATGAAAAATAGCCTGATGACCATGAATGATAAAATTATGCTCCGCAAAAGATCTGTGATAGAAACCGTTAATGATGAGCTTAAAAACATATGCCAGATAGAACATTCAAGACATAGGTCATTCGCTAATTTTATCTCAAATATTATAGCAGGCCTAATCGCATACTCGTTCTTTCCTAAAAAGCCCGCTATTAACTATCAAACTAAACAATCATCTCAGATTTTTGCATTCTGATTAATCGAACTCAGGTTTGTAATGTTCATTCCAATCCATAAATCTGTCTAAAAGAAATGTTCGAATACTGTCTTGATTCTGAAAGTTTAATCCAGTATGCTCATCATCGCCATTTTCAGGCTTTTTAAAAATAACACCATAGGTTAACACACCATTATTATCCGGATTTGCTACCAATAAATTTCCTCCGCAGGCAGCCATTAATCGATTACCACTGCATAGTCGGGAAAATTCAGGGCAATTTAATTTAGGTTGAGGTACATCGCCTTGTATGATAAAAGTTCCGGTGTTTTCAGCGACCGTATCGGTAATGTATGTTTTTATTTTGGACATTCCGCCATTTGCTACGATAATAAAGTCGGCAGTTGCTAATGTTTCGTTTTCAAATTGCAAATGCCATTTATCATCACAAACTTCAAGTTCTTTACATTTGCTGTCCCAGATTACGGTATCCTGTTTCAAGCGGTTTAACAATATTTTTCTGAGGTCATTTCTGTTAATTTCAGGATTGTCGTATTGATTTTCGGGTGTAACCGGTTTGGTGAATAATATTTTTCCATTTTCATCGGTCATCATCATGCCCATGGGCTTTGCTATAGCGTAATAACTTTCCAGTAAACCAATTTTCTTCATCACTACCTGTCCCGAATTTTTGTGCAAATCGAGCGTACCACCCCAAATCCTGGCTTGCGGATCTTTATCTCTTTCATAAACAGTTACTGCAATTCCTTTTTGCTGTAATAATATGGCCATGGTCAGGCCAACAGGTCCTGCACCGATAATAGCCACTTTTTTTTGTTTTAGTATCATTGTCTTTAATTGATACACAAAGTTATAAGTCGGTTTATGTGCAAAATATCTATATTGGACATAAAAATAGTCGTAAGAGACTTTATGGAAACGTTAGATCAAGCAGTTCCCGGTGTGCTGAAAAGATTAGCCAGCGTATTGGGGACTCCATTAAAAAATACAAGATTAGACATACCGCCGCAGTTTGGTAGCGGATATTGCATGGGCTTTGTTTTTAATGAATACATCCGTATGCTTGTTAGCCATAATGAGCTTCATGACGATGTAATTGTCCAAAATCCTGATGTCGATCCTGCTAAGAGAATGATATTTTTCAAGTTTCAAAACATATTTTCAAAAGCAGAAACGTCATCAGCCCTCAAGTATACCGTGCCCTTGGTGTTAATAGGAACCAGTCGGATCAATACTGATGATATGATTTCCATCCATACCAATACGGCTACCATTAATATAGAAGTTGATGCAAATTATTTAAGCGGTTTGTTTACTTCCTCACAAGAATCATCAGTTTTGAAAGGCCTTTTGCAAAATAAACGCCCTCTTTTGTTCGAGCAGATCATGTATCCTTCTTTACAAAAAATTGTGGACGAAATTATAGCTGGACCAACCAATGAAACGTTTAAACTTTTCTTTTTAAGGGTGAAGGCTGAAGAACTGATTTGCAGGCTATTGATGGAACTGGAAAACCGCGATGAAAAGCAATTACATGCTTTAAACAATCATGATATACAATCTATTTACCGCATAAAAAAAGCAAATACTTGAACATTTGGAAACACCGCCGGTGATTAAAGAACTTGCACTCGCTGCGCATATGAGCCCAACTAAACTGAAGCGTTTATTTAAGCAAATTTTTGGCGACAGCATTTTTAGTTATTATCAGCAGTTTAGAATGCAGGAAGCTGCCCTTTTATTGATGGCGGAAAAGTTATCTGTATCAGCCGTTGGTTACCGGATGGGTTTTACAAACCTCAGCCATTTTTCCAGAATATTTAAAGCGCATATTGGCATGAACCCTAAACATTACGCATTAAAAGGATCAAACTAATATACAAGTTCAAAACTTCATTCTCCTTTGAGCTAATAGATATAAACAGTTAAAAAAGAACAAAATTCTGAATTCCACCCTTTGATCAGTTGAAACCCTGACGAAATTCAACTGGTGATAAATTGGTCTTCTTTTTGAAAAGTGTGCTAAAGGATTGCGCATGTTCAAAGCCTAGTGCGTATGCGATTTCGCTAACTGAAAGATTAGTGGTGGAAAGTTTTTCTTTTGCTTTTGCAATCAGTTTTTCATGAATATGCTGCTGTGTATTTTGCCCGGTATGAACCCGAAGCAGGTCACTCAGGTAGTTTGGCGACAGGTTCATCTGTCCGGCAATATATTGTACCGTGAGTAAATTGTTAATGTCGCTGTTAAAGTAATCATCTATCAATTTCTCAAACCTGGCCAAAAGGGCTAAATTATTATTTTTGCGGGTCAGAAATTGTCGCTCGTAAAAACGGTTGGAATATTTTAGAAGGCTCTCGATCTGCGTAAGAATGATGTCTTGGGTATGTTTATCAATATGCTGGCACTCCTGATCAATTTTATGGAGGATCGAGATCAGATCAGCTTCTTCCTCTGCCGACAGGTGTAATGCTTCATTAACTGCATAGTCGAAAAAGCCGTAATGATGAATGTTACCCGCCAGCGTATGCTGTAATAAAAAGTCTGGATGGAAGATCAGGAGATAACCAGACCCGCATTCCATATTCTGCAGGTCTAGTTGTTGCACCTGGTTGGGCGCGGTAAAACTCAATACGCCTTTATCATAATCATAATGCTGCTGCCCATACCTGATTTTACCCTTAGCTTCACGTTTAAGCGCGACACAATAAAAGCGGTTAACGAAACCCTTCCAGATTTCATCTTCTAAGAAAACACTTTCTGCCAGATTAATCACGCTCACCAGTGGGTGGCGGGGTTCCGGTAACGACAGTAAACGATGAAATTCTGATATGGAGTTAATGGCATTCATAAACAAAATTAATCAATTAAGCCCATACTAAACTCATCATAGGGGGCACCGGTATCTGTACCCAATGGTACTATGCTTTCCAGTTGTGAAAGATCCGCCGCCGTTAACTCAATGCTAGTTGCTGCTATGTTTTGTTCCAGATACTTTCTTCGTTTCGTTCCGGGAATTGGTAAAATCCCTTTGCTCATGATCCAGGCTAAAGCCAGCTGTGAAGAAGTGACGTTTTTTGCCTTCGCCATGTCTTCAATCGCTTTAACTAACTCGATGTTTTTATTAAACATTTCGCCCTGGAAACGTGGAATCGCTCTTCGAAAATCGTTTTCAGGCAGGTCGTCGATACTTTTGATCTGTCCCGATAAAAAACCGCGCCCCAGCGGTGAGTAAGCGACGAAGCCGATACCCAGTTCATTTAAGGTCGCTAATACCCCTCGTTCTTCCACTCTTCTTTCAAATAAAGAATACTCGCTTTGTACGGCGGTAACCGGATGCACGGCATGCGCCCGCCTAACCGTTTCAGACGATACTTCTGATAAACCGATATAGCCTATCTTACCTTCCTTAACCAGCTCCGCCATGGCTTCAACTGTTTCCTCAATCGGCGTATTTTTATCCAGGCGGTGCAGGTAATACAGGTCGATGTAGTCGGTATTCAGGTTCCTTAATGAACGCTCTAAAGATTTCTTTACATAATCCTTTTTACCGTTAATGGCCCAGGTTACTTTATTGTTGTCGTCGATTTCCCAACCAAATTTGGTGGCCAGAATATACTGGTCGCGTTTACCGCTGATAGCTTTAGCGATAAGCTGTTCGTTTTTTAGCGGTCCGTAAAGATCGGCAGTATCTAAAAAATTACCCCCCAGCTCCAGCGAATGGTGAATCGTCGCGATGGCTTCCTGCTCATCTGCAGGGCCGTACATGTGTCCTTCTTCAAAACCCGTCATGCCCATACACCCTAGTCCGATTATTGGGACCACCAAACCCTGGTTGCCCAATGCCATTTGTTTTATTTCCATAATCCAAAGATCAGCTGCCAAAATCTTGCAGATGTATGCAAATCCCTGAAGTTTGTAAGCAAATCAAGGAATGAATTTTTTAATGGTAAATTTGATTGGTTAGAAGGATAAACGTTTGCACTTTTCGCTGGTGATAAAATCCTGTTAATTTTGTATCACGATTAATACCAATCGTTTGCTAAAACAGTCTTATTTTTATCGCAAGATTAACTAACATGATGAATAAATATTGGCTTACGGTAGTGGCTTGTACTTTGGCCATTACAGCGGATGCTCAACAGAAAGCTTTGACTGTTAAAGATTACGAGAGAGCGGAAAGTTTTATGGGCTACAATACGGCAAAGTACATCGATCATGCCAACACGCAACCAAACTGGCTCGAGGGCGATAAATTTTGGTACAGCACTAAAAGCAATGATACAGAACAAACTTTTCTGGTTGATCCGGTAAAGAATACAAAAACTTTAACTACCGATTACAAAGGTGGTGCAGCAGCATCACGCCGTGGGGCCAGCCGGAATGAAGTTGTTTCTCCGGATGGGAAAAAAGCCATTTTAATTCAGGATTACAACCTTTTTGTTAAAGAGTTAGCCACCGGAAAATTAACTCAGTTAACTACTGATGGCATTAAAGATTATGGTTACGCAACCGATAATGCAGGTTGGAAACATAGCGATGCGCCAATTTTGCGCTGGTCACCTGATTCGAAAAAAATTGCCACTTTTCAGCAAGATCAGCGGAATTCGAAAGATATGTATCTTGTAACAACCAATGTTGGAGCACCAACATTAAAAGCCTGGAAATATCCCTTGCCTGGCGATAAACAAATTGCAACGATCAGAAGGGTGATCATTGATGTAGAAAATCCAAAAATAATTTCACTTAATATTCCTGCAGATCCACATCGGGCCACCTTAAGCGATGATATCTCGAGCAGTGGCACTTTTGATGATATTGACTGGAAAGCTGATGGTACTGAAGTGGCATTTGTGTCTACTTCCCGTGATCATAAAAATGAAAAGTTCCGCATAGCCAATGCCACAACAGGTGCCGTTCGTGAAGTTTTCGAAGAAACCGTAAAAACACAGTACGAATCTGGTCAGGGTGCCATCAACTGGCGCTATCTTCCTGCCTCAAAAGAAATTATCTGGTATTCGGAAAGGGATAACTGGGGACACCTGTATTTATACGATTCGACTAACGGAAAATTGAAAAACCAGATTACAAAAGGTAATTTTGTAGTTACGCGTTTAATTAAGGTTGACGAAAAGACACGTACACTTTATTTCTTTGCCAATGGCAGAGAAAAAGGCAATCCTTATTTCAGTTACCTGTATAAAATTGGTTTCGATGGGAAGAATTTGACGCTTCTAACCCCGGAAGTTGGCAATCATCAGGTTGTATTTTCGCCATCTTTCCAATATTTTGTAGATAGTTACTCGCAGCCTGATGTTCCTGCCGTTACCGTTTTAAGAAGTATCAAAGGTAAACTGATCAATACGTTGGAAAAAACAGATGTATCCAGGTTAACCGCTACAGGCTGGAAAGCACCCACACCGGTTTCGGTAAAAGCCAAAGATGGTAAGACCGATATTTACGGCCTGGTTTTTACGCCAACAAAAATGGATGCCAATCAAAAATATCCGGTTATCGATTATATTTATCCGGGTCCGCAGGGCGGTAGTGTAGGCAGTTGGGCCTTCATTGCCTCGCGTGGCGATCACCAGGCTTTGGCCGAGCTGGGCTTTATTGTGGTGGTGATTGAAGGGACCAGTAATCCTGACCGCTCTAAAAGTTTCCATGATATGAGCTATGGCAATATGGCTGAGAATACGCTGCCTGATCAGATTGCAGCCATCAGACAACTTTCGGTAAAATATCCCATTGATACCAACAAGGTAGGCATCTGGGGACATTCGGGCGGAGGGTTTGCCACTGCCGCCGCGATGTTCCGATACCCTGATTTTTTCAAAGTAGGCATTTCCGAATCGGGTAATCACGACAATAGGAACTATGAGGACGATTGGGGCGAACGTTACAATGGTTTAGTAGAAAATTCGGATTATGAAGCACAGGCTAACCAAAATTATGCTAAAAATTTAAAAGGAAAACTGATGTTGGTGCATGGTATGATGGATGATAATGTGCCGCCATACAATACACTTTTAGTTGCGGAAGCCTTGGAAAAAGCGAATAAATCTTTTGATCTTGTTATTTTTCCGAATAGTGCACATGGTTACGGCGCCTACTCGCCTTATATGATGCGGCGCCGCTGGGATTATTTTGTTCAACATCTTTTGGGGGCAGAGCCACCTAAAGATTACCAGATGAAGGGATCATTGGTAAGATAATTTTTTAGCGGCTGTGTTGTTTTTAGTAAGAACACAGCCGCTGATTTCAAGTGATTATATAGATCCGCCTTCGATCAATATAGATTCATCAATAATGGTTTGTGCAAAAGAGCTTCCGGCAATACATCTCATCATTCTGCCAAAGGCCAGTTTGCCCAGTTTAAAGCCACTGGTTTCTGCATAGGTAATTTCAGGATAAAAAAGTGAAGGGATCATTCCATCACTGATGCTGATTACTCCAAGATCGGCCGGCGCTTTTAGGCCCATCCGCTGGATGGCTTTCATTGCACCCACCAAAATCTCATCACTCATACAAAAAACAGCAAAACGTTTTTTCTCAAATCCGGGAATCATTGATAGGGCAGTTTGCTCTGCTTCTTCCGAATTGTTAGCATGTACAGCCTTAAATTCTACGTAACCTGAAATAATTTCGGTGAATTTTTGCAACCTTACCTGCGTAATCGACATATTTTTATCACCAAAAATAGCCAGGACATTTGTAATTCCCTTTTTTAATATTTCATTCGCCGCAATGGTTGCCGCATGTGCATCTCCAACGCAGATTTTGTTACAGGATTCGTATTTTGGTACCTTGTCAAAAAAAACAACCGGAATCCCCTGTAAATCCAATTTCAGGAAAGGTGCTATTTCTTTTGTTCCGGAAGTTATGGCAATAAATATTCCCGAAACCCTTTTGTGTCTGCAGCTTTTTAAGATCTCCTGTTCAATCACCGGATCGTTAGCCGAACGGTAGATAATTACGGTATAACCATCAATGCGTGCATCTTCTTCAATTGCACTGATAAATGAATGGTAAAAAAAGTTTGATAAACTTGGTACAATAACGGCAAACTCCTTGCTGCTATGTGTACGAAGGTTAACTGCATAGGGATTGGGATCGTACTCCAGCAATGTGGCTAACTCATTTATCTTTTTTTTGGTTTCCTCTGAAATGTCTGGATGGTTTTTCAGTGCCCTGGAAACTGTTGATATACTTACGTTTAACCTTTCTGCAATTTTTTTTAAAGTTGCGTTTTGTTTCATGGTTTAATATTTGGTTACCCAAATATAAGTTTTCCACAACAAACATTTTCGCAAATGTTTCCGCAAACGTTTGCGGTCGTAATTATTTAGTTTGTATGGTTTTAAATCTTTTATAAACCTATCTTCATATCATTAAACAGATGAAGCATGTAGGACTAAATTTTCAGCATTGCCAATTCGCAATTACATTAACCAAATATTAAACTAAAGCACAACATGTAAGTGGCCCGTTCATTTGGGAACTGCCCTGTTGTTATCGAAAAATATGAGATCCCTGAAACCATTTGTCATTTTAAGTCTTCTTTGCTATTTCAGTGCGGGCTATACGCAGCCTGTTTCTAAGAATAATGTATACAGCGAAACGAACAAGCCGGCCTGGTGGAAGGAGGCCGTAGTTTATCAGATTTATCCACGGAGTTTTAAAGACAGCGATGGAGATGGTGTGGGTGATTTACGTGGGATTATTTCAAAACTGGATTATTTAAAAAGTCTTGGGATTGATGTGGTATGGCTTAACCCGATATTTGCTTCGCCAAATGATGATAATGGCTATGATATTAGTGATTACCGTAGTATCATGAAAGAATTTGGCACTATGCAGGATTTTGATGAATTGCTTAGTGGTCTTCATGAAAGAAAGATCAAGCTGGTGCTTGATATGGTACTAAACCATAGTAGTGATGAACATGAATGGTTTAAACAGGCCAGGTCTTCGCGCAATAGTCCTTACCGTAATTATTATCACTGGTGGCCGGCAGAAAAAGGAAAACCCACACCCCGTTACAGCTTTTTTGATGTAAATAATGATGCCTGGAAATACGAGCCTTTAACCAAATCTTATTATCTCCATTACTTTTCGCAAAAACAGCCCGATTTAAATTGGGAAAATGAAAAACTCCGCCGAGAAGTATATGATATCATGAAGTTTTGGCTTGATAAAGGGATTGATGGTTTAAGGATGGACGCATTCCAATATGTTTCGAAAGATACCACCTGGAAAAAATATCCCGAAGGCTACGAAAAAAACATCATTAAATATTATGGAATGGGACCACACCTCCATCAATATTTAAAGGAAATGAACCGCACCGTGTTAAGTAAGTACAATGTTATGACGGTTGCGGAAGGTGCGGGAAGTACCTTAGCCGATGCACATTCGCTGGTTGATGCAGACCGGCAGGAGTTAAATATGGCTTACCATTTTGAGATCATGGATATCGGGAACGATCCCAAAGGTTATAAACTGCCGGATCTGAAAAGGACATTTACCAAATGGGACCATTCGTTTGCGAATGAAGGCTGGCTCGCCATATTTCTGGGTAACCATGATGTTCCCCGCATGGTGAGCAAATATGGGAATGACAGCAAAGCATTTAAAACGGCATCTTCTAAACTATTAACCACACTGATTATGACCATGCGTGGTACGCCCTATTATTTTAATGGAGATGAATTAGGTATGACCAACATCAGGTTTGACAAGATTGAAGATTATCGCGATATCGCAACCATAAACGCTTACAAAAATGCAAAAGCCAAAAACGAGGATCTGCCGGCTTTTATGGATAAACAGAAATTCATTTCGAGGGACAATACACGCACCCCATTTCAGTGGGATACAACATTAAATGCAGGTTTTACCACCGGAACACCATGGATTAAAGTAAACCAAAATTATAAAGAAGTAAATGTTGCTGATGAGGAAAAAAATCCGGCAAGTGAGCTTACTTATTTTAAAAAGATAGTGGCCTTGCGTAAAGCATTCCCGGTATTGGTTTATGGCAGTTACCAGGTTTTCGATCTTAAAAATCCCAGTATCTACTGTTATACACGCAGCCTGTGTAAGGAAAAAGTTTTGGTTGTGTTAAATTTTTCTAAACTCGAAGTCACCTATCAGCTGGATAAAGGTATCAATACGCTTTCTGCAAAACAACTCATCAACAACTACAGCGGAACAGTGGGCATTGCAAATAATAAATTAAATCTGAAGCCTTGGCAGGCTATTGTTTATCAACTTAAAAGGTCCTGATATGATAATTGCACAAGCAGAAAAACACAAGGGTATCTCATCGGCAGTGAAACTGAGTTTCAGTTCAATCATAGCCATGAACCTGGGTTTTTTCGGTATACAGTATAGTTTTGGTCTGCAACAAACCAACATGACTCCAATTTATTCCTATCTGGGGGCAAATGCAGATCAGATTCCACTGCTAAATCTCGCAGGACCAATGACCGGACTGATTATTCAGCCGATAGTAGGTGCCATGAGCGATAAAACGACAAGTAAATTTGGACGGCGAAGACCATATTTTTTAATTGGGGCCATTATATGCAGTATTTGTTTGTTTGCCATGCCCTACAGTAGTTCGATATGGATGGCTGCCGGAATTTTATGGATACTGGATGCGGGCAACAACATTACCATGGAGCCCTACCGTGCCTTTGTTAGTGATAAGCTCCCGTCAGAGCAGCACGCACTCGGTTTTTTAACACAAAGTTTTTTTACCGGCCTGGGTATTACGCTTGCTAATCTTACTCCGGGTATTTTAATTGCTGCAGGTTTAATAGGCATACATTCTCGCAGTGGCAACAACATTCCGTATACCACTTACGCGGCATTTTTTATCGGTGGGCTGGTATCCATCGGCTCTATCATGTACAGTTGTTTTACCACAAAGGAAACCCCGTTAAGCCCTGAAGAAATTAAAAAGGTTAAAGCAATGCCGCGGGGTGTTGTCAATATTTTTAAAGATATTATCGAGGCCTTTAAGGTAATGCCTGCAACAATGAAAAAACTTGGCCTGGTTTATCTTTTTAACTGGTATGGCATGTTTGTGTACTGGCAGTTTGTAACCCTTTGTTTGGCAAAAACCATTTATAATACCAGTAATGCAGCAGCTGATGGTTTTGCTTCGGCCCAGCTTTTAACCGGGACCGTAAATGGCGGCTATAATGTGGTTACCTTCATTGTTGCTTTTCCACTTGCTTATTTCGCCAGGAAAATAACAGCGAAGAAAGTTCACCTCACCAGTTTATTAACAGGAGGTGTTTGTTTGGCTTGTTTGCCGCTAATCCACACTAAAGCTTTGTTGTTGATACCCATTATTGGTTTGGGCATTGCCTGGGCGAGCATGATGGGTACACCTTATGCCATGCTTGCCGGTAGTATACCGAAAGCAAAAACCGGCATTTTTATGGGTATTCTCAACATGTTTATTGTGCTGCCCATGCTTTTAGAAACCATCACTTTTAAATATGTATACCGGTATTTTTTAGGCCATAAGCCCGAAAATGCTATACTGTTTGCCGGTGGATTGATTATAGCAGCAGGCATAATGGTTTCACTGATCAGCAAGCGTGATATAGGAGGTAATCCCAATGGTTAATCAAAACGGATATGAGCAGGCACTAAAACTGATGGACCGGGCATCAACACCTTCCGGTTTTGTGGCTGCAGTAGAGGAACATGACAATTATAAACGGGTTTGGACGAGGGATGGAGTAATTACAAGCATAGCGGCTTTGTTAAGCGGTAACAAAGCACTTATAGGTACTGCCAAATCAACTATCGAAACCATTTTTAACCACCAGCACGAAAGCGGTTTTATGCCTTCCAACGTTTCGCCCAGCGATGGATCGGTAAGTTTTGGAGGCACATCAGGCCGGGCCGATAACCCATCTTGGGCAGTGATTGGCTTATCGGCCTATACTATTTTAACAGGCGACAATTCGCTCTGGGAAAAATATGTACATCAAATCGGGCGATGCTTTAGTGTAATGGATGCCTGGGAATTTAATGGTAAACATTTAATTTATGTTCCGCAGAGTGGAGATTGGGCAGATGAATATATTCAGCATGGGTATGTTCTTTTCGATCAGCTTTTGCGGTTTTGGGCATTAAGACTGGCATCAACCTTAACAGGGAATGAGAGTTGGAGCGAAAAAGCGCTGAACATCAGCAATGCGATACAATTAAATTATTGGAAAAGCGAATCGCAAAAGCAGCTTTATTCGCCTCATCTTATCCATCAGTTAGAGGCAGTTTCTCCGCATTTTTGGTTAATGGGCTTTAATCCGGCCAGGGTTTATCATTATTTTGATCTGCAGGCCAATACCTTTTGTCTACTGCTTGGTATAGGCAACAGAGAACAAACCAGCAATACCATAGCCTACCTAAAAATGCTGTACAACGATAACCAGGATTTGATTCCTTCTTTTCATCCAACAATTGAATGTAGTGACGCAGATATGCAGGAACTGAAAGATAACTATGCCTACTCGTTCCGCAACAAACCCGGTTATTTTCATAACGGTGGCCTATGGCCAGTTTGGAACGGCTGGCTTGCGGCTTCATTAAATCATCACCAGGAGTATGACATGGCGCTTAAAATTACTGCTGATATCCATCGTGCCAACAGCAGCGGCGATTTATTTAATGAGTGCCTTAACGGTATCAATCAATCGCCCTGTGGCATCCCTAATTGTACATGGAGTGCTGCGGGAGCTGTAATTGCTGAGCAAGCGATTAAAAATGATGCATTTACTAAACTCTTTACATTTAAATTCTAAGACCTGTGAAAAATATAGCAAAAGTTTTAGTAGTAGGAGAACTCCTTGCTGACATCATATCAGAGGGCAATATAGAATCTCTTGCATCGCCATCACGTTTTCTGGTCAGCCAGGGCGGAAGCTCAGCCAACTTATGTGCTAATTTAAAATGGTTAGGTGTTGATGCTGAACTTATTGCTACGGTAGGTAACGATAATCTGGGTACTTATCTCATTCGTGAATTAAAATCTGTTGGGATAGCTGATACCTATATAAGCCGTACTTCTGACGAAAAAACCAGCATTGTATTGGTGGGTAAAAACTCTGGAACACCCGATTTTATCGCTTACCGAAGTGCCGATATGATCATTAAAAGGATGGATGAAAACATCATTGCGGCCTGCGGTATCCTGCATACTACTGCTTTCGCATTGAGCAAAGAACCGGCACGGAGCAATATTCTACATGCTTTCGAAAAGGCCCATCAACTAGGTAAATATTTATCGGTTGACTGGAATTATGCGCCATCCATATGGAATGGGGATGATGGACAAGATATATTCAGAATGCTAAGCAGGCTTAATATACTACTAAAAATAAGTACGGATGATCTGGAACGTTTTACCGGTCTGCAACTGGATACGGAACAGGCCATGCAATGGTTAAATCATTTTAATGCAAAAGTGATATGCCTTACCTGCGGTAAAGATGGTGTTTGGTTTAAGTTACAAAACCATCAATGGCAATACAAACCGGCACTCCAGGTTGAATCGGTAATTGGCGTAACCGGCGCCGGAGATGCCTTTTGGGCTGGTTTCCTTACTTATTTTATACAGGGTAAATCCATTGAGGAAAGTATGGACAATGCATTATTAATTGCCAGGCAAAAAATAGAAAAACCCCATCCGCTTTATAAATAATCAACTAACCAAATCTAAAACAGAAATGATGAAATATATACCACCCTGATCTTAAAAGTTTACCCATTAAATGCACCTATTTTCTAACCAATTATTAAATCCATTATGAACATGACTTTACCAGGCAATTGGTCTGTTTTATCGCTAAAACAGAAATTGTATTCATTAAAGAAATTTTTAGGCTTAAATCTCCTGATGCTCATGTTAAGCACAGCAGCTTTTGCCCAGATTACTGTAAAAGGTATAATATATGATAGTGATAAAACGCCGTTAGCGGGCGCAACTATACAGGTAACCGGGACTAATACCAGAACTCAAAGCGATGTGGAGGGAAAATATCAGATTACCGCTCCCACCGGAACATCCCGGTTAACCGTAAGTTTTGTGGGCTATGAATCACAAACAGTAAATATCAATAATCAAACCTTGCTCAATATCACCTTAAGTTCGCTGAATAATTTAGAGGCGGTTGTGGTTGTTGGCTATGCATCCGTAAGAAAAAATGACCTGACGGGAGCGGCGACAACGGTATCGGCCAAAGATTTTAACAAGGGCCCGTTAAATGCCCCCGATCAGTTAATACAGGGCAAGGTTGCAGGCGTGCAGATGATCAACAACAGTGGTCAGCCAGGTGGTGCATCTACTGTTCGCATCAGGGGTAACTCTGCCATTACCGGAACCGGACAGCCCCTTTATGTGGTGGATGGGGTAGCGCTTGATGGACGATCGGCGAGGCCATCTGCCAGCGCCGGTATCGGAACAGCCCCTGATGGAAACCCTTTAAACTTTATCAATCCGGCAGATATCGAATCGATGGAGATTTTGAAAGATGCATCAGCTACGGCAATTTATGGCTCGCGTGCTGCTTATGGTGTGGTGTTGATTACCACTAAAAGAGGAAAATCGGGAGAAACTAAAATTGATGTCAGTGCCTCGGCAGGTATAAGCAATATTGCCAGAAAAGTAGAGGTATTAACCGGCGATGAGTACCGTGCAGCATTATCGAAATATAACCTGAATACCGGTAATTTTGGCACCAGTGTTGACGCATTAGACGCCATTACCCGTACTGCTTATAACCAAAATTATTCGGTTGGTATCAGCGGTGGCACCAATGGTAATACTTTCCGTGCCTCGTTGGGTTATCAGGACCAGCAGGGGATTATCAAAACGACCGATTTTAAAAAATATAGTGTCGGGTTCAACGGCAATTTTAAATTCCTGGAGAGCAAAAAACTGGGTTTGGATGTGAATATGATCAGTAATCAGTATCTCGAAAGTGTAGCGCCGATTACCACCGATGCCGGTTTTACAGGGAGTTTGATTTCGCAGGCACTATCCTGGAACCCTACCCAATCTTTTTACAATCCCGATGGCAGTTTATTTATAGATTACGGTTCTACCACGATTAATCCGTTGGCTGCTTTAGCCGCAAACAGCGATAAATCGAAAGTTTCTACCATTTTGGGAAGTGTTTCACCCTATTACAAAATCACACCCTGGCTGGAGTATCGCATGCTGGCCAGTGTAAATTATAGCACAGGGATCAGAAGGGCTTCTACCAGGAGTACTTTAAACCTGCAGGGTATACAGCCATCAGGAACTTTCCTTGGCGGTTATGCGAGCTATTCCAACAATGAATTGATTACGCAACAGTTTACTAACACCTTAAATTTCAATAAGGAAATTGTTAGTAAATTGAATCTGAATGCCATTTTAGGTTACGAATATTCTAACTTTATTAATAAAGGTGCAACCAATACGGCGACTGGATTTGGTGATATAGCTGCTGATTATACTGATGCTTTTCAGACCACAGCCCCGGCTAACCGTACATTTTCTACTTTCAACAATCCTACCACACAATTACAGTCGTATTTTGCAAGGGCAATTTTTAATTATGATAACAGGTATATTTTAACGGCTACATTTAGGGCCGATGGTTCTACCAAATTCGGTAAATCAAACCGTTATGGTTATTTCCCTTCTTTTGCAGCTGCCTGGGATATCAGAAAAGAAAGTTTTATGTCTGATGTTCGATGGCTGGATCTTTTAAAATTCCGCGTTGGTTATGGTAAAACCGGTAATCAGGATTTCCCTTCAGGTTCTGCTCAGCTCCGTTACGATTTCGGAAATGCAAATGGTTCGCCAATTTTAACACCGATCAACAATGAAAATGCCGATTTAAAATGGCAGTCAGACAAACAGGCCAATGTGGGGATCGATTTTGGTTTGTTTAAAAACAGGTTAACCGGATCAGTCGATTATTTCAATAAAACAACAAAAGATCTACTGTTCCCACAAATTGCATTTTCTCCGGCAGTTGGGGGCAATGTTCCTACATGGGTAAATTTACCGGGCCAGATCATCAATAAAGGACTGGAGCTGACCTTAAATGGTACCATTATCGATGAGGATAACCTAACCTGGTCTTTAGGAGGTAATGCTACTTTTATAAACAATAAAGTGCAGAATATTAATGGCATTATCAAAACAGGCTCTTTAAATGGGCAGGGGTTGAGTGGTGTAACCACCGAGGTGATCCAAAACGGGTTACCGCTTTTTGCCATGGTCACCCGCCAATATAATGGTTTGGATGCCAGTGGATTTTCGAAATATACAGACGATGGTTTTACCGCTTATTATGTAGGTAATCCCAATCCGAAAGTGATTTTGGGTTTAAGTACAAATTTAAGGTACAAGAAGTTCTCGCTAACAGCAAACTTTAACGGTGCGTTTGGTCAGGATATTTATAACAACACCGCAAACTCGGTGCTGGCCATATCCAACCTGGGTGCCCAGCGCAATATCTCTGCAGCTTTGATCAATTCGCCCATACAAGAGTCGCTTGCCAATCCGATCGCTGCTTCATCAAGATATATCGAAAAAGGTGATTACCTAAAACTGGCCAATGCCACACTGAACTATAACATTGGCAACATTGGTAAATCGATAAAGTCGCTTAATGTTTATGTGAATGGCCAAAACCTATTTGTAATTACAAAATATACCGGTTTCGATCCGGAGGTGAATGTAAACAAAAGTGTAAGCGGGGTTCCATCAGCGGGTATAGATTATACAGCTTATCCAACGGCAAGAACCTTCAATTTTGGTGTTAATTTTTCTCTTTAATCTTTTAACTATAATCACATGAAAAATAAATATATTTTCACTTTCGCTATGGTTGCCTTAGGTTTTTCTGGCTGTACCAAGCTGGATGAAAACCTGAATGGCCAGGTTGGTAGTGGCGCAGTATCATCCAATAATGTTGCAGGAGTATTAGGGGCCACTTATGCCGCCATGATTGGCCCTTACCAGGCACCCTGGAATTGGGCTGCGTTGCAGGAAGTAACCTCCGATGAAATTATAGTGCCTACGCGTGCAGGCGATTGGGATGATAATGGTGCCTGGCGGGCGCTGCATTTGCATAAATGGGCACCTGATCATACCCGTATTTCGGATGTGTTCAGGGATTTAAACAGCATTTCTTACGTAGCCACCAGTGTTTTAAATGCCAATCCGAATGCTGTTCAGGCCGCACAGGCACGTTTCCTACGTGCATTTGCCCAGTTTTCAATTTTGGATGGCTGGGGGCAGGTTCCATACCGTGATCCGGGAGAAGGTGTAACCAAACCATCCCGTGTTCGGAATGCCGCTGACGAAATTGCCTACTTAATCAGCGAATTAAATGCTATTATCCCCGATTTACCGGTTGGTCCTGCGAATATGGCCAATAAAAATGCAGCCAGGACTTTGTTAATGAAAATTTACCTTAACAAAGGTGCTTTTTTAAACCGTAGCACACCAACTTTTGATGCTGCTGATATGGCGAAGGTAATTTCACTCGCTGATGAAATAGCAGCAGGCGGTTATGTGCTTACCCCAAACTATTTCGATAATTTTGCGCCAACAAACGATGTGCTTTCAACCGAAAATATTTTTACCGCACAAAATTTAGGGGGGGTAAGTGGGAGCGATTTAGATGGGCAATGGAAATGTACTACACACTATAACCAGGATCCAAGTGGGTATAACGGTTTTTCAACCTTATCAGACTTTTACAATAAATTTGAAGCTGCCGATAAGAGAAGAGGCGGATCTTATGCCGGGCAAACCAACGTTGCCGGTATAAGGGTTGGCTTTTTGGTTGGTCAACAGGTAAACCAAAACGGAGTAGCCTTAAAAGACAGAAAAGGTAATCCTTTAGCCTTTACACCAGAAGTATCAATTATTGAACGTGATCCGAACCATCTGGAAGTCGCAGGCATTAGGGTAATCAAATACCCGATAGACTATGCGAATGCAGGTTCAAGAAAACCCGATAATGATTGGGTTTACTTCCGTTACGCTGATGTATTATTGATGAAAGCCGAAGCACAATTAAGGGCGTCGCAAACAGCAGCTGCGCTAACCATTGTAAATTCGATCAGGACAATGAGGGGTGCTTCGATTTTACCAGGCCTCACATTGGATATCCTGCTGGATGAACGCGGCCGTGAGCTGTATTGGGAAAGTTTTAGGAGGCAAGACTTAATCCGTTTTGGGAAATTTCTCGCCGCATGGCAGGAAAAACCTGCAAGCGAAGCTAAATATCTGCTTTTCCCTATCCCGGATAATCAATTGGGTAATCCTAATCTGATACAAAATCCCGGGTATTAAAATTTAACACTCTTTTAATAGAGGCTGCAACCATTAACCGATTTTTTCTGTCTGTTTGGTTCAGCCTCTGTTTTTTAGATAATAGCTGTTTTCTGTTAAGCATTATAAGGAGAACCTATCATTTGAATTATTTCCCCATCAGCTTTAACAGTACACCGTTTGTCCAGCCAAATCCATCCTGTAGCGGATATTCTCCGCCACCGCCTTTGCTATTCGGTTGTACCACATTATATTTCTCCATCAATTTCCCGGTTTCTTTAAATACCGAAATATTAAGGTTTATCCACCTGGTACTAATCGTATCGGCCAATTTATGGTATCCATAATTGCGCAATCCCACAATGCTGATATATTGCAGTGGTGCCCATGCATTAGGTGCATCCCATTGCTCTTTCGTAGTGGTCAATGTCGTAATTAGCCCACCTTTTTTAAGAAAGTTTCTTGCCAGTTTTTCTTTCACAGCTTTGGCCTGCAATGGTGTTGCCAATTTAAAATACAGCGGAAATGCTGCTGCAAGCGTGAGCTGATTAGAAAATGATCGGTTTTTCCAGTTATAATCGGTAAAAAAGCCTTGTTTTTTGTTCCAGAAATATTTCATGATAGCGGTTTTGCGCAGCCTGGCTTTTTGGTTAAATGAAGCAGCTCTTATTTTGTTACCAGCTTCGTTGTTTGCCATAGCAATAGCCATTTCAAGATTATACAATAAAGTATTTAAATCAACGGGAAGCAGATCAGTAGTGATAATCTGGTTATAACTTTTACCATCAGCAAACCACCTGCTGCTAAAATCCCAACCCGATTCTGCGGCTGCACGTACATTTTTTAAAAAGGTAGCTGGAACTTGTCTGGTGGATTTTGCGGCTTCAAAATCTTCCCTGTACGATTCTTCCCTGGGCTGATCACTGGTATCATAGTATCGGTTTAGAATAGTACCGTCAGGAAGCTTTACCAAATGGTTTATAGCTTTGCCATTCCCTAATTGGCTGGCGCCTTTCATCCAGAATTGATATTCTTTTTCAAGGACATCCTTATAATCTGCAAGTTTAACATTTTTATCGTGTTCGGCAAGCAACTGCACCATAGCCGCAAAAAATGGTGGCTGCGAACGTGTGAGGTAATAAGTACGGTTTCCATTGGGGATAAAGCCATATTTATTGATGAGATAAGCGAAATTATCAACCATATCTTTTATGGTTTTTGTTCTGCCGGCTTTTTGCAGCCCAAGCATGGTAAAGTAGGAATCCCAATAATAAATTTCCCTGAACCGGCCACCGGGAACAATATAGGGTTTCGGCAAGAGCAATAGTGATGTTTGATAAGTAGAAGCTGTATCAGGATCCCTTTGTAAAACCGTCCACAAGGTGTCCAGATGTTTTTCAATGCCTGCCTTGATATCAGATTGGTAAGCTGCATGATGACTTTCCGGAATATAAAAATATTCATTCACAAAGGTCTTCAAATCAAAATTTTGTTTGTTTTTTAAAATATTATAGACCTTCATAATTTCTGATGGGTTCTTTTTGGGAATGGCGTCTACAAATGATTTACTATCGGGATAAATTCTTGCCATTTGAACTTGCTCAAATAAATCCGGATAAGTTTGCCTTGGGCTTAGTTCGTTTTGTGCAAATAACCGACTGGAAATAAATAATAAGCAGGTTAACAGCATCATTTTAATCATTGGCATATTTTGACTCCTCATATTACTGTTTTATTAAATGTAGTTAATAATCGTCTTTCTATGGTAACAAAGTAAAAAGAAATCTGACGGCTTTATTGGGCAAAACAAAGATTCGCATATCTTCGTTTTGATTGTAAACAACTTCCAATGGGAAAAACCAGAAACCAGCATAATATAATCATTACCGGTGCAACAGGAATGGTTGGCGAAGGCGTATTGATGCAATGTTTGAACAGTCTTGAAATTGATCATATTTTGGTCATCAACCGTAAGCCTTGCGGTTATGCACATCCCAAATTAAAGGAAATTATTCATGCTGATTTTTTTGATTTCTCTGCAATAGAAAATCAGTTGTCGGGCTATACTGCCTGTTTCTTTTGTTTAGGCATTAGTTCAATAGGCGTAGATCAGGAAACCTACTATAAAATGACTTATACGCTGACCATGCATGTTGCACAAACATTAAGTAAGCTCAATAGCGATATGACTTTTTGTTATGTTTCTGGTGGTGGAACGAACGAGCACGGCCGTTTGAAATGGGCGCAGGTAAAGGGCAAAACAGAAAAAGATTTAATGAAATTACCTTTCGAACAGGTATTTAACTTCCGTCCTGGCTTTATCAAGCCCTTACCAGCACAAAAATATGCACACCAATTCTATAAATACATCAACTGGTTATTTCCAATTGGCAGGGCGGTTTACCCCAATGGTTTTTGTACCGTGGCCGAGCTTGCGCAGGCGATGATCAATACTTTGAACCATCAGAATGAAAGACGGACTTTGGAAGGTAAAGACATCATTGCTTTAGCTAAAGAATAAGTCCAGGAACCGATGAAATAAGAATCTACAGTTATTCTCTATCTTTATTACAAGGTATGGCAACAACTGTTAAGTCAAATTTTACACTACCGAAACTTCCGTCGGCATAGGGCCATCTACATTATATTCTAACTGGCGGATATTATCTAGCAAATACTATGGATTAAAATCAGTAATAACAAGGGGATAATCTTGCCGGATTATCCCCTTTTTATTATTTCTTATTGTCGTATTTCCTCTGGTTGTCTTTGTTCGATGTCTGGTCTGACCGTTGTCCGCCACCATTTGTAATGCCCTGGATTTTTTTATCCGTTTTAACATCGTGGTTAGCGCGGTCGGCTATCGAACTGCCCTGAACTGTTGGATTGTTTTTTGGTGTCGCTGTATTTTTCATAACGCTAAGATTTAGTAAATAAATTGAAGAGCGATATGATAACAACCAATTTAAGATTCGATATGTTTTGATTTTTTTGAGCTAGTTTCTAATCCGTTAAGCAATATGCAGTTTTCAATCGCCGGTTTTCAGTTTTCAATAAACCAATAGTTTATAGTCGATCGTTTGGCGTTAGTTAACTAATTTGCTGTTTATAACTACCAATTAATATCAGGCCAAAGAGTACATTAACTACAAATAATGACCTGATTTTGAGCGATCGTCATCCTGAGGGATAATTTATTTTATAAAAATCAATATAGATGACGTAACTAATTACTTATGCCATACAGCCCAGTCTTGCCTCGGCTTACCGCCGCCGAATGGCTCTTACTTTTTGGCATCAA